>JBFLVJ010000024.1:0-1798 GCA_040758595.1 Microcaldota archaeon | reverse complement strand
CGGATCCAGGCTCAGGGGGTGCCTCACCCGGATCAGCTTGTCATCGACAGGAGCTAGCGCCATGCCGCCGCCCCAGACCATAGCCCCCTTCGCCTTCAATACTATAGAGCGCAGTTCATCCATGTTGAAGGTGACGTTGCAGAGGACCTCCATGGTGTCTGCTGTCCCGGATGCCGATGTTATAGACCTGGATGACGTCTTCGGGATGTAGCAGCCGGCTGCCGCGATGATCGGCACCAGCACCATCGTGGTCCGATTGCCGGCGACGCCACCGATGCAGTGCTTGTCCAGCACCGGGCGCTTGCCCAGGTTCAGGCTCTCGCCGGATTCGACGGTGGCATGGGCGAGCGCGATAACCTCGTCATCTGAGAAACCGTTGATGTACGCAGCAGTTATCCATGCCGATGTCTCTATCTCGCTGAGCCGGTCCTGCATGATCTCGCGTACGATGGTCTTTATCTCCATCTCGTTGAGGACGCCCTTGTCGAGCTTCTTCTTGATGTATCGGATGGATTCGGGCCGGTCCATGTGGACGATCTCCACTTTCTCGCCTTTCTTCAGCTTGTATTCGGCGGCCAGGTCCCTGAAGACCCCGACCTCTCCGGGCGCGACCAGCTCCTCGCTCACATCCACTATGGCGATTATCCTCTTTCCGCCGTGCCTGAGCTCTGTCCTGTACCCGGAATACATGTCGTGCTCTTTGGCCTCGGCCTCGTTCAGCACTATGATGTTCTTGCCGGTGTAGATGTTTATCGGCTTGACCTTGCAGACGTACTGCTTCAGCTTCCAGACATCCACTTTCTTGGACGAAGGTTCCTTCTCCACGTAATCTACCATAGCATCACTCGTATAGTTTTATCCCCAGCTTCTGGCTGGCCATAGTGAAAAATGATTGCGGAGGTATCACTCCCAGTTCGGTAACATACCCGCTGACATACTTGGCGGCCGTTGCCTCGAACGCGGGATTGTTTATCTTGATCCTCTTCGGCGGCCGCTCCCAGACCTCCCTGGGGTCCCTCTGCTCTATCTCCTCCCTCTCCCCGAAAATCGTCATCGGGCTGTACTTGTAGAGCTCTGCGCAGCTGTAGAATGACACGTCGTTCATCCTGGCGATGTGGGCCAGGGTGGAGGTGCCTATCTTGTTGATGAGGTCCCCCCTGGAAGTGACAGAGTCCGCCCCCACCAGCACTATGTCCGCTTTCTTCATGAATCGCTGCATCCCGCCGTCAACGGAGAGTGTTACGTCTATTCCCGCTTCCGCCAGCTCCGCCGCGGTTATCCTGCCCTGGTATCTGGGCCTGGTCTCGAAGCAGACGACCGAGAATTTTTTTCTCATCTTCTTGGCCTGGATGATGCTCTTCGTTACCGTGGAGGAATGGCAGTGCGTCAGCACCAGCGCGCCATCGGGTATCATCTCCGCCCCGTATCTGGCGAGCCGTTCCGCGGCGCTCTGCACTTCGGCAAGCGTGTCATTCTCATGAGAGATCAGCGCCCTTTTCAGCTCCGCGACCGAGCGGGCCTCCTCGGCCTTCTCCTCTCCGAACGAGAGCGCTTCGTCCAGGAGGTTCCTCATCATGGGTTCTGTGGGTCTGCTCTCCGAGAGGGCCCTGGCAGTCAAAGAGAGCTCTTTTAGGAGCGAGCTTGCGCTCTTGGCTTTGGAGTCCTTGGCCGCGGCCATGAGGGCCTCGACCGCGCTGCGGGCGACGTTGCGGGCGCCCTGTATCTTCAGCGATTTGATATCCCTGATGGTGGCCCTGGCCTTCCTGTGCATAGGGGCTACTAACAGATGCTAGGAATA
>JBFLVJ010000023.1:0-4562 GCA_040758595.1 Microcaldota archaeon | reverse complement strand
CCATCCTCAGCTCGGTGATGGATATCAAGGTGGAGGAGTACTTCAAGAAGTCACGCGGTCCCCTGGAGCTGGAGGAATCGAAGAAGGAGATGTTCGTCCGCCTGAACCAGCGAGAATGCGTCGCCAGGCTTTTCGACGGGGAGAGATACCTGATCCCCATGAAGCTGAGGGTTGTGGACGCGGGGGTGTGGGGACTGGGAGAGGGCGCCGCTCCTGTCGCGGCTGGACGGGGCGGAAACGGAGGCGGCGATCCGGCCGGTGGCGGAGGGGGGAAAGCCGGCTGCGGCGGGAAGGACGTGGATGCCCAGGAGCCGCCGCTTTCAGGCGCGGAGGCCTTCTCAGGCAAGACGCTTTCGGAGAGACCCTGGGACGGACGCGAACCCGGATACGGAGCCTACGCGACTTCGGTATCGGTGGAGGACGGCACATTGATAAAATCCAAAAGAGGCCTGAGGAGAAGGGAGATGGGATTATGATGGCAGGAGATGGCATCGTGAAATCAGGGACGTATGAGGCTGTGGACAGGTCATGGAAAAGCACATGCAGGGCGGTGCTCGGGGAGGAGATCGGAGGGCTCGCAGAGTACGAAGGATGGCTATCCGAGCACCGGAAGCCCATGCTCACGAAAAAGTCGTGGCTTTCCGGGAAAGAGGTGTTCAGCGCGATAACCGACTACGGGCAGGATGCGCGGTTCGTAGCCCTCGACGAGATAGATTACGGGAAGGCATATTCGCCCCTGGGCATAGACGAGATAAAGGACATCGATTCCATAATCGAGGCGCTTGGAGAGCGGCGCGCCTACTGCGGCAATATAGTGCTCGGAAACTCCAGGAACGTCGAGCGTAGCTCAGACGTCCAGAATTCGTTCCACATCCTGGGCTCCAATTTCATTTACGATTCCGAGCATATCGCATACTCCTCCAACTGCCGTGGCAGCAGGCACCTGTTCGCCGTGGTGAGCGACTACGGCTGCAGCCACCTCATCAGGGCTTTCGAGACGCAGCAGCAGTCCAGATGCCTCGAAGCCTGGAAATGCTACCTTTCCAGCGACTGCTATTTCTGCTGCAGCGTCGAGAACTCGCAGGATGCCATGTTCTCATTCAACCTCAGGGGGAAACGGAATGTCATCGGCAACCTCGAGCTTACCCGGGACAGATATCTCGCGCTCAAAGCCAAGCTCCTCGCCGAGATAAGGGACGAGCTCATGGAGAGGAAGCGGCTCCCGAGCCTCATGGAGATGATAGACGCAAGCGCGAAGCCGGCGGGGATAGGGCTGGAGCGCCTTCCGAAGCCGTCCGGCGAAGCGGGAGAGATGGGGCCCATAGAGGAAGGATTCAGGAAGACCACATCCATCCTTCTCGGAAGGCCCCTCGAAGGCATCGAGGCATACGGAGGCTGGCTCAACCGGCACATCCCGTCGGTCGGAGAGCGGCGCTCCGCCGCGACCGGCAGATCGATGCATGTGGCCGAGATGCTTCCATGCGACCTGTTCCCGCCTGAGCGCCTGGTGGACCAGGACGAGTATATGCTGGTCGGGGAGAGGTGCAGGCTCGAAGAGGCCGAGATAGGCTCGCTGGACTCATTGAAGAAAGCGGTGGGGAGTATCGGTTTCGTCAACCCCAACGGGGTGGTCGGAGAGTGCAGGAACGCCATGCTCACACCCCTCTGCAACACTTCGATAAACGTCTATCGCTGTCCGATAGCATCCTACAACGAGTGCGCCGCCTACTCGTACTGGCCGCGGAGCTCCAAATACATGTTCGGCTCTGCTCTCGCGTTCTCCTCCAGCTTCTGCATCAACAGCTATTACTCCATGAACCTCGCCCGCACATTCGAGACCGACTGCTCCAACAACTGCTCGGACGCCTATTTCCTCCACAATTGCGAGAACGTCCGGGACGGGATGTTCTGCTTCAATGCCAAGAACCTGAGATTCGCCATCGGAAACGCGCAGATGGAACCGGGAGACTACAGGAAGGCCAAGGCCGCCCTCCTGGAGCAGATGGCGGATGAACTGGAGAAAACGAAATCGCTGAGGTGGGGTGTCTTCAACATGGGCTCTGGCTAGCCCAGTATCTCCTTCATCCTCTCGAATCTGTAGTTGGTGACCGGGACGCAATGTTCTATCTTCATGGGACCATGCTTCTTGTAGAGGAGCCAGCCGGCATAAGCTATCATCGCCCCGTTGTCCCTGTTGAACTCGTCCGGGGAGACAGAGAATCCGATGCCATCCTCCTCGCACATGGTCTTGAGCATCTGCTGGAGCCGCCTGTTCTGGGCCACTCCCCCGCACACGACGAGGTTGCGCTTCCTTGTCAGGAAGAGGGCGCGCTCGGTGACTTCGCAAGTCATGGCGAAAGAGGTCTCCATCAAAGAGAATGCGACGTCCTTGTGAGAACGTTTCTCCGCTGCTTTCTCGGCCGCTGTGAGCAGCCCTGAGAATACCAGGTTCATGCCCTTGACGCTGTAGGGGAGCGGGACATACTCGCCGCCCTCTGCGAGCTTGGCAAGCGCCGCGCCATGGGCGTGCTCCATCTTTATCGCCCGGGCGAACGAATCGAAGAGGTTTCCGATGCCCACGTCCAGCGTCTCCCCCAGGACATGATAATAGCCTTCGGCATCCTCCAGGATGATCTGGCTGTTGCCACCTGAGAGATAGAGCACCAACGGCTTCTCGACCTCGCATAGATGTTCTGCTATCTTGGCATGGGCGTAGCCGTGGTTGACGCCGATTATCGGGATACCGAGGCGCAAGGAGAGGTATTTCGCGCATGCGACACCGACCGATAATGGAGCGCCGATGCCCGGCCCCTGCGAGAACGCGACCAAGTCCAGATCCCCGAGAGAGCATCCCGCCTTATCGAGCGCGCTGCCGAGCACTTCTGAAAAGACCTTGGAATGGTGATCTGCCATCTTGCGGGGGATGAGCCCTTCCCCTCCGCCGGAGTAGGTGTCTATCACGTTGGAGAGGACTTTCCCGCCATCAGTGATGCCGATGGAAAGCGTATGCGCGGTGGATTCGATGCCCAGGATCTTCATGCGAACACCAGCATCACGGTTATCGCGAGCGTGTTGTAGGCCATGTGCGCGAGTATGCAGGGAGTTATGCTCTTGGACAGCCTGAATGTGAGCGCGAGCACTATGCCCAGGAGGAACGCGCCTGCCAACTCCACCACCGAGCCGTATGCCAGGTGCATCGCCCCGAAAAGCAGCGAAGAGCCGATGACGCCGAATCTGGATGTCAGGAATCCCCTGAAGAAGAGCTCTTCGGTTATCGGGGCGCCGAACGCGGCGAACGCGAGGACATAAAACGGCAGGCCGTTTATCTTGTCCACCACCTTGCCCTGGTCATTCACGCCCAGGTAGAGGGCGCCCATGGTCAGGACGAACAGCACGGCGAATATGCCTGCGAGGCAGAGGATGGTGAAGAGGATGACCTTCTTGGGCTCGCCTGGGAATCCAAGGGAGCCGAGCATGGAACGCAAGTCCGTTTTCCATAGGAAGAAGATGGCCAGGGACAGCAGCGCCAGATGGATGGCCGCAGAGCCGATATAGAGCGCGTTGTCGGTGATGAAGGAACAGATGGTCCCGGGGACGAGCCCGCAGGACACCACGATAAGATAAGAGAGTATAGAGAGCGCCGCCACGAAAAGCAGCAGCGGCCTCACTTTTTCTCGAAGTAGCCGCATTTGCCGCAGGAGCTCCGATCCTTGTGGTCGGCCAGCCTCACGCCGGCACCGCAGCGCGGGCATGATTTTCCGGGCTTGTAGGCCTTGGGCTTGGATTCTTTCTTCTTCTTGGCCGCCGGGGCCGCCGCCTTCTTCTTGTCGTCTGCCATGAGAATCACGCTTTCTTATCAGAAGGAGCCGCCGGGGCTTTCTGCTCTTCCTGCATCCCCTCCCTCTTCTTCACATATCCGGGTTCGGTCGCGGCGAGCGCTTCCTTGCTGGAATATGAGAATGCGGTCACCGTTACGGTCTTCCTGCCGAACGAGCTCTGGACTTTCCTCAGGACTGTCATGTCCGGACTGAGTGCCAGCTTCTGGCACACTGCCGCCTTCAGTTCGCTCCTCTTCGGGGTCGCTCCGTCGAAACCTACCTCTGCCTCTATCTCTTTGCGGTCCAATAGCTTGTTGTCTGTGGATGCCAATACGTTCACGTTCATTTGACCCTCTCCATCTTCTTGCGGCCCATGGCTTCGAGGACCTCTGCCTCCTTGCCAGCGGCGGCGCCGTTCACCATCTCTTCAGGTATCTCAAGGTCATAGACCTCGTTGGTCTGCTGGTCCATGACCTGGGCGTTGTTGCCGGTAACCGAGAGTATCATGACGTTCTTCCGATCTATCATTGGGACTTCCACGTCGGCATCACCCGGGCTCAGAAGGGTCTTCTTCTGCCCCTCGAAGATGCCTATCGCGGTTATCCTCATCTTGGCGGCACCGTGCTTGCCCGGCTTCGAGCTCTCTATGTTGACTATCTTGCACGGTATGTCATCTATGAGAACGTACTTCCCTACCCTCAGTTCTTTCGCTACAGCAAAAACTTTCTCTACCATCGATACACC
>JBFLVJ010000022.1:0-9170 GCA_040758595.1 Microcaldota archaeon | reverse complement strand
GCCGCCCTCAACTATGTCTACCTGGCCGGGCCCGGGGCGAGCATCGATTTCACGATGCCCTATCGATCCGGGGAGGAGAACATAACCGTCTCCGGCCTCGCAGTGGAATCGGTGCGGGGCGAAGGGCGCGCCCAGGCCCCTCTTCTCATCTACTTCAGCGAGCCGGTGCAGATCGTCTCAGGCAGTTTCACAATCCGGAACGAAGGCGGGGTGATCGTCCTTGAGTAAGGGCCAGGTCTGGAGCGTGGATTTCACCGCCGCATCGCTCACCTTCATATTCATGCTCCTCCTCTTCGCGATAGCCTGGAGGTCTCTCGATATGAGGTGGGGCCATGCGAGCATGTACCGTCAGATGCAGACCGACGCGCTTTTCGCAGCCGACTCCCTGCTCACCACGCCCGGCGAGCCGGCCGGCTGGGAGCGCGGGGATTTAGGCGAGGCCGAGGCCATCGGCCTCGCGGCCTCGCGTTCGGTGCTCGATTCCGGGAAGCTATCCCGCCTCAGCCAGGAGAATTCCTCATACTATCTGGTCAAGGAGAGGCTCGGCGTGCAGCGCTATGATCTGGGCATAAGGATAACCGACCTGGATCGCGAAGAGACCCTCTACGAGTACGGGGTTTTCGGCACCGGTCTGAACGACTCGGTCTCGCTCGACCGGCTGGCCATACTGGACGGAGAGAGCGTCATAGTGCGGGTGGAGGTGTCCCGATGAAGGCGTTTTTCCTATCCATGGATGCGCTGGCCGCGGTTTCCATAATGCTCCTGATGATGGTGCTCCTGTCCGCCCAGGATTTCCACCCGGTGGCGCCAGGCGGGGTCTATCTCAAGGATCTTTCCATGGACGCTCTTTCGGTGATGGCGCAGGACGGGCGTTTGCGCAGCATGGCCGATGGCAATGCAAGCGCTGTCCGTGAGCTGATGGATGCGCTCCCGTCCTCGGTGTGCATGGAGGTGACGCTGCAGGAGCCTGGAGAAGAACCGCTGGCGACGGTATCCAGGCAGGGCTGCTGGGAATTCGGCAAAGAGCTCCAAAGCCTCTCGGCCCCCTTCGTGCGAGGCGACGACCTCTATCTCGTGACCATGCGGTCCTGGTACAGGAGATGATGCCATGCGCGGATTCGTTCTCTCAATCGTCGCCCTCCTCTTCCTCGTGTTCCTCTTCCTCATCGCCACCTCTCTCCACAGCCACTACCTCGCGATGGAGCGCGTCCTCCTGCTTTCGGAGCCGGTGACATACGCGGACTTCTCCGCCGACCAGGCCGTCTACGGATTGAACTCCATACTGGGGCCGCGCATCTCCATGGATCCTGGCAATGCGTCCTTCGGCATCCTCATCAGCCAGGACACCCCTGCGAAGAACGTCTCATCGCTGCTCTCGCGCTACCAGGATCTCTTGGAGCAGGACCTGGCCGAAGCGTCCCACGCATCCATATCGCTCAACCTCAGCGGCGTATCCAGCTCTTCATACCAGATGGAGATCGCGGACAGCTACCTATTCTCCAACAGCCAGGAAGGGAAGATGGAGTTCAGGGGCATATCTGGAGAGAGCGGAGCATACTCATATTCCATCAACATCACGGTCCCGAAGGAGCGCATCAGCCTGATCCCCTTCGGCTCCGGCTCGCCCTCGGGCATCAACACCACCATAAGATACCTGGACCTGAACGGCTCCTACAGCGAAGAGACGATACTGAATCCATCAGGGACATCCGAGTTCCTCGTGCAGTTCACGGACAACAGCACCCTGCGCGTTTTCATAGGCAGGGACTCCGGAGATGATGGAGCGCTTGTCATCGAGGCTATGAACTGCTCAGCGCAGATCTCGCTGGGGGCAGCCCTCCCGCCATTGAACGAGAGCCAGAGGCCCTCTTATACATATGAGGTCTGGATAAACCATTCATCCGGGCCCTACTCGGTTGAAAGGCGGATATCGACCTGAAGAAGATATTAAAAAAGAGCATGAGATGGATTGCCTATGCTTGCCACAACGATCGACAAGATGGTCAAGCTCTTGAGCAAGAGCAGGACCATGAGCTTCCGTGACCTCGCCAAAGAGCTCTCAACGGACGAGGAGAAGATAGAGAAGTTCGCGTTGTGCATGGAGAAGAGCGGCCTGGCGTACCTCCACTATCCCATCAACATGATAGAGAACCCTTCCATGACGTACATCCCCTCCAAAGAGCCGCCGAAACCCAAACCGCATGAAGGCAATGTCCTCAAGGCATACGACATAACCAAGAAAGGGCATGTGAGCGGCCATGTGGATGTGATAGACTCGCCGGAGGAGCGCAGGCCCCTATACCTGATATCGCTGCCTGAAGCGAGCGCGGCCACCCGCGCCTACCTGGAATCGGTCAAGCTGGAGGCCTCCAAGAAGTCGCAGGTCTGGGTGAGCGAGAAGAACCCTGACGAGAGGGAGCGGCTCTACCAGTCCAGGAAGAAGATGGTCCAGGAGATAATCACGCGGGATCTGGCGCCAGGAGCTGACCTCCTCAACCAGCTGAGCAGCATCGTTCTCAACGAGATGTACGGCCTCGGGGAGCTGGAGGCCCTCATAGACGACGGCCAGCTGGAGGAGATAGTCGTCAACGCGGCGAAGCAGCCTGTCTCGGTCTACCACAAAGACTTCGGATGGGTGAGGACCAACATCGTCCTCAATACCGAAGCGGAGATAGAGAATTTCTCACAGCAGATAGCGCGCAAGGTCGGCAGGCAGATAAGCACCCTGAATCCCATCCTGGACGCCCACCTCGGGACCGGCGAACGTGTCAATGCGACCCTCCATCCGATATCTGCCTACGGAAACACGATAACCATGCGTCTCTTCGCCGAGAACCCGTGGACCATAGTCTCATTCATAAAGAAAGATAACAATGCGATGTCTCCGGAGATGGGAGCGCTGCTCTGGCAGGCGATGCACTATGAGATGAACGTGCTTGTGGCCGGCGGGACCGCCAGCGGCAAGACGAGCGCGCTCAACGCGCTGCTTTCCCTCATCCAGCCATTCCAGCGCATAGTCACCATCGAAGATACGAGAGAGCTCTACCTTCCCAGTTACCAGTGGAACTGGGTGCCGCTCGTCACTAGGATGCCGAACCCCGAGGGCCTTGGCGAAGTGACCATGCTCGATCTGATGGTCAACTCGCTGCGTATGAGGCCCGATCGCATAGTGCTGGGCGAAGTGAGGCGCAAAAGAGAGGCTGAGGTATTCTTCGAAGCCATGCACACGGGCCACAGCGTCTATTCCACAGTCCACGCGGATACCGGCCAGCAGGTGCTCAAGAGGCTGATCGAGCCGCCCATCGCCATCCCCGCATCCCAGGTGGAGGATGTGCACCTCCTGCTGGTGCAGTACCGCGACCGCAGGCGCAACATCAGGAGGACCAACGAGATCTCCGAGGTGCTCTGCGGCATCAGCGGGCCGGAGCTCAACCGCGTGTTCACATGGAAGCCGCGCACGGATGCGTTCGAGACCGCGAGGGCGCCCCACCGCTACCTTGAGGAGCTGAACCTGCGCACCGGCATGACCGAGAACGAGATAAAAGAGGACCAGAAGGACAAAGAGAAGGTCCTCCAGTGGATGCTGAAGCACGGCCTCGAAGGGATAGAGGATGTGGGCAAAGTGATGAAGGCGTACTACTCCGATATCCCCGGGATAGTGAGGGCGGCTGAGAAGAACACCGTCCCATCGAAGGTGCTATGAGATGCAGAAAGCGAAGATCCCCCTGCTGCTCTTCCCCACCCCAAAGACAGAGCGGCTGCTCAAGCGCATGGGCAAATTCGGGCTCGTACTGCTGCCCGCCTTTCCGGCCCTTCCGCAGACGCTCAGCAAGATCCGCTTGGATGTCCGCCCGGAGATATACCTGGTCGCATCGCTTCTCTCATCTTTCACGTACGGGCTGCTCTTCTTCATCTTCAGCCTGGCGCTCATAACATTGACCGCGATGCAGGGGGAGCCGCTCATCCCCTCCCTCCTTATCGGCATCTCCCTATGGCTCCTGTTCTTCATGCTCCACCTCTTCTATCCGGCGATCATCATGAAGAAGATAGCCGCCAAGGAGAACAAGGACCTCCTCTTCGCATTGAGAGAGATAATAATCGACGTGGACGGCGGAGTGCCTCTCTTCGACTCGCTAAAGAACGTCTCCCATGCTGGCTACGGCTACGTCTCTGACGACCTGGAATGGGTGGTGCGCCAGGTCGACAGCGGGATACCCGAGAGAGAAGCGCTCAAGCAGCTGGCCCTCCGGACCGAAAGCGAGTTCCTCAAGCGCGCGGCATGGCAGATGGTCAACGCCCTCGAATCCGGGGCGCGGATGGGCGATGCCCTGGAGAGCATAGCGTCAGCCGTGGAGGATTTCCTCTTCAGGGAGATAAAGAACTACTCGTCAAACCTCAACTTCCTCCTGCTCCTCTACATGCTCGGCGGAGTGGTCGCCCCTTCGCTGGGCATAACATTCATGATACTGCTATCCGCTTTCAGCGGCCTTGGGGTCACGCTCGAGAACGTCACGGTGCTTCTGCTCCTATCATCCACCCTCCAGGTGATGATGATAGGATACATGGCTTCCATGAGGCCGGAGCTATTCGGTGGTTGATATGGCTGACTCGTTGCGGAAGCAGAGGGGATTCCGGCGCGTCGGTGCGGCGCTTCCAGAAGGCATGCGCACCCACCTCGCGGTCCGGCTGAGGCAGGCCGGCATCAGGGAAGACGAGCGGGTCTGGCTGGGCAAATGGAGCTTGGCTGCGTTCCTCTCCGGAGCGATCCTGATGTCGCTCTACCTGCTCATATTCGATCCGATAGCCACCCCGGAGACGCTTGCGCTGGCGATGTCGCTCTTCCTGGCTGGCGGGATCGCTATCGTCGGGGTATCATACTTCCACCTCTATTACCGCATATCGGACAGGGCGAGCAGGATGGAGAAGGTGCTGCCGGATTTCCTCCTGCTGACGGTTTCGAACCTGAGGGCCGGCATGAGCCCCTTCGCTGCGTTCGCTCACGCCGCACGTCCTGAGTTCGGCCCCTTGTATGGGGAGATCATGCTCAGCACCGCGAAGAGCGGCGGCAAGACTCCCCTCCCCACATCGCTGACTGAAGTGGCATCCTATTTCGATTCGCCTGTCCTGACCCGCACCGTGGAGCTCTTCGCCAAAGGCCTCCAGTCCGGAGGGCAGCTGGCCAAGCTGCTCACCTCGATAGCCCAGGAGGTGCGGCGCATCCAGGATCTGCGGGCAGAGCTGACGAGCGCCACCCGTACCTACACCCTCTTCCTGGGGTTCATCCTGGTCATCGTCATGCCTTTCCTGCTGGCGGTATCCTCGCATTTCGTCGCTGTCTTCCTCGCGATAAACCTTGAAGGAGCCACAACGGATCTCTCCGCGGCCGGCAGCATACCAGTGTTCTCAGGCACCATCCTGATAACCACCGGCGACATGGTCGTGATTTCCCTCGCCGCCATCATCTCCACCGCGTTCTTCATCTCCATGCTGATAGGCATCGTGGCCAGAGGCCGGGCGGTATATGGGATCAAGTACTTCCCTCTTATGGCGGTAGGGTCTTCGATCGGCTATTTCATCGCCAAATCGTTCATAGAGACGTTCCTCTCGGGTTTCGCAGGTTGAGAAAGCCTTTATAAAATCATCTTCCTTTTCTATCCGGTGATTCTTTGATTAAAAAAGGCCAAGTCTCAACAGAATACCTCGTTATCCTGGCAGTCGTGCTGGTGATAGCGCTGGTGGTGGTCTATCTTGTCGGCGGGTTCTCAGGCCTCGGCGCAGGCTCGGTCGAGACCCAGAGCAAGAACTACTGGGGAGCGACCGCTCCGTTCGCCATAAAGGCGTTTAAAGCGAGCGGCACCGCGCTGGACCTGGAGATCCAGAACAACGACCTGGACAGGCTCGTCATAACGGGCATATCCGTCGATGGCGCTTCGATCTACAGCGGCAACACCTCTTTCACGAGCGGTGAGGCCAAGATCATGACCGGAGTCCTGCCCGCCGCATGCGGAGCCGCAGGGACACCATTCACCTATGATGATGTGGTGATAACCTACAACAAGGGCTCCCTCACGGGCCTCGCGCAGGCAGGCACGAAGCCCCTCGTCGGGAAGTGCTCCTGAAGCCTTCCTTTTCCCTTTTCTTTTATTTTCCTCGTCTGGAGTATTCATTTATAAATTCTCCCCATGTTAATAAACTACAACTCGTTCTCCCGTGATAATATGGAAGATAGCATCAACACGAAAGGCGTCCAGACCGGCACCACTACGGTCGGCCTGGTCTGCAAGGATGGTGTCGTGCTGGCCAGCGACAAGAGGGCCACCATGGGTTATCTCATCGCCAGCAAAGACATAGACAAGATATATCCGGTCAGCGACAACATCGCCATGACCATCGCAGGCGGGGTCGGGGATGCGCAGACGCTCATCCGCTGGATGACCTCGGAGCTCAAGCTCTATGAGCTCAAGCACGAGAAGCCGGCCACCGTAGAAGCGGCCGCCACCCTGCTCTCAAACATACTCACACAGTACAAGTTCTTCCCGTTCTTCGTCCAGCTCCTCATCGGGGGCATGGACGAGAGGCCCAGGCTGTTCTCGGTGGACATGATGGGGGGCATAACCGAGGAGAAGATGACCTCCACAGGCAGCGGCTCGCCGATAGCATACGGTGTACTGGAAGAGCTTTACACGGGCGAGAAAGACATCTCCGTCAACCTCCCGATAGCCGCGAAGGCAGTTAGCGCCGCCATGAAGCGCGACGCCGCGAGCGGCGAGAGGGTCGATCTGGCGGTCATCACAAAATTCGGCTTCAAGAGGATGGACAAAGAGGACGTCGCAAGGCTCCTCACATCCTGATATCTTTTGTTTTTTCAGTCCCTACCAAACCTGATTCATACTCTTTTCAGAGGTGTTACCATTGCACTATAAGGATATAATAAAGAAAATCAGCGAGATAATGCCCCCAGACTGCGAAGTGACCAAGGTGGAGCCGGAGGGGCTCTCCACCGTGATATACATAAAGAACATCAAGGCGTTCTATTCCAACGACCGCCTGATAAAGCAGCTGGCCAGCGCCCTCAAGAAGAAGGTCACCATAAGGGTGGATCCCAGCAACCTCATGAAGCTCGACGAGGCCAAGGCCGAGATAGAGGCGCTTGTACCGAAGGAAGCCGACATCAAGAGCATAACCTTCGTCCCTGAGATGTGCGAGGTTCGCATCGAGGCCATCAAGCCCGGCCTGGTGATAGGCAAGGGCGGCTCGATACTCAAGGAGATCATGCTCCGCACCAACTGGGCGCCAGTCACCCTCCGTGCGCCCACAATGCCCTCGGCCACCCTGGACGGCGTGAGGAAGATAAACGCCCTCGAGGCAGGAGAGCGCAAGAAATTCCTGATCAACCTGGGCAAGAAGATATGCCAGCCGAACCCGCCCGGAGATTGGATACGGGTCGTGGCATTGGGAGGGTTCCGCGAGGTGGGCCGCTCCTGCATGCTCGTCCAGACACCGAACAGCAAGGTGCTCATCGACTGCGGCGTGAACCCTGCTACAGGCGATGCCACCCGCGCATATCCCTATCTGAACATGATGGGTTTCTCGCTCGAGGATATAGACGCTGTCGTCATCAGCCACGGCCACATGGACCACATGGGTTTCCTGCCCTACCTGTTCGCCTACGGCTATGACGGCCCGGTCTACTGCACCCCTCCGACGAGGGATCTGATGGTGCTCCTCCAGCAGGATTACCTGAACCTATGCAAGAAGGCATTCGACATCAACCCGCCATACACAAAGAAGGACATCTACAAGGAGCTCCGGAACGTGGTGACCGTGGCCTACGAAGAGGTCGTGGACATAACCCCGGAGATAAAGATGACGCTCTACAACGCCGGCCACATGCTAGGGAGCGCCAGCGTCCACCTCCATATCGGAGAGGGGGCGCACAACCTGGTCTACACCGGCGACCTGAAGTTCGGCTTCACGAGGCTGTTCGATCCGGCGACCACCCACTTCCCGCGTCTCGAGACGCTCTTCATAGAGAGCACCTACGGAGGGAGGAAGGACATCTCAGTGAACAGGTTCGAGACCGAGAAGCACCTGGCCAATATCATCCGCGAGACCGCGGCCAAGAGGGGCAAGGTGCTCATCCCGGTGTTCGCTGTCGGAAGGTCGCAGGAGATGCTGCTCGTCCTGGAGGAACTCAGCAGGAGGGAGCCCGACCTGAACATGCCCATCTACATCGACGGCATGATCATGGAATCCTCTGCCATCCACACAGCATATCCGGAATATATGAGGGAGCAGCTCCAGCGCAGGATACTCTCGGATAGGAGCCCCTTCGAGTCCCCGCTCATCAAGGTCGCCAAGGGCCTATCCCGAGAGGAGATAGTCAATGGCGAGCCGGCAATCATACTGGCGCCCTCGGGCATGCTCACCGGCGGTCCGTCTTATGAGTATCTCAAGCTCATGGCGGACGATCCGAACAACTCATTGCTCTTCGTCGGCTACCAGAGCGCCCTGTCGCTCGGCAGCAAGATACAGAGGGGCATGAAGGAGTTGCCCATCCTGGGCGATGATGGCAAGATGAAGACGCTCAACATCAACATGAGGGTGGAGACCTGCGAAGGCTTCTCAGGCCACTCGGACCGGGCGCAGCTGATGGCCTACATAAAGAACCTGAGGCCATCCCCCGAGCGCATCATAACTATGCACGGTGACTGGGGAAAGACCGAAGAGTTCGCCAGATCAGCCGGCATGATGATGAGGAAGGAATCCCGGGCGCTCATCGACCTGGAGGCCATCCGCCTTAAGTAGTTTTAAAAGACTTTCTCGATTATACCCCCACATCAATCAAGGTGACTATATGAAGCCGATGAGAATCGACGAAGAAGAAGAGTGGGAAGACGAAGATTCGGACGAAGAGGAATGGGAAGAGGAAGAAGAAGAGTGATCTTCCATGATCCCGCTCCGGATCGATGAGGAAGAGGATCTCGGGGACGGGGATTTCGAGGACGAGGACTGGGAGGAGGAAAGCGGCTGAATCCCGGTTTCCGGTCATTTTTCGGTTATTTTTTATACTTGTGCGAACTATTCCTTTCTCCAGTATTGGGCCCGTAGCTCAGTGCGCTTTTTTGAAAAAAAAGCGCCCAAAAAATTTCCAGTAAGTTTTTGGGGCG
>JBFLVJ010000021.1:0-12792 GCA_040758595.1 Microcaldota archaeon | reverse complement strand
CGCCGAAGGCGGCGGCGCGCCCGCTACTGAAGCTATTCCTGACATTAAGAATTAGAATTTTAAGAAAAAGAGTGGGCCGATTCACCTGCTCGGCTGAAGCCGGCAGTACTCTCGGCCGTTTTTTCAAGAGAAAAAAGAGGATCACGGGCTATACCACGAAGGCGCGTTCGCAGGACAGACCGAATTGGCATCCGGGCATTCCGGATTCTGGCCCGGGCAGTCCGAGCATGCGAACTGCTTCTTCATCCCGCAGCAGCAGCTTGCATAGCCTGCTATGTTCGTGACCTTGTAGAACCACGAGTACTTGCAGGTGGTGTAGCAGGTCTGGCTGGTGAAGTACTCGGATGTGGCCGCCTGGCACGCGCTCTCGGAGCTGAGGCCGGTCGCTATCACCTGGGCGCCTGGGGTGTAGCCGCATATCTCGTTGCAGTTGAGGGTCGGCGGCTCCACGCAGGTGCAGCCTGAAGAGCATACCGCGTTCCCGGAGCATCCGGTCTCGCCGTCGCACTCCTCGTTCCCGTTGACTGCGCCGTCTCCGCAGTATTCATCCGGAGGCTCAGGAGCGACACACCTGCAGTTCTCGCAGGTCTCGTCCCCGCTGCAGTCGTTGTCGGATTCGCAATCCTCGTTTCCTTCCACATCGCCGTCGCCGCATACGGCCTCGTCGGGCTCATCGGCCACGCACACGCAGCCGCTGCAGTGCTCGTCAAATCCGCATGCGGAGGCATCGCTGCCGTCGCACTCCTCGGCGCCCTCGCGTTCGTCGTTGCCGCAGTAGGCTTCCGTTGGCGGGATCTCGTCTGTGGGCACTTCATCCGGAAGCAGGCACTTGCACCCGTAGCAGGTCTTGCCGCCCGGGCAGTCCTTGGTGTAGCTGTTCCCGTGGTCGCACTCCTCGGGCGGATCTATCCTGCCGTCTCCGCATGCGGCCTCGGTAGGCACGCACTTGCAGATGCTGCAGGTGTAGCCCGGCTGGCAGAGCTTGAACTTCACGTTTCCGCCGTCGCATTCCTCGCTCGGCGAGGATATCTTTCCATCGCCGCAGACCACGGATGTCTCCAGCTTCTTGCAGATGCAACTGTCATGGCAGTATTCGCCATCGGGGCATTTGTTGGTGGATGTGCTGCCGTAGTCGCAGGTCTCCGCGCCGGTGATGTTCCCGTCGCCGCAGACCGCGGGCTGTTCCGTCCCTCCGGTTCCGGTCTCGCCGCCGGCCGCGGTTCCGCCTTCGCCTTCTCCGGTTCCTCCATCTCCGCCGGTCGTCGTTCCGCCGCCGTCTTCAGGCGGAGAGACTCCGCCGCCATCGGTCACGGCTTCCTCTTTGCAGTAGTCGCCGACTTTCTTGCCCCTGCACTCTTCGCAGTTGGGCTTATTGAAGGCCTCGAAGACAGTGCATCTCCAGTCCGTGGATTCGTTGCAGTCCACGTAGCAGCACCAGCACGGCCCGCCTTCCTTGTAGACGCCGGTCTGCTCCTGCATTCCGGCCGCCCTGGCACGGAGGCGGGCCTTTTCGGCGGGATCGGCAGCCGCGTCCGCCGCCTCGTTCAGCCTCCTGCGGATATCCTCTATGGTATCGTGGTTGGTCTTGTCCGCATGGTCGAACGCCTCCCTTTCGCTGACGGTGCCGTCGCCGTTCTTGTCTGCTGTTGCCTTGGCGGTCGTCTTGGCCGCG
Source organism: Microcaldota archaeon (assembly GCA_040758595.1). GTDB lineage: Archaea > Micrarchaeota > Micrarchaeia > Anstonellales > Bilamarchaeaceae > Bilamarchaeum. Next base: position 11,120 of record JBFLVJ010000021.1, on the reverse strand, counting down.
ATATAAGCGTTGGTGAAGAAAGAGCCGGGGTCGTCCCCGCCATTCCTTCCGTAGGATGAATGCTCAGAATCCACCGGCGTGAGGACCCTCACGCCCGGAGTCGCTGCCAGTGTCGGAGCCGCGGCGCCGCTGTGGCAGGACTGGTACATGATTGTGACATCGCACGAATTGATTTTCTCTATGAAACCGACGAGCGCCTCAGAGCTGGCAAAGCCCCTTCCTGCGCTGCTGCTGACGTCTATACGGTGGTAGTCGCCTGTGGAGCCCGTCGCCTCCCAGTCGCCAGGGCTAGCGCCGAGGTCGGCCACCCTCCGTATCCATCTGGTCTCGCCGCTCGTCTTGTGCTTGAACTGGCGGACCGGGTCCTTGGAGCCGTGGCCCCCCAGGTATATGAACACCTCATCGCAGCATTTCGCCTTGCTGGCGAGCCAGTTGAGCCCTTCGGCGAGCTTCGCGACGCTTGTGACTCCGTCGCTGCCGTCCACCCCTGCGCTCGACGTCAGGTAATAGACGTTGCCGGCAGAGAAGCCGCTGGAGGTGAGATGGCCATACATCGCCGCGGTGTCTATCTGGAACATTGAGTCGTTGCTCCCTGTGAGTATCAGGGCGTATTTGTTCTTCTCAGGGCAGCAGTTGACTCCTGCAACGTCCTTGCCTGCATTAGCCGCGTTCACATCGGCCGCGAGCGGATAGCTGTAGAGGTAATGTGTGTCGGACGATCCGCTGAAATCGATCGTGATATCGAATATGTCCCCGACATCGTATGGATAGAGCACGTTGTCGGCATTCGTGCGGTCATCGATCGATTTCCAGTGTTCGACCCCGCCGATTATCGGGTACATGTCCTCTTCCGAGACCAGGTACTCTGCCGTGTCGGCCTCTATCATCACGAACCTGGTTTCATGGCCGAATGGCCCCCACGGGTCGCTGTCAAGGAAGAAGAACCAGACATCGGATGAGAGTGTGAAGTTCCTGTCTCCCATCGCCCTCGGCGCGGTTATCACGGTGCCCGCCGGAAGGGTCTCCTGGAAACCATATACGTAATATGTATCGCCAGCTTCGCTCGCCGCGATGGCGAGCGCATCCTCATAAGAGAGCGGGAGCGCGTAGGTCTCGGAAGGCTCTATGAGCGCCGGGCAGTCGCGCGAGTATTCGTTCTCGAGGATTTCAGCGTATGCGACCATGCTCGCCGGGCTGGCTCCATCTATCACCGAGATGAGTTTGTCGGCAGAGCTATCAGGATTGACGGAGAGATACGCGTTCGCTTTCGATTTCGCTGCATCGGCGGTGGTCTGCACCCCGTCCAGCTTGGCGAGGAACGATGAATAATCTTTGGAGCAGTCCACCCCGGATACGCCGAGCACGGAGCCCTCTGCCTGGAAGCCGTAATAGACGGCAAGTACTTCTAGCGTGAGGTCCTGCGCATCGATTAGTTGGAGGTATTTCGAGTACTGGTCATCGGCCTGCGCTTCAGCGCGAAGAGCTGCGACCTCGGTCTGCAGAGTCGAGACCGCTGACGCGCTAGACGCCGAATAGACCTTGGAGTTCATCTCCTCCACTTTCGGGCCGAACGAGTCCACCGGACCGCTCTCCCCTCCCTGCTGCGCGCCAAGACAGCCGAAAAACAGCAGTGATGCCAAAACCAGAACAACAGGCAGATGCCCATGCAGCCTTCCTCGCATGGGTGGGGATAGTCTCGGATTATTATAAATATTACGGATTCGGGCAGGGCGGGTTGAAAATCACGGTGCCGGGTTCGTAGCCGTGTTTTTCGAATGAGAGGAAGTAATCCTCCATGAACGGCAGCAGGACCGTGCCCCCCCTCCCGCTCATCGATGACCAGTGGCGCGATTGCACGAAGACTCCTTCCAGCGGCTCGGATCCGTCCGTGACCCGGACCTCGATAGTCCTGCTGTCGCAGCTGATCTCCATGTCCACCACCATCCGCTTGGGCGGAGGGGGCGGGCAGAGCTCCTGATAGGTGAAATAGTAGTATTGCTCATGGTTGAACCGGTCGGTGCTGACATAGATGCGATAGGTCCCGTTCCTGGTGAGCTCGAAGAAGGTCTGTCCGGATGCGTTGGTGTGCTTGAGCGCCCGGAGGCCCTGATAAGGTTCATATAATACGAGGCGCAGTTCCACGTCCGGGGCTGGCATCCCGTTCGATGCCATGGTCTCCACGGTGATGACGTCTCCCGGGCAGGACGCCTCTGCGGTGAGGTCGAGACGATAGGTGGTGTTGGCGGCCAGGGGGAGCGGGAGCAGAAACAACAACAGGATAACGAGGCGCATGGATACCACGATGGATTCCGATCGGCAGGCAGATAAACAAAATGCTCCGTCGGGGATTTGAACCCCGGTCGATGGAGTGAAAGTCCACTATCCTTGACCGGTCTGCCCAAACTTTTCAGGGAGTTTTTGATGAAACTTTTTCCCAAAAAGTTTCCTAGACGAACGGAGCTTGTTATTTGAGGGCGCGCGTTATCTTCGAGTGCACGTCCTCTACTGATTTTGTTGCATCTATCCTATGCCAATTCGGTGTTAAAAACTTTTCCTCTTCGAGCCGGACGAAGTTGTCCCGCACCTGGCGCAGGTAATCGCGGTTCTCCTCGTACCTGTCCAGCTGCTTCTGCTTGGCCTTCCTCTCCTGGGACACCTCGGCTGTGATGTCCAACAGGAGCACGGTGTCCGGCCTGATGAAGCCCATGCCGTCCACGATCTTCTTGGCCTGGGGGTAGTGGAACTCGTTGACCTCGTAGGCTATCGTTGAGAACACATAGCGGTCCAGTATGACGAGCTTGCCTGCATCTGCGGCCTCTTTCACCTTCTTCTGCTCGTTGGCGATGTCTGCCAGGAACAGCAGGAACAGCGATTTCGGGGCCAGGTCCACCTTCTTCTCCAGGTAATCGTTCAGCATCTGGAAGCTCTTGGTGGGATATTTGAAGACCACGGCATCCGGATTCTTTTCCTTGAGGAGCTTTATCTGGGTGTCCTTGCCGCAGCCGTCGATCCCCTCGAAAACCACTATAGACATATATGCACCCGCCTTTTCTGAAAGCGCTGGGAAAAAACGCACAGCACAGATATATTCCTTTCCATCCTATGTTGTTGGGAGCTGGTTCTATGGACGTAATTTCCATAAGAGACATGGGAGAAAAGGGCATAGATGGGATTCTTGACGATGCGGAAGCGATAGAGAAGGGGAAGCGCAAGCCGAAGCTTGAGGGCAAGGTCCTGGCGACGATGTTCTTCGAGCCCTCGACCAGGACGAAGCTGTCCTTCCAGGCAGCTGCCCTGAGGGCTGGCATGGAATACATAGACTTCAGCCCGGAGACCAGCTCGCTGAAAAAAGGCGAGAGCTTCGAGGACACCATCAGGACCGTGACCGGATACGCCGATGCGCTTGTCGTGAGGCACCCCACCGAGGGCTCGGCCAGGCTGGCGGCCGATATAATAGACAAGCCGGTCATCAACGGAGGCGACGGAGGCAACCAGCACCCCACCCAGACGTTGATAGACCTATATTCGATAAGGAAGGCCAAGGGCAGGATAAAGGGCCTGAACGTGACTCTGCTAGGAGACCTGAAGCATGCGCGGACCATGAGATCGCTGGCATATGCCCTCGGCATGTTCAAGGCGAACGTGTCGCTGGTATCGCCGCCGGGACTGGAAATGGACCCGATGTATGTCAAGGAGTTGGAGCAGAAGTTCGGGCTGAAGGTGACTGTCTCCAACGAGCCGGACTACTCGAAAGCCGATGTCCTCTATGTGTGCAGGATACAGCAGGAGAGGTTCGCGGACCCGCTGGAGGCCAAGAGGGTGACCGAGAAGTTCATGGTGAAGAAAGAAGACCTCAAGGACGCCAAGGAAGACCTGGCCATCTTCCATCCGCTCCCGAAGATAAACGAGATAGAGTCCTCCATAGACACCATGAAGCAGGCCAGATACTTCGAGCAGGCGCACAACGGCATCCCGGTGAGGCAGGCGGTGCTCGAGTACGCGTTGAGGTGAAAACATGCAGGTAGACCAGATAGAGATGGGGACCGTCATAGACCACATAAAGGCCGGGAAGGCCGAGAAGGTCATGAGGCTCTTGGGGATAGGAGAGGAATACCCGCACAGGGTCGCCATGGTGCTCCACGTGCCGAGCAAGAAGATGAAGACCAAGGACATATTGAAGATCGAGGGGAAGCTGGTGTCGGAAGAGAGCGCCAATCTGATAGCGCTCGTCTCCCCGGGGGCTTCAATAAACCTGATACGCAACGGCAAGGTAGAGAAAAAGTTCATCGTATCGCTGCCGAAGGAGGTCAAGGGCCAGAGTCACTGCCCGAACCCGAACTGCATCACCGGCAAAGGCGCCATGACGCACTTCGCCAAGGATTCCGGCGAAAGCTACAGATGCCATTACTGCGAGAGGCTTTTCAAGGCTGAAGAGCTGGTCTGATGGATTATCGGCGGGCTCCTGATAAGAGGCTCAACATCCGGCTGGACGCCGGGGACGAGCTGGTGGCTTCGCTGAAGGGGATTTGCGCCAAGGAAGGCATCACGAATGCTGTTTTCTTCGGCATCGGAGCCTGCAGGAAGGCGGATATCGGCCACTACGACACCGCCAAGAAGAGCTACCACAACAAGACGCTCGAAGGCATGATGGAGATAGTGTCGCTGACCGGGAACGTGAGCATCTCTGAGGATGCTCCGCTGGTGCATGCGCACATCGCGCTCGGGCTCGCCGATTTCTCGGTGCAGGGCGGCCATGCCAACAGGGTCGAGATCGACCCGACCTGCGAGATCGTGCTGATGCCGCTCGAAGGCGAGGTGCGAAGGGTTTTCGATGACAGAGCGGGCTTGAAGCTCCAGAGATTTTGATTATGGACCGCGTCAAATGGACTTTGCAGGTGAATTCGCTGCTGTTCCTGGCGTTCTTGGCCGCTATGGTATCGGGATTCGTGATGCTGCTGGACCTTGCCGGATTGACCGGCATCGGCAGGGGGCCTGGACAGACATCCATGTCAAATCCGCGATTGCGTTCACGTCCCTGGTGGGCGCTCATCTCTGGTCATCTCTGGATATACAAGACATGGATAATGGCGATGCCGAAGATGATGGAAAGATAGGTTGGCCGTTTATTTCTTGAGCGCCTTCTTAATCGCCGACAGCAGCTCGGCGTACATCTGCGTCTTGGGGACGAAGACGAGGTCTGGATAGTCTCTTGCCAGCTCTGATGCGACCGTCTTGGGCATCGTGACCGCGCTGAGGACCACGACCGGCACCTTGATGCCTTTCTCCTTCATCTGCTTGAGCACCCCGCGGCCAGAGACCTTGGGCATGATGAGGTCAAGAAGGAGCAGGTCGTACTTCTGCAGCTTCTTCACAGCATCATCCGGCTTCAGCGAGATATCCGCCAGGTACCCTTCACCCTCGAGATAGAGCTTGATCGTCTTGGCCACGTCAGGTTCATCCTCGATTATCAGTATCTTTTTCATGCCATCACATTTTCGGTATGGTTATCGTGAACACGCTACCTTTGCCGGGCTTTGATGTGAAGCTCAGGGTCCCGCCGAGCTTCTTTACGAATTCCGCTGAGAGCGAAAGGCCCACGCCCGAACCGGGAGCGTCGTGGTCCTCCTTGAAGAACATCTCGAACACCCTGCCCCGATTATCACTCCTAATCCCGATGCCGGTATCTGACACTTCGATGCGGATAAATCGGCCATCGGCCCGCCAGCTGACATCCACTGAGCCGTTGGACGTGAACTTTATGGCGTTGCTGACAAGGTTGCTCACCGCGCTGGAAAGGAGGCGCGGATCGGAATAGATGGATATCTTCGGCCCTTTGAACGAAAGCCTGAGGCCTTTCGATTCGGCCAGTTGCGCATAATCGTCTTTCACACCGCACATCAGATCCCGGACCCCGGTCCTCCTTTTGCGGACCTTGACCGAGCCGATGGAGGTCAGCTGCATTATCTGGTCGACAGACGTGCTGATGCGTTTGGCGTTCCTCCAAAGGAGCCCGCGCATAGGAGAGATGTCGCAGAGCGGCTTGTTCTGGAGCCTCTTCATCATCTCCAGGTTGAGCATGATGACGCTAAGGGGCGTCTTCAGTTCGTGCGCGATATCGGCCATGAAGCGTTCCCTCAACTGGGAGAGCTCCTCAAGTTTCTCTTTCTGGAGCCGCATCTGCTCCTCGGCATGCTTGCGCCGGCTGATGTCATGGACCATGACCAGGAAGGAAGCGAGCCTTCCCTCCTCGTCACGGATGATCGAGACGTTCACCAATCCCCAGATGGTCTTTCCATCCTTGCGGATATAGCGTTTCTCTGTCCTGTACAAAGGGATTTGGCCGGCTTTGAGGAGCTCCATCTGGCCGATATCCTGGGTGAGGTATGCTGGGTGGGTGAGCTGCTTGAATGTCATCTTCCTGAGCTCTTCCTCAGAGTACCCGAACATCTTGCATGCGGCGGGATTCGCTCTCATGAACCGGTAGTCCGGGGCCGAGAGGAGGATGCCGACCGGGCTGGTTTCGAACATCTGCCGAAACCGATGCTCGCTCTCACGGAGGGAAACTTCCGCTTTCCGTAAATCCGTGACATCCTCCCCGCTGCTGAGCGTGGATCGAATCTTGCCGTCCGGACCCAAGATGACTGAATTGCGCCAGGATATCAGCCGGATTCCGCCGCTCTTTGTCTTGACCTGGTTATCGAACCGCGTGGCCATCTCCATCCTTCCGGCCATGATATGACGGAATACCTCATTGACCCTCCTGCGCTCCGGAGCCGGGATGAACGTCTTGAACCAGTTCTTTCCGATAATCCCTTTCTCGCGATATCCCAGGAGCTCGCAGCCCCTCTTGTTTATCATTGTCACCCGGCCCTTTCGGTCCAGGGCGACCATGATGACGCCGGCGATATCCAGGTATTTCCTGGCGAGGCCGTTCCGGAGATGGGGGAGGCGTTCACTGCTTGTCCTGATAGAAGCCGCCTTCTTTCTGGGGCGGCGCGATCTTTCCGTCTTCCTGCCGGCCACAAGACCGAATCACGCCTGTGGTTTATTAGGCTATCGAATCAGCCGGGGTATCTCAGGACGACGAACAGGTGGTCCTTGTCGTAGGGTTCCAGCTTCATCTTCTCGACCACTTCGAATGCGGTCTCGAGCTTCTTGACCACCATTTCGAACACCTCATCCGGGCGCTTGGTCACGTCGATGGACTGGCTCTTTATGCATATCATGGCGATTCCGCCTTTCTTGAGGAACATCTTAGCGTTCTTGATGAGTATGTCGTCCTGGTCGGGCTGGGCGACATCCTGGTAGATGGAATCCACCTCCCCCACCTCCTCGTATCCCTCGGGCTTCCTCGCGTCCCCATGTATGGGGATGATATTATCCCTCCGCTCTGAGAGGGCGATCAGGGGCTTCATGCACTGGGGCGCTATCTCGACCGCGAATATCTCCCCATCCGGGCCGAGGATGTCGGAGAGGTGCGAGATGGTGGTGCCCGTGGATGCTCCTAGGTAGAGGACTTTCGAACCTGGGCTGAACGGGAATGTCTTGAGCCCTTTCTTCATAGCGCCGCAGAGCTTGCTGCGGAAGGCGTCCCAGACGCGGTATTCCCTCCCGTCCTTCCTGATTATCTTCTCCTTGTAGACCTGGCGGCCTGGATCCGCGCTCACCGTGGCGAAAGAGCCGCCCAATTCCTGGACTCCCGGGTATTTCATAAACCCTTTTCCGCATCAACAGTTAAAATACGCCTTCTCCGCGTCCGGATGGCCTGAATCGGCCCCGAGAGATACCTTTTAATAGGGTTATGGACAACATTACACCTGCAAAACGTATCCAATTTTACGTCGTGGCAAGAGTTGCAGTCGATGCCATACGAGGTGCGTATATGGTCACAGCATTTGATGTAGAGCCGAACAAGCTCATAGAGACGGCAGCCAAGAAGCTGAAGGAGATGAAGATAAAGAAGCCGGATTTCGTCGGCCTCGTCAAGACCGGGGCCCACGCCTCCAGGCCGCCCCAGGACGACAACTTCTGGTACATGAGGTGCGCCTCCATCTTGAGGCAGGTGTATGTCAACAACACCGCGGGCACCAACAGGCTCAGAAGGCACTACGGCGGGAGGAAGAAGCGCGGCGTCCGCCCCGAGAGGCACGCCCCTGCAGGAGGCTCCACTATAAGGAAGGCCATGCAGGAGATGGAGAACGCAGGCCTCCTGGAGAAAGCGAAGACCGGCAGGGTGCTCACGGCCAAGGGGAGGAAGTTCCTCGACGGCATCGCAAAAGAGTGCGTGTGAGATGGAAGACAAGGAGGGCGAGAAGCTCAGGAAAGAGAGGCTCGAAGCCAAGAAGGCCCAAGAGCAGCTCAAGACGACTCTGAGGATGGCTCTTGACGATCCGGCCTATGAGAGGCTTATGAACGTCGCGGTCGCCAACAACGAGCTCTTCCTGACGGCGGCCAAGAACGCGCTGATGCTGTTCAAGAGGGCCGGAAGGAAACTGAGCGAAGATGAGATCGTCGCGCTTCTGCGCGCCATAAAGGAGCAGACCGAGAAAAGGACGACGATAACGTTCCACAAGAAATGAAGAGGGTTTGATATGGGTGCTAAAGGACTCACGAAGAAGAAAAGGCTCGCAAAGGCGGCCAAGAAGATAAGGCGGATCCCCGCTTTCGTCATCATAAGGACCAAAAGGAAGGTCAGCTACAACAGGCAGAGGAGGGACTGGAGGACTGAGAAGCTCAGGATCTCCGACGAAGAGTGATTCTCATGGCGAAACTTGAAAGGATTTACACGGTGCCTCTTGGCGAGGCATATGAGACTGTGCGGAACAAGCGCGTGCCGAGGGCGGTCAAGATGCTCAAGGCCTTCGCCTCCAGGCACATGAAAGCCGACGGGGAGAAGGTCCTTGTGAGCGAGGGGCTCAACAAGCATCTCTGGGAGAACAGCATCCAGAGGCCTCCGAGGAAGGTCAAGGTCAGGATAATCAAGGACGAGGGGTCCATCACCGTCTATCTCGCCGACGAGAAGGTCGAAGAGAAGAAGGCGGCTCCTAAAGAGGAGAATGCCGCCCCGAAGAAGGATGACAAGGCGGCCCAGAAGACGGAGGCCGCTGCGGCCAAGAAGGCCGAGCCTGCCAAGGAAGAGAAGAGATGAGGACCGCGTATTTCGGCAACCCCTGGCTGGGGATGTTCATAAAGACCAATGACGAGGTCACCCTGCTGCCTATTGACAGCATGCAGAAAGTCGAGGATATGCTGAGGGAAAGGCTCCAGACGACGACGATAAAAACGAACGTCGGGGACTGCAACCTGTTGGGGATGTACACGGCGATGAATTCCAACGGGGTGGTGCTGCCCAACGTGGCGCGCGATGAGGAAGCGGCTCTCCTTAAGAAGGCCGGGCTGAACGTCCACATCTGCCGCGACAAGCACAACGCCAACGGCAACAACCTTGCGGTGAACGACAAGGGCGGGATAGCCAACCCCTATATGGACCCGGCAGAGGTCAAGGCCGTGGGGGATGCCCTGGGGGTGGAGATGGTCCCTTTGAAGATAGCGGGATTCTCCACCGTGGGAAGCGCATGCATCGCCACCAACAACGGATTCCTCGCCCACTACAAGGCGAGCGAGGAGGACCTGGCGGCTATCAAGGACGCGCTGAAGGTGGATGGCAACAAAGGCACCGTGAACACCGGGACCGGTTTCGTGGCTTTCGGCGCGGTGGCCAACAGCAAAGGATATGTCGCAGGAGAGAGCACCACGGCGTTCGAGCTAGGAAGGCTCGAAGAGGCCCTCGGTCTCATCAGATGATCATGAGGTGGAAACAATGGCACTGTTCAACGTAAGCGGAAAGATAACGCTCGGGATCGGGGAGAGGACTTTCTCCAAGGAGATCGAGGCCGAGAGCGAGAGCGCGGCCAAGCACAAGGCCTATGCACTTTTCGGTTCCAACAACGGCGTCAAGAGGAATAAGGTTATAATAGAGAAAGTCGAGAAGGTCAAGTGATACGCATGGCCGATGATGAAGAGGCGACCCAGGCCCAATTGAGCTATGAGCTCGCCATCTACAGGGAGCAGATTGCGATGATAAAGCGCGAGACCGAGAGGGTCAGCCTGACCACCATAGACCTCGGCAACGCGCTGCGGACGGTCGAGAACATGAAGGCCGACCGCGTGCTGATACCCATCGGGGGCGGCGCCATGGTGAAGGGCGCCCTGGCGGAGACCAACGTGCTGGTTCCGATCGGAGCGCAGTACCTGGTGGAGATGGGCAAGGATGAAGCGGAAGATGAGTTCAAGAGAAGGATAGATGCCACCAAGAAGGCGGTCGAGAAGCTGAACGACGAGTTCAACCGCATAGCGACCAAGCTCAGGGAGGTCTCGGGCCAGCTCCAGCAGATGCAGCTCGAATCCAGGCTGAGCAGCAAGGTCGAAGAGAACATCCGCGACGATTACATCTGATTTTTTCATTTTCATCTTTGTCCACATACCGGGGTTTGTGGGCTTGAAACCAGGCGCATGCTCAGGAGAAGACCATGTTTGATTTTCTCAAGAAGAAGATAGGCGGCTTCATAGACGGCCTGACCAAGAAGGAGGAGGCCAAGGAAGAGCTCCCGCCGGAGCCGGAGAGGAAACCCGAGCCGAAGAGAGAGAAGCCTGCTCCTGAGAAGAAAGAGGCGCTTCGGGAAAAACCGAAGGCTGCGCCGAAACCCAAAGCGGCGGCTCCGAAACCAGAGCCCGAGACATCGAAACCGAAAAGCGCGGCTCCAGCGCTGAAGAAAACCGTGCCTGCTCCTGAACCCAAGACCGCTAAACCCGAAACCAAAAGAACCACTGAAAAACCCCCGGTCAAGGTTCCCGCTCCGGAACCCTTGCCTGAGAAGAAGGCGAAGCCTCCGGAGAGAGCCCCGGAGCAGAAAAAACCGGAGACCCGCGAGCTGGAAGAGCCGAAGGCCCCGGAACCCGGGGAGGTCCCTGAGACAATACCTGAACCGGCCGTCGAGGCAGAAGAGCCCGAAGCGGCAGCGGAGATAGAAGAGGGGCTGGCACCTCTCGAAGAGCCGGAAGAGGCGCAACCGGAACCCCCGGCAGAACCAGAAACCCCCGAAGCGAAATCCGAAACCGCC
>JBFLVJ010000020.1:0-21398 GCA_040758595.1 Microcaldota archaeon | reverse complement strand
CGCTCCCTGGTGACCGCCAAATCGCCCAGGAGATTGACATAGACCGTATAGAAAAGTATGAAGAAAAGCATGAGCGCGGATAGCACCACGAGGAATTCAGCTGATGCCTGTGCCCTCATATCATCACTCAGGAAGGCCCGCAGGTCGGATAATAACCCGACACCGCAGTGCAGTTCACGATGATACCATTGTAGCAGTCGTTGTTGTCCGTGCCCCCGTCGAGGGCATTGATGCCTGTCCCGCCATCCAGGTCGTCCTTGCCGTCTTCCCCGAAAAGCGTGTCGTCTCCGCTGTTGCCGCAGAGCACGTCATCCTGGTTGTCCCCATGGATCTGGTCGTTGCCCGGGCCGCCGTAGACCGTATCCGCCTGGTCTCCGGCATATATGACATCGTCGTTGCCGCCCCCGTCAATCTGGTCGGCGCCGGCATCACCGTAGATCAGGTCGTTGCCCTCCTTGCCATAGAGCCGGTCCTCGGCAGCGCCCCCGTATAAGGTGTCGGCACCGGGCCCTCCGTCAAGGAAATCGACTCCGTTACCGCCATAGAGTATGTCGTCGCCGTCCTGGCCGCAGATGAGGTCTCCGCTGGTCCCGCTGTGGATTATATCGTTCCCATCTGTGCCGGATATTATGCTCGAACTGGAGCCTCCGACCAGGGTGCCGTTGTAGGGAAGACCGTCCCAGTCCCCTCCGACGATGGTGCCGTTCAGGACGTAGATGTTGGCGGGCTTACACTGGCAGAGCGGGACATCCCAGTATTCCGCGCCCACCGGGCAGTTGCACATGCTCTGGTTGTCCAGGCTGAAAGCGCATGTGTCGCCGCTGCCCTCGACCGTGAAGAAGAGCGAGATCGTCTCCTGTGCGCCCGGGGCGCCTTCGCCGACGACTTCTATCGAACCGGAATATGTGCCGTCCACGGTAGTGTTAGGCACCGTGAGCGAGAGGATCTTGATCCTGCATTCGCCGCCTTCCATAGGACCGAAAGGATCAGTGCCGCCTATCCACTCCCCAGGGGCTACGCCCGAAGGCGTGAATGTGACCGATGAGGGGAATGACTGCTGGTTGGTGCACACCTGGAACGCTTTTGTGAGGTTGTCGCCAGGAGCGAGCGTTCCGGCCCAGAAGTCCGGGCTTACGTTCAGCGGAGGGGCGGATGAGGGCCGGTAGCCGGCCACCTCTACCGTCATCGGAAGCCTGAGAGTCTCGGAGACGCCGCCTTCGCTGGCTGTGAATAGGAGTTCGCCATTATAATAGCCGACCGAAGAGGGTCCGCTCGTGAACTGCAGGTTCACCTGGCGGGTCTGTCCGGGCGTCAGTTGGAAAGAGCCCACATCATCGGATGCGACGACTTCGGCAGGCGTCCACTGGAGGGAGCTCTCGACTCCTATGTCGCTGTCCCACAGGCTCTCCACATAGAACGATGAGTATGCGGTCTCGTTGGGATTCATGATGATGGAGATGTGGTTCTTGCTAAGAGCCAGCATGGCGGTGCCGATGCGCACCGTGCTGCCTTCGGATATCACCCAGACCCAGTGGCCGCCCGGGTCCCCGGGCCAAGAGCCGTGGACATCGAAATCCTCTGGTGCCGCGTAGTCGGTGCCCCTCACCCTTAGCACCAGCGAGCGGTTGCCGATCCGTGATTCCGATGGCTCGTAGCTCGATGGCAGGAAGACATAGACCTGTTTGCGCGCGCCCTCGCCCTGCGAATAGACGTCCTGCGCAGCAGCCGATATATCCTGGACGCTGTTCATCGCGTCGTCCTGCTCCTTCAATGATGAGATGGTGCCGAGCTGGCCGGATGAGAGCACTATGGCCGTGGTCAGGACGAACATCGCCACCGCGAATATGAGCAAAAGCTCGAGGCTCGACTGGCCCCTACATGGTGCTGTCAAGCTTGCACAACCCCTTTGTGATTTCGATGCCGTTCTGCCCTAGATTGAATATACGTACTTCGTCTGAGTGGTTGGTGTCCCTCATCTTGATCACTTCGACCGCCCTGGAACGGTGCGGCCCTGTGCGGACATGATAAAGATGAAGTATGCTGTCGGTGAGGAATCCTAGCCGCTCTTTCCCCACCAGGAGAGGTCTTATGGGTGTCTCAGAAGTCACCAGGGAAGTCGTATCCCATTTCCTTAGTATCTCCAGGAGCGCGAGTATGGATTGGTTGGCACGGTACTTGTTATCGAACATCATCTCGTAGGCCGTTAGCGAATCCATCACCAGCCGCTTGGCGCCCATGGACTCGATGCTGTCCCGTATAAGTCCGCCGCCCTCGTCGATTATCTTGACGATCTCGTGGGGCTGGTAGCGGATGACCGCGAACTTGTTCTTCGCCGCGAGCTCTTCCATGTTCCAGTTGAAGAGCTTGGAATGCTGGTAGATGACCTTCTCTGATTCCGCGAAGCTGATATAGACGCCCGGCTCATCGTATTTGGTAGCGCCAGCATGAAGGTACTGCAGGCAAAGAAGGGTCTTTCCGGATCCGGTCCCGCCGCGGATCAGCGCAGTGCTTTGCCTTACGAAGCCTCCGGACATCATATCATCGAGACCCGGGATGCCGCTAGGTACCCGTTCCAAAGCCGAACTCCTAGGTGCATCCTTTTTCGTCATATGATCAACTGCCCATATCAATCAGAGCAGGTTTAAAAATCAGCGGGGATGCGAAGGAGAATTTACTGTTCCCGGTCTCCTGTTTCCGGCAACCGATCCAGAATGCTGGTTTTGGGCTCTGGGTCTTGGGTTCTGGACCCAGTGATGCACAACTCGGGACCCGGAACGGGGAACTGAAGACCGGAAACCAGGGACCCTAGCCGGGAACCGGCTGCCCGGAACCGCTGGGACTCAATCTGCATGGCCGGAGGCCCTGAGGAGCAAAGGCTCCAGCTTCATCGCCAGGTAGACTATCGAGCTCAAGCCTGCCGCCGCGATGAGGATCGCAGCCCAATCCTCCATAGCCAGGGGCACCACCATGAACCAGTCGCCAAGACCGGTATAGATCACCGCGAGCTGGAGCGTGAAGGATAGCAGGGTAGCTAAGTGGAGCCATCTGTTTGAGATGAATTCTGTCTTGTACCTCCAACGGACGAGATAGACGCTGATTATCTCCAAGATGACGAATCCCGTGAAGAATATCGTATATGCCTTTATATCATCCCCCGATAGCATGTAGAAGGCGTAGAGGGCTAGGAGCGCAAGCGCTTCCACGACGCCCATCCATGCGATGAAATAGAGCGCGCCGCGGTTCAGGATCCGCTCGCTTTTCGGCCTGGGTTTCCTCTCCATGATGTCTCCGGCTGGCTTATCAGCGCCGAGCGCAAGGGCGGGAAGGCCGTCAGTGAGCAGGTTGATCCAGAGCAGCTGTATCGCGATTTTCGGTGAAAGGCCGAGGGCCGTGACGCTAGCGATGAATACAACGAGGACCTCCGACGCGTTCGCTCCGAGAAGGAGGGTGACGAACTTCCTGATGTTGTCGAATGTGCCTCTGCCTTCTGCTATCGCGTTCCTTATGGAGATGAAATTGTCATCGAGTATTATGATATCGCTCGCCTGCTTGGTGACCTCGGTTCCACGGATGCCCATCGCGATGCCGACTTCGGAGTTCTTCATGGCCGCGGCATCATTCACCCCGTCCCCGGTCATAGCCACGCTGTGGCCTGCCCGCTTGAGGGCCTTGAGTATTAGCACCTTGTGGTGAGGGCTCGTGCGGGCGAAGATGTCGTTGTTCTCGACCACGACCTTGAGCTCGGTCTCTGAGAGAGAATCGAGCTCATCGCCGCTGAGCGCTTTCGGCTCGAAGCCGAGCTCCCGCCCGATGGCCTGGGCCGTGAACCTGTTGTCCCCGGTTATCATGATGACGCGGATGCCGGCCTTTCTGCAGTCTGATATGGCGGCCCGGACCCCTTCCCTTGGGGGGTCTATCATCCCCATCATCCCCAAGAAGATGAGGTCCTTTTCATCGAAGCTCGTGCCAGGATTCATCTTGTATGCCAGGGCGATTACACGGAGGGCTTCGGAAGCCAGCGACTCGTTCTTCTTGATAAGCTCGGCACGGTCCTCATCTGTCAGTCTCTTCGCCTTGCCGCCGCGCATCAGCTTCGTGCATCTCTCCAGCAGCACTTCCGGGGCGCCTTTGGCGAACACATAGTTGATATCCCCATCCCGGTTCAAAGTCGACATCATCTTCCTGTCCGAAGAGAACGGGATCTCGTTGAGCCGCTTCATGGAGCCGCGTATGCCTTCGACATCGAGGCCGGCCTTGTATGCCGGAAGAAGGAGCGCTATCTCGGTGGGATCGCCCTTGAACTTTTGTCCGTCCCAGTCTTCCACCTCCCTAGCATCGTTGCAGAGGAAGGCCGCTTTGAGAAGGAGGTCGATGCCCGCAGGGCGCACGCCTCCTTCGTATGCGAAGTCGCCGTCCTTTTCGAGGCCTTTGCCCCCAACTGAGATGTGGATGTCATCGAAGAAGATTTTCCTGACCGTCATGATATTCTCGGTCAACGTCCCGGTCTTATCTGTGCAGATGACATCCACGGAACCGAGATCCTGGACCGTTGAGAGCCTTCTCATGAGGGCGTTCTGCTTGAGCATCCTGTTGGTCGCGATGGATAGCGCCAGGGTCACCACCGCGGGCAGGCCTTCCGGTATCGCTGCAACCCCCAAGGCGACCGCTGCGAGGAATACATAGAAGAGGTCTCCTTTATGCAGGAGGAGATTGGTGGCGATGATGAGTATCAATATCCCCAGCGTCACCAGGGATATCTTCTTTCCCACATCCTCGATCTCGAGCTGGAACCGCGTCACTTTCTGGGGGGCTTCTGATATCTCCCTGGCTATCTTTCCCACCTCGGTCTTCAGCCCGGTGCCGACGACAACCGCTTTCCCATGGCCCCTGGTGACGACGCTGTCCATGAAGACCATATTGCACCGCTCGGCCAGGGGGATGCTGCCCTTGAGCTCTGCGATGGATTTCTCGGACGGCACGCTCTCCCCGGTCAGTGCTGACTCGTCGAGCTCCATGGAGAAGCATTCTATCAGCCTGGAATCGGCAGCGATCTTGTCGCCTTCCTTGAGCAGCAGGACGTCCCCGGGCACAACCAGCGAGGAAACGATATCCTTCTCCTTCCCGTTCCTGAGGACCGTCGCCATGGGAGCGCTCATTTTGGTGAGCGCCTCTATGGTCTTCTCCGCCTTGTACTCCTGCACGAAACCGAATACCGCATTCGCAAGTATTATGCCGAAAATAAGGACCGCATCGATATAATCCGCCTTCTCAGGCTCTAATAGATTCAGCCCGATGGAGACGAGCGCCGCGGCGATCAGGATGACGACGAGGAGATTCTTGAACTGATCGATGAACATCGATAGGGGGGATATGCCTTTTTTCACGGAGATCGTGTTCGGGCCGAAGCGCTTGAGGCGCTCAGCGGCCTCAGCGTCGCTGATGCCTTTGCTGCTGCTCTCCAGCTTTGAGATGGCTTGATCCGAAGTGAGAGCATGCCAATCCATAGGACTACCTGTATGCCGCAGGGATGGCATCTATCAGGGTTACCTGGAAGGTCAGGTTCTTTCCGGCAAGAGGGTGGTTGGCGTCAAGGGTGATTTCCTGCTCGGTCTTGTCCACTACCGTGAAACGCGTGCCTGCACCGGTCTGGGGGTCGGGAAGGACGTATGTCTTATTCACATCGAAATCGAATTCTATCGTTGCGGTGAGGTTGCTGATTGACACCACCTTCTGGGGGGCATTGTTCAGGGTGAATTTTTGCCCGGGCTGCATGAGATACATGAGGGTGACGTTGTCATCGTTGAAGTCATTGATGAACACCTGGCCGTAGGGGCTGTCATAACCGGTGCCGTTAGACACCTCGAGGCCGTTCTCCTCGAAATAGGAGCGCGGGACCACCTCATACATGCTCTTGTTGTAGTAGCGGGGCACAGTTATCACCCGATCCAGGGTGTGGATGCCATATCCCAGCTCAGGCTTGACATTGAATATGACCGTCTCGTTGATGCTCATTCCGAGCACGTTGAGTATGAACCCGTTTATCAGCCCCTTGTCGAACCCCACTGTGAATGTCAGCGGGACGTAGCTTCTGGAAGGGCTGTATATCCCGGATTCGTTGGCCAGGGTGGCGTTGTTGGTGTCGTATACCTTCCCATCCACCAGAAGGGTGTACCATACGGCCGCCAGGTCGCCTTCGGAGAGGACATAGCCCGGCGGGAGCACGTATGAAACGTTCTGCGTCTGGTTCGCCGGCTGCTGGGTGCCGTTCGGTGTTGTTATCACCGGATGGACCGTGGTCCCGTTGGTCTCATTGACCGCAGGCGGCGGGTTCACGCAGCCCAAAAGCAAAATCCCGAACAGAAGCATGACGAACGCATAACGCATGATTGCCACCTCTAAATCCGATGGATAAAAATGGGGTCACGGAGATTCGAACTCCGATATGCAGGTATCGCCTGTACGGCTCGCGTGTCCTTGCGGACGGGATCTGGAGCCTGCCGTACTACCAGGTTATACTATAACCCCACGACACACTCGGACCACTGGACCCGAGAGAAAGATTATTCTGCCTGCTGGGATTTATATGTTTTGCGCAAAATCGCGGCCCTGACAAAAGCGATTATAAATCCCGGACGGCATCTTTCTCCATGGACATGCTCGCCAGGCTCGCAGAGAGCGCCAAGGAGAGGAAGACGATACTTTGCTTCGGCATGGACCCGGACCACGAGCGGATAAAGAAAGCCGCGGCCTCGGGCTCCGTGGAAGAGAGCATCGGCCCGTTCTTCCATACCATCGTGGAGAAATTGCTTGAAGAGAACGCCATCGCCGCGCTGAAGCCGAACTACGCATATTTCGCCCAGTACGGGTTCGACGGGCTCTATGTGCTGGAGAACCTGGTTCAGCGGTATAACAAAGAGGTGCCGGTCATACTGGACGCCAAACGCGGGGACATAGGCAAGAGCAGCGAGGCCTATGCGCGCGAGGCATATGACTTCTGGGGAGCGGATGCGGTGACCATCAGCCCGTATATGGGCGAAGATTCCGTGAAGCCTTTTGTGCGTGAGGGGAAGCTCGCATACATGCTCTGCCGGACATCGAACGCGGGGGCGCGGGACTTTGAAGAGCTGAAGTCCGGGCGAAAGCCTGTCTACGAGCATGTTGCGGCCAAAGCGCTCGAATGGAAAACCGGTCTTGTCGTTGGGGCTACCAGCGATGCCATAAAGAAGATAGTGCGGGCGACCGGGAACCGGGTGCCGCTTCTGATACCTGGCGTCGGGACGCAGGGCGGGGACCTGGAGATTGTCATGAAGGCTGTGAAAGGCAATCCCGGGATACACAGGATAAACGCCTCCTCGTCCATCGCTTATGCGTTCGAGAAATCCGGCAGGGATGCCGCAGAAGCCGCGCTCGATGAGGCTCAGAAACTGAACGCGGTGATACGCGAGCACCTTTATAGCTAGCTGCTGATTTTTAGAGCGTCGAGGAATGATTGCACAAGCGCCCAGTTGATTGCGACGGCATATATCAGCAGCAGGATGAAGAAGAGATAGATGAGCCGCACCGGCTTCTTGACGAGGTACTTGAAGAACGATTTCGCCGGCTTGATGATTATCGCGGTCATGAGCATCGCCCCGATTTTCAGGAAGAACCCGAATATCTTGAGCAGGCCTTTCAGGAGCGAGTCGAGCAGGGATGGGCCTTTCTTCGTGGGTTTTTCCGGAGCTTGCTTCGCGGGTTTCGGTTTGGGTCCCCTCTTGCCGAATATGGATGTCTCGTGGGCGATGGAGAGCCTTTTCTCGGGTGCCAGTAGCTCTGGTTGCGGGACTTTGCGGGGCTGCGGTGTTGGTGTTCTGGGTTTTGAGGTCGCGGGTTTCGAGTATTTGGCGATGAGCTCCTTGTCGGTCGCTTTCCTGAGCGAGGCATCCGGGACGACCTGCATGGTGGTGGCAGGCGCGAAGACCTTGACCTTCATGGCCTCGGTCTGGTTGCCTCCCATGTCCAGCGTGGATAAGAGTGCGGTGCCGGGAGGCATGCTCTTGATGGTCTCGAGGGTTCCGGGTTTCGGGTTCGGGAACGAGCTTGCGAGCGCCTTCAACCGGCTGTTGCCGCTCTTGGTCATGGGCTTCTGCGAGAATATTATCTTGGTCGATAGCTGTCCTAAAATCTCGTCAGGGATATCGGTGACGTCCTGGGTGACGAAGAAGACCGAGACGCCCTTGGAACGTATCTGCTTGAGCAGGGTCACCATCAGGTCTTTGAGCGAGCGGTTGGCATCCTTGAAGAGATAGTGCGCTTCGTCGAAGAATATCACGAATTCCGGCATATCCACCTCCCCCACTTCAGGGAGATGGTCGAAGAGCTTCTGGAGCAGGAATGCCGGGGCCAGCGAGACCGACATGTCGCGTCTCGCATCCGAGAGGTTGAGCACATTGAGGCCCAGAATATCCGGGATCGATATGCTCGGCTGGCCGAACATCTTCCCGAGGCCGGATTCTTCGAGCGAGAGCAGTTTCCGTTGTATGACCGAGATGCTCGACGGGCTGATGCCCCTCTGGTTGGTGGATACGAGCTCATCCAACACGTCGAGCAGCTGCCCGGTGGTGTCCAGCGGGATGCCTTTCTTCCTCGCGTATGAGAATGCGATCGTGAGATGGCTCTCCTGGGTCGGATTCAATGAGAGCAGCCTGGAGAAGAGCACGCTGCCGGTCTCGCTCACCGAGAATCTCATCCTGGCGAAGCGGTCGCTCACGCTCCAGTAGTTGGATTTCAAAGGATGGGGCTCGAAAGAGGCGAGCTTGTTGCGCTCGTTCGGTTCTCCCTCCATGCAGAAACCGCTCGCGTCGCCCTTGACATCCGATACGAAGACATTGGCGCCAGCGTCCGCAAGCTGCTCTGCCAGCACCTGCATCGCCCGGCTCTTGCCTGTGCCTGTGGAGCCGGCGATTATGCCGTGCCTGGTGAGGAAGCGGGCGGACAGCTCCGCGGGCTTCCCTTCTGATTCGCCGAGGTAGATGAATGCGGGCGGACCGTCCTCTTCTGCCGTCTTTGCCATCCGAGAACGAACGCGGGCAGGATTTTTAATGATGCGGTAGAAGCCTGACCATGGAGCTCGTGAAGCCTGCCAGGGATTCTCGGAAAGGAGACAACGGAAGGCTGCTGATCGTGGGAGGGAGCGAGGAATACCATGGGGCGCCCATATTCTCTCTGCTCGCGGCGAGAAGGTTCGTGGACCTGCTCTATTTCTATCCTGCGCAGAACGATGCGTTCTTGATAAACGCTGTCAAGCGGATACCGGAGGCGATAGTGGTGCACGGCTACAGGGCGCCCGCGATAAGGGGGCTCGATTGCGTGCTCTATGGCGTAGGGATGAGCAAGGCGATGGTCCCGTTACCCGGTCCGACAACCAAAACAAAACCCGGGACACAGAACCCTGGACCCGAGACCGGAAACTGGAAACTCGTCTTCGACGGCGACGGATTGAAGCGCGTGAAAGGCCGGATACCGGCAGGTTGCCTGCTCACCCCGCACGAGAACGAGTTCAGGATGCTATTCGGCATCGAAGGCAGCAAGAAGAACGTGCTCGCTATGGCGAAAGCCCATAGGTGCGTGATACTCAAGAAAGGGCCGACCGACATAATAGCGGACGGAAGAGGAGCGGAGAGCGGCGGGCCGCAAAACACAAGACCCGGAACCCGAAACCCAAGGCTCGGGACCGGAAACTGGGGACTGGAGACCAACTCCATCCATAATGCAGGCATGACCAAAGGCGGGACAGGAGATGTCCTGGCTGGATTGGTGGCCGCGCTCGCATGCAAGAACGACCTGTTCACCGCGGCGGTCATGGGAGCGAAGATAAACGGCCTCGCCGGAGACATGCTTTTCAAGAGATACGGATACAATTACTGCGCTTCAGACCTTGCGGAGACGCTCGCTGAAGCGGCCATGAAGATGAGGAAGGGATAGCATGCCGGTCAAAGACATCACTGCAGAAGACTTGAAGGGATTCGCCTGCCCGCCATTGGATAGCGTCGGCTTCCAGGCCAGCAACATAGGCCGAGCGATAGAGATAATCGGCAGGATGAAGAAGGAGAAGGCGACCGTTTTTCTAACATTCACCTCGAACATGGTGGCATCGGGGCTGCGCGGCGTGATAGCCGAGATGTGCAGACAGAAGTTCGTGGACGCGATAATAACTGCAGGGGGGAGCCTGGACCACGACCTCATCAAATCAGCCAAGAAGTACGAGATGGGAGAGTTCGTGATGGACGACGCGAAACTGCACAAGAGCGGGACGAACAGGATAGGCAACATCCTGGTCCCGAACGAATGCTACGAGTACCTGGAAGGGTTCATGCAAAAGGTGTTCGACGGCATGCCTGACATGGCGGCCCCTTCGGAGATAGCTCGGGAGATAGGCAGGAAGACCAAGAAGGATTCGTTCCTCTACTGGTGCGCGCAGAACGGGATACCGGTGTTCTGCCCTGGGATAACAGACTCGGCCATAGGGTTGCAGGCATATTTCTACAAGCAGAAGAGGAGAAACTTCGGCATCGATGTCACCAAAGACATGAACGAACTGGCCCAGTTGTCCTTGAATGCGGATAAGACGGGCGGCATCGTGCTCGGCGGCGGGATATCCAAGCACCACGCGATAGGAGTCAATCTCCTCCGGGGCGGATTCGACTACGCGGTATATGTGACCACTTCTTCGCCCTGGGACGGCTCTTTGAGCGGCGCCCGCACCAACGAGGGCATCTCCTGGGGCAAGATAAAGGAGAAGGCGAACCATGTCACAGTGGACTGCGATGCGACGGTGGCGTTCCCGATGATGATTTCGAGGTTCCTTTGAGCCGCTCCAGCAGCTCCACTCTGCCGTTCATGACATCAACTTTGCTCTCTACCCATTCGATGTATTCTTTCTGCAGACCTAAAGAGCGGACCGCTTTCAGCTCAGCCGCAAGGGCCCTCTCATGCGAGCGGGTCTGACCTTCGACATGTTCGTGATAGGCGACGATAGGCCGCAACTTTTCTGGCACGGACTCAGAAACGACACAGATGTTTAGAATGACCATGCCGGTGGTTTTGAGGAGCTCTTCCGGGAGGGTGAAAAACCGGATTTTCTGATTCCCCACTTCTGTCTCGATTAGAGTCCCGGCTGCGGCATGTTTGAAAAACGCGCACCCCGCCAAAAAGAAAAGATTCTCCCCGTAGCCCAGCCTTTCTAGTCTTTCCTCAGCAATTACCGTCAGACGGGAGATTGTTCTGTCATCTAGATGGTCTAAAAGTGCAGATATATCTATGTAACTTAGGTCGTCTTCGAAAAAACGGGAGGGGAAGTCATCTGACATCGCTGCAGTAGCAATAAATCTTGCAAATGTCCTAGCATCCACTCCTCTGTAGTATCTAAGTACTGTGATGGAGCCC
Organism: Microcaldota archaeon; assembly: GCA_040758595.1. Lineage (GTDB taxonomy): Archaea > Micrarchaeota > Micrarchaeia > Anstonellales > Bilamarchaeaceae > Bilamarchaeum. The sequence continues at coordinate 9,974 of JBFLVJ010000020.1, read as the reverse complement.
AGGATATACACGGCCCTGTCAAAGTCACGTTTCTCCGCCACATCAGAAAGTACAGTTGTTACGGAGAACCTGGTGCCGAGGTTGAGTATGAATCCAGAGAGCAATTCCGATGATAGCCTCGTGTGGGTCTCCAATAAATCCCTCAATCGCAAGGCCAATGTATTCTTCTCCCTGACAGACATCCCCTCTGTGGCATGTTCAAGGCCGAATATTATGCCTATGAATGCCGTACTATTATCAATCTCTTGAAAAGCGCGCTGGACAAGGAACTCCGGGGGAGCAACACGGCCCAGAGACTCGTAGATTTCGCGTCTCAGATTAGCGTTTTCATCAAAAGCATAGTGAAGCAGGATGTCAAGGAGCGCTTCCCTCGTTCGGCCTTCATAACCTTCAAACACGAATGCGCGGTTCAAAACGTCGACAGGTCTTGCTAGTGTACGTTCAAGCTCACGGAGGCAGATTCTCGCAGCTGAGACGTCGCTGGCATAACCATTCAGGCGAACCCCCACGCTCCTGAAATCTAATGTGAGGGTACTGGGATTGTTTTCTATCAACTTCGGCATCTCGGGCCTTCGGATCTCTTCAGATAGAGGTCGGCCTGGCTTTGGCTGTCCTTTTACATGGTTTTTTGGGCCGTCCTGCCTCTGGCACTGACGCATGTTATACAACATGTGAATAAGTGTTTTTAAACACACCAGTCACCTATAAAAAACACACGCCCGAGTGTAAAGCCATGGAGATGTATCTGCTCGCGTTCGTCGCAGGGCTTTTCGTGAAGATAGTGGACTGGCTGGATGACGATTTGAAGAGCAAGCACCCGATAAAGTACGCTCTCGCGATCGCATACGGCATCCTCCTGGGTTATCTCATCGCCATGGCTCCTTTCGCCGCGCTCTTCCTCGCGGCCCTGATAGCGCAGGTGTTCGCCAGGAAGGTGGATACACTGGCGCACAGGCTGGGATTCACCTTGGCCGCGCTCTCGCTGATATACTTCGGCTTCCCATCCCTCGACCTGGCGCTTGTCACCGCGTTCCTGTTCCTGGCGTTCCTCGATGAGATAGACTTCGTGGGGAAGCTGAGACCGTTGAACGACTGGAGGCCGTTCCTGAAACTGGGCGCGCTCGCTCCGGCGATAATCGGCAACTGGAGCTACTTCGCGGGAATAATATCCTTCGATGTAGGATACCACATAGTCGGATGGGCCGGAGAGAGGTTCGCAAAGAAGCCGAAGGCAGCAACCAAGAAACCTGCCCGGAAGCGGAAGTGATAGCTATTCAGATTAATTCCTGAACATTCTCATGCATCTCTTGGAAGGCGCAGGACCCCGTCGCTCTCTTAGAGCGACACCCCGCGCTGGCCGTTCGAGGTCTTGCCTGTTCAATTATTTTCCTGATGGGCTATGAGTTGGGTTTCGGGACCGGAAACGGGAAACCCAAAACCCACGATCCCGGTAGAGCCGGGCCGCCAGACGCCCGAAACAGGAAACCCAAGACTGGGGACCGGAAACCCGGAACCCCTGGTATTTTAGTGATATCCTGAGAATAACAGCTCATGGAGGGCGGGCTCGATTTCGCGATCAAGTATCCGTTCAGCGAGAGCGCTAAATCAGCCCTCGCAGGAGCCGAGCTCACCGAAAGGATAGTCGAGCTGGCGGTCGAGCGCATCCAGAAGGCCCTGAAGGGCGATAAAGCGGCCAGGATGCTCCTCCACGACCCTGATAAACGGGAGGAGCTGGCTTCCTTCGCGGCGGCCAGGATGATACTGGGCAGCCTCAGGAACAACTTCCTCACCAACAGCTTCGCTGTGAATGAATCTAAGAGGGTCCGCGATTTTCTGGACCGGGAGGATGATGCGGCTTTAGAGCGCATCGCCGGGCAGTTCGGGATAAAAGCCACCGGCCATGGGGATGGACTCACGATAGACCTCCCCACCTATCTCAAGTACAGCACCAGGAACCCCCACTACAGGCTGATAAACCGCAGGCTGATAGAAGGCCGCGTCGAAATCAAGCGGGAAGAGAAGAAGCGCCTGATGGAAGAAGCGGTCAAGAAGCATATGGAGAGCATCCCGTTCGTAAAAGACCCGCCTCCGCTCATCAAGAAGGCGGGCGCGAAGCTCATCGCAGAGCTCCCCCAAACCCAAAACCGGATACAGGTGACCGTCAAGGGTGGCGATCATCCCCCCTGCATCATGAAGCTATTGGACGAGCTGAAGAAGCACCAGAACCTGCCCCACCACGCGAGGTGGTTTTTGGCGAGCTATCTCGCGGCCTGCGGAGTCTCGGAGAAGGACATGGTGGCGCTCTTCTCCAACGCCCCGGACTTCAGCGAAAAGGTGACGGCATATCAGGTGAGCCACATAATCAAGAAAGGGTATTCGGTGCCCTCCTGCGCGACCGTGATGACATACGGCCTCTGCTGCGCGGTGTGCAGGATAGGGACGCCGCTGAGATGGCACGAGCTGGACGATGCCAGGAAGAAAGCGATAAAGGGATGAGCATGGATAGCGCGACCACGATGTCCGTGAAGAGGATATTCGCCTCGTACTACGAGCAGGCCGACTTCCGCATCCCGAGCATAGAGCAGAGGGAGTTCGGCATCGGCAACCAGAAGAAGATAGATGCAAGGCACCTGAATTTCGCTACGTTCGGCGAATTCCGCAGCTATCTCTGCACCAACACCCCTCTGTTCGTCTCCCATTCCACGGCATACTACGAGTTCCCGGGAGCCTCCCCGATGCAGAAAAAGATGTGGAGGGGGGCGGACCTGGTATTCGACCTTGACATCCATGCAGAAGGCAAATACGGGGCATATGCGAAACTCGATGGAGTGAAGGAGGACGCGATCCGCCTCTTGGACGAGTTCATACTGAGCGATTTCGGGATAAAACGGGAGCATGTGGCGGTGGTGTTCTCAGGCAATCGCGGCTATCACATACACGTCCGCGACCCGGCATTCATCCCGCTCGGCGGCGATGAGAGGAGGGAGCTGGTCGATTACGTGATGGGCCAGGGGCTCGATTACTTGCAGTTCCTCACACTCGAAGGGAAGCCTGCGAAACTGCTCGGGCCGAGACCTGACGAAGGAGGCTATCGCGGACGGTTCGCCAGGGCCGCTATCAAAATGGTCAGGGAGGAGCCGATGGCGCTCTCGAAAAAATTCAAGGATGAGAAGGGACGGGACTTCTTCATCAGTGGAATCAAGGAAGGCAATTGGAGCAAGACATCTCTGAAGCTCGTAGACATCCGAACAAGGCTCTCAATAGTCGCGAAAGGCCTGTCAGTGAGGTCGGTGAACACCGATGCGGGCGTCACCCAGGACCTCAGCAAGCTCATCAGGGTGCCCAACTCCATCCATGGGGATACCGGGTTGATTGCGAAGATAGTGGACGACATCCACGGTTTCAATCCCTGGAAGGACGCATCGCTCAAAGGCGAGCCCTTGAAAGTGAGGTTCATCGAGGACGTGCCCGAGCTGGGCCTGGATGAGACTGTCGGTCCGTTCAAGAAAGATGAGGGAAAGGAGCTCCCCATGCACCAGGCATTGCTTTTCCTGTGCAAGGGAAGCGCGCTTCTGGTTTAGAATTACTTCTTCTTAGGGGCCGCGCCGGCCGCCGGCTTGGCGAGCTGGATCTTCGGCGGGATCAATGGGGCGGTCAGGTTCAATACCCTGGCGAGCAGGGTGCCGTTCGCGCTTCCGCTGTAGTTGACCGCGCTGAGCACCATGGATGCGTAGTCGTCCGGGACCTTCTTGTCCTTTTTCCAGGTGTCGACTATGTCCTTGGACCTCTTCGCATCCTCCTTCGCGATGAGGACGCCCTTTATCTTTATCTCTCCGACATTGTCCCTGTAGTTGGCGGTGTATTGATAGGTGATCTCAAGGTTGTCCTTGTTCTTCTCACCCATCTTCACGTCCTCCAGCGAGATGTTTATGTTCAGACCCTTTATCGGGGTGCTGGGGTCTTTGTTTCCGCTGACTTCGAGTATCCTTTCACCTACAATCATTCATTTCGCCTCCTAAACAGTTGATGGAATACTCTGGAAAGCAAGTTATTAAAAGCTGCTCCAGGAATAGTGGAAGTCCAATATAAACATTTCCGCAGAAGGAGATACCATGACTACTTTTGACAAGATCCTCGCAGAGAAATCCATCTTCAGGGACCTCTCGGTCCTATCCCCGCATTATGTGCCCAAGGAGCTCCTCTTCAGGTCCCAGCAGCTCCATGAGATAATGTCCATCGTCGCCCCGGCCCTCCGCGGCCAGAAGCCCAGGAACCTCATAGTCTACGGCAAGACCGGGACCGGCAAGACCTGCACCACCAAGAAGGTGATGGAGGAGTTCGAGAAGGCCAGGAAGACGACCCTTGCCAGCATGCACTATGTCAACTGCAGGATATACAACTCCAGGTACAGGATATTCCAGAAGGTCCTGAAGAACCACGTGCCGGAATTGGAGAAGGCGGGATTCGGCCTGCCTTACATATACGAGAAACTCGTGGAGATAGCCTCCAAGGGCGAGCAGATAATCGTCGTGCTGGACGAAATCGACATGGTCAAGGACCTGGACGAGCTGGTCTACACGTTGACGCGCTCGAACGACGAGGTGCAGAGGGGCGGGGTGAGCATCATCGGCATATCCAACAAGCTCTCCTTCAAGGACTCGCTGGACCCCCGCAGCAGGAGCAGCCTCTACGAGACCGAGATGATATTCCAGCCGTACACCGCCCAGCAGCTCCAGCAGATACTCGAGCAGAGGGTCAAGGACGGTTTCGCGGAGGATGCCGTCGACGTGTCAGCGATAAACCTGGCGGCGGCATTGACCTCGCAGGAGAGCGGGGATGCGAGATATGCGCTCAAGCTAATCAACAAGGCAGGGGAGCTGGCCCAACAGTCCAAGAAAGAGAAGGTCACCGATGATGAGGTGGAAGCCGCCCGAAAAAGGGTGGAGCTCGACCTCACCATGGAGACGATCAGCACGCTCCCGGACATGCACCAGCTGGTGCTCTATTCGATAGCGAAACTCTCCCAGCAGGGAAGCAGGTATTCCAGGCTGGAAGGCGTCGAGAGCGGCGTGCTGTTCTCCGGCGAAGTATATGAGGAGTATGAGCGGGCATGCAAGAGCGCGAGGAAAAGGGCGCGCAGCTCGCGCTGGTACAAGGAATACCTCAATGATCTGGAGAACCTCGGGCTGATAATATCCACTCCAAGCGGAAAGGGGATCCGCGGCCAGACCACCCTGATACGGATGGGGCCGGAATCAGAATCGGTGATGGAAGCCCTGAAGAAGAATCTTTTCGGGGATTAGAGCGGCTGCTCTTTGTCCTCCCTTTCCATCTCGCCCTTGTCCACTTCCCGCAGGTTCCGGTACAGTTTCCTGGGGCCTGGGATCACCGACATCGGGACGCCGAACTGCTCCTGAAGAGCGGTCTCGATCTCGCCCACCGTGCGGTTGATGCCGACTTCGCTCATGTCTATAGCGCCGTGCGCCCTCTCGAATCTGTATATCCTCCTTGAGGATGCCTCAAGGGGTTTCTCCCTCGTTCTGGTCTGATCTCTGGTTCTAGGGACCATATTATACCTCTCGCCATCTGATACAACATATTTGCCATGGACGTTTATTAAACCAGGCGGAAGATGCATCCTTCAGCGGCCTTGCCACCCGATATCGGCACACCCTCTTTTTCCAGGAGCAGGGCTTTCGCCCTTGCGCCCCTCGCGAATCCGCCGATCTTTCTGTCGCTGCGTATCACGCGGTGGCAGGGGACATCTTTCGAGCGGTTCCTGTTCAATGCGTTGCCGACCGCGCGTATGGCCCTGGGCCTGCCTATGGCGCGGGCTATCTCTGAGTAGGTGGAGACCTTGCCTCTCGGGATTCGTTTGCAGGCGGCAAAGACCGCATCCTGGAAAGAGGCCATCATCCCCTCCACGCGAAGATATAGCCCAGTTTGGGCAGTGTCTGGCGGGACTCGACTAAGAAGCCGCTCTTTTTCAGGAAATCAATAAGCTCCGCTCCGGTGTGGCCATCGAACTCGTGGTACTCCATGCTTATCTTCTTTATCTTCTCCAAGGCCTGCGGGGAAGCGGCCATGAGTATCCCGTACTCCGCCCCTTCGCAATCCATCTTCATGAAATCTATGGAGCCGAGCTTGTGCTCTTCCACGACCATATCCAGCGTCACCGTCTCGACATCCTCGGATTCCCCTGAATCCGAAAGGCTCTGGAAAAGCGAGTGTATCGTGTGGTGCGGGCCGATGAAGAGTTTAAGGACGCCCTTCTTGTCAGAGAGCGCCTTCTTGAGCGGGACTATCGAGCCATGTAGCTTGTTGAGCGCCACGTTCCGGACGAACATGCCGTAATTGCGCTTGGCCGGCTCGAACGATATCACCCGGCCGCCTTTCTGCGCTGCGATGAGCGAGAAGATGCCGGTGTTGGCCCCGACATCTAGGACGGTGTCGCCTTCTGAGATAACGAATCCGAGCCTTTCGGGGAGATAAGAGTTGTCGACCAGGACATCCGTCAGGACGCCGTAGTCGTGCTCGCCTGCCTGCGCCCAGCATCTCAGGCCGTTCCTGAACTCCAGGACGTAATCGCCTTTCTTCATGCCGAAGCGGTCCAGGACTATGTCCCACCAGTTCCTGACGTGGGCCATGTATGACCTGAGATAGGCTGCGCGTTTGGTGATGCCCATGCAATTGAGAATGACGAGAAACGTTTTAATGAGATTGCAGACGCCTCCAGGACCGGAGACCCGGAACCCGAAAGAACACAAAACCAAAAAAGTACGCTAGGGGGGAGCGTTATAATTTGCGTTAAACGCTGGAAATGCTACGTCTTACAAAGAATAATTTCGCAAACCTGAAATGGGCTTCATCACTTTCATGGCTCACTCTATAGATATGGAGTGCACTCCTTTTAGCCCTTTTCCCACATATTTGTTCACATGGCTGAGGAGGACAAGATTCTGGAGATCATGCGGGAGATCTACTACAACCCAGAGCAGATCAAGCCAGCGCACTTCATAGAGAAGTATGGGCAGAAGAGCTGGAATCTGTTCTCTCAGTATGCTCTTGGCCAATTATGTCGTCAGAATCCAGATGATACATTGAAGCTCTCACAAGATGGTGCTGCCGAATACCACAAGCTCGTGCAGGACAAGGCTATGTTAGAGCGCACACACTCTCTTACCCTAGGTAACATGGCACTAGCTGTTTCGACAGTTGCACTTGCATTTGTAGCTCTCTTTAGATGGGCTGAGGAATCATCGGTTATAACTCAAGAGGCGTGGGCAGTGATTATTCTGACTGTATTTTTGGTGCTTGCCTTCTTCCTTGCTATCTGCGCTGTAGGAAGAATGGGCCTTACTGAAGTGGGAAGGTTTCTCAAGGGAAACCTTTAGGATATTGTTTCAGGAGTGCATTTGCCAAAGGAATGCTAATCCTCCAGATGCAGTCCCCTTCTTTTATAACTAGCTTATTCTTGTTGAAATCGCTGGTATAATCGGTTTCCCCTTCAGAGAGCGATGCTAATAGCTTCTTCAGCTTTCTTATGTCAATGTTTCTGCCTCTGGCCTCCAGCCTCTTCTTGATTTCTGTCTCGGTCAAGATTGAATCTTGGATGATATCCGCTCTTTTGTCTTTCCACAGGTCTTTAGCTACTTTAAATTGCTGGTACAGAATCATGATGAGGTCCCAGATTGCTGGATAGTTCTGGAGACTCTTTATCTTTCTAGGACCAAAATGACTTCTTCCCATGCACAATATTCGCTCGGCAACTTTAAATTTCCCCCAGTCTTCCCCCATATCAGTGGTATAACAAAATGAAGGATTTTTTTACATCTTCTCTCGTGAACAAATATCACGGTCCTCCACTAATTGAAATAAAAATCTCGGATGTCCACTTATCAATGAGCCTTTCTGGGCTCATGGAGAAAGATGATATGGAAGAGAGTTTGGTGAAGAGGATCGCGAGAGAGCTTGAAATCAAGAAGCAGGTGGACGCAGAGCTAGAGCAACTTGGGATAGATGTGAAAAAGCTGTCCAGGAGCGAGCGGTACCTCGTGTCGCGAGAGATCTGGCGGGAGAAAGAAAAACTCCGAGCAGAGAAGACGGCACAAGAGGATGAAGGGGAACACCCTTCTCCTTCGGCACCAGAGGACGATGGTTGGGGATGAAGGGATTGTGCCAGAAGCTCCTGTTCCAGACAGCAGATGCCGAAATAACTTATTTGCTGGTAAAAGGGAGTTATAATTGACGGTGAAACGGCTGTTCGAAATTGGGGTGTTTTGGTCCAAAATTTAACTTAATTTAATGTGCTGGAATTCATGGATTCTACGACGTGAAAACAAGTTTTTATTTAAGAGCCTTTCCCCCTTAAAAGTTTATATACTACCACAGTTTAAAACTATATTGGAGACCGGTTTTTGGGCCGGTTTTGGAGGAATTTTATGGTAAGACCAAGAAGACAGGAAATAGCCGAGTTAGACCTGCAGGTAGTAGCATATTTGAGGAGCAAGCCGACAAGGGAACCCACCTTCATCGGGGAGATCGCTAAGAGTTTGGGGATTTCCATCAATCGGATACGTGGAGCGATCAATCGTCTGGGCAACAAGGGCAGAATCAAACTCTACAGAGATGTGGACTCTGGTGTGGTCGTTGTCCGGCCAACGAAGGGGGTGAGATGATGGGCGGTCTCTTTGATGGGATTTTCGGGACGAAAACCAGGACGATTTCAGGTCGAATCTGGACAGTTGAAGGTTCTGTCTCTTCATACAACGAGGCCATGGGAATCGCGAGCCAGCTTCAGGCATCTGGCTATCAAGTCAAGGTACTTCCACGATCTTCTGGTGGCTATGACATCTTGGTATGTGCGGGAGAAGATCCCAGACAACCGCAAAAACCACACGAGGCAACGAAATGAGGATCCGGGATGTAGATTTCAGGAACTATACCAGAGCAGAATTGCTGGAGGCTTGCCGCCATCAGGCGTATCTTAGAGGAATGACATGGGGTCAGATTTGGAGACTCTGCGAAGGTGCTGGGCATACACAAACTGGGAGGATCACGATCCAGGATCTGAAGCAATTGGTCAAGGAGGGACATCTACGAGACAGCGAACTTTGACACTCACAGATTCGCGACTCTGTGGGATCACCACAAGTATGCTGCACAAACTGAGCAATCTCCGGCCAGTCCTTCATACCCTGGGGCGACCTGGGCGAAGTTCTGGTGGGGGCTCACAACAGACAGGAGAGTGATGGGTTATGGAAAAAGAAAAGGATGAGAAAGATGAACCGGCAAGCAGAAACAAAGAGCACGTGCAGCCATGGATCGCGAGTACCGTGGACTACTATATCAAGAAAGGACAAATCATAACGAAAGGTGGGACAATCTGGGGCTACAATCACGGCGCATACACTCTGCATGCAGAGAGCATCATAAGGAGAAAATTGACGAATGAGCGATGGCCTAATTGCCCAAGCTACGTTGTTGAGGAGGTCTTAAGGAGAATCAGAAATAAGACCGGCAACGACACAGTTGAGTTCAATCCCGAAGCTGGAAAGTTCATCAATCTCAAAAATGGAGTCTACACTCTGAAGGAGCAGAAGCTACTACCTCATTCTGCAGACTACCGCTTCATGTACGTTCTCCCTTTCGGCTATGGTCCTGAGGCAGACTGTCCTCGTTTCAAGCAGTTCCTACAAGAAGTTTTAGAAGAAAAGTACCGTCCACTCATCCAAGAGATTTTTGGCTACTGCCTCCTTACCGACTATCGTTTTCATAAGCTGTTCATCCTTCATGGATCAGGCAACAATGGCAAGACGGTCCTGCTTAATGTGCTCATGGAATTTTTAGGAAAATAACACCCTTCGGGTAAATCCGAATCCTGAGCGCTCGCTATCCGCGGGCTGAAGCCCGCGGTATTTGCCGCTCGCGCTCTTTATGAAAAGAAAGCAGGCAGTTGCATCTGTCCCGCTTCT
>JBFLVJ010000019.1:0-24571 GCA_040758595.1 Microcaldota archaeon | reverse complement strand
TCCCCTTCTTTCAGATGCTCCGCGTCCGCCCTCGGGATGAGGACCGTGCTCGAGACACCGAGCGCTCTCATGCCCATGTTTTTTTTGGGATGGAGCTTCAGTTCTATCTCCTGATGCTCCAGGCCGTGGACCTTGAGCTCGACGGGTTCGGGGACGAAGAAATAATGCGGGGAGATTGGGTCGAGGACCTTCCGGTTCTCCGCCAATAGCGCTTCCCAGTCCGGCTCGCTCTCCACCTTGGAGATGCCGAAGGAGAGCACGAATGTCCGTATCGCTTCCGGGCTGATGCCCCTGCGCTTGAGGCCTGCCAATGTCGGCAGCCTCGGATCATCCCAGCCCCAGAGCTTGCCGCCCTCGACCAATGGCCGGAGGAGGCGTTTCGATATTGGGGCGCGCTTTATGGCGAGCCTGGAGATGGATATCAGCTGGGGCACCTGCATGCCGAGCTTCTCGAGCAGATAGGCGTAGAGCTCGTCCCTGAGCTCGTATTCCTTGGAGCGAAGAGGATGGGTGATGCCCAGGAGAGAGTCCATGACGGCGCCCTGGAAGTCATATGTGGGCCAGACGCGGTACTTGTCCTTCTGTCGGTAGTGCGGCGCTGTGATTATCCTGAAGAGGGTGGGATCGCGCATGACCGTGTTCTGGGATGCCATGTCGCCCTTCAGGCGGATGGTCATCTCGCCAGCCTTGACAGAGCCCTTGAGCATCCCCTTCCAGTCCTGGAGGCTGGATGCCGGAGGCTTCTCCGCGCACTCGCAACGCTCCATATCCTCCCTGCCCTTGGAGATGTCCTCCTGGAGGCAGCGGCAGGAATAGGCGTCGCCCTGGGAGATGAGCTTCTCGCAGAGAGCATACATCTTCTGCATATGGTCGCTGCAGTAGGCCTCTTCATCCCAACCCAGGCCGAGCCATTTTATGCCATCCCGGATGGCCTCCAGGTATTCGGCCTTCTCGGCCTCGGGGTTGGTGTCGTCCCAGCGCAGCAGTATCCTGCCTTTGTAGTTCTTGGCTATCGTCCATGAGAGGCAGAACGCCTTCGCATGACCGATGTGCGGCCAGCCGTTCGGTTCGGGGGGGTATCTCACAACCACCTTGCCCTCCTCTGCCCCTTCGATGGCTATGGATCTCTTTTCCTCTTTCTTCTCGACGTACTCGAACGCGGACATCTCCTTTTCGATGTCGGCTTTCTTGAGTTTTGAGACGCGGGCTATCTCTGCGTTGATCTTGGACATGGTCGCCTTCATGTCCTTCTTGCAATCAGGATGCTCGGCTATCACTTTCCCGGCGACCGCTCCCGGGTTGGCCTTGCCGTAATCATAGGCATTCTTGAGGACGAATTTGGCGATTATCTCTTCTAAGCTCGGCATGAGGAGATAGATGGATAAAGAGATTTAAGAAGATTAGACCTCCAGGTCCGGGACGTTCCTGCCGATGGTCCCCTTCATCCCGCTATATGCACGCCTGTCCGGAGGCGGCTCTTCGTGGCGGTTCAGCCGGAAGGAGAGGCGCTCATAGATATCATGCATGCAGAGCCGGTCGTCATCGGTCTGGAGCAGAGGGCGCATCTCAGGATGCTCGCGGAGGATCTGGGCGTGGTTGTCCTTGAAGAGGGAGTGCTTGATCACATCATATATCAGGTTGGCCTGACGATCGTCCAGCATTGAGACGCTGTGGTTGAAGGCAGCATAGCTGACCACCCACGCCTGCCTCATACGTATCCAGAGCCTGCGTATCTCAGGAGTTATCTCGACCGGACCGCTCTTCGGTTCCGGGTTTTGCGGTGCGGGTTTCGGGGTTTCGGCTGCGGATGCCTTGAGCTGCAGGACGGATTTGGCTGACGATGCGGCCTTTGCGGGTTTTGGGTTTTGGGTTTTGGGTTTCGAGGCTGCATTCTGCGGCTTCGCCGGCGTATCCTTCGCTTTCTTCACTGCGATGTTCGCTTTCTTTTTGGCCAAAACAACACCCGGACCGTTTAACTGAAAGAGCGCTTTTATCCCTTTCCTAGATTTTTCTGATACAAACATTTAAATAGAAGTTATGTGGCGAGATAGATAACAAAACATATAGGAGGTGCAGAACATGGATGTGAAGATGGATTTCGTCAAGGAATACGTCGTTGCTACTTATAATACCCCGTTGCACTGCACCTTCGCCATTAGGCGGCTTGTAGAATTGTAGGAGGTAAAGGGGCCTTGAAAAGGGCGTGACTCCCGAATCTCCTGCGCCCGAAAAAGATTGGGTGATAGTCATATCGCCATAGCACCCGCCTTTCCCCCTCGCGGGATGGGGGCGCTTTCGGCTTCCACATCGGTCCGAGGGGTCATCTGACCCCTCCATAGATGAAGATGTGATCAAAGTGGTTGATGATATGCCAAGCGGACCCGTCCCTGATTTCAGGGATGACCGCCTCGGCGGCGGGGTTCCCGCAGGGATGGCCTTCTCGGCCAGAAGGGGCAGACCGAAGAAGTCTGTCGACAAGGAACTTCTTAGCGAGGTGCTGAGGATGTACTTCGTTGAGAAGCTGTCCATGAGAAAGATCGCCGATGTCGTCGGCATGTCGCACATGAGCGTCTACAGGATGCTCAGCGACCCGACGGTGGAACTGCTCATATAAAGACCGGAGCAGAACGGCATCCTTCCCTTTTTTATTTTTCTTGGTTATTTGTGTAAAAAGCAAAGGTTAATATATAAGTGCATGTCCTATATTAGCAGATAGACTCATCCTGTTGGACTATCGTTGGAGCAAAGGAAAGTTTTTAGCCTCGGTTTCGTACGTGTTCAAGAGAGAGCTATCTAGAGGACGCATAAGCGTCGAAAAAAATAAGGTGAAAAAATGGCATTTGGCGAAGACAGGCCCATGTTCGATGCGGTCTGCTCTAAGTGTGGCCAGCCCTGCCAGGTCCCCTTCAAACCGACCGAAGGAAGGCCTGTTTACTGCAGGAACTGCTACAAACCGAAACCGAGATTCTAAAATCACTAGTTGAGTTTAGGAGATCACGTTAATTCTTGTATTTGTTGTTTTTCTAATCTTCTGATGATTGTCATGGCCAGGCTCAGCCTTGCGTAATCCGCTGGCAACAATCCGATATGGCTCACGCCATCTGTTTCGAGTCAAGGTAAAAATGAGTGACTCACGCTTCATTTAGAGCTGACCAATTGCAATCGTACTCGCACACTTCTTCCATAAACCACTGTATGTGATTCAGTAATTTTGGAGGTGATCTATCCGCAGGTTCCCCTACGGATACCTTGTTACGACTTAGCCCCCCTCACGCCCTCCCGGTTCGAGCCCGGCATGAACCAGGACCTCACCGAGAAAACATTTGGGTGACTTGACGGGCGGTGTGTGCAAGGAGCGGGGACACATTCACCGCGCGATAGTGACACGCGATTACTAGCCATTCCATCTTCACGAGGGTGAGTTGCAACCCTCGATCCGAACCACGGATGGATTTAGAGGATTTGCTCCTCCTCTCGGAGTCGCAGCCCATTGTTCCATCCACTGTATGCCGCGTGTAGCCCAAGGGTTTCGGACCATACTGACCTACCGTCGCCCACTCCTTCCTCCCATTTAGCACGGGCAGTCCGCTTAGAGTACATCTCTCCCGGAGGAGAAATTAGTAACTAAGCGTATGGGTCTCGCTCGTTGCCTGACTTAACAGGACAGTTTGTGCAACTTTTCAGGCAGTTTTTGATAAAACTTTTTCCCAAAAAGTTTTCACACCACGAGCTGACGATGGCCATGCAATACCTCTCGGCTCGTTAGGCAAGATCTTTAGTCTGACCTTCATCCTGCCGTCGCCCTTGGTGATATTTCCGGCGTTGTATCCAATTAAACCGTAGCATCCACGGCTTGTGGTGCTCCCCCGCCAATTCCTTTAAGTTTAAATCTTGCGATCGTACTCCCCAGGCGGCAGACTTAACACCTACGCTACAGCACTGCGCATGATTACTCATGCGCAACACCACAGTCTGCATTATTTACAGCTGGGACTACCGGGGTATCTAATCCCGTTCGCTCCCCCAGCTTTCGTCCCTCACCGTCGGATACGTTTTGGATCGGCGCCTTCGCCACTGGTGGTCCTTCCAGGCTCAACGGATTTTACCCCTACCCTGGAAGTACCCCGATCCTCCCCCGTTCCCAAGACAATCAGTATCCACTGCACGCGTTAGAGTTGAGCTCCAACATTTCACAGCGGACTTAGCTGTCCGGCTACGGACGCTCTAGGCCCAATATTCGTGGGTACCACTCGAGGCGCTGGTGTTACCGCGGCGGCTGCCACCAGTCTTAGGCCACTTCCTAAAGACTGTCAAAACACCCTTAAGGATGTGATTGCCCACACCCTTATTCTCCAAGCTATTTACACTTGGCAAAAGACGGAAACTAAGTTTCCGCCACTCAGACTTCCCCTGTCACGCTTTCGCGCATTGCAGAGGTTTCGCGCCTGCTGCATCCCGTAGGACTAGGGTCCTTGTCTCAGTACCCTTCTGGGGGCCACCACTCCCATGGCCCCTACAGATTATCGGCTTGGTGAGCCATTACCCCACCAACTACCATAATCCGCCGCAGTCTCATCCTAAGGCGGACTGGCTCCGATTCACCAGCCATTTGGACGTCCAAGCCTTCCAGCATAGGACATCTATCGTGAGTTAGCCTCAGTTTCCCGAGGTTATGCACGTCCTTAGGGCAGATTGACCACGTGTTACTCAGCCGTGTGCCGCCCACCCAGGTGAGTGAGCCGACTTGCATGGCTTAGTCGAAGTCTGATAGCAGTACCCTCCAGCAGGATCAACTGGAATTCAGTTGATCGTGCTTATACTTACACGAACTCATGCTCGACTTGCGTCTTGCATGATGGTACGATCAATTCCACTTACGGAACTGACTTCGCAATTGGTCATTTGCTCTTGAAGCGTGAGTCAAATCTATAAGCTATAGATTTCCACAGATTTGCCGCATGTTCTGCCATGCGACAGAATAGACATCCTGAGCGAACGAGTCGCACAGAATGCGCGAGTCTTATATAGAGATGTACTAGTTTATAAAGGTTCCGACAATCCCTGCCGGATTCAGCGGTTTCCGGCTTCTTTTATTGTGTCTAGTGGTGGTTATAAAGGTTTTTATAGTAATAATAGGAGGATGGACATGGACGAGACAGAACAGATACTGCGGGTGATGAGCCTACGGTTGCAGCACGATCCTGATCCGGCCATTAGAATGGGAGCTGCAGAAAGGCTCGGTTCGCTTAGGGATCAACGAGCCCTGCCTTACCTGCTTTGTGCTGCCTTGTGGGATGACTCCCCTTTGGTTCGTTACACGGTTGCCCGAGTGCTTGGCAAAATCGGAGAGCCGGCCGTCCCTGCCCTGATCTTGCTTTTGAATTACGATAATACAGAACTACATATGCTGGCAAAAACATACATGATGGCAGTCGATGCGCTTTTGGTGATTGGAAAACCGGCCGTCGTTCCGCTGATAGAAAAGCTCGGCGATGGCGATGCCAAGGTCCGGGTGCGGGCGGTGGAAGTGCTCGTCAAGCTCGCCAACGAGGTCGATGTCGACCTTTCGCTGGTGTCTGCAAAACTGCAGGCGTATTGCAGGGGTATGGCGAATCCTGCAGGCGTCGAAGGGAAAGAAGCGAAGGCTTGGGCTTCGAAGAGCTACACGGATATCGCAGAGGCTTCTGCCAAGAGGAAAAAGGCGGACATGCCTGGCGAACTGCTCCCTGCAAGAATCCCGAAACCGCCAAAGAAACCGGGCATCTACAGAGCAAGGAGGGTTTCCAATGGATAAGGAAGATGAAGATGAGATTATCCGTTTCATGCAGTCCTCCGACCAAGCCACCAGGTTGCTGGCCATCACAAATGCCGGCAAGGTGAAGGATCCACGCGTAGTGCCCCTCTTGATAGATGCATTGAGAGATGGAATCTCAATCGCTGCCATAGCTTTAGGCGATATCGGAAATGCCCTGGCTGTTCCGGCCCTTATCGAGGCTTTGGATAATGAAGATAGTGATATCAGAAGGATCGCAGTAAGGGCGCTTGGCAAGATTAGGGACCCCAGGTCGATTGGACCCCTCATACGAATGTTAGGAGATCCGGAATACGACATAATCGAGGCTGCTTCTGAGGCATTGGCCAAGCATGGAGAGGCAGCGGTCCCGCCTTTGATTGATGCGCTTTACACTGACGACTGGGATGTGCAGGATGGAGCCGCCAAAGCGCTCATAGAACTGGCTAAAACGACAGATATCGATCTTTCCAGACTTGCCGAAGCGTTGCAGAATGCTTTTGGCGATATGAAAAAGAAGGGGGACAGATTGGAGGGGCAGTTGAAAAGAGAATGGGCTTTGAGCACTTACAAAACAATCGCTGAGAGCATGAAAAAGAGGAAACAGAAAGAGATGCCGGAAGAGCTGCTCCCTGCGAAAATCAAGAAACCGGAAAAAGGGATTTACCGGGCGAATGCCCGGACTAGGCTCAAAGCCCCATCTGGGCCCGGAGCTCCGCGATGGACATCTTGCGCTTGGAAGCGACCTCGCCGAACACCTGCTGATGGAGGCCCATAGCATCAGAGTAGTTGAACGAGAGCTGGGCTGGCGATGGCAGACCCACCGCGGTCCGGAAAGGTGCCACGACCCCTTCGAGCTGGAGGCCGGTCCTCATGGAGCGGAACGGATCATCTGGTTTGCCTGCGAGGTCATTGAGCGTCTTGCTGGCTGTCGATATGTCCGGGCTCTTGGATGCCTTCTCTGAGAATCCCTGATAGGCCTGCCACATATCGCGCTCCTTGGAGCCGGGCGGCACATGTTCTTTTATGACATTGTCCACTGGGGCCGAGCCGCCAAGGATGTTGAAGCACGCGCGGTAATATTCAGCCCTCTCCCGCTTCAGAGTTTTCTGGGCCTGGGATTCCTCCCAAAGAAGCCGGTCGTATTCCGCCCCGCTCGTGCCCTTCTTCTGAGCCTCCTCGAGCGCCCGGGTCTTCTCTTTCCAGTCCTGCTCGGCGGCCTTGTATTCTTCCTTCTCTTTATCCACCGCGTTGAATGGTGCGCGCACCGCTGCCTGGGTATCGGCCATCGAGCCGAGCCCGGATCCCCCTCGGGTTATGGATGTCGCCTCTATGCTTTTCTCGCGCTGGGCATCGACTGCTTTCTGCAGGGCTTCCTCTGCTCCGAAGTGGCTGCTTATGGCGCGTATGCGGACCGCCTCTCCGAAGCGGTTGGTGGCATCTTCTAGCTGTATCTTCCTATATATCGTATCGCGCTCTTTGGGATCAACCGATAACGAATAGTTTTCGAGGCCGTCGGCGAGCGTCTTGAACCTTGCAGGATCGTTCCTCACGTTTATGAGCCCCTGGAGTATACCGAGCGTCTTTAGCGACTCTCCCGGATTGGTAGTCATATCATATAGTGCGCTGTATGCCGCACGCTCCAGGCGGTATCCTTCTACCTGTGTCGCTGAAGCCGGAGTCGTGAACATCGCTGAGAGGTTCGCGAGCGCCTGGCTTTTGTAGAGCAGACCTTGCGTCTCGGTTACTCCCAGGGCCGATGTACCCGCCTGCCGGAGCTCTGCAACGGTAGAATTGAGCTGTGATTCCAACCTTGCCCGGACATCCGGGTTCTTGGCCGCAAGCATCTTCTGCTGCGTCTTGGCTGCATCGGATATCAGCCCGTATATCTGGAGCTGGCGGTCCTGCTCCTCATTGCGGGAGGCCATGGCCTCGAGCTTCTTGCGGCTCTCCTCGAAGCTCTTTAGCATCTCCGAGCCTTTTTCGCCCAGGAGACCGCTCGCTGCCATCAGCCCGACCTGCACAACGCTCGACATGTACTGTGGAGGAGGGCGGCTCTTTGCCTGGCTGAAATCCATATTATCCAGGACCGAGACGTCGAATGTCCTGCCCTGGGCCACGACAGTGAGCTGTGTGATGGTCATCTGGGCATGGACCTGCGCCTTGAGAAGCTCCGTGCCCTTGAGGTTCCATGCGATGAGGCCCGTCTTCTCGGTATCTCCCGAGAGCATGGCTGAGAACTTCTGGGTGTTCTGATATATGGAAGCGAAATTGCCCATCTGGACAGCTTCGCCGTTATATAGGCTCTGGGCGCTCTTGGCCAGGCCCACGAGCTCTTTTGGAGCCTGCGAGGGATCTTTGGCGAGAGTGGTGACCACGAGGTCCATCTTGCCTTCCTTGACCCAGTCCGCGAGGGTCTTGGTCTCGGTCCCGACAGTCACCCGGGCGCTAAGAGCTTCGCCGCCAAGGTTCTGGATACTGGCGGAGAAATCGTTCCTCCGGTCGTTGAAGTGCCCGGCGCTGTTGGCCTGTATCTGCTCCAGCTGGCGGAACATCACGCCGCTGGCAGCGACCATCTGGGTCATGCTGTTTATCTGGGTGGCTCCTGCCACCTGGCTGTGCAGACCGAGGGCCTGGACGGTCTTGTTCTTGCTGTCCAAGCCCGAGACTATGCCTGAGAGATCGAGTGTTGCGGCTGAGAATACCTTCGCAACGCCCTCGGGAGGCTGCTTCTGCATGGTTTCGAATGTCTTTTCTGAGACTATCTGGAACTTTGGCGGCTCCCCGGACTTTGCAGAAGTCATCTTCACCAGCACGCCGCTACCTGAATCAGAGCCGGCTATGCCATGGAGATCGCCCACTGTCACTTTTATCTTGTTCCCGCTGGCCGGATCGGTGTACGTGAGCGCGGTGTCCTTGTCGACATTTACCCTTCCCTTGCCCTTCAGGCCGGTGACATATGAGGTCTCCCCGCTGGCAGGCGCGCTGAGCGCCTTCTTGACATAGTTGGCCAGATCCGTCTTCTTGTCCGCGATCTCCAGAGGAGCGTAGAACAGGACGGTCCGGTGGAACCTCTGGAGCTGCGAGAAACCTTCGTTCCTCAAGCCGGTGAGCTGGCCCAGATCCTTGGGCGGGAACGATGTCACCAGCTCGGTGAAGTTCTTGACGGTCTTCCCATCGCCGACGCGCTGGCCCTGAACGTCGATATCGAAGACTGTGAACACGAGCTTGTTCCCTATGAATTTCGCTTCTATCTCCTTCACGTTGCCGTTGACGTCCTTGAGCCTCGTGGTGCCGCTCCAGGCCTGGAGCTCCTTCCTGGCAACTGGTATGGAGCTCGCCACCGCCCACACCATGGCGGCGGTCTGTATGGCGCCGACCAGCTGGCCGAAGCTGCTGTATTGCGCGAGCGCGAGGCCGAGTGCTCCGAGGCCCTTGAGGCTGCCTCCTTTCCAACCGGCTTTTGTCGCTGAGACTATCTGGCCGATGGCGCTGCTCTTGAAGCCGTGCGCGGCAGTGCCCCATACCGCTTTGGCTCCCTCCAGTCCACCGCCTTTGCCCCATGTGGAGCCTCCCTTGGCCATCTTCTTTATCGCCTTGGTGCCAGGGACTGTATGCACTCCCCTCTCCACTGCGCCTGCCACGCCGCCGGCCATCCCCTTGCCGGATTTCATGGCAGCCATGCTCTTCTTCATCATGGCCTTGGGGTTCTTGGCCACTGAGACCACGGTGGTCGCGGCGGACGCCATGGACACCATGTCGAAACCGAATCCGCGGCCCCTGGCCGTGTAGCGGACGTACTTGCCCATCCTGGGCGAGCTGAAATCGAAGAATATGAACGGGTTCTTGCCCGAGAGGAACATCGCTCCTAGCAGGAAGGCCATGATTAGTATCAGGGGGAGGCAGAACACAGGCATACTGGTGCCGAGCGCGGGCGGGGGCGGACAGTACCGGTAGTTGGCATATGTCGGGAGCACGTTCTCCGGGTCCTGGGCTCCGCCGCTAGCGGTCGCGTCCGGCGCCAGGGGGATGTCGTCGATATCCTCGACTCCGAGGTCAGATCGGTTTATGCCTATGGCATCCACGCAGGTCGCGAAATCGCAGCCGTACTGGCCTTTGCAGTGGAAGATAGTATAATCATGGCAGGAATCGCTCCATTGCCCGAAGCCGAAGGAAGCGACGCCTTCATCATCGGTGTATATCTTGTATATCTCGTCCATGCTCTCGTTGTGGATGTAGACTATGAGGGGCGCGTTCACTATCGGGCTGCGGGCGATGGTGCCGTTGTAGAAGACGACCTGCAGCTCGTGCGAGATGGTGTTTGCCGAGAGCATGAACTCGGCCGAGGTGCAGCTGGAGAGGTCGTCGCAGAGCGAGCAGCCGGCGTCCTTGAGGAGGTCGAATATGGATGACGAGCCGAATATCTGGTTGGATATCGCCGGCTCCAGGAGCGGATTGACCGAGCCCGCGAAGATAAGGGCCGATAGCAAAAGCAACGTCAGTAGTCTCCTCATCAGCATCACGGTAGGATTGTGCATTCCACTTTATGGTTTTTAATCGGTAGGGGTACGTCGCAGAGCGGCTGCTCGAGCGCAGAGACGTCCGCTATCCCGCAGTCCTGCCTCGGATCCCCGCTTGGCGAATAGAGCAGCGGCGCGGTTATCTTCCCCATCGAGGTCTGCTTGGAGAACGTGTAGTTGCCGCCCTCGTCCGAGAGGCAGCAGGCGTAGGGCTCTGGGATGCTCGATAGTATGTCGCCCTCGAGGACCGTCAGTCCGTCGATGTCGTAGGTCGCGCTCTCCACCGTGCCATCGCTCCTGTAGAACTCGCACTGGATCTGCTCGCTCATCTCCGAGCATGGAGTGCATGGCTCAGGAAGGATCTGGTCCGGGCATTTCATCGGCACCTCTGAATCCGGAGTGGATTCAGGAAGGCCCAGTTGCGTCTTCGCGAGCGAGAGGGAATCTACGTCCACCGTGCACTCCGCCCCGTTGGCGCATGTCTTGTCGCAGAGGCCTGCGACTATGTCGAATTCCGAGCATGCGCTGCAGAGCGCCTGGTCTGCCGGAGTCGCGTATATCTTGGTGTAAAGCGTCGCCGGCTCATCCGCCGCCATGTTGCGGCTCCCTTTCTCCAGGGAGCAGAACATCGGCTGGTGGTCTCCGGCGCTGTTTGTCAGTATCGACACGTTGGTGAAGATGATTCCGGCCATCCCTATCCTGCTCAGGCGCTTCTGCTTCAAGAACAGGTAGGAGATGAACTGCTTGGCCTTGGTCTGATCCCAGCAGCCATCCAGCCGCATGCCGAAGTCGGTGACCATGACCGGGAGCTTGGTCAGGTTCATGATGGAGCGGGATTGGTTCTCCAGGAAGGCGAATACCGCCTCGTTGCGCTCAACCTCGTCCGCGGTGCACAGGCCCGTCCTCTCGCCGGTGTACTCGTTGGGATAGAAGCTGATGGCTATCATGTCCAGCCGCTCCAGAAGTCCGGGCGTAGTCTCGGGGTCCAGCAGGTCGGCGAGCCTGAGGTTCTCGTCCAGCCTCTTGCTGGCATTCATTGCGAACGGGGTGCCGTTGTTGGCGAACTCCACCGCTATCAGGCATGACGGGCATGCGGCCTTCGCGGTGTCTATCCTTGTGAGTATGGCGATATTGAACGGAGTGCCCACCGAAAGGTTCTGTATGACGAGTATCGATGGGCCGCGGCCGATGATGGTATTGGCCAGCCTCAGCCTTCCAAAGACGTCCCAATTGGTCGGCCCGGTGAGGTCTATCACCGGCATGACGCTTTCCTTGAGATACTGGGCCTGTTTCTCCTGGAGATAGACCGAGTCCGGGGTGGCGTTGAACGAAAGGTAGTCATATGCCCCATATGGATTTTCGGGCGCGTCGGTGGTGGGGCAATAGAGGTCGGTATCGGGCACTTCGGTCTGCGGATCCGCATCGGGAGGAGTGACCGTGGGCGCGCTGGTATCGCATATCTGCGAGCTCTTTAGCGTGCTGTAGGTGAAACTCGAGTATACCCTGCGCTGGTTGGGCGAATATGATGCCTTGGTCCCCACAGTCTGCTTTGCGAGTGTGGAATAGCTGCAGGGCTCGCACCATCCGAATGATGCCGTGACCGGAGTGACGGTAGCGGGATCCAGTTCGCAGCTGCCCGCGTCCTGTATGAGTATGTACCTGGGGACATAGCGATAGTGGCCCTCGTCATCATTTGTGGTATGGCACTGTATCTTGGTGTCGTAGGGCTTCCATCCGGTGCCGATGTAGTCTGGTATCGGCTCTGGCGGCACGAATAGCTTTGCGCTGCGCACAGCATCCTTGGCTCCCTGGTTGTTGTGGTCGCCGCCTGTACCCGGGTTCGTCGGATCCGAGGAGCCGCCGCTGTATGTCTTGGTGGCGTTGATTATCTTGTAGTGCGGATGGCAAGCCTTGTAGAAATCCGTCTGCTTGAACCTCGGTTCGCTCAGCAGGCTGTATCCGATGAAAGTGCCGGCAGGGACGCCGTTGGTCTCCACCTGGGTGTAATCGCCGAAGAACTTGATGTCGTTGGGATATTTGTCGCTCTCCTCCACTTCGCCCGGAAGTACGATGTCTGGCCGGATGTCGCTGAAAAGAGCGTTTACCAGCGACTCGCAGGGCGTCCAATTGCCATCGTCTTCGCAGTCCTCCAGCTGCGTCAACTGGTCGGCGGTGGGCGTCACCGCGCCCCCGTCCACGAACTTCATGATATCCAAGGGAGGCCTCGCCTGCACCTCTATCCAGTCGATGCCTTTTATGGAGTTGCCGGCCGTGCATGTCGGATTCACTGATATGTCCACTATGCCGACCGGAAGCTGGGTTACGGCATAATATCTCTCGCCGCTGTTGTAGCCGGACAGGTGGTTCAACAGCTCGGCCGCATCATCCGGAGCGGATGGGCCGAGGTAGTCCACCTCGGTGGACTGTCCGTTGCACGATTTGCCGGCCGAATCGCAGCCGCAGAGCACCCACTCGCCGCTGGATGTGTCCTTGCAGAGCATGCGGTTGTAGGTCTGCTTGTTGCAGAAGCTGGATGCGCAGTCCAGAGAGGATGAGCACTCGAAGGGTGCCGGCTCGGGCAGGGTGCTGAACGATGACAGCCCGGCCGTGAGCTCATCAGAGTATATGAGAGTTAGGAAATTGCTGTAGAACTCCCGGTCCAGAACGCTCTCTTCCATGTAGGAATACGGGCTCGTGGTCCGCCCGACAGGGTAGTAGCGGTAATCCGCGAAATCCGCGCCGTCATATGTCTCTCCCAGGAACGGCGACTCCTCTCCCTGCAGGCAGAAACCGGCCGAAGATACCTTCTCGGCGGGATCGTCATAGGAGGCGCCGTCCACCTTGTCCTCGAACTCGTCCGGGGAGAGGAGGTAGTTCATGTAACGGTCCTTGGTCCCGGCCACCGGGTTGGCATTGCAGTATATGTCGCTTATTGGGAAGAGCCAGCGGTAGTGGTCGAACTCCTCGAACGTATCGCCGACGCCGAACCTGAACGTGTTGACGAAGCTCCCCTTGGAGTTCTGAAGATAGTTGGTGAGCGTCTGGTCCGAGCGCTGGAGGGTGCATGTCGCTCCGTATAGACCGGTCGGCGTGCTCGCGCGCGTCTCGTCTATCGCGCCCACGCTCCCGGTCTCGCCCGCTTCTTCCTCGAACCCGGCCGCATCCCGGGCGCTAGGCACCGGGACGGGGTTGTAGGTAAGGCTTCCGCACACCTGCGCGATGCAGTCCGAGCTTATGCACGGGCTCGTCGCCTCCCCGCATATGGGGACCGTGAGCTGGCTGGTGGATGTCGCATCGGCCAGGGTGACCTCTATGGTGATGTCGCAGTAGCCTCCGGTCACGTTGCAGGACTGGGTGCTGATGAGCTCGGTCTGGGCGTCCTTGCCCTGGAGCTCGGTGCACTGCGGGCTCGGGCTTAGCGGATCATTCAGAACGCAGCAGCCCACCGAGACAGGCTTCTTGAGTGTGCAGCCGGCCGCGATGAGGAAGATGATTATGAGGGATGCGAAGAGAAGCCTTCCGATTGATGCCGAAGGAGGGTGCGAAGCACCCGACAATCGAGAACGTCGTGACGTTCTCGGTGCGCAGGGAACGGCGATTCCCTGCCGACTTCCCTGCGTTTTATTGGGTAAGAGAGAATGACTGTAGTTCATTAGACCACCTTCGCTACCGCCCTCAGGACGTCCATGGATTCCCCGCCGAGCACGATTATCATATACCTCACAATCACTATGGTTATCGCGAACGCTATGAACGGCTGGAGCAGGACCGATGAATACACCGATGTGATGTCGCTCTTGAGCTGGTCCAGCGAGAGGGTCGTGGCGGCGCTGGCCGATGTCGCCTTGCTGCCGTATGTGGAGTATATAGAGTATGAGAGGCCGTTGAACGTGGGTATGCATAGCGGCGACTGGTATTCCGGCGGCTTCGCCGGAGCCACGTAGGTCGGCTTGACGAAACCAGGATCCGTGATTATGTACACCACGGGGAATATGAAATAGAACCCGATGGCCACCGCTATCAGGAACGCGCCTATGCCCCGGGTGAAGAAGAGCGATCTTAGCAGGAGGCCGATCGGCAGGAAGAAGCTGAGCATGTTGTTCTTGACATAATCGGCCACCACTATCAAGGCGTTGAGCCCGATGAGCATCACGGTGAGCACGTTGTTGAGCAGCCGGTAGGTCTCTGCGTCCTTGTACCACGAAGCCACATACTGGCCGGTGAATATGGGCACGCCCAGCAGGCTGATATACAGGTTGAGCATGTTCAGCGGGACGGCTGCGGCATCCGTCACCTGCTCCTGGATGGCAGCGAATGCCGCGGCCTTGTCGGCTATCCTGCATTTGAGCAGGTCCACGGAATTGCTCAGCCGGTCGATTGTTATAGAGGAGCCCCCGCAGTCGAACGCAGGACATTCACCTCCGCCGCATATGAAATACTGGAGGGCGAAATCCTCGACGCCATTGAGCATCAGTATGAGGAAGGAGACCATGAACACCGTAGCGAGGGCATTGAGCAGCTCGGCCTGGGCGAAGCGTTCGACCTCTGATACATTGAACGCCCTCCCGAGCGCGGTGACAGTGCCGTAGATGATAGCGATAGTGACCACGGCGAGCATGGTCATCGGAAGGAACTGCAGGTCCTCTGGCAGGGCTGAATACACCCCTCCGAGCGAGCTGTCGGAATTGAATCCCTGCAGGTATCCCGAGACGTCTACCATATCACATCATCTGCATGATCCGGGACAGGTCTATCTCCTGGCCCAGGAATCTGTTGATATAACCCACCGCCGCGGCCGCCGATAGCAGCGCGAGCGACGGGATGAACACGCCGAGCAGGAACGCGTTCCCTGCCAGTCTTATGATCTCCACGGTCTGGTCCCCGCTGGGGAACACATCCCCGGTGAGGCTCTCCGAGAATAGGTTCGCCATCGTCACTTTTGTGCTGATATCCTTCTCTGCATAGTCGAGGGCAGGCGAATCGTCCGGAGCCAGTATCCTTGCAGCCTTGAAGTCTATATAGAACACCGCGAGTATCAGCGGGTATATCATCAGGAATGATATCGCCACTGAGATGAGGAGTGAGCCTAGCGGTCTCAGGTAGGGGAGCGCCCGGAGCAGTATCCCCAGGGGCAGGAAGAAGAGCACGAAGCCGCTGAAAACGTAGCGGAGCACGAACAGGTAGTTGAGGATGGAGAGGTAGGAGAGGGTGATCGTGTTGAACGCGGCACCCATGACCGAAGTGAGCATCCCGTATCCGGCATCCGGGGCGGTCGTTATGCTGGATGCGCCGGCGCCGCCGGTGACGCTCGGAAGGACCGCTCCGAACAGGCAGAACAGCCAGGCGTAGGACGGGTCGCCTTCGCAGTAGTTCCGGCCGAACATCTGCATCAGGCTGTATGCGCCCAGGTGATAGCGTGCGGAGAGCATCAGATCATGCGTCCATATGCCGGCTTCCACCAGGTATGATTCGGCCGCCGAGTACATGTCAAGATCAGGCGGGACACCGCTCGCGCCGACATCGAACATGCTGTAGAACGAGCCCATGTCCAGAACGCAGAAAGCGTTGATCCCGAACATCACTATGCCCGCCACCGCGACGGATATGAAAAGCTGGAATACCTCGGTCTTGGACCAGACGGTCAATCTGGCGCTCGAGAGCATGTTGCCGAGCATGTAGCTGATCCCTATTATGAGCGCGGTCAGCACCGCGGAGATCGCGGTCATGGGATAGACCACGTTCTGGATTATCTCGGTCGCGCCGGGTGAGCATATCGTCTCCATCGCCATGACATCACGCTATCTTCATCAACGCCATCAGGTCGACATCAGCGCCTGCGAGCCTCGAGACCCATCTGAAGGTGGCATAGAAGGCCACCAGGACCCCTACAGTGAAAAACGTCCCCCTCACCAAGAACATGAACATGAAATCATCTATCCTGTCCACCAATGCCTCCATATGGCCCTTGGCCCGCTCCGCGTTCCCGTAAGAGAACCCTGCCTCGGTGGAGAAATCATGGACGTCGCATTCCTCGCTGTCGACATCAGGCATGGAAAGGCCCGAGGGCGCTCCGGTGGATGTCATCTCATCCATGAATATCGCTGTGATCGGGACGAACAGGTATAGGGATACGCCCAAGCCGATGAATATCGCCCCCGCGCCTCTGGTGAAGCGCAGGGCCCGCAGCAGGATGCCTATTGGGAATATAAGCGAGAAAGCGTAATTGCCACCGAAAGCCACCAGCGTCCGCAGGGAGCTGAGCTCGGCGATGGAGAGGGCGATAGCCTGGAGGGCCATCGTGAGCGGCGGCGTCAATGCGGAGAAGGAGCCGCAGGGTGAGACATAGAAGCCCGCTCCGCTAAGACCGCAGTACTGCGATTTGGTGGATTGGGGGACGATATCGACCATATAATCCTCGACTTCATCGAACACGTCGAGCTGGGACTGGAGCGCTGCATCGACCCGCTGGAGGCCCGCATCCTGGAGATTGGGCGCTATCGGCGCGAATATCTCGTTGGTAGTGGTCTCCAGCGAGAAAAGCAGGGCCACCATGACCGCGGTGATTATGAGCTGGTAGAGTTCGTCGGTCGCAAGGAACTTCATGTCCTGCAGGCTGAAGGCGATGGCGATAGCGTACAGGATCCCTAGGAGCATGAGCGAGAGCATGAGGGCTGACAACGCCGCCCCCAGCCAGGCTGGAGGTGTGGCGAAGGCCGCACCGGCGAGCATCATGACCATCAGGGCAATCATCCTCGTCTTCATAGTACCCTCATCAACCCCGGGATATCCATGTCTCCGCCCAGCATCTGGGAGAAGGACCGGATGAATATCAAAGTCACGAGTATGTTCAATATCGGCAGGACGTATGCCGGAAGCATGAGTGCTGCAACAGCCTTTATCTCTTCCTTGCCGACCATGCCCTCGGCCGTCTTCCTTGTGAATTCCGCGGGGGAGATCTTGGGCGGGCCGGTGGGCGAGGGGCTGCATATATCCGTGCATGCCATGTAGATGGGCGGATCGTATGTGTATTGCTGCGGGACGAAATTGCATGAATCGCATTCGTGCGAGTCGAGCAGCTGCTGGTTGGGAAGCACCCAGACGCACGACTCGCTCGCGTTCAGGCTCGCCGGACATGCGATGGACGGGTCATCCAGGCAGCTCTCAAGCCGCCGGATGGTCTCATCAGGTTCGTCCTCCCCGGCCTGGGCCGGATCCGGTCTTCTGGTGAACTTGCAGAAGTCGCTCCCATCCAGGCAGGTGCCCACATCGCAATCCGAGCGAAGGGGCGGCACGGTCCGGCATTCCTGGGGGCACTCGCCGTTCGATATGTCGCCGTCATTATAATCGTCCTCGCTGGTGCCGTCCGGATTCACGTGGCGGATCATTTTGCACCTGCTGTCCAGCTCGTTGCACGCCTGCAGCGCCTCCTCGGTCACGCACTCCGGCGTGGTCGGGTAGGGAAGATCCCGGCAGGTCATCGGGCAGGGGCTTGCCTGGCAGCTTGTTATCTCCTCGGCTATGAAGATCTGGCTGGAGGCGGTGCCATCGATGAGGTCCTGGATCAGCTCGTCGCTGGTGCCTCCGGTCAGCCCCTTGGAGCCCAGATACTGCCAGAGCTCGCTGTCGGTGAAGAACCGCTCTCCGGTATCCGAGTAGAACCGGGGCGGGCTTATCAGGCAGGCGGCAGGGCATGCGCTCTGTGGCGGCTCGATCGAGGAAGCGCCGAACATTGTGACGCTCAATGTGAGCCAGTCGAACACGTACATCAGCGGGAACACGTACATGACTCCTATCGCGACGGCCATCAGCAGACCGCCCATCTTCCTCGTGAGGAAGAAAGAGCGTCCGACTATGCCGATCGCCAGGATGAAGGGCGCCAGCTTGAACGATATCTGGGTGACGAAGAACTCCTGCGAGTATAGCGAGGCTAGGATGTTGCCCAGGTATTCGATGACTATGAGCCTGCGGTCCACGTCCATCAGCTTGCCGGCGGTGAAAGTGAATGAGGTGGACATCTGCAGCATCGGTATCAGTATGGGCGTCGAGAGGCCGAAACGGGAATAGCCTAGCTGCGCGGCTTTCTGCGACTCGACTATGTTCTCCTTCGTCTGGTGGAGAGCGGTCTCGGTGAGGCCGCCCAGATACTGCTGGCTGACATTGACCGCGCAGTTCATGCTCCCGCTGCAGCTGAAGCCCAAATTCGAGCCCTGGACTATCTGCTCGACCAGGGTGTCCAGCATAAGTGCGGTCGCGGTGAAGGCGATGATTATGATTATCGTCATGAACACCTGGACCATCTCGGTCTGGGCCCATGCCTTTATCTCAGGCATCTCGAAACCCTGGCCTACCATGTACGCGATGGCGATCAGTATCACGGACAGTATTATCGCCAGGACTGATATGGCCCTCCAGTCCCGGACTATCTCCAGGGCGCTCGCCTCGGTTGCGGTGTCCAGCTCGGTGCCTGCGGCGAGGGCTATATGGGGCAGTATGATGATGCAAAGCATGGCTGCTAGCATGAAGGCCGCACGGCCCGGAATCGATGTCTTTCGGTCCTCTCTCATCCAAGCACCTTCAATGCCTTTGCTATGCTGCCCAGGAACGTTATGGTGAGCGCCAGCGAAAGGTTCGGCAGGAAGAAGGCCTGCGGAGTCGCCCTCGCCATCATCCAGAAGCTCGTGTCAGAATCGCACCCGCCCATGAGGGGGTCATCGACAACGGCTGAATATGACCCGCATTGGCTGAATACGACCTGGTCCATGGCGCCGTTCAATGCATAGAGAGTGGGGACTATCACATAAAGGGCGATGGTAATCGCGATCAGCATGTTCCCGAAATACCTCGTTGGCGGGATCACCCTCAGCAGGAGCGCCACCGGGAGCAGCCACCTGATAATATCAGCCGAGAAGCTGAGCACCAGGCTCTGCAGGCTGAGGCTGACGAGAGCGGGTAGCGCGAAATTCATCGCGGTCAGGTCGAACTGCATCGCATACGCCTTGTGGTATGCGCCTAGCGGTATCGAGACTCCGCCCGTGAAAGGATTGTAGACGGAGACTATCAGTGTGGATTCCATCTCGTGCCTTATGCTCTCCTGGAGCATCTTCCTGGCCGATGCCTCCGTGGTCTCTTTCACGTCCGAAAGATAGCACCGTGATACCGACATCGGCGACTCCACTCCGGTATAGCAGCCCTCGGGAGACATGAGATCCAGGCCATCCGGACCCAGGGTGAAATCCAAGAAGCCGCTGAGCACCTGGCATGAGAATAGCATGATGCCACCCACGCTCATCACGAGGAACACCGAGAAGAGCAGGTGGAACAGCTCGTCCTTGGCTATCACTATCATCTCGGCGTTGCTGGTGATAGAGCCCGCCATGTAGAGCAGGGCGATGCCGAGTATCGTCAGGGTCAGCGCGAGACCGATCATCAGGCCTGGATCCCCGGATAGCAGGTTGTCGAATACGCCCTGGACGCAGCCTGCCGCGAACGACAGTTGCAACAAAAGAAGCGGAAGGAAGAGCGATCTGAGCCTCATCACAGCCACCTCTGTATGCCCGGCAGCATATATTCGCCTCCGAGGACGACCGAGACGCTCCTGACCCCTGCGATGGTGGTGATTATCACCAGCAAAGTATCGACATATGTCACTACGACCAGGTTGTTGATATCACGCATGAAAGGGACGAGCTTGTCGAAATCGCCCCCGATATCAGGAGGCACGAAAGTGGAGATGGAGATAGTCAGGCCCCATAGTATCGGTATGATTATCTGCATCAGGATAGGGTAGACGACCTTTGTCAGCAATTCCCAGCAGGGCTGGAATCCGCTGCCCAGCGTCGCTATGGCAACCAGCAGGCATGGCGGCAGGGCGAATCCTATCTCGCCGAACTGCCCGACCAGCAGGCGCACATACCATTCTCCGCACACGAACGAAGCGCCGGTCGGGATGTAGAACTCCATGCCTGAGATGACCGAATGCGCGAGGGCCGGGGTTGGCACATCGATGATGGAGTGGACCGTGCCGAGCATGAACACCGAGAACGGGAATATCACGTAGGCGCCCAGCACGAATGCTATCAGGGTGCTACCGACCTGCCTCGTGAAAGGGATCACACGGAAGACGAATGCCAGATAGAGCAGCTTTTCCCCGACGCCAAGGAAGAAATCCAGCATGACGCCTATGGCCGAGAAGATGAAGATGACGTTGGAGAGGCCGCCTGCCGCCTGGCTGAAGAACATCATGAACGATGAATATCCGGAGAAAGGCAGCCCGCCTGTCGACACCCAGACATAGTAGCCGGCCATCACGTTCGTGGAGAAGCCGCTCCGCATTCCGACAACATGATAGGCGTCCATGAGGTCCATGTATGCATCATCTGCCCGGCCGATCATATCATTGGCCACGGCTTGCGCTTCGGCCGGGTAATCCGGAGTCCCTGTGAGGATGGCGACGAGGGGCGTGTCCCCAAGGACGATCGCCATCACTGCGATGAAAAGGATTATGGCGACGATGAACTCGCGCATCTCCTGCTTGACCCAGGCGCTTATCTGCTGGGAGTTGATGGTCTGGCCCAGCATGTAGGCCACCGCCAGGATGATGACTACCAGCACGATGACTATGCCCAGCATCGCAGGTGCGCTCTCGAGGATGGTAGCTGCCGATGAGAGCGACAGCAGTGCCACCAGGAAAAGCGCTATCTTCGCCTCCACGGCAAGGATAGGGAAGGCAGATTTATAAACGACTCGGCAATGCAGGCGGGAGAGCAGGCGACCGGCCGCCTCAGGGGCGGTTTTGGCCGCAACCGAAGCATTTGGCAAGCTATTTATAAACGGACTGAGCACTCAAACATATGGACGACATGGAGGGCAAGATTGTCCTTGACCGCAAGAGCTTCGAAGCGCTCGCGGTCGATTCCCGCGTTCGGATACTCAAGTCTCTCAAAGAGAGGCGCAAGACGCTCTCGGAGGTGGCCTCCGAGCAGAAGATGTCTCTCTCTGGTGTGAAGGAGCACCTGGAGACGCTTGAGAGGGTGGGGCTCATAGCCAAGAAGGATGACGGCCACAAATGGAAATACTATGAGCTGACGAAGAAGGGTATGGACATCGTAGCCCCCCGCGAGCTCCGGGTGTGGATACTGCTTTCCCTCTCCACATTCGCGCTCGTCGCCTCCATGTTCGCCCTTTTCTCTGTCCCCGAGCCGATGATGCAGGACGCCGCATATGGAGGCGGGGTGCCGGAGGCTGCCCAGGCCATAGATGCGCCCATGCTCGCGACGGCTGCGCTTCCGGAAGCAGACGTCCCCGAGAACACAGCGCTCCCCCCGGAAGAGAGCATGAAGGCGTCCGATATCGGCGAGAGCCGCGATACCGAGACCGGAGACCCGGAACCGGCGACCGGAAACGGGGGGCTGGATGCCGCTGCCGCCTATACGCCTGAAGATACGCCCGGGCCCGCCCAGCCCTATACCATGCCGCTCGCCGTGGCCGTGATAAGCGCGCTCACACTGCTGGGATGCCTCGCGGTGCTCGCCAGGAACAGGATGCGATTCACTTTCCCCTGAAAGCAAGCCCGGTGACGTTCAGGAAGATGAGCACCAGCAGCCCGGGGATCCCGCCCATCAGGCATATGAGTATGCTCCAGATGTTTATCTCTATCTTTATGCCCAGCCAACCGACCAGCTTGAGGGCCAGGAGGGCGATGACCGTATTTATGAGGAGCACCACAGGGCCCCAGGCGTTCCATATCGCCAGGAACAGGACCAGCGCTATCACGATGAGCGCCACTTTGAGAACCATGTTTACCGTTGAGTTTGCCATGACTGCTGTTTCAGGGTCTCGGCTTAAAAAATATCTTATAGATGGCATGCGACTACTGATGCATCCTTTCGGATGCATCGGCGCTCTAGGTGCTGGCGACGGGTAAGACCGTCTTCCGCACCATAGCGAAAATTTATATCGTTTGCCGGGCTGAATGATATCATGACAGACCAGCCAGTCATAAAGGTCAGGGCTCCGGAATTGGAAGGCATCATCGCATGGTTGAACTCAGGGCCGCTCACGCTGGAGTCGCTCAAGGGCAAGGTGGTGCTAATAGACTTCTGGACATACACATGCATAAACTGCCGGAGGACGCTGCCGCACCTGATGGACTGGCACAAGAGGTATGCGAAAGACGGACTGGTGATAATCGGCGTCCACTCGCCTGAGTTCGAGTTCGAGAAGAGCGTCCAGAATGTCAAGAGCGCGGTCAAGAGACTGGGGATCGGATATCCGGTGGCGGTGGACAGCGACATGGCCACCTGGCGCAGGTTCGACAACCATTACTGGCCGGCGAAATACCTTATAGACAGGAACGGGTTCATCAGCCACGCGTATTTCGGGGAGGGCAACTACAACGAGACCGAGATGATGATACAGGAGGCTCTCGGAAAGAAAACCAGGATAACCAAGGAAGAGCCGCTCAGCTACCTCTTCGACCAGAGCCCCGAGGCCTATGCCGGGTTCTCCAAGAACAGCGGCCTGGGATCCGGGCTGGTATGCGACAAGAGCGGCTGCAACGTCTATATCGATCCCGGGGACCATACGCTGAACGTGATCTATCCGCACGGGCAGTGGATGCAGGAGAGGGAATACCTTGAGCTCAAGAAGGGGCCTGGCAAGATATCATACAAGTTCAATGCCAGGGAGGCCAACGTGGTGCTCGCCCCTCTGGGGAAACCTGTCAATGCAGATGTATATGTGGATGGGAAGAAGAGCAAGCCGATCAAGATAGACCATCCAGACATGTATAACGTCTTCAAGGACGGATCGTACAAGGACCGCGAGCTGGAAGTGGTGTTCGACCAGCCGGTACGGCTCTATGCCTTCACGTTCGGCTGAATCTTGATGAGCCTCTGGGCTATCGTGATGAGCGAGAGCGCGCAGACCAGCATCAGCGACCAGATGAAGAGCTCCATGCCCATGATGAGCCCGGCTGCAAGACCGATGATCATCAGGGCGAGCCGCTCGCTCCTCTCGCATATCCCGCCTAGCGCGTTCGCTTTCTCCCGCGCGAGCACTCCTTTGTGGTCGGCGTATGCCCGGATGAAGGAGGGCATGCATGTCCCGAGGAAAACCACGAGCGCGAGCCATATCCTCGGGTCGATGAATACCGCAGGCAGCGGATAGAACATGAACGAGAAGAGGAATATCGCCTCCACGAAACGGTCGGCCACTCCGTCTATGAATCCGCCGAGCGCAGAGACCTCGCCCCTCGCCCTCGCGACCGCCCCGTCGACCGCGTCCAAAAGCGCTGCGAGCGCGAAGAGAGCGAGGCCGAACGCCAGATCACCCCGCGCTATCATCGCTCCTGCGAACAGCGCCACTAAGATGGAAAGAAGCGTCCACTGGTTGGGCGTGAGCGGGATGGCCGCCAGCGCTTTTCCGATTGAAGCCTGCAGCCACCTCAGCCATTCATCCTGTTTGAGCATGGTTGATGATTGAAAAGAAAAAGAAGATAAATGAGCGCCCGCGCGTGGATGGCGCTTCACTGCTCCAGTTCATAGACCACCGTGATGTAGCTCCAGAGCTCGGTGTCGGTCGGGAATATCTCGGTGGGTGCGGCAGCGCTCTCGGCAACCCCATCAGCCATGCCCGCATAGTCCTTGTAGGCGTACATCGGATAGGGATAATAGTAGTCGGGATTTATCGACACTATCTTGCCGAGGTTAGCCCCGAGCCCGGACGCTATGTTCTGGGCCTTGACCCTCGCCGCCTGCGCAGCCTGAGCCTGGAGCGCCGATTCGGCTTCTAGCCTCGTGGACTCTGTCAGCGAGAAATACACGTAGCCGACCTTGGCCGCATCGCTCGCACCCAGTGCCGCGTCGATTATCTTTCCGCCGTTGGAGGTATCCGATGTCTCGACCATAAGCTCATGAACGGTCTTGTAACCGATTATCTCCCGCTCGGAGTAGCGCCTGCATGGAGGCATCGGCATCATGTCAGGGTATGCCATCCCAGTCCCGACCGCCGCATCCACCGCGACCGCATCGGATGCCATCCCTGGCTCCATCATCTTCTCATCCGCCGGGTAAGGATAGCCGTAATCATAATAGTAGCAATCGTCCGTGTAGGATTCGTTGTAGACCGGATAAGTATAGTAGGAGCCTGTGGATATCCCATCCATCTCCACTCCGGCAGAGAGCAGGCCGGCCTTAACATCGGCCGTGTATTTGGCGCTCTGGGCCTGGGTTGACGGGGTATCGTTGCCGCACGACTCTAT
>JBFLVJ010000018.1:0-28394 GCA_040758595.1 Microcaldota archaeon | reverse complement strand
GCCAGCTCTGACAACCTTAGCGCATCCTACGACCACTACTACCAGAACGCCTATGACATCTATGTCAACGAGACAGTATACACAGGATACGGCCTCACCCCATTCGATTACACCTACGACATCATAGGGGCCGTAATAGACAACCCAGCAGGCACATACGAGAACTACACAAACCTCAGCATCTCAGACCTGGTGTCGGCATCATCGGCATACTCCATCAACTGGACCAGGAACTCATCAGCGCTGCCCAGCCACCGCGACTCGTTCGCCCAGAAGTTCGTGAACATCTCCAAGATCACAGGAACGGTCTCCATAGATGCCATCACCTGGCACTGGACCGATGCCGAGCTCACCGGCTACGATGAGAGCGCGTTCGAGCTGTGGAAGTACAATGCCAGCGGCTGGACCATGCTGAACGACACGCCAGACACGGGCGCAGACAGGTTCATCCTGAGCGGCATGGACCCGGCCAGCGACTACGGCATCCTGCAGTACAACCTTTCCAACTGCCCGATACTCGATGAGGCCGGGACATACGTCCAGACCTTCGATTACATAGGAGCCCCGAACCTAGCCAACCCTGTATCAGGCTATGCCTGCGTGAAAATCGCATCCTCGGATGTGGTCTTCGACTGCAACGGCTTCGACATCACCCACAATTCGAGCCGTACCGATACGTACGGCGTCCTGCTCAACGGCACGCTCTCCAATGTCACGGTCAAGAACTGCGCCCTGATATCCGGCTACCACTTCGGGATCTATGGATGGAACTCGAATGACAGCGTTTTCATGAACAACTCGTTCTACAACAACTCCGAAGGCATCTACCTATACCAGAGCAACACCAGCCTCCTCGAATCCAACACTGCCTACAATAACATCAACCGCGGCTACTACCTCTACCGGAGCCACTTCAACAACATGAGCGCCAACATAGCGCACCATCAAAACACCGGCAGCCAGATCGAAGCGAGCATCAACAACACGATACGCGACAGCATCGAATACAACAACTCATATGCCTTCTATGCGGTCACAGCATCCAACAACACATACATAAACAACACCGCGTTCAACCAGACCTCCGGCTATTCATTCCTGTCATCATCGAGCCACTTCAACGCATACATCAACAACACCTCTCACGACAACAACTACCATGGATTCTATGCGGCAAGCTCCAACAACAACACCTATGTCAACAACACAGCGTATAACAACAAGAACCACGGCTTCTATCTGGCGACCGTCACCAACGTCACCCTGCTGGACAACACCGCATTCAACAACAGCGGACAGGGGATCAACCTGGCAGGCAGCAACAACACCCTGCTCTCCAACAACATCAGCCGCAACTGGAACAGCGGAGTCATCGTAGGCAGCGGCTCCAACTTCATCCGGATAATCAACAATACCATCCACAACAATAGCATCTACGGTATCCAGCACAACGGAGGGAACAACAACACCATAGCCAACAACACCGTATCCTTCAGCAGCCAATACGGCATGTACCTGGGCAACGTGTTCAACAGCTCGATAACCAACAACATGCTATTCAACAACTCATACTACGGAATACAGCTCGCATCGAGCGACTTCAACAACGTGAGCGGAAACACCGTATGGAACGCCACTTCCGGTCCTTGCATATACCTGGTCTCGTTCTCCGACAACAACTCTTTGGTCAACAACACCGCGTATCGGTGCAGCTACGGGATAGAGCTCGAGAACGCACGTGAGAACCTGGCCGAGGACAATGTCGTCTTCAGCAACACCAACGACGGCTTCTACCTCACGTCAAGCGCGGTCAACAACAATCTGGTAAATAACACGGCATCCAACAACTCCCGCCACGGTTTCTACATCTACACCGGCTCGACCGCCACCAACCTCAGCTTCAATAAAGCCTTCAACAACTCCAACACTGGCTTCTACATCTACAGCAGCGCCTACACGCAGCTTATCAGCAACCTAGCCTACAACAACAGCCAAGTCGGATTCAATATGTATGCGTCGGGCTTCGCGAACATAACGAACTCCTCCGCCATGTTCAACCGCAACGACGGTTTCTACAACTACGCCGCCAACAACAACACGTTCTCGGACTGCGTATCATACAACAACAGCGGGGACGGATTCATGCTGGAGAACTCCCTCAGGGTGAGCTTCGTGAACTGCACTGCCTACGATAACGCCCAGATCGGGTTCTATCTGTACGAAACCCTGAATGAGAACACCACGATCACGGACGGCTCCGCGCACAACAACTCCATAGGTCTCGCTGTCAGGAATTCCAACAACACGATCGTGGTCGGGACGCACTTCTACAACAACCGTTACGACGTCAATGTGACAACCACAAGCAGCACCCCCCGTGTCCTCCAGCTGAACAATGTGGTCATAGACAATCCCGCCGGAAACCGCCAGAACTTCACGAATCTCTCCTTAGGAGACTACTTCAGCAGCACCTCCGGGACAAGGACATATGCCATCAAGTGGACCTCCAATTCGTCAGTCCCGCCGGCCAATTACTTCTCGTTCGCCCAGAAGTTCGTGAACATCTCCAACTTCTCGGGCGTATTCAGCAGTCCGATAGACAACGTGACATTCCACTGGCTGGAGAGCGAGCTGGTCGTGCCATACGAAGAGGACAAGTTCGAGCTGTGGAAGTACAACGCCACCGGATGGACACTGCTCAATGACACGCCCGACCTCACGGCAAACGCCCTGGCCATCTTCAATTTCAATCCCAACAGCGACTACGGCATACTACAGAATAACGTCACCAGCTGTCCGGTGATAACCGAGAACGGCACATACACCCAGGAGTTCGACTTCTACGGAGCCCCCAATCCGGCAACTCCGTTATCGGGCTATGCATGCGTCGTGATCGCGGCATCGAACGTGACCTATGATTGCGCCGGTTTCAATATCACCTATGACGGCAGCCAGGGCAGCTCGGACACATACGGCATCCTGCTCAACGGCTCGATAGACAACGTCACGGTGAAGAACTGCAACCTGATTAACAACTACACCATGGCAGGGCTCATGATATACAGGTCCAATTCCAGCAGCATACTGAACAACACCCTATCAAACAACAGCTTCGGCCTCAGCATCAACGGCAGCAATTCCACGATCATAAGCGGCATAAGGGCGATAAACAACTCGCTCTATGGGCTATATGTCGTGGACTCTGACGGGCTCAACATGACCGATAGCAACCTGACACACAACCTCGTGGGGGGTGCCAGATTCGATGCAGACACGGACAACGCCAACCTCACCTCGAATTACATCTGCTTCAATCCGTTCGACATAGCCAACTTCGGCACAGGAAGCACGGGCAAGCTGGATCGCTGCGACTCTTGGGCGCTCTGGTCAGAGAATGGCCACTACGGCTGCGAATACTCCTGCAGCTCCCTCTGGCACCGCTTCTTCGGCGACACCAACGGCAGCCTTGTGCTGGGCAACGACACCGACTATATCTACCAGTGGAACGTTTCCTCGGCCTACAACATATACTTCGCAGACTACGACTCGGTCGTCAGCTGGTACGGCCTCCAGGCCATAGGCAGGGACACCTCGAACAACCCGGCATCCAACGACTTCCTGGAGCTAGATGTGGCCTTCGAATCAGCCCAGTATTCCGACAACATCACCGCCACCTACTCCACTGACGGCTCCAGCCCGAAGGACACCAGGAACTACGAAGTCTATGGCCAGCTGATAAACAACATACCCGTCTGGAACTCGACCACCTACAACACCACCTTCAAGACCGGCATACTCTGGGACACATCTGACGGAGGGACCGAGTACAACAACGCCCTCAACCAGACCACGGTCTGGATGGCCCAGATAAACGAGAGCTCAGCCGACGCCTATGCTACCTACGACTACCTGCTGCAGATCCCATACACCCTCTCCACGAGGGAGGCCGGCAACGACCTGATAGCCATGTATCTGGAGATCAGATGAACCTGGGGCCGGGCTGGCGGGTCCAGAGTTCCGGGTTTCCGGTTTCGAGGGTCTTGGGTTCCGGGGTCTCGGTTTCCTGTTTCCGGTTTACCGTCCCGAAACACACGACCCCGAATACAAAACCCGCAACTCAAGACACGAATCACGCAACCCTAAACACAAGACCCGCAACCCATTAGATATCTATAAAATCCTTAATCCCGATAGTGATGCCAATGAGGCAGAGGATAGAGCTTTCGACAAAGGAGCAGTTCAAGGACGTCAGCGGCAGCCAGCTCTCAGCCCGGCTGAAGAAGGAGCTCGGGATGGATCTCAGATGCAGTTTCGTCGATGTCTATAACATACAGGAAGAGCTTGCGCCCGAGGAGATGGGGGTGCTCGCCCAGGACGTATTCGCCGACAGGATACTCCAATACCACTCATTCAACGACCCGCTCTTCAGGGACTGCTGGAGGATCGAAGTAGGCCTCCTCCCGGGAGTCACGGATAACATAGGCCGCACGGCGTCCGAGGCGATCAAGGACCGCCTGGGGCGGGACATAGCAGTGTTCTATTCCAGGCTCTATGCGATACACGGAGACGTCGACGAGTCGGCGGTCCAGAGAATCGCCGCCCTGCTCTACAACCCTCTTGTGGAGCGCTCCATCATCCATCCGCCTGGGACCGAGCCGGCCTCCTATCTGCCCAAGGTACGGATCTCCCACGAGCCCGAGGTCCAGGCGTTCACGCTCCACCTCGGCAAGAAGCGCTTCGAGACCATGGCCAAGGAGCGCCTGCTCTCGCTATCATACGATGAATTCAACGCGATAAAGGCGCATTTCAAGCAGGAGAATATCCTGGCCGAGCGCGAGAAGGTCGGCCTCGACAACAAGCTCACCGATGTGGAACTGGAGGCATTCGCCCAGACCTGGAGCGAACATTGCAAGCACAAGATATTCAACGCACTGATCCAGTACGACGAGGAGGGCGAGAAGCACGCCATCAACTCCATATTCAAGACGTTCATCCGGGGCGCCACCGAGCAGGTGAAGAAGCCCTATGTGGTGAGCGTGTTCAAGGACAACGGGGGCATAATCAAGTTCACCCCAGAATACGACATCGCGGTGAAAGTCGAGACGCACAACGCCCCGAGCGCCCTGGATCCCTATGGCGGAGCCCTCACAGGTGTGCTCGGCTGCCAGAGGGACGTGATGGGCACCGGATTGGGGGCTGACCCCATCGCCAACACGGACGTCCTCTGCTTCGGACCACTCGATTCCCCGAAGGAGGATGTCCCGAAGAAGGTGCTCCATCCATCCGTCATCTCAGAAGGCGTCATCAAGGGCATCGAGCACGGCGGCAACAAGATGGGCATCCCGACCGTGAACGGCTCCATCATATTCGACAGGGATTACATCTGCAGGCCCCTGGTCTATTGCGGGACAATCGGCATCATGCCTGCCATGATAGGCGAGCGGCGCACATCCGAGAAGATAATCGAGCCCGGATACCTGGCGGTCATGGTCGGCGGCAGGATAGGGAAAGACGGCATACACGGAGCAACATTCTCATCCATGCAGATGGATTCATCGGTACCCCAGAGCGTGGTGCAGATAGGGGACCCGATAACCCAGAAGAAGACGCTAGACATGATCCTAGAGGCCCGGGACGCCCGCCTCTATGAGGCGATAACCGACAACGGTGCCGGCGGCCTCTCCTCCAGCATCGGCGAGATGGCCCAGATAAGCGGGGGCTGCGAGATATACCTCGACAAGGCCCCGCTGAAATACTCCGGCCTGGACCCCTGGGAGATCCTGATATCAGAATCCCAGGAGCGCATGAGCCTGGCGGTCAAACCGGAGAGGCTCGAGGAGCTGATGGCCCTCGCCAAAAAGCACGGGGTGGAAGCGACCGTGGTCGGGAAGTTCACCTACTCGGGGAGATTCCACGTGCTCTACGGGGACAAGACCGTGGCCTACATTGACCTGGAATTCCTGCACGAGGGTGTGCCACAGCTCAAGCTCAAGGCGTCCTGGAAGAAGCTCATATATCCGGAGCCCAACATCGGGCCGTTCGACAGCCGCGAGGTGCTACACAGGCTCCTCTCATCGCCGAACATCACGGTCAAGGAATCGGTGATACGCCGCTACGACCACGAGGTCAAGGGCATGAGCGTCATGAAACCCATCATGGGCGGTCCTTCCGACGCCGCGGTCATCCGGCCGGTCTATTCAGCCGATGACGGCCTGGTGGTATCCCATGGCATCTGCCCCAAGTTCTCCCAGGACGGCTATGCGATGGCAGGGCTGGCGTTCGACGAGGCGGTGAGGAACGCAATCGCCGTAGGAGCTAAGTTCGGATACCTGGCATGCCTCGATAATTTCTGCTGGCCGGACCCGGTGAAATCAGAGAAGACCCCTGACGGGGAGCAGAAGCTCGGCACGCTCGTGCGTGCATGCATCGCGCTCTACGATTGCGCCACAGGGTACGGCATCCCCTTCATATCAGGAAAGGACAGCATGAAGAACGATTACTACTCAGGAGAGAGGAAATACTCGATCCCGCCGACGCTGCTGGTGACTGTGGTGGGCAAGATCAGCAGCATCCACCGTGCGGTGAGCACCGAGTTCAAGAAGCCCGGAGACTACATATATGTCTTGGGCACCACCCGGGAGGAGATGGGCGGCAGCGAGTTCTACCGGCTCTTCAACGGTGTCGGCAATACCACGCCCCAGCTCTACCCCGAAGAGCACATCCCGCTCTACAAGGCGCTTTCCGCCGCCATGGAGGACGGCCTCGTCGCATCCGCACATGACGTTTCGGACGGGGGCATCGCGGTGGCATTCGCGGAATCCGCCCTTGGCTTCAGCCTCGGGGCCGAGCTGGACATGGCCCAGGCGGCCTGCGAGACCGACGACCGGAGCGCCATGCTCTTCTCCGAGAGCGCGGGCAGGTTCATAGTGAGCGTCTCCCCCGAGAATGTGGAGAGGTTCGAGGCGGCCATGAAAGGGACCGTCTGCAGGAAGGCCGGAAGGGTGCGCGGGGATAAGCGGCTCATAATCAAGCACGGCGACGCAATACTGATAAACGACGCCATCGCCGATGCGCGTGAATCCTATTTCAAGGGTGTGGACATTGCTTGATACGCTGAAAGAGGAGGCCGCATCTCTCATCGTAAAGGCCACGGGCGCCAAGGACGCGCTATCCTCCATCGAATCCGGGAAGGTGGGCGATCTCTCCAGCCGCATCGCGTTCGAGCTGGCCAAAGAGAAAAAGGAGAATCCGGCCAAGATAGCGGCCGACATCGCCAAAAAACTCCAGAACCCGGAACCGGAAACCCGAAAACCCGAAACCAGAAACTTCTCAAAGATCGAAGCCGCCGGCCCTTACATCAACTTCTACTTCAGCGACGAGGCATATGCCTCGATAATCAAGGAGGTCCTCTCGAAGAAGAAGGCCTACGGGGCCGGGAAGAAGAAGCCAGGCAAGGCCATCATCGAGTTCCCCTCGGTCAACCCCAACAAGCCATGGCACATCGGCCACCTGCGCAATGCCCTTCTGGGAGATTCGGTCGCCAGGATAATGGAGTTCGACGGATATCCGGTCGAGCGCATGGATTACATAGATGACCTGGGGCTACAGGTGGCGCAGTCCCTCTGGGGATTCCTGACCTACGACAAGGATCCGCAAGGCAAGTTCGATTCCTGGCTGGGCCACCAGTACGTGGGCATCGCCAAGAGGTTCGAGGAGGACAAGGCCGTCGTAGCGGAAGTGCGGGACGTGCTAAAATCCATGGAGCATGGGGGGAACGATATCGCAGCGGCCGGGAGGAGACTCTCGGAGCGCTGCGTCGAGGCCCAGTATCAGACGTCATTCGACCTGGACATCTACCACGATGTCCTCATATTCGAGAGCGACATCATAAAGACGGTCTTCAGCGAGGGCGTCGCATTCCTCAAGGAGAACAATGCTGTCGTCCTGGAGGAAGATGGCAAGAACAAGGGATGCTGGGTCGTCAAGCTGGGCTCGGATTTCGAGAAGGAGTTCGGCAAGATGGAGAATCCGGACAAGGTGCTAATAAGGAGCGACGGCACCGCGGTCTATACCGGAAAAGACGTCATATTCCACCTCTGGAAATTCGGCAAGCTCAAATCCTCCTTCAGGTACGAGCCGTTCATCGAGCAGCCCAACGGCAAGACGGCCTATAAGTCCTCGTCTGAGGGCAAACCCATGGATTTCGGCGCAGCATCCTCTGCAATAAACGTCATCGGCGTGGAGCAGAAATACCCCCAGCGCGTCATAGTCGAGGTGCTCAAGAGGATGGGCTTCGAGGACGAAGCCGCCAGACTCCACCACCTCTCCTACGAGCATGTCGGGCTTCCTGAAGAGAAGTTCTCAGGAAGGAAAGGGACCTGGATGGGGTTCACCGCAGATGAGCTTCTGGCAGAAGCCAGGAAGAGGGTCGCGGAGAAGATAAAACTCGATGTCCCTGATCCAGAGAGGGAAGCGATAACCAGAGCCGTCGGGGCGGGGGCCATAAAGTTCTCGTTCCTCAGGACCAGCTCTGACAAGAGGATAATCTTCAGATGGGAGGATGCCCTCAGCATGGAGGGCGATTCCGGCCCCTATCTCCAGTATGCATATGTCAGGACCAACGGCATCTTGGGCAAGACCGACGAGAAGCCCTCGCCGGAGGTGATAGCGTTCAACGAGAGCGAGAAGAGGCTCCTCAAGCGGCTTGCAGGGTTCCGGGACATGGTCTGCCGCGCCTCAAGGGAGCGCGCGCCGCACCAGGTGGCGCAATATGCCGTCGATGTGGCGGCGGATTTCAGCTCGTTCTACACAGCATCACCGGTTATAAAGGCAGAGGACGAGAAGACAAGGAAGGCGCGGCTGGCGATAACATCGGCCACCGCGACCGTATTGCATAACGCTCTTACGCTCCTGGGCATCAGCTGCCCTGAGCGCATGTAGGTGTATATATGAAGAATCTGTTATTGGCGATGGCGCTGCTGACGGCTTTGACGCCGCTGGCTTTCGCGCAGAGCGACTGTGAGGAGAGCTGCTGCTGGGCAAACGGCGGCTATTGGGATTACGACTACGGGTACTGCGAGGATGCATCAACCGAGTACTATAACTGCATCAACCAGTGCGAGGGCTCATACGGCTACGGCTATTCCTGCTGCGGCAGCGGGTTCATACTGGCTGCGGTCGGCGGTGCGGCTTTCCTGGTGAACCGCAAGTAATCAGCTTCTTATCCATCCGAGGACCTCTCCGAGGTCCTTCTTCATCCCTTTTTTCGAGAAATACTTCAGGATTATCTCGACGTCTCTTTCCAGGAACTTCTCAGCCCTGGGATGCCTCGTGATGAC
Organism: Microcaldota archaeon; assembly: GCA_040758595.1. Classification (GTDB taxonomy): domain Archaea; phylum Micrarchaeota; class Micrarchaeia; order Anstonellales; family Bilamarchaeaceae; genus Bilamarchaeum. Next base: position 19,056 of record JBFLVJ010000018.1, on the reverse strand, counting down.
TCCCTGGCCGAGGTCGATGAAATACGGCACATCTCCCATCAGGATGTTGTATTCGCTCAGATCAGCGTGCACCAGGCCTGCCTTGTACATCTTTTTGATATCTCCGAGTATGGAATCCAGGTCCTTCTCCCCGTGCAGGGAGCCGACCATGTCCATGGTCGGATATGGGAGCTCCCCCTCTCCTAGGAATCCCATCACTATGACGTGGCCCAGCAGGTAGATCGGGGTCGGGGCATGGACGCCCGCTTCCTTGCAGATCTCCAGGTTCTTGAACTCCTTCCTGGCGAAAGCCCGGACGATGTCCTCGTCGCTCTTCTTTATGCGCTCGAAACGGGGGTCTCCGTCCAGGTATTCCTCTTTCCTGAAGAATGGAGCGGTCTCCATCTTGTATATCTTGACCGCGACATAGCTGCCCTCCGGCGCGGTGGCCCGGAAGACATTGGCCTCCTTGCCGGTGGAGATGGGATAGTCCACGTTCTGTAGGATGCCCTTCTTTATGAGCTTGGATAGGATGAGGAGCGTCTTCCTGTCGAAGACCTCGCTCTCTATCTTGAAGCGCTCCTTGAGCTGATAGTCGTCCTTGTCGGGCTTTTTCCTCTTGGATACCGAGCGAGCCATAATCAGATATGCCCTTCTTCCTTGAGTATCCTGGCCTGGAGCGGGAAGTAGCGCCAGATGACGTCCCCTTTCTTGTCGCCCTCTATCTCCCAGGGCTTGACTATGACGACATCGCCTTCCTTGACCCACATCCTGTTCTTGAGCTTTCCCGGGATGCGGCACATCCTCTCCTTGCCGTCCTTGCAGGCGACCTTCATCCTGGAGCCGCCCATGATCCCGAGCACGACGCCCAGCACTTCCCCTTCTCTTGGGAACCTGAGCCTTCTTCTCTCTTCGTCACGGCTCAGAGGCGGGCCTTTGCCTTTTCCGCCGCCTCTTCCGCCACCGCGATATCCTCCACCAGCCAACATACCACCTTTGCGCCCATGGCGCTAGATCATCTTATCGCTTTCCTCGCACCGCAAGCTTCGCACACGAGATTGCGCACCCGGTTCCCCAGATCCTCGATATGGGTGTCCGGCCTGTTGCATTCCTTGCACATCACGAACTTGCCGACGTACTCCTCCAGCTTCTTGTTCAGGATGTCCCCCATCATCTTCCTCTGGAGGATGAGCCTCTCGGCCTTGAGTTCGACCGGGACGGCCAGCTCCTTGGAGAGGTATTTGGAGACAACCTGCGGCTCCCTGCGTATCTTGTCGCAGACCGCCTTGAAGTTCTTGATGAGCGTCTTGTTCCCCTCTGTGAAGTACTCGAACTTGGGCATCTCGAAGCGCTCGCCAGAGCTTGTCTTCTCCGGGAGCTTGCTGTAGATGTCGTCGAGGAGGGATTCGTAGCTGTCTTTGGAGCTCATGGAACTGATTATCGGACCCAGGCTTTATTAATGCTGTGGATGAGGGAGCGACGGGAAGACGCCGGTGGCTCAGGGTTTCGGGTTTCCAGTTTCCGGTCTCCAGTTCCGGGTCGCGGGTTTTAGGTCTCGGGTTGAGCGTTCCCTGTCTGGAGACCGGAAACCCGAGACTGGAAACGCTCTAGGTCCCTTCTTCCCAGGAATGAAGATACTTCTCCTGCTCAGCGCTCAGGGCGTCCTTCCTCACGCCCATGGCCTCCAGCTGTAGCTCGGCGATGTGGTCGTCGATGCTCTCCGGAAGCGTGATCACGCCTGCCTTGAGCTTGCTCCTGTTCTTCACCAGGTATTCGCATGCGAGCGACTGGCCCGCGAATGATGTCGCCATCACCTCGCTCGGGTGGCCTTCTGCCGCGGCCAGGTTCACGAGCCTGCCTTCCCCGCAGACGAAGACTTTCTTCCCGTTGATGTCATACTCGTCGAGGAAAGGTCTTATCCTGCGCTTCCTGTACTTCTTGTCCAGCGACGCGACGTCTATCTCTATGTCGAAATGACCGGAATTGGCGACTATCGCCCCGTCCTTCATGCTCTCCATATGCTTGAGGCCGACCACATGCTTGTCTCCGGTCACCGTGAGGAATATATCGCCCATCCTGGCCGCCTCGGCCATGGGCATCACCCGGTAGCCGTCCAGCGTGGCCTGGAGCGCCCTGAACGGGTTGACTTCGGTGACTATGACGTTCGCTCCCATGCCATTGGCCCGCATGGCCACGCCCTTGCCGCAGTCGCCGTAGCCGCCTACCACGAATGTCTTGCCCGCGATGAGCGTGTTGGTCGCTCTCAGGAGGCCGTCGATTGTGGACTGACCCGTCCCGTAATAGTTGTCGAGAAGGTGCTTGGTCTTGTTGTCGTTGACCGCGATGACCGGGCACTTGAGGGCGCCGTCCGCTTCCATCGCCCTCAGCCTGATGACTCCGGTGGTGGTCTCCTCACAGGCCCCGATGACCCTGCCGAGCTTGTCCGGGTGCTTGGTGTGCAATGCGCTCACCAGGTCGCAGCCGTCGTCGATGGTGATATCCGGGCTCCTGGAGATGACCTCTTCTATATACTTGTAATATTCCTCTTTGGTCTCCCCCTTCTTGGCGAAGACCGCGATGCCATCGGCCGCCAACGCGGCAGCCACATCGTCCTGGGTGGAGAGCGGGTTGCAGCTTGCGATCGCGACCTTGGCACCTCCGGCAGCCAGCGTCTTGACGAGCACTGCGGTCTCTTTGGTCACATGCAGGGCGAGGCCGATGGACATGCCCGCGAACGGCTTCTCCTTGGAGAACCGCTCCTTTATGCTGGCCATGATGGGCATGTTCCTCTCCGCCCACTCGATGTTGAGCTTCCCCTGCGCTGTCAGTCCCATATCCTTCACTTCATAATCAGACATGGGCAGGATGGGGCAGGAACACCTTAAAAGATTGACGATTCCCGCTACATATAATTATAAAGATATATCCAGAATCAGATATATCGATAAAATGATAATAGACACCAACCTGCTCAGGGCGAAGGATTTCGAGAAGAAGCTGACCAACCACAAGCTCTCGGTCTTCCTGCTCTGGCTGATATCCGGGAAGTCAATGCACGGCTACGACATCATCAAGACCATGCGCTCGGATCCGGTCATAGTCCCGATAGCCGCCAGCAAGGTCTACCCTCTGCTGGCGGGCTTGAGCAGGAAGGGCCTCGTGGCCCACAAGACAATCATGCACGGGAAGCGGGCGAAAAAGCTTTATCATGTCACTCCGAAAGGCAAAGAGGTCCTCTCGAAGGCGAAGGCCTGCATGCGCAGGAGCCCGCTGATGATGAGGTTCGTAAAGGAGATGCTCGGATGAAGAAGGAAGTGATACGCCTAGAGGACATCAAGAAATCCTACAGGATGGGCAAGGACATCACCGTCGAGGCCCTCAGGGGCGTCAACCTGGTCGTGAACCAGGGCGACTTCATGTCCATCCTCGGCCCCAGCGGCTCCGGGAAATCCACCCTGCTCCACATGGTGGGGCTCCTTGACACCCCCACTTCTGGCAAAAGATATGTCGATGGCATCGACACATCGACCATGGGCGAAGACGAGCAGGCCAGGATAAGGGGGCTCAAGATAGGATTCATATTCCAGACGTTCAACCTCATCCCTTCGCTGACGGCGCTGGAGAACGTGGAGCTTCCCCTCATGCTCTGCAGGGGCAGCTGCCCCGACAGGAGGGAGAAGGCCGCTGACCTGCTCAAGCGTGTCGGCCTCGGGGACCGGCTAAACCACCACCCGAACGAGCTCTCCGGAGGGCAGAGGCAGAGGGTGGCGATAGCGAGGGCATTGGTCAACGACCCTGAGCTGGTGCTCGCTGACGAGCCGACCGGAAACCTGGATACGAAGACCGGCGAGGGCATACTGGACCTCTTGAAAGGGCTCAACGACCAGGGAAAGACAGTCGTGATGATAACGCACAATCCATACCTGACCGAGGTGACGAAAAGGATCATGCACCTCAAGGACGGGATGATAACCGAGAAAACGAAGGTGTCAAGATGAACATGAAGGCATTGTTGATGGTGTTTATGGCGTTCGGCATGGCATTCGCCGGACTTTCGGTGGACTCTTATACGGTCACCAAGGACAGTTTCAGGCCCGGAGAGCCGGGCGTGGTGACTGTGACGGTCAGCAACCCGCTAGGCGCGGAGAGGGTCACGTCGATTACGATGAGCATCGATCGCCCGACCGAGCTGACGGTGACCAGCGCCCCGAAGCTGGCTGACATAGACGCAGGCGGGAGCGCCATCGTATCCATCCCATTCAGGGTGAAGGATGACGCCAGACCTGGCATCTATCTGATGAACGTGGTCTTCACCGGCTACAAGAGCGCTGGCAGCACCGGCATCGCCCCGACCACGACCAATATCGTGTCGGTCCCGATAACTGTCGTCAATGAGCCAATCCTGGTGTTCACGACCGACAAGCAGGTCATCGGCGGTCTTGACGACATAGTATTGACCATCGACAACAATGGCGGCAAGGCATCCAATGTGCGCATAAGCACCCCCACTGACGCTTCGGTCTCGCTCTATGGCACCGATGAGGTCTTCATCTCATCAATCACCGATGGGGCGAATGCCGCCATGATGCTCGATTCTAGGGACGCGCCGGACGGTCCGACAGACGTTGCCTTCCTGGTGCAGTATGACGACGAGCTGGGCATCGAGCACTCCGAGGACATGACGCTCCGGATGACAGTCCGCAACGAGAGGCTCGACCTCACCTTCATACAGAACAGCGACGTGGTCACCAAGAAGGAGAGCACGCTTTCCATGACAATCAGGAACGACGGCGCTGAGACCCTCAAAGATGTGAGGCTCGCCTTCGCGGACAGCGTGCTCAGGATAAAAGGCTCAGGAGAGCTGAAGTTCGGCGACCTTGCCCCCGGACAGAGCGCCACCGCATCCGCGACCGTGTTCGCAGAGCTTCCCCCGGGAGTGAACCTGGTGGACGGCCAGCTCAGCTGGATAGAGAAGGACGTGCAGAAGGAAGGAACGAGGCAGGTCCCCATAACGATAACATCTGATGCGGATGTGGGCGTATATCTCGAGGCCAAGCCGCTTCCCTTGATGGTCGGCGGCGACCATACGATATCCGTGCTGGTCTCCAACCTGGGTTCCTACAACATAGAGAATGTGGACGTGAAGATAGAATCACCTGCGCTCCGCTCGAAGGACATATCAGACACCCAGTACATAGGCGGGCTGCAGAACGATGACTTCTCGACAGTGCAGTTCCAGATGGCGGTCAATGCCACAGAATCAGGCACCTACCCCATAGACATGACGGTGCGCTACCGCGACCAGTCGGGGGAGTGGAAGAGTCAGGTGATAAGGCAGAGCATATCCGTATATGGGATGCAGGCCTCCCAAGACAGCCCGCTGCCCCTGGTACTGGCGGTGCTGGTGATAGCGGGAGCGGTCTGGTACTTCAAGTTCAGGAAGGCAAAAGCATGATGAATCTGATGGAGATGATAGTCTATTCCTACGACTATCTCCAGCACCACAAGCTCCGCTCATTGCTTACCGTGCTGGGGATAGTAGTCGGCATCTCCTCGGTCATCCTGCTCGTGGGCCTTGTCCAGGGCCTGAAGGCCGATATCCTGCAGCAGCTCGAGGACTTCGGCCCGAGGACCATACTGATAGCTCCGGCCAGGCAGGGCTCTGGTTTCGGAGGCGCCTCAACATATATGCCTACCCTCGGAAAACTGTTCGAAAAGGATTATGAGCGCATCAACAGGCTCCCTGAGATACAAAGCATCACCAAAATCATCACGGGCCAGACCACGGTCACATATAAGGATCAGTCTATCAGTGCAAGCGTATATGGCATAGAGGCCAGCCTGTTCGACGACACAGTCCCTGTGGAAGTGGATTCCGGAAGGTTCCTCACCGACGCGGACCGCCACGTCGCCGGCATCGGCAACGACATCGCCACCGGATTCGATGAGGATGTCAGGACGCAATCAAATCTCTATCTGGCCGGCCAGCGCTTCAAGGTCATCGGCGTGTTGAAGCCGACCGGCAACTCGTTCGCACCGATAGACAATGTCATATTCATCAATATAGATGATGCCCGCGAGCTCTTCAACAAGACGCTCCTCCCGAACGAGATATCCGCCATCCGCCTCACACTGAAGGAAGGCAGCAACGTCACCGCGGCCGCTGAGCAGATAAACGACATCATGCTGGCATCCCATCGCGTCACCGAAGACACCAAGGACTTCCGCATAATCAGCCCGGATTTCATCAACAAGCAGTTCACCAGCATACTGGACCTGCTCGGCATCTTCCTCGGGGCGATAGCCTCCATATCGCTGATAGTCGGCGGCATCGGCATCTCCAATACGATGTTCATGAGCGTCCTGGAGCGGCGCAGGGAGATAGGCACGATGAAGGCGCTTGGCGCCAGCACTCAGCAGATAAGGGACCTCTTCGTGGTTGAGAGCGGCATGATCGGCCTGGCGGGCGGCCTTTTGGGCCTGCTGACAGCGGTGCTCTTCGGATATCTGCTGATGGCCTTCGGGGTATCCTTCGTCTTCGATTACATCGTCATCGCAGGAGCGATACTGTTCTCGATAGCGGTAGGGCTGATGGCCGGCACCCTGCCAGCCCTGGATGCCGCGAAGGTGGATCCGATAGAAGCGTTGAGGTATGAGTAGATGGACCTGGTAGAAGCATTGGCTTATTCGCTGAACAGCCTCGCTCGGCGCAGCCTCAGGAGCTGGCTCACCATCACCGGCATGGTAATCGGAGTGATGGCCATCGTCATCATCCTGTCCATCAGTGAAGGTTTCAACCGGGATATCAACACCCAGATATCCGCGTTCGGAGCGGATCAGATGTTCGTCTATCCGGTATCGGATATCAGCGCAGCGTTCTCGGGAGGCGGCGCTGCGATGCAGACCAGCGGCAAGCTCTTCCAGGAGGATGCGGACGATATCAAGAGCGTCCCGGGGGTCAAGGAGATCGCCCGGGTGATATACGGCAGCGCGACCATATCCTATAAGGACAAGAACATAACCGCGTTCATATTCGGCGCAGACAGCTCCCAGTTCGACATGTACTCCAACTACATCAAGGTAGAGGACGGGCGCGCCTACAAGGATTCCGAGCGCAACGTGGCGTTCTTCGCAGCAGATGCCGCCACCGAATATTTCGGAAAGGACCGGGTGATCCCGGGCAGCATGGTGCAGATAAACGGCAGGAACTACCGCGTCGTCGGCGTAGCCGAGCGTATCGGGACCTCCCTCTCGAGCCAGGACGACACGGCGATATATGTCCCGTTCGATGATGCAAAGGACCTTTTCAGCGGACAGTTCCTTCAGGATGAAGTCGGGCTCATCATGGTCCAGGTGGATGAGGGCTTCGATCCTGAAGAGATAAAATCCATAATCGAGCACAAGCTTGCGGCAAACCATCATACCACTATGGACGATCTTGATTTCTCCGTGATAACGTCGGCCCAGATATCCGAGATAGTCGGCACTATCCTGCTCAGCATCCAATTAGTGCTGGCTGCGGTGACCCTCATCGCCTCAGTCGTAGGCGCTATAGGCATAGCCAACACGATGTTCGCCAACGTTTTGGAGCGGATCCAGGAGATAGGCATCCTCAAAGCGGTCGGGGCGACGAGGAGAGACATCCTCCTGCTTTTCCTGGCTGAGGCCGCCATCATCGGCCTTGCAGGCGGCATCATCGGGCTGGTTCTGGGTTTCGGGGTCTTGGAGGTTCTGAAAGAGCTTTTCGGGGTGCCGGTGTTCCTGCGGCTGAGGATAATCGCGTTCGTGTTCATATTCTCCATCGGCACCGGCGTCGGAGCCGGCCTGATCCCCTCCTGGAGGGCGGCCAAGATGGATCCTGTCGAAGCGCTCAGGGCGGATTGAGATCATCTCTTGATTTCGGCTGATGTCCCCTCTATCACACAAATTGAAAACGAAGGGAAAATCAAACGGCGGGACTCTCCTTGAACACCCGCTCGAGCTCTTCCAGATCGACAAGAAGCCAGCCGTTCTCTGTCCCGAAATCCCGCGCGTTGCCGTCAAAGCCTGATTTGGAGAAGAATGCGAATCTTTCCTCCCGTCCGGTCTTCTTCCAGCCGACGAAAGCCGATTTGTCCCTCAGGGCGATAAGGTCGGCGATGCCGACCGGCCTGTCCTGCCATTTGCATTCTGCGAACATCGCAGAGGATCCGGCTTCGTCCAGGGCGAGCAGGTCGATTTCGACAGGCTCGATCCTTCCCTTGCCCCACCATCGGCCGATACGATCGAATTTCGCGGTCTTTATCAGGTACTGCCTGCATATCTCTTCGAATGCACGGCCGACAAACGAATTCTTCTCTTCCAAGAAGTGGGCGAACAGCTCATCGAATCTTCCAAGCTCGAATTCGCTCCGTTTCCTGAAAACGAACCTGAACCAGAGCTTGAAGAACTGGTTGTTCAGATAGTATCTCGCCCTTTTGCTCTTTATATCCTCAGTGACAGGAAGCTCTTTTTTCAGAGCGCCCAGGAGCTCTGTCAGGTCATAGAGGTAAGGCCCCAGCGAAGTCCCCTTGATGCCGGAATAATCGGCGATCTCATTGGCTTTGGCCTTTCCCAATGCAGCCGCGGAGAGGATGCCGTAGTAGGTTGCTGTCTCTTTTCCGAATTCCTCGGCCATTATGTTCTTGACTTCCTCACGCAAAGGCGCAAGTTCCCCGTAAAGGAGCTTTTTCATGGCTTCGTCCGCTGTCTTGACCTCATAATCCTCGATCAGGTCATAGTACTTCGGGATGCCGCCGAAAAAAGCGTACAGCTCGATCTTGTCCTTGAACCTTTTTACGCCGAGGTCGTTTAGGATGGCGCATATCGTGCCGAAACCGAATTGCTGCAGGGTAAGGATATTGGCGGGCCTCTGGAACAATGGCGCGTCCTGCTCGATGAACATCCCCCGGAGAAGACCGAAGCTTGAGCCGGAGATTATTATGAAAATCCTCGAATCGTTCTTGTTCAGGTCGAAGAACTTCTGGAGGATGAACGGGAGGGATTTGTCTATCCAGGCGAACCGCTGGAATTCGTCGATAGCTAAGACGACCTTCTTTTTCTTCGAGTATTCGAAGATATCATGGAAAAGGTCGTCCCAGGAAGAGACGGTGAGCCGCTCTGATAGGCCGAGCCTCTCCTTCAATTCGCCTGAGAATTCGGAAAGCAGCTGGGCAGACGTCTTTGAGCCGTCGACGTAGAAATAAAGGCCGTCCTCTTCCTTGAAGAACTCCTTGATCAGCTCGGTCTTGCCTACCCTCCTGACCCCGGTGATGACGCACATCACCGCTTTCTTCTCTGCGGCTTTCGAGAGGGTTTTAAGCTCGTCAAGCTCATTCACCCGGTTGTAGAACTTCATATGTATCATCTTTATTATATTTGTAATTATTACAAACATAATAGTATTTAAAGATATGCGAAATACCCTTCAAAGTCGTATCTGTGTGAATCGATAGATTTTTAAGGGCAATACAGCACATTAGCGCCATAGCGATGAGGTGCATCCATGGCGGGAGTCCAAATCGACGGAAAGGGATTGTTAAAAGTACGGGTTCGGGGCGAACCAAAGAATCTGGTAGTTCTCAGAGGTAATGGGTCAACAAGACTTTTTGAAGCCCATCCTCTGGTGGATGGTTTTAACGCAGAGAACGGGACCAAGCTCAAAGTCGTGTCTCACCAGGTGGCGGATGTTGCATGCACTGTTGGAGAAATGTGGGTAAGCCTTCCGGCCTTTGCAGTCGACGCCTCCATTGCTTATGAAGCGCCCGGGAACAGATTAGGCAAAGAGATAGTCTTTTCTGTTGAAGGTGAACCGAAAGTGGTTTTGGCAACAGGTAAATACAAAGGAGAACGAGATGTCGCACTTGTAGCATTGGGCTTAAGCTCAACAGACTTCAAAAAAGACGGAAAATCTATCGTTTTGGATATTTCTGAAGATAGATTGATATTAGTTCCAAATTTTCCAGGTCCAGACGGATGGTACGTGCCACACGAACAAACCGGGGTTCCCCAGAGCAATGAAGTAGAATCGGTCTCAGCTAGATACCTCTATAGGTTGAACGGTTTTTCTTATGTGGGCCTTCTGGTCCGCGGCGGCAAGTACTTCTACTGCAGGCAGGACGTCGATGCGAACTACAGGGCGTCCGTCGGGCTCGGGGTGGTGGCAGAAGTCCCCGAAGGGGACGCCGCGAAAATCGAGGCACTTCTCAAGCCGGTAGAAGCACCAAAATCACAAGTCGACGCTCAAGTTCTGGCACAGCTCAAAGAATTTTTATCTGCCATGGGTAAGGCACGCTTTTAACCTCTGCTTCCCAGAAGCTCCCTCGGTTCGAGGGCAAAGCTGGCGCTGAACCCAGACGAAAAGGAAATGCAGGGGGCGGGAAACCATGCGGCCTCTGTTGCCGCAAGCTCTCGAAGCCCTTCGGACTCCAAGACCGAAGACCGGTTGCCGGAGACTGGAAACCCCATCCGGAGAGCCGTCGTGCCCTAAGACGGCCGGCCCCCTGCCCCTCACCTATTTATATGTTGCGATTCTAACCCACAAATCAGATTCTTATGGAGCTAATCGTTGCTGAGAAACCCCGCGTAGCAGAGAAAATCGCCCAATCCATCGGCGATAAGGTCGAGAGGAAAGCCCACAACGGAGTGGCATATTACGAGGCCACCCGGAACGGCGAGCAGATACTGATAGCCCCGGCAGTGGGCCATGTCTATACCCTGGTCGAGCGGGAGAAATCGCGCGATTACCCGGCGTTCGACATCGAATGGGTCCCCTCATACACCGTCTCGAAGGAGGCCGCCTACACGAAGGGCTATGTCGAGCTTCTCATGAAGCTTGGCAAGAAGGCCGACACGTTCGTCTCGGCGTGCGACTACGACATAGAAGGCTCCACGATAGCATACAACGTCTTCAGATTCGCCACCACCATAAGGGAAGGGCGGAGGATGAAGTTCTCGGCTCTTACCAAGGCCGACTTGGAAGAGGCCTACGAGCAGAGGGGAGAATTCGACTACAACAACGCGTTCGCAGGAGAGACGCGCCATATAATAGACTGGTACTACGGCATCAACCTGAGCCGGGCCCTCATGAGCGCCATCCGCAAGGCGCACCGCTACAAGGTGCTCTCGGTAGGGCGCGTCCAGGGTCCGGGGCTCAGCATACTCTCCGAACTCGAAAAAAGGATACGCGCTTTCGTCCCCACGCCCTACTGGGAGCTGACAGTAAATATCAAGGACGTGCACTTCATGCACAAGACCTCCCGCTTCCTGGAAGAGCCGAAGGCAGAGGAAGCGCTCAAGAACACGAAGGCAGGCGGCGTCGTCAGCTCCGTGGATGTCAAGGAGCAGTCTCTGGCAGCCAACCCGAATTTCGATCTGACGAGCCTGCAGGTGGAGGCATACCGCCTCTTCGGCTTCCCGCCATCCCGCACGCTGGACATAGCCCAGAACCTCTACGAAGCCTCGCTCATCACATATCCTAGGACATCGTCACAGCAGATCCCGCCGACGATAAAGCTGCAGCCTATATTGGCGGCCCTGGAGAAGAACAAGGACTATTCGTCATTGGTCAAGAAGATAACCGAGAGCAGATGGACCAAGCCAATGCAGGGCAAGAAGGCGGACCCGGCGCACCCGGCCATCCACCCGACCGGCCAGCAGCCATCCAAGATAGGCGCCCCGGAGCAGAAGCTCTACGATCTCATAGTCCGCAGGTTCCTGGCATCCTTCGCCCCTCCGGCCAAGAGGGCGAGAAGCCGCGTCGAAGTGGATTGCGGAGAGACGTACAGCGCCACAGGCAGCCGGATAACCGAGAAGGGCTGGACCGAGTTCTACGGCAAATACTACACCTCCGAGGATATCGAGCTTCCGAAGTTCGAGATGGGCGAGGAAGTCGATGCCAAGGGCAAGAAGAAGACCAAGAAAGAGACGAAACCTCCCAAACGCTACACCCAGGCCTCCATAGTATCTGAACTCGAGAAGCGCCACCTGGGGACCAAGGCAACCCGTTCGGTCATCGTGGACACTCTCCTCAAGAGAGGCTATGCCGACGTCAACAAATCCATCGAAGTGAGCGACTTCGGCCTCAAGGTATGCGATGTCCTGCAGAAATACGCCCCAGAGATCCTGGATGAGAACCTGACGAGGAAGATAGAAGAAGAGATGGAAGGCATCCAGGAGGGCAAGATAGACAAGGACGCGGTCATAAAGGAGAGCCGCGAGATACTGACCCAGATACTCGACAAATGGAAATCCAGCGAGGCGAAGATCGGCGCGGACCTGGTGGACGCCCTCAAGATATCCCAAGAGAGGCAGAGCCTTCTGGGCCCCTGCGACAAGTGCGGGGAGCAGCTGAGGATAATCAGGATGCGGGACGGCAGACAGTTCATAGGGTGCTCGGGATACCCCAAATGCAGGAACGCCTACCCGCTCCCGCCCAAATCGTTCGTCCAGCCGGCCAACAAGCCCTGCCCTGCCTGCGGCAAGCCCACTATCAATGTTAAAAAGGCTAAGACACGATACTCCATGTGCGTGGATCCGAATTGTCCTTCCAAGGCGGATTGGAAGAAGAAGGGGAGTGTCAAGAATGAGGCGGATAGCTGATGTCGATGTTCGCGGGAAGACTGTATTGGTGAGGGCGGACCTCAACTGCCCTGTCGACAATGGCAAACTCATCGGTGATGCCCGCATCCGTGCCCATGCCGGGACGATAAAAGGACTCAGCGACCGCGGGGCCAGAGTCGTCATCCTATCGCATCAGGGTAGGGAAGGCCGGGATGATTTCATCGGCCTGGAGCAGCATGCCAAGATACTCCATCATCTGATAGGGCGGGACGTCGTATTCATGGACGTGGTGGGGGAAGATGTCGCCAAGGCCATCAAGCGTCTCAATGACGGCGGTGTCCTCATGCTCGACAACGTCAGGAAGCTCAGATGCGAGACCGAGCACCCTGACGGCGATGGCGAGATAGTGCACCATCTATCTCCGCTCGCCGACTATTACGTCCTCGATGCCCTGTCCGTTGCCCACAGGAAGCACTCGAGCGTGGTGGGGTTCGCCAAGCACATGCCGTGCTTCGCGGGCGATGTGCTTGCAGCCGAAGTGGAGGCCGTCGACAAGATACGGCACGGAAAAGACGTCACATTCATATTCGGCGGCTCCAAGGCCGACGACTCTTTCAAGATAATGGACCAATGGCTCTCGGACGGCAGGGCCCGAGAGGTCCTCGTCGGCGGAGCCTTGGCAGTCCTGCTGATAAGGGCGGCAGGACATAAGGTCGGCGAATCAGAAGGCTATCTCAAAGACTCCAAGCTCGATGAGAAGATACCGGATGCCCGGGGGCTCCTGGAGAGGTTCGACGGAAAGATCGTTCTCCCGCTGGATGTCGGCCTGTCAGTCAAGACGCCCCGGGCGGATACGGGCGGCTCCAAGCTGGAGCGCAAGGACTCGGCCGTGGATGCCATCACCGAAGGCCAGATATGGGACATAGGGGACAAGACCGCCGAGCGCTACATCCAAGTGATAAACAACTCCCATTTCGTCGTGATGAACGGGCCGCTGGGTGTCTATGAAGTGGATGATTTCTCGAAAGGGACGAAAGCCGTACTGGAAGCGATAGCCCGCTCGGACGCATTCTCGCTGCTGGGCGGCGGACACACCGTCTCGGCGATAGAGCGCTTCGGCATCGACAAGAAAAACTTCGGCTATGTGAGCCTCTCGGGTAAGGCCCTCATGAGGTATCTGTGCGGCAAGGAGCTGCCCGGCCTCAGCGTGCTCGACGAGAATGAGAAGAAATTCCCGCTGTCCTAACCATATATAATTATTTTCTTCTATTTATTACCACTGTTAAGGACGCCCTCAGCTTTTTATATTAGCACGGCAAAAAAAGACGGTGGCTGATATGACGCTCAGCAAGGACCTCTTGGAAAAAGCCCGCAAGGAGGCGGGCAGCAAGCTAGTCTTATCGCTGGAGCAGAAGGGGTTCTGCGTCTCCCTGCAGAACGACGGAACCACTACCGAGATGGAGGTCCAGGATGTCAAGGAGCTCCTCTCCCTCATAGGTTCATCCTCCATCTCCTGGGTCGATTATATCGTCGAGGACCTCAAGCGGGATGCCCCGGATGTGGCCAAATCCATGGCATTCAATGCGCAGATGGTCGACAGCCTGCTAAAAGGGACTTCGGAGAGCGGATACGAGGACTTTGACACCGAGATGGGGATCCTCGTCCCGGTCATATTCGCACAGGGGTTCGATGTGACAATCAACCACCTGCTGGTGCTCATCCGGGAGAATGTGCTGGTCACCATCCACACGACACAAGCCACCCGCTTTTTCAGGCTCAGGCGCTATGGGAAGATATTCATGAGGAAGATCAGGCAGAAGATCCCGAAGAGGGACAAGATAACGATCATCCTCACCCGCATCCTGGACGAGAACAACAGCCGGAATTTCGATGCTTTGCGCGGGCTGGAGAAGTGCGCAGACAGCGTGAGCGAGAAGCTCTCCAGGACCGATACTCCCCGGACCGAGATAGGCGGGGAGATACACAAGATGAAGCACGCCCTGATGGTCTATATGAACGGCCTCTGGCAGACCGTCGATGTGCTCAACACCCTCCGCTACGGGGATCCGGAGATCCTTTCGGACGACCAGAGGCTCCTGGAGCGCTTGGGTGCCCTCGTCATAGAGACCAATTACCAGATAGAGCTGGCAGAGCACATGAGCCAGGTTCTGGCCAGCGGACTGGAGGTCATGCAGAGCATATACAACAACCAGCTCCAGATACTCAACAACAGGCTCGCCATGATGGTGGCGTACCTCACCATCCTAGGCACCGCGGTTCTGGTCCCCAACACGATAGCGACTATATTCGGGACCGGCTTCTTCGAGAACCTCGGGCCTGCCTATCTGCCGCAATACCTTGCGATAATCCTGGGTTCGACCATCATCTCGATAGCGGTTGCTTTCTGGTGGGTCAAGAGCAGCGGACTCTTGCCCGAGCGGGCTGATTGACATCATCTTCCGTACAGGTCCTTGACCTTGCCCATCACCATGTCTTCCATGCCGAACTTCATCTTCTTGTCCGGGACGATGAGCAGCGCCTTCCAGCCCATCCCCTGGGAGTAGGCCACCCGCACCCTCCTGTGGCCGTCCAGAAGAATCATCTTGCGACCGGCCTTCAGGACTATTATGGGTGTATCGTATCCCTCCCCTATGGCAGAGCTTATCCTGGCCATCTTCTCGGCGGCGGTGGCCTCGCTCTCTTCGCCGGGATAGGTATAAAGGAGCTCGCCGAGCTCTTTGTGGTCGAGGTCTTTCTCATCCCTCTTGAAACCAACTCCCGTATATATCTGCTTGTAATAAGCGACCATCTTCCTGAAAACCGCTTCCTCCTCCTTCGGAGGGACGAGTCCGAACGGCATCACATCACCGGAGGGAATACCCAGGCTAACTTTTAATCTCTTCACCCGTCGGAGCTCTTCCCGAGCGTCATAGCTCTATTTGGGCTCAAAAACCGAAAAATATATAAATACCGGTGTTCATAAAAATTCTGCAAATTCTTAAAAATGTTACTACAAATTTGCGGAGGAACTCCATGGGAGCCACCACCACCAAATGTCCCGAATGCAAAAGCAAGCGCGTCGTGCGCGATTACGAGAGGGGAGAGCTTCTTTGCTCCAACTGCGGCCTCATCATCGCGGAGAACATCCATGATATGGGCCCCGAGTGGCGCGCCTTCGACGCCGAGCAGAAGGAGAAGAAGGCCCGCGGAGGAGCGCCGATCAAGTACATGAGGCCGAACAAGGGCCTGGTCACGGAGATAGACCAGTACAACCGCGACATCCGCGGCGGAAAGATAAGCCCGAAGAAGCAGGCCCAGCTCTATCGGATGAGGAAATGGCACAAGAGGGTGTCAATAGCCACCTCGATGGAGAGGAACCTGGTCATCGCGCTCGCAGAGCTCGACCGCGTCGCATCATCGCTCGGCCTCCCCGAGAACATCAAAGAGAGCGCCGCCCTCCTGTACCGGAGAGCGGTCAAGGAAGAGCTCATCCGCGGAAGGCTCATAGAGAGCGTGGTCGCCGCGGTCATCTACGCCATCTGCAGGCTCCAGGGGATACCCAGGACGCTCGATGAGATATCGAGAGCCTCCGGCATCGAGAAGAAGGAGATCGGCAGGGCCTATCGGTTCCTGAAGTCCGAGCTCAAGGTCGATGTCCCGCTTACAGACCCGGCGCAGTACGTGCCGAAGTTCGCAACCGCCCTCAAATTGGGAGGGGAGGTCCAGGAGGAAGCCGTCAAGCTGATAAGGAAGGCTCTTCGCAAAGGCCTGATATCAGGGCGCGGGCCGACCGGGGTCGCCGCTGCGGCACTCTACATCGCCAGCGCGATGCACGGGGAGAAGAAGACCCAGAAAGAGGTCGCGGACGTCGCCGGCGTGACGGAAGTCACCATCAGGAACAGATACCGCGAGCTCAAGAAGGAGCTGGGGCTCAAGGTCAACCTATAGTTCCTTTCTAATCTTTCTTTTCTCCGCTTTATCCTTTTCTTCAATCTCTTTTCTCCTTCCGATAATCGTTTCCGGTCAGATGTGATGTTTTCTTCATCGGGTTCAGCCCTCGGCCTGTCGAACAATCATCATTCCGAACTTTTCCTATATACCACTCAGGTTAAAAGTGTGATTCAAGCCTCTCGGTCGCCTCGCTCCCGCAAAGGAAGCTACATAAGCTTTGCCGGAGAACTAATGCTCACATGATGACAATGCAATACCTCTGAGGGGAAACCCGATGACGATGATCTTGAGTTCTGAACCATTACTTTTGTCAACTGTTTTCTGATGGCAAAAGTAAAGGTTTTGGTCAAAAGCCCTGAGGTCTAATCAGGGAATGATTATTGAGATAAAAAACAGGTATCGCAGCAGGGCATTGGCGGTGGGTATATTCCTCCCCGTGATGCAATCATCAGGGAGATATAGGGCAAAGTCCAAAGGCCCGATATGTTCGCCTCCCTGCCGCGAAAAAAAGAGGATGTCCGATCACTCGGACTCTTCCTCATCTTCCGGCTCTTCTATCTCCTCCTCAGGTTCCTCCTCTGCGGATCCTTCCTCTGCTTCCATCTCAGGTTCGTCGTCGGAATCGTCTCCGCTCTGGCCCTTACCGGCCGTTCCAGCGTCTTCAGGCTTGCCGGCGCCTCCGGTCTCATTCGCCCTAGGGGGGCTGTCAGAGACGTCTGCGCTCTCATCTGCGGATCCGTCTTCCGCTTCATACTCGGTCTCGTTCTGGTCGTCCTTGCCGGTCTCGGTCTTGACCTTCACCTCGCTCTCGTTGCCCTCGTTCTCGGTGCGGGTCTGCACCCTCTCTTCGACCCTTTCCATGTGCCTCTCGTAATTGCTTATGGAGTTGTTCAAGGCGCGCAGGAGCCCGTCCTTGGCGGATTCAGGGGCTTTCTCGTACACCCTCTGCAGGACCGCTATGCTGTTGCGGGTCTGGTTCTCGACCTCAGCGACATCGCTCTCATCGGCGCTGCCCTCTTGGAGCGCGGCTTCCAGCTGTTCTTGGGCCTGCTCCATCTCCTGCTCTTGCTCCTGGACAAGCTGCTGCGCCTGCACCATCGCCTGCTCTGCGCCTTCCTCATCGCCCTCATCGGACAATGCCTTCGCCTTGCAGGTCATCACGTGGGCTTCAACAGCCCTGAGCTTCCCGTACCTCGCGCTCTTCTTGGCCTGCTCGGCCTTGTCGAACGTGAAGAACTTATCCACATTCTCGAAGAATCTCTTGAAGCCGTAGGTGAAATCACCCGGGACGGCGCCCGCATCTGCGGTCTCTTCCGATCCGCAGCCCAGGCTGCTGAAATCATCGACCCCATCGTATGCCGACAGGTTGACCTTGTCGTTCGCGGCGAAAGCCGGAACAGCCAGCAGGCCCAGGGCCAGCAGCAATATCATGCTCGCATATCTCATTCCAATTACCTCCGATTCCAGGCGAACCGCCGGGAACTGAATCCATAAAAACATGAACGGTATTTATCTTGTGCCAAGAACGGCCGTGAACAGGTGTGAACGGATATGAATAGAGCGCTCATGCTGGTGCTTCTCGCGATTCCGCTCTCATCAGCCGCGCTTCTCTATGCCATCGAGGCGGACCGCTCGGGGGCATCGGCGGTCACGGTCTCCATCGAAGGCGGCGAGACCGCGATGGTGCCTCTGCCTGCAGACGCATCCTCCTTCAGGATCGTGGGCGGCTCCTATTCGGTGCAGGATGGCTCTGCGATGCTATCCCCGGGCCAGAGCGGATTCGCGACATTCTCTTTCACCAGCGCATCTCTCACGGCCAAGAGCGGTCCCGGATGGAGGATGTCGTTCATCCCTCCGGAAGGGGCTTCGGTGACGGTGTTGATGCCATCGTATGCCGTTTTGGAGGACGCCTCCCCATATCCCGATTCGGTTTCCGCGGAAGACTCCCGCACCCTCCTGCGGCTGGACGGACCTGCCGCGGTGAGCATCTATTATCATCTGGAGGACGCTCCGCGCTCCGCGCAGGCGGTTCCGGACCTGCCGCTCTACCTGCTCAGCGGCGCGATACTCGTCCTGGCCGCGGCATCCCTCCACTCAATGCTCCGCCAGCCCCAAAAAGCGCGTGCAGATGCCTCTGCCAAGGCCGCAACGCTCGATATGACCTTGGGCAAGAAGGAGATGATGGAGACATTCAACGAGAACGACATCACGATCGTGCGGTACCTGCTCTCCAACCAGGGCAGATCGAGACGCAACGAGCTCGAGCGCGGATGCGGCCTCTCAAAATCGAGCCTCGCGATGGCGCTCAACAGGCTGGAGAAACGGAAAATCATAGATATCGACAGGGGCGCCACGACCCATTTCATCAAGCTGTCGGATTATTTCCTCAGGCTCTGAGCAGAACGAGTTTCCGAAAAAGGCAAAATCAAAATAAAAAGATAAAAGAGAAGAAGATTATCTCTTCTTCGCTTTCTTCTTAGCGGCCTTCTTCTTCGGAGCCGCTTTCTTCTTCGTCCCTTTCTTCTTGGTTGCCTTTCTCTTCACAGC
>JBFLVJ010000017.1:0-32534 GCA_040758595.1 Microcaldota archaeon | reverse complement strand
CTTTCATCTTCACTGGTTCTAGATAGAATAAGTGTCCAATAGCCGAGGCACTATCACTTCGTATTCCTTCTCAAGGACGTCCTTGAGGTCGGTCTTCTCGCCGTGCATGAGGAATATCTTCTTGAGGCCCTTGACCGACCGGACGAACTGTGTCAGCTCGTTGAAGTCGGCATGGCCGGTGAGCTTCACGCTCTCCACCCTCAGCCCCAGCTTGATCTCCTTGTCCCTCGCCTGTATCCTCCTCGCTCCGGCGAGTATCTGGCTGCCAGGAGTCCCTTCTGCCTGGTATCCGGCGAATATGAGGGTGTTGGCAGGGTTGCTCCCCAGCTTCTCCAGATAGAAGAGCACCGGCCCTCCTGTGAGCATGCCTGATGTGGTCACGATTATGCAGGGCTCCTTCAGCACGTCTTCCCTGGTCTTGTTCTTCGGGTGGTGGAAGTTCGGGCTCTTGAAGGGGTCGTCCTCGCTCATCAGTATCCTTCTTTTGATGTCGTCATTGGCATAGATGGCGTTGTGGCGGTATATTTTCATCGCCTTGCCTATCATGCCGTCTATGAATATCTTGGTGGTCGGTATCGCTCCCGAGCGCATGTAGTCGTCGAGGGCCAGCAGGACCTCCTGGGCGCGCCCGACAGCGAAGCTGGGGATTATCACATGGCCGCCATTTTTGAGCGTCTCGTTGATGATCTTTATCATCTTCTGGTAGCTCTCCTTGTAGCTCGGGACGATGTCGTTCTTGCTTCCATAGGTGCTCTCCATGATGAGCGTATCGGCCCGCAGCCCTTTCTGGCAGGGATCGAGGACCCTGCTCTTCCTCATGCATATGTCGCCGCTGAAGAGCAGCCTGCGCCCCCCGTCCTGGAGCATGGTCATGGCGCTTCCCATGATGTGCCCCGCCGGATGGAATGTGAGACCGAAATGCTCTTTCACCGGCTCATTGTATTCCACTATCTTTGCGTCCTTGAGGACACCGTCCACGTCTTTGGATGAGAACAGCTTCCTCTGGCTCTTCTCACCGCGGTGTATCCGGTAGTAATCCGCCAGCAGCACCCCTATGAGGTCCCTGGTCGGTTTCGTGAGGAATATCTTGGGCGTGGCGCCCTTGGAATAGAGGTGTGGGAGGTAGCCGCTGTGGTCCAGGTGAGCATGTGAGACCGAGACGGCCTCTATCCTGCGCAACTCGTCGTCGTGCAGGAGAGGGTATTCGGTGCTCTCCCCCAGCTTTATCCCGCAGTCGAGCATGAGGTTGCGCTTATCGTTCTCCACCACCATGCAGGCACGGCCGACCTCCCCTGCGCCACCGTAGAATGTCAATCTCATGTTATCACGGTTTTACTTACGGGTTTCCGGTTCCGGGTCTCCTGTTTCCGGTCCCGCGTCACGGAACCCAGAGCACAGGACCCGAAACCCATGACTCCGGGACTCAAGACACCGGATCCAAAACCCGTCCTGTTGCCTTCAGGCCCTGGCGTCTCTCTCATAACATCCCTAGCTTTATCTTGGCTTTCTCTGACATCCTATCCGGGGTCCATGGCGGGTCGAAAACCACCTTGACCTCGATATCCATGCCCGGAAGCTCGTCCAACCTCTCTTTCACGTCGTTGAGTATCATGTTCAGCAGCGGGCAGGCCGGCGTGGTGAACGTCATCTCCACATACGCCTTCTGCGGCCTGCCTCCCTCTTTTTTCTCGACAGCCACTTTGTATATCAGACCCAGGTCGACTATGTTGATGCCCAGCTCGGGGTCCATCACCTTCTCGAGCTTCCCGAGTATCTCTGTCTTGGTGGCCACAGACCAGATTCTCAGGGAAAGGTTATTTAATTTTAGGAGGGCAATCATAGAATGGTGGTTTCTGATGAAAGAGATCTTAGTGATAACCGGGAACGATGTCGGCTCGCTGGCCCAGGTGGCTGAGGCCATGGGCGCTGTCGGGGTCAACATAGAGGCGATATCAGCCTACGGACTCGACGGCAAGGCGGTCTTCAGGATAATAACCAACGACGTGACCACCGCGCTCAAGGCGCTCTCGAAGCTGCCCAACGTGGAGATAAAAGAGGCGGATGCCATCATATACAAGATGACCAACCGGCCTGGAGAGCTCGGGAAGATGACGAGGAAACTGGCCAACAAGGGCGTCAGCCTTGAGAGCCTCTACATAGTGAGCAGAAAACAGGACTTCACCGAGGTCGCCATAAGGCCCGCAGAGCGGGACTTCGACAAGGCCCGGGAAGTGCTGGGGATAAAATAAAAGGTCACTGGACTACAGCGTCGAATCTCGCATTGATTTCATTGAACAGGGTCAGGGTCATCCTGAGGTCCATGTTGCCGAGCGGAATCGTCGATTCCTGGTCCAGGGTTAGCTGGTGGGCGGTCACGACCGGGGTGCCGCTCAGCGCGCACTTGACGTCGACCTCCACATGCGTGTCATCGACATATCTCGTATAGGTGACCTCGTATGCGGTTCCTATCACGCCCGGATTGCCCAATGCCAGGACCCATCCGAGCTTCTCCTCGCTTGTCGCCATCGAGCAAGCCGGAGCCGCGCTGTCGGCCATGGCATCCGGAAGCCTCGCATCCGGCAGGGCCGCATCCACGCCGCTATCCATCATGCTCGCATCCAGGCTCACATTGGCGTCGAGACCGCTCGCATCCGAGGTGCCGCCGTCGTTCGGCTTCGCCTTGTACTCGCTGCCGCAGCGCGATAGCGCCGCTCCGCCGAGCATTGCCAGGCCGGCCCTGAGGGCATCTCTCCTCGAGAAACTCCTGCCGGGCTTGGGTTCCTTGGTATCAACTACGCCTTTCTTCTGAACGCTCTGTTCCTTGGTTTTCATATTCTCCCTCCTATAAGTGTGGACATATAGTGGTGCCAACTATTTATAAATATTCATATTCTCCCACAAATAGCCCCTCAGCAACCTTTATATGCCGCCTCCGCTTTACCTATCCCTATGGCGTCCAGGCCTGTCGTACTAGATACGAACTTCCTATTGATACCATTTCGCTTCAGGATAGATATACTCAAAGAGCTGGACTATCTGGTCGAGGCGAGCCATCATTTCGTGATCTCCTCCAAGAGCATGTCCGAGCTGAAAAAGATCGCGATGAGCGTTGGAAAGGACGGCATGGCAGCCAGGCTGGCCATCAAGCTGGTCAAGGCGAATCCGGGGCGTATCAGGATCATAGAGGACGAGGGGTATGTGGACGACTGGATAGCGGACTACGCCTCGAAGAGCAATGCCATGGTCTGCACCAACGACAGCAAGCTCCGCAAAAGGCTGCGGGAGCTCGATATTAAAGTCATAACGCTGAAATCGAAATCGAAACTGGGATTCGTATGAATGAGGACATCATATCACTCGCTTGCGCGGGCGGGCTCATACTGGCCGTCATCCTGATAGCGGCATTCCTGGTTTTCGGGATGCGGCCCTTCAAATATGCCAAGCGCAAGGAGGGTTCCAACACCTGCCTCACCATCACCGCGAAAAGGAACCTGGCAAAGATCACGGTGTTCGCCAGGTTCACCGGTGAGAGCGTCAAGTTCGAGAGGCAGAGGGTGCGGAAAGACCAGAGCATAGATTTCGTCTTCCCTGCCTCCAAAGAGAAGATAAAAGTGGTGGTGGAAACGGAAAAAGGGAAAGAGAACGCCTTCGAGGTATGAGCCCCGAGAGGCGGTGGGTGGGCGTCCGGTCTCATGCGCTGGGCGGCGGTATCGTCTTGTGTTTCGGCTCTTTCGGCCCGGCCTTCTCGCCCGGCCTAATCTTTTTGTAAGCGAACCATGCCAGCGCAAGCACAATCGCTATCGGGAGCAGGAACCCTGTGAGCCCGACGATTATGGTTATCGCCGCTGCTATCGCCCCGAAAAACAGCTTCCCGAGGCCTTCCAGCGGATCGGAAAGCTGCTGTCCCGCCGGCTTCTCCTCGTAGATGGAGAGCGTCAAGGTCGAGCGCTCTATCCTTGATGAGAGCCATTCTTTCTGCTGCTTGAGTAGTTCCAGCTCGGTCTCCACCCTGGTCACTTCCTTCTCGACCGCGAGCAGGTCCTCAACATCCTCGCTCCTGTTATAGAGATCGTAGAGCCGTCCGAGCTCCACCTCCTTGTTCCTTATCCTGGTCTCCAGGTCGGTGTACTGCTGGGTGACGTCCTCCAGGCTCACGGACATGCCCTTGACCTCGCCGGCCTCTTTGAGCATGTCGCTTATGCTCTCGAACTTGGCAGGCGGGACCTTTATCGTGATGGTGTACTGGAGCCGTTCTCCGTATTCGTTGTAGGCGATATTGGTCACTTCAGCGCCCTGGCGGTTGAGGTCGTCCTTGAGCGTCTCGACCCGGGCCTCCAGGGTGCCTTCAGGGACCTTCAGCGTTATGCTGCCTTCCTTCACCACGTAGCTTCCGGAAGCAGAGCCGCCGTCATATGCGGCAGGCGCAGCAGGGGCCATCGCCTTCTCATAGGAAGAGACAGCGTCAGTATCTCCCAACTCGATGGCGGTGCAGCCCGCGAGGAGCGCCACGAAAACGAAAACGATCGCGATGCGATTCAAGATATCACCGGACAAGCACTCTACCTGGACCATTAAACCCTTTCCGTTTTGCTTCGGGCGCGGGCGGAACCAATATAATCCATGGCGGCGATTCCATTTTCATGCTCCTGCTCTACCGAGGCGAAGAGTTCGATGCCAATTTCTTCTATCACAGCGGAGCGGACATAGACCACGGCTTCTTCCTCGAAGATGACGGGAAGCGGACGCTTTTCGTGTCGAGGATGAACGAAGCGTTGGCCCGCGCATCGTTCAAGGGAAAGGTCGTCGCGTTCGATGATGCGGTCAAGACGCTATCACCGCACATCGCGAAGAAGGAAGTGGGTTTCGACGGGGCTTCCATGAGCGCCCGCATGGCCGGGAAGCTCGGCAGGCTCTGCAGGCTGGAGGACCGTTCGGAGGAGCTGCTGCGCTCGCGCGCGGAGAAGAGGCCCGGGGAGGTATCGGCCATCAGGAAGGCCGTCTCTCTCACCAAGGACATATTCGACTCGCTCGATCTCTCCGCGGCTAAGACCGAGGATGACATCAAGGCGCAGCTGATGCGCCTCACGTTCGAGCGCGGGGCCGAGCCCGCCTTCGACCCCATAGTCGCCACCGGGAAGAACACCGCCTACCCGCACTACCGCTCGGGCAGGAAGAGGCTGGGCGGTCTTGTGCTCGTTGATTATGGGGTCCGCCATAACCACTACTGCTCGGACCTGACACGCTGCTTCATCCTGGACGGCGACCAGAAGAAAAAACGGCAGTACGAGGAGCTCCAGAACGTCTGCTTCTCGCTCGTGGATTCGCTCCCCAACTGTCCGAGCGGAGCGGAACTCTCGAAGCTCTCAGCGAAGCTCATGAAGTGGGCGGGCTTCCCGAAGCTCATACACGCGATAGGGCACGGCATCGGGCTGGACGTCCATGAGTCGCCCTCCTTGGGTATGAAGTCGAAAGACTCTCTCGCCGGATGCACGATGGCGATAGAACCTGCGTTCTATCTGAAAAGCTATGGCATGAGGTATGAGGAGACCGTCTACTTCGACGGGAAGAAGGCGAGGATCCTATGAATCTCAGGCGGTTTTCAGTTTCGGGTCTCCAGCATCCGGTCTTCCGTTTCCGCATCCCGGGGTTCCTGTCCCGGGTTTTGGAGTTCAGACCGGGATGAATCCGTCCTGGCTCTGGTAGATCCCTTTCGACTCCTTCCGCTTGATTATCTTGACCGCTTTCCCGACCAGTATCATGTGGTCTCCGGTATGGAACTCGTCCACCAGCTCGCATTCGATGGAGGCCGAGCATTCCTTGATGAGCGGGACATTCATCCCTTCTTCTTTGGTCAATCCCGCGAGCGCGAACTTGTCCTTCTCTTTCCCGCTTTCGGTCCCGCAGAGCCTTGCGGCCGCTTCCAGTTCGGGCCCTGGAATGTTGATGCCGAATGCCTCGCCCCCTTTTATCAGCCCATAGCTGTAGCGCTTGGTGGCCACAGCGACGCCGAACATGGCCGGGTCGGCCGAGAGCGGGAACACCCACGAAGCCGACATGACGTTGTCTTTCCCGCCGTGCCTGCTCGTTATCAGACAGACCCTTGCAGGGTACAGAAGACGATAGTGTTTTTCCATAGATTCACCCCATCAATATCGTGTAAGGTCTCCGAAACAGAGTCCGAATCCGTTGGTTGTTTTTACATCACTTTCTTTTGGCCACCCTCTCTAACTCAGACATATCGATCCTCTTCATCTCCAGAAGAGCCTTCATAATGTCTCTCCTCTTTTCCGGTTCAGCGGATTTCATCAGCTCATCGAACTTTTTCGGAATGAGCTGCCACGACAACCCGAACCTGTCTTTCAACCAGCCGCATATCTCCGCTTTTGGCTCCGCAGAGAGCTTATCGTAGTAATGGTCGATCTCCTCCTGGCCTTCACATGGTATCATCAGTGATATGGCTTCGTTGAACTTGAAATAGGGGCCGCCGTTCAATGCCATGAATTCGTTGCCGTCCAACTCGAAAGCGACTGTCATCACGCTTCCTACCGGTTTGTTTGAGGGGGTATCAACGATATACCTTTCAATATGCGTTATTCTTGAATTCGGAAAAACCGAAACATAGAATCTGGCTGCCTCTTCTGCTTCGCCGTCGAACCAAAGACATGGCACTATTTTTCGTTTTGTCATTTCACATCCCTCATTCGCTCCTGGGTCTGTATTTCAGCAAGCGGAAAAGCCCCTTGGATGGTTTGTAGACCTTGTCGGGAAATCTTTGGACAAGTTTCCATACGCATCCGTTGACCGTTTTCGGATGGAAGCCGGGATCCGACGCATTGATCTTCGAGAGAAGTTCTGACCAACGCAGGCCCCCCGGATGTCGTTCAAGCAGCTCAAATGCTTTCGCGTTTATACGCTCTGTGACTTTGGAGGATCGCATACGGCCATCCTTTCCTATCGATCCAGCTCTTTTGGTCTCATTCATTTTTGCATCCCGGCTGGCTCAAGCATTCCGACACGATTCCCTTCAGTGTCTTTGAACATGACAAACTCCCCTATCCCGGGGATGCTCGTGGGCTTGCCTATTATCTCTCCGCCAGATTTTTTCACCATCTCCATGCTCTGTTTCAGATCATCAACGGCAATGACGATATGCGGCACCGTGCCGTATTCCCCTTTCTCATAAAATCCGCCGTTGATGGCTCCCTTCTCTTTATGCATGTTGTTCTCGTCCATGGGAGACGTGGTGGCCAACAGATAGTTCCCCATGCCCTCCCCGAGCTGTGTCATCTTCCATCCAAAAACGTTCTCGTAAAACTTCTTAACCCTCGCTTTGTCCTCGGCAGGCATCTCAAAATGCACGACAGGATCCATTTTTTTCATTTTATCCACCTCATGGGTCTTCTTGCTCGCATGATTGCAGGGGGCAGGATTCGAACCTGCGAAGGGACTGACCCAGAAGATTTCCCATCCCGCATTCAGAAAGGGAACTTAAGTCTCCCGCATTTGACCGGGCTTTGCTACCCCTGCATGGTATGATCTGTTGGTCCTGAGGAAATACCTCAGGCGGGGGTGGCAAGCCCTGGATCGTAAGGTCCAGGCAATCGCTACCCCTGCGAAGCAGAAAGATACTAGGAGGTTTATTTCAAAAGCCTTCTCTTGGAAGTCGCGATTGATCCGATGCCCAGGATGCCGATGGCTATGGCGATGCCGCTCGCGCTCTCGCCCAAAACAGAACCTCCGTTCATCAGCGCCGCGCCTATCGATGCGAGGACAAGACCGACCCGGAATTGTATCTTCTCTCTATTCACGGGGTTGCCTCAGGACTTTTGGGATTGTCGAGTTGCGGGCAACTCGGCTATTCGAGAAACCGTGTTTCTCGATATGAACGCCTTTTGTCGTCAGAGAAGCAGAAGCCAAAAGGCGTCTAGCCGTACATCGAGCCGCCTTCGCTGGCTCCGGGCCCTTTCTTGCTTATCTTGGACTTCATCACGGCTTCCTTGATGTCCTTGGAGAACTCCTTGGCCTCCTTGTCGAGCCTGCTCGTGTTTATCTGCATGCCGGTCATCTGGCCGAGCACCCTGATGACGTTGCGCGCGGCCCCGGGATCGAGATACTCCTCTGAGGATTCGGCCAGTATCGTGGTTATCGGGAACTCCTCCATCGCCCCTTTGGCGAGCAGGATGCCGGTGACACCGGTGGTAGCGCCCTCCTTGATAGGCTTGGCTATCCTCTTCTTGATGATGTCCTTGGTTATCCCGCTGTCGCTGGAGACGACGTAGACGCCTTTCTTCTCGCTCTGCAAAGATATCCCTCCGAGCGAAATTATGCCGGAAGCGCCGAGCGACTTGGCGAACTTGAAGATCTGGTCTGCCAGCTCCAGCGATGAGCCGACCGGTATCGTCATCTCGGACAGGATGACCACCATGTTATGCTTCTCCGAGTAGTGGATGCGGGCGGCGGGCATGGGTTTGTAGTCATGTATCGCGGCGAGGGGCGCGAACTCGGAACTGGATATGTAGCCGCCGAAGGACATGCCCAGGGCATCGACTATCTGCGATGCGGCGACGCTTCCCACGAGACCGGTGCCGGGGAATCCCATGATGACCATAGGCCTCTTGAGCCTCTTCATATCCGCAATCTTGTTTATCTGGACGTCGCCCATGCGCTATATGGCGCTCAAAAGGCTTTTATACCATTGCCCGCAGATTACGTCTGTATGTCGAAACAGCAAAGCGTCTCCATGCCGATGTCCTCGGCGGGTATCATCGGTTTCTCTCCGGATGTCAAGATCAGCGGCATGGAGGTCGAGCCGAAGACGCTCGTGATAGCGATAGTCATCATAGTGCTGCTGGTACACACCCTCAGCTTCATCGTCTAGATAGGCGGGCTATCTTCTCTCCTTTAGATGATCGTGTCTTCTCATCAGCGAGCACGAGCACCATCATGCGCTCCTCCTCTGCCTTCTTAAGCCCCTGGACGAGCCTGGATAGCTCGGTCATCGGCTTCAGCCCCTCATCCGTCTTCACGTGGAACCCCACCTGCCTGAAGAACCTGTGCGGATAATCGACTATCACATCCGCGTCCGCGGAATCCGAAAGCCTTGCCTCCAGTTCCCTGGCCTTGGCTTCGCTCCACCCTTTCGTCGGGAGCGAGCAGACCTCCTTGTAGAGCCTCCTCTTCATGAGCGCATCCGCGTAGCGCCCTCCTCTTCCGGATCCCATTATGGCCGCCATCGCCACATCATCATCGGCCTCCCCGAAAAGGGCCGGCGCCACTCCATCCTCTATCGCCCCTTCGATGGCGCGGTAGAGCATCGCGGTGGCTATCCTCACGGTGTGGTGCATGTAGACCGTGGAGAACATCATGAACCTGGCTATCAGCAGGTACTCGGCCGCCTCCAGCCCGCCTTCATGTATGCAGAGCCCGCCATTCTCCATCCTGAGGGTGTGGACTATCCGGTCCACATCTATTATCCCATAGGCGACTCCGGTGTTCAGGGCGTCGCGCTTCAGATAATCCATCCTGTCCGCGCCGATGTCAGAGCTTATGATGCTGCCATAAGGCGAGCCGCCGAAATCCGCTATCTCGGCAGGGCGGAAGCTATCAGAGAGGATGTCTGCTATCTCGCCTTTCATGATCCTCTGCCTCCCCAGCTTCTCATGGTCCCCTATGTGCCTTCCGACCACATCCTCGCCTTCGTGCGAGAACGCGGTATGGCCGATGTCATGGAGCAGGCCGTAGAGCTTGATCTTGCGGACAGTGTCTCCGTCGAGCCCCAGCTTTCTGGCTATCACTCCCGAGAGGTGGGCGGTCCCGAGCGAGTGCTCGAAGCGGGTGTGGTTGGCCCCAGGATAGACGAGATTGGTCACAGACATCTGCCGGATCCGCCGCAGGCGCTGGAACGGCCCGCTGTCTATTATCCTCTCTTCTAGCGCATCGAATTCCAAGGTCCCGTGTATCTCATCCTTGATCAGCATAGAAACAGCTAGACGGGGGCGAAGACGCCCTTTTTCTTCTCGAGTATGTCTCCGTTCTCAGCCATGAGCCGCAGGACAGCCATGCAGCCTTCCGGATCGAGCTTGGCGGCCTGGGAGATGGAGGGAGAGTCCATGTCCTCTTTCAGCACGGAATTGATGGATGATTGGGAGCTCTCGAAATAGCTGCGCGTGACCGCGTAGAACCTGCCATCGAACCCTTTCACTCCGATGACACCTCCCTTCTTCATCTCATCCCCGAGAAGTTCGGAGAGGGTCATGGCTTCCCGCTTGTTCGGCAGCACCACGAAACCCTGGCTCCTCAAGGAGAGCACCGCGGTGGCCGGGGATGCGGCGGCCCTGACCCGGCGCTCCGGCTCTTCCTCGTTGGCAGCAGCTCCTGCCTTGCCTGAGAGCAGGGGGTAGATCTTGTCGCTGATGTTGTAGACGCCGTCCTTGTATTTCCTGCCGATGAACACGTTGACGAGCTTGCGCTCCTCCAGGCCGTTGAGGACCGCGAGCTCCTCGCCGCTGAGCGTCTTTTTCACATATTCCGGGGTGCGGTTCTCGAACCTTATGGATAGCAGCTTCCGCAGCACCCCCTTCTCCCGTTCGCTTATCGTGCCGCTCTCTCTCTTCGGAGCCCCTAGCGGGGCGGTGAGCATGTAATAGCCGTCACGCAGATGGAACAGTTCGACCTCGTCAGAGCCTGCCATATCCTGGGGCAGCTCGATATAGGCTTTGTCGTTCTTCCTCAGAATGCGGATATTCGCCATCAAAAGGATTAGTGCGGCCCGCTTTATAATTTCTCCGCCATGACGGAGATGGGAAGTCACACCTTGACCCTGAGGGCCTGCTTGGGATCCGAAGCATCTTTGCAGCCATCGCCCTTTTTCCTCGGCGGGGGCTTGGGAGGGCTCTTTAGATCCGGGACCGTGGGCGGCGAAGCGTCCACGGGCATGGCGGACAGTATCTCCAGGCCGTTACCCCTGATGCGCTCAAGTGTTTCGGAAGCCCGCCTCCGTATCTCGTTCGGTTCGCCCTCTCTGATCGATATCCTCTCGAGCACCGCTTCGATGCGCTCGTTGCCCATGCTCTCCAGGCCGTATGCGGCGTCCTTCCACACCGCCTCGTCCTTGGCCTTCACAAGGGCCCGCAGCAGCGCATTCTCGCAGTGCGTCATCATCCTCTCTAGCATCTGCCGATCCCTCTTCCCGTAGAAGGCCACAGACACATCCTCGGGCATGCCCGCGAATGTGGAGAGCTCCCGGACAGCGATGGCGTAATCCTCGTCCTGGCCATTGCCATTGGTCTTCAGGACGGCTATGACCGCATCGAGCATCTGCTCCAGCATCTCCCTCCTCGGGTCGTTCGGATCCGGGTAATGGGCCGTTATCAGCATCTCTTTATCGCTTCTGGCCATGCCGATCTCCCTAAGGGTGCGCATCATGCCGACGCTCTCCCCCGCTGCTTTCCGCAGTTCGTCGCTGGGGGCCTGCCGGGCCATGGCGACAAGCCTCGCCTTGATCTCATCGTCCTGCACATGGGCGAGCCCCGCGGCAGCGAACTTCTTGCAGTCGGCCTCGCCGTCCTTTAGCATCATGAGCAGCGCATCCGTCGCGAGCATGAGGTAGCCGTCCATCTCCTGGGATGCCCTGGAGAGCCGGGCCACCCTCGCGGCCGTCCTGCCGGTGGCCGCGGACGCCTCGTTGCTGTGCGGGAACCCGTAGATGAGGGCCAGGTCGCCGTATCTCTCAAGGACCTCGGCATTCTGGGGGATCCCACCCAGTTCGAGCGCGAAATCTATCTGCCTGCTCCGCTCTATTATCTGGCTGGTGTCCCAGTTGTGCTTTATGCCATGGATGAGCACGGTCCATATCCTGGCGATGGAATCCTGATGGAGGGTGACCTTGGACAGGAGGTCGCTCAGCTCGGTCAATGCTTGCGCATCCCCGAGCATAATCCCTCTCATCATCTCAGCATCCATGGCCTCACACCGCCGCGCCCGCCTTTTCATGGGAAAAGCTGGCAGCCCGGTCTCTTATGTAGGCCATTCTGCTAATTCATGTATTTAAACATATCATTTCCGCTGAGCTGGAGGGCGAGGTTTATATTTTCAGGCACATGATAGTATCTATGGCGATTTCTCCTTTCGAAGAGAGGTACAAGACAGAGATGAACGGGGTCTTCGATGATCTGGCCAAGCTGAGGAAATGGATGGCGGTCGAGGTCGCGCTCGCGAAAGCGCACGCTTCCATGGGCAAGATCCCCAAAGACGCTCCTGCCAAGATAGAAGCCGCCGCCAAGAAGGTGAAGGTGGAGCGGGTCCTGGAGATAGAGGCCCAGATACACCATGACCTGATGGCCATGGTGAAGGCTCTAACAGAGCAGGCCGGGGATGCGGGCAGATACGTCCACCTAGGCGCCACCAGCTATGACATCGAGGACACCGCCACCGCATTGATGTTCCTGGACGCCATCGCGATACTCGACAAGAGCCTCGCCTCCCTGGGCGATGTCCTCAAGAGGCTCGCCAAGGAGCACAAAAAGACCGTCTGCATCGGACGTACCCACGGCCAGCACGCGGTGCCGACCACATACGGCATGAAATTCGCGTTATATTATCAGGAGCTCAAGAGGTGCCGCGAGCGCCTCGCCGAGTCGAAGAAGCGCATCGCGGTGGGCAAGATGTCCGGCGCGGTGGGCACCATGGCCACCTTCGGTAAAGACGGCCCGAAGATACAGGAGATGGCGATGGATGAGCTCGGGCTCTCTGCCGAGCCGGTGGCCAACCAGGTGGTCCAGAGGGACCGCCATGCCGAGGTGCTATCGGTCCTGGCTTTGGGCGCTGCCATGATGGAGAAGGCGGCCAAGGAGATAAGGAACCTCCAGCGGACCGAGATACTGGAGATATCCGAGGGCTTCGAGAAGAAGCAGGTGGGCTCCTCGACGATGCCGCACAAGCGCAATCCGCATAAGAGCGAGAGGGTGTGCTCGCTGGCCAGGCTGGTCAGGGCCAACGCCCTCACAGCCCTGGAGAACATCGCCCTGGAGCACGAGCGGGACCTCACCAATAGCGCCAACGAGAGGGCCATCTTCGGAGAGAGCTTCGTGGCCGTGGACTACATGGCGCGGCAGCTCACAGCAATCCTGGGTTCGCTCGTATTCTATCCTGAGAACATGAAGCGGAACCTGGAGCTCACCCGCGGACTGGTGATGGCCGAGCGCATCATGATATATCTGGTGGACACCGGGAAGATGGGCCGCCAGGAGGCCCACGAGCTGGTCCGGGAGCTCTCCCAGCAGGCCTTCTCCGAGAAGCGCCACCTGAAAGATGTCATGGTCGAGAAGAATGTCCTATCCGAGAAGGAGGCTGTGGAACTGTTCGACTATTCCACCTATATAGGCCATGCGCAGAGCATCGTGGATTCCGCCCTGAAAAGCTGATTCCAACGTCATAGGCAATCGTGTGGTTTTTATACCTTCCCTGAATAAAGTAACAGACAACCTGAGGTACATTCTATGGTCTCGGAGACAAAAACATACACATACGCTTCCATAGGCGTCGGATTCCTCGGCGCCATATTCGCCCTGATCAGCCCTGTCGGGGGCATCTCCACAATCATCGGCGGCGTCATGGCCGGCCTGGGTGCGCTCCTAGGGATCCTTTTCTGGAAATACGGCTACCTGATGATCCCTCTAATAACCGAGAGGGCCAAGGTGGTGATGATGTCGGATCTGGGCTATGAGGTCCCTCCGAGCCAGGATGTCATCGTGAAGCCTGCCAACGGCGTATATTATGCCTCGGCGTTCCTCGGGCTGAAGATATCCGAGTCGGCGACAGAGAAGACCACCGAGGAGACTATCATCTACAACCAGTTCTTTGAGAGGGCGATTTCCAATATCAAATACGTGACCAAGGTCGCCTACCTCCTCTTCGTCGAGGATGTGGGTGAGAAGCGGAAGATGGTCGAGGCCAAGAGGGCCGAAGCCCTACTGCGCCTGCAGCGCGAGCGCGACAAGCCCCAGCCTGACAGCCTGAAGGTCGATCAGTACGAGAGGGAAGTGGCCATCTGGGACACCCAGCTGACCAAGCTCATCAAGGGCGTCAAACCAATGGGCGTGGTCGCCTATGCCCAGACGACAGCGGTCGGCATGAGCAAGGACTCTGCGGTGGCATCCGCAAGGACCCAGGCCAACGAACTGCGCACGGTGCTCGCCAACGCCCTCAACGTGGAGGTGGTCCAGCTGACGGGCGACGAGATGCTCAAATGCTTCGAATGGGACAGGTTCTTCCCTGTCACCGCGCAGGATCTTGAAGAGAGCGTGGTCTGATGGCCCTTGGAGGCAAGCTGAAGCTGGTGAAGCTGTCAAATTCATCGATAGCCAGGAGGAACCTCCTTGTATTCCCGCCAGAGCCTCCCATGGAGGTCCTGTTCGCAGATCCGCTCAATTCCATATACGTCGGCCGGACCAAGATATTCAACGTGCCCTTCTACTGGTCGTTCGAGAACGTCGCCAACCCCCACATCGCAGTGGTCGGCATATCCGGTTCCGGTAAGTCCTATTTCATCAAGACATTCCTGCTCAGATCCGCGTTCGTCTGGAACAGCAACGCGCTCATCATCGATTGGGCCGGGGAGTACAAGGACTGGGTCAAGCAGACCGGCGGCAAGGTCGTCTCGCTGGGCCGCGGCTCCTACCTGAACCTCCTGGACCTAGGAGGGATGAAGCCTTACGACCGCATCAAGCAGGTCATGAGGACCATGGAGCTCCTCACAGACATCGCCAATTATCCCGAACAGAGGCGCCTCACCGAGCAGGCCATAGAGAAGGTCTACATGGAGGCCAAGTTCAGGATGGATTCCCGGGAGCAGAAGGACGAACTTGGCAAGGCGATAGTCCCGCCGACCCTCAAAGACGTCGTCCGCGTGCTCACAGAGCAGGCGCAGGTGGGCTCCTACGAGTTCCCGGCCGAGCTGGAGAACGCCATATACCGGCTCAAGCAGTTCACCAAGCCCGGAGAGGATTTCTTCGCCCAGCAGAGCACGGTGAGCCTCAGCTCGCTGGTGAGCACGGGCCTCGTGGACCTGGATCTCTCCGGCCTTCCGGATGAGACCTCGCGTGCGCTCGCCGCGCTCACTATACTGCAGTTCATCAAGGAGAGGATGAGGCTCGAGGGCTGGTCGCCTTCCAAGGGACTCAAGCTCATCATAGTCCTGGACGAGGCATGGAAGATAGGCAAGGAGGACAACTCAGATGCCGTCATGATAGTCCGCGAGGGCCGCAAGTACAACTTCGGCATGATCATCGCATCGCAGAACCCGACCGACATCAGCGAGGCGATATTCTCAAACGTCGGGACCACATTCATGCTCAAGGTCAAGTTCGAGAAGTTCCTGGACTACCTACAGGGCTCGCTGAACTTCAGCAACTACATGAGGGATGAGATAAGCCGTCTCGGCGTGGGCCAGTGCGCAGTCAACCTGTCGCTCACCCTGCCGACGCCCTATCCATCCACGTTCTTGATCTCGAAGATCGAGGGAGAGGAGCCAAGCAAGGAGTTCTTCCTCGAGCTCAAGGATGTATTGACCGATAAACAGAGGAGGGATGTTGCAGTGTCCAGAAGCGTTTCGTTCCTAAAGGAGGATTTCAGGAGGAAGTTGAGGCAGTTCGGCATGACCGACGACCGCATAGAGCAATTGACCAAGTCGTTCGAGAAGACGAACCGGAGGATGGATGTGGTCTCCTTCGTGATACAGCTCGAGCGGGATGGCATCGCCCGCAGGAACATCAGCGACTTCCTCAAGGATGCCGGTCTGGATGACATCACGATCATCAACATCTTCGGGAAGGTGGACCTCAAGAAGAGCGGCGGCGTCGGGCGCGAGATAAGCCAGATAGTCCTGGAGGAATGACGGGATGAAGATCTGCGTATCCTGCGAGAATGATGTTGCCGGAAAAGAGGCCTACCCTGTGAAGGAGGATCGCATCATCAGGGCCATCCGCTCCATAAAGAAAGCCCTCAAGATAGCCCAGATGAACGAGCTTTATGTCTGCAAAGACTGCCTGGAGGCGCACGGCAAGAAGAGGAAGTCATTCGAGAAGACGATGCTCTTCGCGGCCATACTCGCCGCCCTCCTGGCGCTTCTGGTATTGATCTCCCCGCTCATCTCCGGGAGGCTCGATCCATGGGGGCTTTTCTCAGGGCTGTTCCTGGCCCTGCTGGTATCCACGCTTCCCATATACTTCAAATACGCCCCTGCGGTGGAATCGCCCAAAATCGCTCCGGCACCTTCGCCAGAGCAGCTTGTCAGCGCAGTCCGCCCGCAGAAAACGGCCAAGAAGCCCAAGACGGCTAGGAAGAACAGCAAGAAGAGATGAGGTGCATATATGCCATCGCTCACGCCACAAGGTACGGATGCCACCGGTGCGGCCCCCGCAACGGCAAGAGGAAGCGCCACCACAGAGACTGGCCACCCGCCCCAGGTGGACGGCTTCAAGATAAAGGGGAAGCTCACAAAGGGCAAGCTCAAGGACCTATCCACGATCCTGCGTTCGGTCTCCTCCCTGGAGCTGGCTCCGGAGAAGGATGCCTTGAATGTCATCTATGTGGAGAGCAGGGATATCAACAAGGACCCATACCTCTTCTCCATCCTCAAGATCAAGGAGGACGAGGTGGAAGTGCTCTATACCATCCCGCCCGAGATAGGCCCCAAGAAGAGGAGGGTCGATGTCATCCGCTACATCCTCAACATATTCTCGCTGATAGCCCCCTCCTACGATATCGACTCCAAGACGCTCTACCAGCTCATCGAGAACGCGATAAAAGAGCTGGCCGGCTCGGTGACGATGGATTACAACAAGCTCTACACGGCATACGACTCGCTGCGCAAGGAGGTGGGCGATCTCAAGAAGAAGATATCCCGCCTCACAGACCAGAACCAGGCGCTCACTTCGCAGAACTACGAGCTCAAGGCGTCCAACGACGAGCTGAGCCTGAGGCTCCAGCAGCTCGAGGGGCTCTCTGACGAGGCCCTCAAGGCCAAGCTGCAGGAATGGATATCCGAGCACGGCGGCTCGATAAACATAGTCGAGTTCAGCAAGCTGCACCATGTGGCCGAAGCCAAGGTGGAGGAGATGCTCAACAGGCTGGTGAGCGAGGGTTACCTCGAAGTCGTCAGGTAGAAGGGTTTGAAGATGGCAGATCTGGACACGAAGCCTAAGCGGAGCAGGACATACCAGTTCGAGCTCAAGCGCAAGTACCAGTACAGTCGCCTCTACAAGCTCAAGGAAAGGCCGCCTATAGAGACCATCAAGGATACGATCAAGGTCCTCCTAGCCCCGAAAAAGAAGAAAGCGGCCGAAGCGAGACCGTCTGCTGCCCCCCAGCCGCAGACCGGATTCAACTACATGGTCTTCGGCGCGTTCGTGTTCATAGGCATCATCCTCCTCGCTTTCGCGTGGGTATATCTATCGGTGGAAGTGCTCCGCCCCGGCGCGACTGTCTTCCAGCCACAGGTGGAGAAATCCTCGATAGACAACGTGATAGAGGGCGGGCAGCTTCTCACGACCGGTGAGAGGGGTGCGACAAGGTATATGGCCGCGGTGATG
Source organism: Microcaldota archaeon (assembly GCA_040758595.1). Taxonomy (GTDB): domain Archaea; phylum Micrarchaeota; class Micrarchaeia; order Anstonellales; family Bilamarchaeaceae; genus Bilamarchaeum. Next base: position 14,946 of record JBFLVJ010000017.1, on the reverse strand, counting down.
GTCGACTACAACACCACGAATCTGAAGAACTACAGCGTCACCCTATGGACCTATCCGAACCGCATCCCTTCAGAGATATTCATACTGAACACCGAGAAGCTGGAGGCGTCGGCCTATCCAGAGTTCGTCCGCGCCCTCAGGGCGGATCTGGCCACACGCAAGATGATCCTCAATGAGATCACCCTCAAACAGCTCGAGATCCTGCCGTATGGGGCTGTGGTCATCATCCCGAGCGGCGTCGTGCCCAAAGAGCTCTTGGGATTGGACAGCCAGATAAACGCAGAGAAGCTGGCTTCGAGGGGCATCGTGGTCATATACATGGGCCAGCCTTTCACACAGATGCTCAACCGGACCTCGGTCCCGACCCCCAAGTCCGTGGTCGATGCGCTCCCGTTCGTGTTCGATGAGAACACTGCCCTATCATCCAACGAGGGTTTCCATCTCTACCAGCCGCTCTACCGGGCAAGCGCGAGAAGCGGCTGGAGAGGGGATCTGATATACGGATCGGTCAGCGTCGCCAGGAAAGGCGACGGCGCATTCCTTTTCCTCCCACAGACGCTGGACGGCGGCTGGAGGGGAGATGCCGACAATGCGGCTGAGGATGTCTCCAGGATCATCTTCGAGACCGCTTGGGCAGAGCCTTATGGCGAGCCGGCGGTCTATTCATTCTCCAACCAGACCAATTACACCGGAAAGCAGTACTTCTTCACATCGTCATTCGATGCACCCCGGGCCACCGTGAAGGCTGAGTTCGTGGGCTACCCGCACAACGCCAACTTCACCGTCCGCCAGACGCTCTTCATGCACCTAGAACAGGAGAGCAACAACACCCTGCTCATCGAGCAGGGGGGGAAGGTGGTCTCGGCGAACATCACCAATGAGCCGGTCAGGATAAACGCACAGCTGCGCGAGGCCAAGCCCGCCCAGCCTAACATGTACCTCGTCGTTATCGACGGTTCGGGCAACGATGCGCAGACGATACCTGTCCAGCAGGTGAGCGTGCAGGCCGACCGCTCGTTCGATGTCCTCATCTACCTGGACCGGGGCGAATATATAGTGCAGCTTTTGGATGACGAGGCCCGTCTCTACGCCAGCACCTACATGAAAGTCGTCTCCATAGATGTCAACTTTGACGGCACAGACAGCCAGAAGCGCTCTGTCTACAAGTTCGACATAACCATGGACGGGGCCCCGAGGACCCTTTCAGACCTCACGGTCTCCGTCGACAAGGGGCAATACGGCACCTACACATTCTCAGACGTCAGCAACGTCCGCGTCGATGTTGGGCAGCGCACCGGAGGGGAGATGCTGCCTCTTGGCAAGCACACCTTCGATTTCACATCCGGCGCCCTGACCGTGAGCGTGCCTGTGGAGCATGCGAGGGCCAAGACGATATTCGATGAGCCCTTCTTCTGGATAACCGTTATCTTGAGCGGCGGCCTTGCGGCCCTGGGCGCGATTTTCGCACGCCCCGAGACAGTGTATTTCGCCCTCGATGTCCCAGACTTCCCGCCTGTGACGAGGACCAAGATCCCGCTACCGGCCGAGACAATACTGAGCATCTTCGAGAAGGTCAACGAGAGCTACCGCTGGAAGAACACCCCCCTGACCCCCCCGGAATTGAAGAACGGCTTCAAGGACGTGTTCGTGCACGGCAAGCCTGTCTACATAACAGACTTCAACGTTGAGTACATCCTCGAAGAACTCAAGAAGAAGAACCTGGTCGGCGAGTCGCTAGGCTACTACGGTCTGATGGAATGGGAGGGCGCGACCGGCCACTCGATAGCCTATCTATCCCTTATGAGGAGGCTCCGTGACATCTGCGTCAACAACGCCATCCCGTTCACCGGCCTCGGCGAATCCAAAGAGGCCGACAGCGTGATAACCGTCGTGGGCCAGCAGATGCCCATCCACTTCTACGACCGCAAGAGGGACATGAAGGACCTCCTCTCGAAACTGATGCCGAGCCTGGGCCATGGCATATGCATAGTCCTCTTCAAGAACGACACCGAGAAGGAGCACTTCCAGAACATCATCAGCTCCTCGTCCACCACGGCCCCGCTGATAATCAAGATGGAGGCCGAGAGCGACTCGCTCCAGCTGCTCACCGACGAGGAGCTGGAGAGGATGCTCATCGAATTCAAGTCTATGTAGCCGGTGATTCAGGTTTCCCTTTTTCGGCCTCCTGTTCCGTGTCTCCGGTTCCGGCTAAAGCTTCATTATCGTTCCTTCGGCAGGGAAAACGTAATCCGCTGACATGGTGGCGCTCTCCACGTTCCGCAGGTTGGGGAAATCCGCTTTCAGGCGCCGGATAATCCGGTTGAAATCCTGGTAGCTCTCCACCATTATCTCGAGCTCTATATCCCATGGAGAGATAAGCATCACGCTCCTGATGATGTTCGGATCATGTTTGGCTATCTCGAACAGCTTCGCTTCGTCCTCCTTCGAGAACGAATCGAAGTAGAGGAACGCCTTGTAGAATTCCAGGCCGAGCTTCTGGTAATCAACCATCGCCTTGTAGGAGATGATGATGCCGTTGTCCTGCATCCTTTTCATCCTGCTCCTGACTATATCGACGCTCACACCTGTCTTGGCAGCCAGCTCCACCAGTTTGATGCGCGAGTTGTGGAAGAGCTCGGAGAGCACCCTCCTGTCGATATCGTCGAGAGAATTCTGCCCTAGGCTGCCGAAAAGCGAGAGCGGCCCCTTCGGTTCGTCATGGAGCAGTTTCATGGGATAGGCGTACGCATCGACCGCCACCCCAGTGAATTTCTGGAGTATTATCTTGTTGTGCCTGGCGAATATCTCGCTCTTCCTGTGGAAGAACTCCTCGTTGCTCCTGGCGAAGAATGTCAGGCCGACGTCCCATGCCCCGTCGGCTATCCCGAGCCAAAAGAGGTCCGTGTGCTTCTTCAGGGCGCTGAAGAACTCCTCCCGCTCCCTCTCGTTTCCGCCTATCTTCAGATACAGCTTGTATGCCTGGTATCCGAGCTTGGCGACGTTTATCCATGTCACATAGCCTGATATGATGCCCCTCTCTTCCAGCCTGGCCATCCGGTATCTCACCGCTTCCCTGGATTTGCTTATCTTCTTGGCCAATTCGCTGTCTGATTGTCTGGCATCCCAGTCCAGCTCGTAAAGAAGACGCATATCTGTTTTGTCTAATCTTTCAGCCATTATTTACTCATAAGTGGATGTTTTTAAAGATATTCCCATTTTTCGCAAATAATCTTTCAAACACTTTAATATAATCCTTCGGTGTCAATTGGTAAATATGAGTGTTCATAAAACATCTGGTCCGAGCGAGATGGCAAAAATTGCCAGGCACAGACGCATAATCCCGAGAGGGTTCCCAAGCGAGCGCTTGTTAATCGATAATATCGCGCTGGGTTGCCGGGGAGAGAAGATCCTGATGCTGACTGGCAATTACACCGTCAGGGCAGCCCCAGACATGGAGGAGGACGATTCCCGCCTGCTTGGGCCAGAGATGCTTCTCACGATAGATCTGTGCGTGCGCGTTTTCAGGAGATGCCAGGAGTTGGGGATAAAACCCCCTTCGCTGGTGTTGCTGCCCAACGACATCGCGCCGGGTGCATTCCCGGATTTCCGAGAAGGCCAGCGCTTCAAGGCAGGCTATTCGGTACCGGAAAGCATCCAGTACTTGCTTCGTGGTTTGTATCTGGAGCCCATCTTCCTTTTCAACCGTGACTTCGAGCTGTCCCCGAACGAGGTCCGGGTCCGTATGGAGGGTCTCAGGAGAAAAATCTCCGAAGGATATGAGAAGCTGATCATCATCTTCGAGAGTTATGCCCAGAACCTGGCCGCCAAGATGCTCTCCCGCCGCCAGCTTTTCAAACCCGGCGAACTGATGACAGCTCCGGACAAGAGCCGCCGCTTGCTGCTGCCCATGCGTTTTACCGATAACGGCACCGTGACGTCCATGCATTCGACGGTGCAGGTCAGCATCACGAACCCGAACGGAGCGCCCTACTGCTCTTTCCTGGCCGCCACACTGTTCCATGAATTCGAGAAAATGGGGTACACCAAAGCGGTCAATACGTTCGTCACCTACGAGTATCCTTGCGTCGACAAAGCCGCTGCCGCCTACCGATGCATATACGGCGGCAAGATACCAATCAGAAACCTCTATCTAGAAGGAAACGAGGTTATCTTCGACAACACTATCTGATTACTTCCTCTCATAGAGCTGGAGCATCTTCTTCTCATCGAGGAATTCCAGCATCCGGTTGCAGCTCTCGCACCGGAAATTGATATCGGTCGCGGACTCGAAATTGGTCACGCTCGAAGCGCCGCAGGAGGGGCAGAAATAGTAGTCGATCCCGTTAGCGTGGGGATTGACGCCGTTCAATTGGATGCTGGCCCATTTCTCCATGCGGCCATGGTTCAAAGACCAGCTGTATGAATACCATCCGGTCTCGCTGTCCTTCTCCCTGATATAGTTCACGAGACCCTCGTTGTGCAATTTGTTCAACGTCGCGCGCACGTCGCTTATCTTTATCTTCAGTTTCTTGGCCAGTTCCTCGTCGCTGCAGTTGCCGTAGAAGTTCCTGACGATGGCGAGCGCGTTCTCCCCGCCAATCTCGATGAGGTTCTGCCTGATGCTTGCATCCCCCAATACCTTGATCACGCCCTGCATCAGCTTCTTCTGCTCATCTTCCCTGGTTTTTTGGAGCTCGCGGGCGAGTTTCTCCTTGTCTATGGCCTCGACGGCCTTTTCCGGCTTGCTCACGGCCTTTTTGGAGGATTTGGCGGCTATCCGGGGCTTGGGGGCTTTCTTCAAAAGCTTCTTCGCCGGGGCCTTGGAGGCCTTTTTGGCGGTTTTCCCCCTGTTCTGTTTGACAATCTTCCTCTTAATAGCCATGAGCATCACCACAACACACCTGTTATTGCTCATTCTTTATATTTAAATGTTTCGGTCCAACCCTAGCTACACAGTGCCAGCTTCTCCTGCATGATGTGTTAAAAAGAGGAAGAAAGTATTAAAATAACTTTCGTTCACGTGATGGTGATATCTTCGAGGGATCAGATGGGCAGAAAAACCAAGAGAAAACCAGGCAGGCCAGAACCGAGGGATGACGCAAGGATTTTCGCAAGATATCATCCTACTGGACATGGCGGCGCTTCAAAACCCCCCTGGGAAAACGGTCGATAGACTCGATCAAAGGGTCCTCTCGCTCTGCGAGGCATGGGCGCATGGTTTCCCTAATGATCCGGGCTGCATGTGGGCATCCGGATGCGGATTCGATTGGGGCCTTCGGGTTAATGCGGCCTCGGAATTGGGTGTGCACGGCAGTTCTACCGAAGAGGTCCTCAAAGGCATCTGTGAAAAGGTCGTCGATGAGCTGGATCCTAAAACAGCTAGCGGCACCCTCAGGATAATGCTGGCATTCTTGGACCACAGGCCCGGCTTGAAAGTGATTGTGACTGATGCATTCACACGCATCAGCACGAACCAAGAGTATCTCTCCTCCAAATCCGCAGATGAGGGGCTCACGCACAGACCCTTCGCTAAGCTCGCCGGTCTGTTGCCGTCTGAATGATGCCCGCTAGAGGTGCTCTGCTATCCTCTGGCCGGTGACGACCATGCGCTTCAATTCGTCCTTGTTGTCTACGGGCATGCTCTCTATCTGCCGCAGCCTGTTGGCATACTTCCGATAGGCCTTGATAGCGGCCGCGTAGGCGTCCCGGATATGGACGTCCTCGATCTGCGCCCCTATCTGGCGTTTCTCCAGCCGCGTCATGCTCTGCGAAGGATATGACACCTTGACGTTCAGCCTGGCCGCCACCTTCTGGACGAAGTGCGACGGCGGATTGGTGTCCGCCGCTATCAGCACCGGCACCCCGACGGAAGACAATGCCTTGACTATCCTCTCGTCGCTGGCTTCCTTCTCGCAGCCGCTGGAAACAAGGTTACCGTCCAAATCAAGGGCTGCATAACCTGTCTTGATGCCTGGATCCACGCCTACGATCAGATACCTCAACGGACCAGCTTCCGGTATATCCTTATGGTGGCCCCGACGCTCCTCTCTATGGAGTACCTCTTGGCGCTCTCACGGGCTTCTTTCCCGAGCCTGGCCCTCAGCTTGTCGTCTTCCAGCAGGCTCTCCATGGCGAGTGCCAAGGCATGGCTGTCGTTGGGCTTGACAAGCAGGCCGTCCTTGCCGTTCTTGATGACCTCCTTGGGCCCTAGCCTGCGAACGCCTATTGGCGGAACGCCGTTGTGCATAGCCTCCACGAATGTCAGCCCGAATGTCTCGCTGTCGGATGCAGAGACGAATATGTCCGCGCACCTGTAGGCCGGGGCAGCGCTCTTGAGGAACCCCGTGAACACCACGTTCTTGAGGCCCAGAGCCTTGGCGAACTTCTTGAATTGCTTGAGATACGGCCCCCCTCCAGCGACAACCAGCATCCGGTCCTCCCGCTCTATCTCATGGTACGCCTCGAACAGGTGGTCTATCTTCTTCTCGAAGCTTATCCTGCCCAGATAGAGGATGACCTTCTTGCCAGCGGTCTTATGCTTCCTCTTGAAAGCATTCACTTCCCTTTCGCTGCACTTGAAGCGCGAGAAATCGATGCCGTTGGGCAGGTGCATGACGTTGGTCAATCCGTAGGAGCGCAATTCGTTCGCCAGCTCCTTTGTCGGCGCTGTGACCACATCCGCCATGCCGAAGACGTGCTTAATCATCCTCTTGACCGTATGGCCGCTAAGCTGTGCGAATACCTCGGGAAGCCTGCCGTTCAGAAGATGCGGGACGTAGTCTGGGAAGTGGGTGTGGTAAGTTATCACGACGGGGATCTTCTTCCTCTTGGCTGCCACTATCCCCTGGAGCCCGAGGTTTATCGGCGCATGGGCATGGACGATATCCGGTTTCTCCTCCCTGAGGAGGGAGCTGACCCGCTTGTAATCGATGGATGCGATACGGTAGCCCTCGTAGAAAGGGAAAGAGGAGGAGGGTATCCAATAGACCGATAGGTTGGGGGATACCTGCTCGCGGTTGAACCCGCCCTCTCCAGGCGCGAACACCACGACCTGGTCGTTCTTGGAAAGCAGGCCGATGGAGTCGTTCAGGTAGGCGACGACCCCGTTGGTCTGCGGGTTGTATGTGTCGGTGAAAAGGGCTATCTTCATGCCATCATTCGCCCGTGGCGTTCTCCCCTTCAGGCCTTTCGTAGCCGTCCACGTACTGCATGAAGGAGTCGATGTCGAAATCCCCGGACGACGAGTTCTTTGGGATGGCGGCAGACTGGCAGTGCTCCACCTTGGCAGGGTCTGTGATGCCGGCGCAGAAGCTTTCGTTCTTGTAAGCTCCGGCCAGCTCGATGTAGCAGTCCTCCTTGAAGGACAGGTCATCGACGCTGCTGCAGATGCTCACGTCCTTGGTCACGGGCACGAGCGTCACTAGGCAGCGATCCCTCAGGGAGCCGGCCAGCTCGCAGAGGTCCTTTCTCCTGAGCACCAGCGACAGGTCCGCGATGCATTCGTCCTTGTCCTGGCCCCGCTTATCGATGTGGCAGGAGACGAGCTTTATCTGATGCTCCCTCTCCTTGCTAAGGATGCCGACAGCATCGCCGTTAGGCTCCGGTGCCGTTATGTCCGGCACGGAGGATTCAGAGAACGCGGAGACCGTCAGCACCCTGCTGTGAGCCGCCCCTTCGTTGTCCGTATAATCTAGTGTGCTCTTCCGGTTCATCCCCTCTTGGTCTATGCATGCGCTGAGCATGAACACCCTGGGCGAGTTGGAGCTTATCCCGAACCGGGCAGCCTCGTCCAGGCTCAGGTTGGTGTAGTCTATGCTGTACCTGATGAGCTGGCAGGAGACTCCTCCGACCGAGCCTTCCTCGATCTCCGGCTGGACTGCGAGGTACCCCTCCTGGAGGAGGTACGCGATGCTGCTCTCCGCCTTCAGGATGTTGGCATCCTTGTAGAACTTGGAGTCTATGAACTCGACGTAGTTCTCCATCCCCGCATCCCCTCTTACCGAGGAGCACACCTCATCCGCGCTCATAGGATAGCGGATGCAGAACACAGTGTCGTTCTCGAGGAGGTACACTGTCTTGAGCGAGAGCGGATTCTCGACGAGCGCGCTTTTGCGCCCGCCATTGCTGACAAGGGAATAGGTTGTCGGGTAGCCCTCAGACACTTCCCCGTATGAGTATGAATAATCCGTGAGCCCTTTCCCGAAGCCGGAGCTCTTGAGCAGGAGCGCTTCGGCCTCGCTGCTATCCGGCTGCGCCGGCTGGGCCGGCAGCGTGAGCGCGATATATAACGCGATGACTGCGAGCAGGCCCGTGGCTATCAGCAATTTGTGTTGGTATTCCATCTGACACACCTCTTTCCTTCATCTCATGGAGCGTCAATAATATATGTTTTTCTGTATCCTCGGGCCGCGGGCGCATAGGAGCACATCCACTGTCGGAGAGGGCCCACTCTTTTTATTCCTATAGTGACATCAACAATGCGTGATCATATGGGATTCTGGGATTCCATCCTTGGCTCTGAAAAGCAGACTGAAGAGATACCTGAAGGCAGGCCGACATCGAACCCGTTCAGCGTGGGGCTCTCGTTCATGCCACTCCGGCTCTCGGCAAAGGCGAAGAGCTCGGTGAACCTGGTCGTCAAGATAAAGAACATCTCGAACTCCCCGCAGCTGGCATCAGTTGACGCTCTATTGCCCAAGAACACCATGGTCGGATTCGACCCGGCATGCATCAACAAGGCGGCCGAGAAGAGGCTTGGCGAGATGAAGCCTGGCGCCTCGCTGGAAGTGCCCATCACTATATGGTCCAACAGCCAGACCCAGGACGGCACCTATCCGGTCGAGGTCACGGTGTTCTCGCACTATATTGGTTACGAGAAAGTGCTGAGCTACATCAAGAAGAGCACTTCGCTGCGAGCGGTCTAGTCCTCGAAGCTGTTCTCCAATTCGTCTATCGCTTTGGCCACCTTCATCCCCTTTTCGGTGAGCCTCACCACTCTCTTCTTGCCTTTGGCCTCGATGCTCACAAGGCCTTCCCCCGCGAGGGTGGAGATGAGCTTGGTCACATATACGTATGTGGTGTCGCTGTTCTTGGCGAGCTTGGACAGGTGCCAGGATGTCTCGCCATCGCGCAGGAGCGTCATTATCCTGCAGGGCTTGGGCCTCACGAACACCTTCATCATGCCAACCCCTCCGCATCCTATGGTTATAAACGCTACCTGGAATCAGGGCGGTCGTTTGGCTCACACGCTTTAAAAACGTTCTTCTCCGTCGTAATCTCGGTGATAGCTTTATAAAATATCCCTCGGTTTATCACACAAGAATCGAAGAATCCTCCCCCGGGAGGCGCAATAGGTGACATATATGGGACAAAAAATCGGCAGTGAAAAGATCGCTAGGGAAGAGGGCTACCTATACTACATCGGCAAGGATGGCTATGTCTGGGCTGCCCCCATGAAGCACAACAAGAGGGGCAAGAAGAAGAAGGTCGGGAGCGAGAAGGTCTCGAAGGAATCCGGCTACATGTACTACCTGGGCAAAGACGGATTCGTGTACAAGGCCAAGCTCAAGAACGCCTGAATCCCTTTTTCTTTTTCCTCATCTTTTTTAAACCAACCCCTACTTATTCTCTCTAGAAACCTACTTGTAAGGTGGAAAAATGCGGATAGTCATATCAGAATCTAGCGGAAAGAGCTACCAGGCTGAACTGCCTAAGGACAAGGAGTCCGCCATCGTCGGAAAGAGGGTGGGGGACGAGATAGAGGGCAACCTCGTCGGTGCAGCCGGATACACGCTTGTGTTGACAGGCGGAAGCGACGAGAGCGGTTTCCCCATGAGGGAAGAGGTGCACGGCTCGGCCAAGAAGGCCATACTCACCAGCGACGGCATCGGCTTCAACGCCAAGAAGAGCGGTGAACGCAGGAGGCGCCATGTGCGCGGCAACACCTATTCATCCGAGATAGTCCAGGTGAACATGAAGGTCAAGAGCGCAGGCCCGACGGCCCTAGAGCAGCTGTTCCCCAAGGCCGAGAAAAAGGAGAGCAAATAATGCAGGCCGAGATGAACATCGGCATGCTCGGGCATGTCGACCATGGCAAGACCACTCTCACCAAGGCACTGACCGGCAAATGGACAGACACCCACAGCGAGGAGGCCAAGAGGGGCATCTCGATACGGCTCGGCTATGCAGACGCATACATATACGAATGCCCCAAGTGCTCCGCGTTCTCACCTGAGGAGAAGTGTTCCTGCGGCGGCAAGGCGAAACTGCTCCGGAAGATATCCATAGTGGATGCCCCGGGCCATGAGACCCTGATGACGACCGTGATCTCGGCGGCCAGCATGCTGGACGGCGTCCTGTTCCTTATAGCGGCCAATGAGCCCTGCCCGCAGCCCCAGACGGCCGAGCACTTGCTGGTCCTCAATTCCACAGGGCTAAAGAACATCATCGTGGTGCAGACCAAGATAGATCTCGTCACCAAAGAGAAGGCTATCGAGAACCACAGGCAGATAAAGCAGTTCCTGAAAGGCTCTGCTGCGGAGAATGCCCCCATCATCCCGGTATCCGCGAATGCCGGCCTGAACATCAGCGCGCTCCTGAAGGCCGTCAACGAAGTCATGAAGCCGCCGGAGGCGGATGAGAAAGCGGATCTGAGGGTCTACATATCCCGTTCATTCGACGTCAACAAGCCCGGCACCCCGGTGGAGAAGCTCAAGGGCGGGATCATCGGAGGTTCCATATCCCAGGGTGTGTTGAAGGTCGGCGACGAGGTGGAGCTCAAGCCAGGCATCGTCCGCAAGGAGGGAGCTGCCCCGACCCCGGTGGTATGCAAGGTGCAGGCCATGATGGAAGAGGCAGAGCATCTGGAATCCGCACGCCCGGGAGGGTTAATCGCGATCGGCACTACCCTCGATCCGTCATTGACCAAATCAGATGCTCTGGTAGGATCCGTGGTCGGACACAAGGGTCAGGTCCCGGACCCGGTGGACACGCTCAGCGTCAAATACAGGATACTCGAGCGCACCGATGTCCAGAACATGCCGCTGCGCGAAGCCGAGCCGGTCGTCGTGAACGTCCACACGTCCACATCGGTCGGGGTGGTCGCGAAACTCGCCAAGGGGATCGCGACGATCAAGCTGAAGAAGCCGATTGTGGTCTACCCGAAGATGCACGTCGCACTATCCCGCAGGATGGGTCAGAGGTGGAGGCTCTCGGCGTGGGGCGAGGTAGTCTAGCATACAGATATATTCATTTCTCATCTACGACTAATCGGTTTAGTGCTCCGAGTCTTTGGTTTCGGCAAAATCCAAAACCCGAAACCGGAAACACGAAACGCTACTCAAGCTGGGGTCGCCTAGACTGGTAGGGCGACAGGTTGCTAACCTGTTGCGCGCAAGCGTTCGGGAGTTCAAATCTCCCCCCTAGCGTTTTACTCCAAGTTAAACTTAAAAGCCCATTCTCCCTAATCCATATCTATGGATGAGTGGGAGAAACGGCTTGAAGCCTCAGAGGCATTCACGTCTAAGGACTGTGATTTGCTCAAGAAGTTCGCCTATCACTGTATGCACAAGCCCCAGCCAGTAGGGCTAAAGAGGCTGGAGAAGTACCGGACAGACCTAGTTATTGCCTCCTCCATGGCCGGGATGAGCCTGGAGGCCATGCTAAAGAACTTCAAGAGCCTGGAAAAGGCCGCTAATGCGATAAAAGACCATAAAGCCCCTAGCGGCAAGGGCAATAAGCCCTATTCCCTATTGACCAAGATGGACGCTCTGAGGACGCTTGGCAGCATATATCACTTCAAGCACCACAATGAGGCTAGTTTGCAGTATGCTCCCCGTGAGCTAAAGGAGCTCCTCACAATCCGAAAGTCGGCTAAGGACAAGAGGCTACCGAAAGAGGTCATCACGCGCGAGGAGATGCGGGAGATGCTCAAATATGGGGATACTCTAGACAAAGCCATCATCTCATTGCTCTTTGACAGCGGAGAGCGCATAGGGGAGTTTGAACAGCACAAGAGATCCGACATAAGGCACATCTCTGAAGGCCTAGATGTTCTTGTTCCTGCAGGGAAGACTGGAGAGAGGAAGATCGTTGTCGTTGAAGCCACCAAATATGTGCTGGATTGGATGGAGCAGCACAGAGTAAAGAAAGAGGATGCTCCTTTATGGCTGAGTCCGGACACCGGAAGACCACTAAAGCAAGCAGCCATAGCTAAGAGAATCAGGAATGTCGTGGAGCGCCTTAACCAGCACAGGAAAGAGCAAGGCCTCCCGTTCTTCAATAAGCCGATAAACCCTCATAACTTCAGGCACAGCAGGGCATCAGAGCTTGGAGCACAGCTCGGGATGACAGAGCCCATCCTCTGCAAATATTTCGGGTGGGAGATCGGCAGCGACATGCCCCACACATATTTGCACCTGAACGATGAGCAGATCAAGAGGGCAGTGCTTGCTACACACGGCAAGGCCAAGCTTGAAGACACCAAAGTGATAACGCACTGGACATGCAGAAAGTGCCAGTACGAGAACCCTCTAGCTAATGAAAACTGCGGGAAGTGCACCACACCAAAGGACAGCGACAAGGAGATCGTCCGGGTAGCACAGCTAGAGCAGGAGATTGAACGCCTGAGGAAGAAACAAGATGTTTACCAGAAGGTCGTCGTGAACATTCAAGCTCTCCAGAATATGATGCTTAAGAAGAATCCAGAGCTCAAGAAAGAGCTAGACGATCTGGGTGTTGAAGTGAATCCAATAGACACTTCTAAAACAGAGGAAAGATTAAAATCCAAGAAGGAGGGTTAATATGGATCTAGCATGTACTTCGTGTGGGGAGGACTATTATCCGGAAGATGAAGAGGCTCTTGTGTGCTTCACTTGCAAGAAACCTCTAGCACCAAAATACCTCTGTGTCGTGCTTGGGGAAGAGCATGCCCACTTCTGTAGCAGGGAATGTGTCGGGCAAATATGCAATGAAGCAGAACTACAGGGAGTTTAACTCAGTGAAATGACGAGACCAATCCATCTGCCGGAAACTGAACCAGCTTCCTATTAGTTTTGTATTCTCATCAGGTTTAGGAAGGCATTCGGTTTCTCGTATTGTTTTGAACCAGTCCATGTTATCTTTTACAAAGTCTCTGACTCTCTCATCAGAGATAGAAGATGGATCATAGTTGGGGCACATGGCACATCTAAGGAGATACCCTGGATAGCCGATAGGCTTAATCTTTATTGAGTAGAGCTTGGCCATGACATACTCAAAGTTAGGATGTGCCATCACCTTCTTGACAAGTTGCATGAAGGATTTGACTTCTGGATGTTTCTTACTCTCCAAGAACTCTCCACCCTCGAAATAGAACCGCAATGAATCCATATTTGGAGATAGGTACATTAGATTATTATCTCTTTGGCAGGATGACGTACTAGGGTTCATTTTCTTCTTTCAATGAGCTTAAAGCACTGATTCATTTCCCATTTATCAAGGAGTGGAGCATTTTGACCATATGCCCAGTGCATTTTCCCCGTTCTCTTCAGTTTAGTCCAAACCCAATATTGAAGCCAATAGACGTGATCATTTAGTTCCTTTCTATAGAGTTTTAACAAATAGGGGGAAAATTTGTTTTTCTCCTTTACCTTTATTGGTTCAATCCATTCTAATGTGCATGTAACTTTACGCTTTATTCCAGGATAATACTGGTATGCATAAAACTTGACTTCAGCATGACAGTCTTTATGCTTACATGTAATGGGTTCTTCGGCTACGAGCTTTTCAAGATACTCACGTTTATTGCAGCGATACGGATGTCCCTGTTTGCATTCGGGCTGGATACCGTGCCATTTATCATCATTGTCCTTGGTCATACCTGATGACTCAAAGGTAATCTTTTTATCAGTTGTCCTCTAGCTCCTTGATGTCTTTCCTGCATTTCGGGCAGAAATAGGTCAGGCTATGGCCGAGCGAGAACATCTCTGCTCTAACACCATAGAATTTGTTAAATCCACGGTGTTGACAGCTCTCTGGGTATTCTTTCAGCAGGTCTTTATTCTTCAGGATATGTGCTGGTGGAAAGCTCTTCTTTGGTGTCCTCAGATTTTTCCCTTGTTTGGCTACAAATAAGTCCAACCTGCCTTCATAGGAAATAGCCTCTCCGTCTACTTTCCAGAAGAGGTCATTCTCAATCATGGTTTTGAGATCATTCATACCAGCAAATATGGGGATTGGAGATAAGAATCAATCTTTTAATTCTTAGAGTAGAGACAGTTTCATGAAACCAATCTCTGTTTTGATTCTTGCGTTTCTTTCAATCGGTCTAGTTCATGCAATTACTGTCGAACCAAATGAGGTTGTCTTAAGAGAGGGCGGTTCTGGAGCCACAGTTATGGTGTCAGGTACTATTGAAGGGGAAGGAGCAATTCTACTTCAACCGCCTACTTGCTCCCCCGATGGCGTTACAGTATCACCAAGCGGCTCGGTATCAATCAGTGAATCACCATTTGAAGCAGAGTATGTCCTAAGAGGATCCGAAGGAACGTATTCGTGTTCTGTTACTGCAACTGATGCCAATGGTGGTAATCCTTCTACAGCAACCTTCAGTGCAAATGTAGGAGAAGAATGTGCTCTCAAACCAATAAATAACCAAGTTCTTGACAAAGATGCTTGTGTACTAACCTGCCCTTTGGTATGTGATGAAGGGGATATGGAAGATTATGATAACTGCTTATGCATACCCAAATCTACATCAGTTCAAACTCCGTGCTCCAGCTCCTTTATTGTGTTGGGGATTGGATTGTTATCAATAGGCGTTTATAAGAACTGGAAAAACTAGCCTAATAGTCAGGGACATAAATAGGCGAACATTTTAGGCATCACAAAACCCTTCTTCACAAAGTTGCGGATAGACTGTTGAACCGCATGGATATTGCGATAATACCTGTTCCACAGGGGCTTCTT
>JBFLVJ010000016.1:0-32823 GCA_040758595.1 Microcaldota archaeon | reverse complement strand
CAGATGCTAGGAATAAATAGCTATTGATGCGCTTGAAAGAAAAACAGGAAAAAAGGTGAAAAAAGAAGAATTCAGCCGAAGAGCGAAGCGAGACCTTCAGCGGCCTGCTCTTCCTTCTTGCCTTCATCCACTTCCTTCTTCTCTTCCTTCTTGGCTTCTCCGCCGGCTGCCGGTGCGGCTGCGGCAGGAGCAGCGGCCATCATCGCGGACTGCTTCAGGAGATCCTCGAAATTCACTCCCTTGACAGCCTCTGCGAGGACTTTCGCTTTGGCCTCATCGACCGCAGCGCCGCTCGCTTTCACGACCGCAACGATACCCTCCTGGGTCACATCCTTTCCGGCGCCATGCAGGACAAGCACGGCATGCAAATATGGATCTACCTTCGTCATATCATACACCTCTTCATTTTCCCAAACCCTCAAGAGCCAACCCCTGCCTGGCGGCAGAGGCGAGAAGCAGCTCTATCGAGCTTGATGAGTACAAATCGCCGTTCAGGGAGACGTTCCTGGCCTGCCCGACGGCTTCGCCCAGGAGCATCTCCACATTCCGGCCCGTGGGATATCCGATGTTCAGGGACAGGTTCATGCCCTGACCCAGTCCGGCCGAGACGTCAGCATCTATCGTGTCTCCTATGTCGAGGAGTTCCTTGGAATAGACGTACTCGCCGTCGAAACCGAATATCATGTTGGCCATCACTTCGAAAGGCATGACACCCAGGCTCTGGAGGGCCTTGACCTTCGGCCCGGTGAGTTTCTCACCTGCCTTGGCCACCGTGCTCTCCTTGGCGACCACTATCTTGCCGCCTTTTATCTGGACGTTGAGGCCCCCGGCCTTGAGCTCTGAGAGCGCAGGGCCAGGCGGAAGATCGGTCTCCCCCTCGGGGATGACGATGTCCACGATGGCCTCGTCCCCTATCTTGGCAGCCCTCTTCTTCTTTTTCTCCTTGAAGAAGGTGTTCAATTCATAGGGCGATTGGTTGGTGAGTATGAGCGCGACAGGCTTGGTGCAGTCCCCGATCCTCTCTGAGAGCTTCTTGTCAGAACCCAGCACGCGGGTTATCACCGACTTCTTGAGGACGTAGACCTCTCCGCCTTTCTCCCTGACCCCTTTCCTGAGCTTCTGGAAGAGCGCATCCGGCAGCTTGGTGAGCGCCAGGAGCGCCACGGTCTTGTACTGCTTCGCCTTTGCGGTGACCTCTTTGACCTGCTCCGCCTTCCTCTTCACTTCCCTGCTGTTAATATCAGTCTTGTATGCCATGGAAACCACCTCAGACGACCCTCACCGGCCTGCCCATCGTCAGCTTCACGTAGACCGACTTGATGTTGCCTTCGCTGACCTTGTTCTTCACTGCCTCGTAGACCGTCTCCGCGTTCTCCAGTATCTTGTCGCTCTCCATGCTCTCGGAGCCCACAAGCGCCTGCGCGGTCGGGAGGTACTTCCCCTTGGACCGTATCCTCACGCTCTTCTTGGAGCGCTCTATGAGGTCCGACACCTTGCCGGTTATCGGCTGAGGGAGCTTTCCCATCTTGCCCAGGGTCTGTCCCATGGCCTTAGCGACCGAACCCATGAGGTTCGGCTGTGTCAGCAGGAAATAGCCCCTCGCCAACTCCTTGACCTTTGCCGGCGCTGCCCAGGAGGAGAGCGCATCAGGCATTATGACCAGGTCCGCCCCGGCCTTCTTCGCCTCGTCCGCCATGGCGCCATCGGCGAACACCGCGGATTTGAGCTCCTTGCCCCCCTTGCCGTGCGGCAGGACGATATCGAGGTTGAGCCTGTTCTCGCTCTTCGCGAAATCGATGCCCCGCATGTTGATTATGATCTCCATGCTTTGGGTGAACTTCTTCTTGCCCTTGTCTTCCAAGGCCTTCCTGATGCATTCTGAAAGCTTCTTCCTGTCCATAACAAAGCCCTCCTACTCGACAGCGTTTCCGGTCTCGAGTCCCGTATTTCGGTCCTCGGTTTCGGAACGTTACCCTAATGAGTAGTATATCGGGTAGAGGTTATTGATGCCTGCATACCCTTAAAAAGCTATTTTTTCGTCGCAAGATAGATGTCGGCCTCTATCATGCCGCTCTCGTTGTAGAAATGGTGGGTGAAATAGATGTTCCCCTCGCTGTCCATGGTGGATTCCCCTGCGAACCGGGAGATTATGAGTTCTGGCTCGCTCCAGGCGCCATCCGCCATCGCAGAGCGGAATATGGCCGGGCTTCCCTGATGGAATCTGGTGAACCACAGTTCCTTCCCGTCCTCGCTGATGTAGGGCCATCCCTCGGTCTCCGGAGTATTGACCGCCTCTACGTTCACCGGCTCCCGCCACTGCCCATCGACCTTTTTCGTCATCCAGATGTCATAGCCGCCCTTGCCCCCGGCCCGTCCGGAATGGAAATAGAGCGCGCCGTCCGGGGCGATGTGCATCTCGCCGACTTCGTAATCCTTCAATACCTGCCCGACCGGCTGTACGTCCGTCCATCGCCCGCCCTCGAATCTGGCGGTGAACACGTTGATCCCGGTGTAGCCTTCCCTCGCGGAGCAGAACCAGATCTCGCTGCCCTGCACGAACCCGCAGCCATCCAGGGCGAGCTTTCCGGGCTCGGTGAGCAGAACCCTCTCCGGTTCGCTCCAGCCCGAGGCCGTCTTTTTAGTATAATAGATGCCGGTCACGTTGTCGAGCACCTGCTTCTCGGCAGGGATGCCCACGTCGGGCGTGAAGAAGAAAAACAGCCTCCCGTCAGGCGCCATGAATGCGGAATCCTCTCCGCCTGCGGTGTTGACCGGCCCGTCCAAGGGCACCGGGTCGTTCCAGAGCCCGGAATGCATGATGGGCGGGTGCATGTCATCGGCGGGATGCATCTTCACGGCATCCGCCGGGATGGCGCTCCCTCTGGAGGGCGGTTCAAATGCAACGGCCTGCTCGGAAACGCATCCGCTGGCGATGATAAGGAAAACGATAAGGATAGCGGTCCGGCTCATCGGTTCAGAGCTCGCCGACCCTTCTCTTCATCTTCTTCTTGAGCCGCTTGCGCCTCTTCTTCACCCATTTCCAGCGCATGCGGTTCTTTTTCTTCCATTTTCTCGGTTTCGCACCCATCACATTACCTCAATAAGGGCTCGTGGGAAAATGGAAGGACTCGAACGGAGTTCGAGATGATTTCCATTTTCTCGGTTTCGCACCCATCAATCCACCTAATCAATCGACAAACGATAAATTCGTGGAGTGATAATCTATAGTTCGCCTTAAATAGTTATTGTTGGGCTGCGATGCGCTTCGCGTCCCCGTAGATGCGCCGTATGTTCTTCCAGTGCCCGCCTTCCCAGAACACCTTCCTGCATTCCCTGCAGCGCCAGAACTTTTCGGTGTGCGCGAAGGTCTCGGTTTCCACGTCCTCCTTCACGCTCTCCTTCGGCACCCCCTCCAGCTCCCCGTTGCAGGAAGCGCATCTGGTCTTTTCAGGAAAACTCACTTCCGCCCCGGTCTCCTTTAGTATCTGGGCCAGCTGCTCCTCCAGCGTCCCGCCCCGGACAAGGACGCAACGCACACCGTTTCCGGCATCCGGTTTCCCGCATCCCGTTCTGTTTTCAGCGCCGCCCGTTCCGCACCTTTTGGCGAGTTCCGAGTCGCGGGTTATGACGATGCGGTTTTGCTGTTCAGCCTCCTGGATGAGCTGGCTGTCGCTATCACCTTTGAAACAAGAGCTGTCGATGCCGAGGATCCTGCACCATGATGCGAGGTTCCCCAGCATCTCATCGAAAATCAGTCTAGGAGAGCGATATCTTGACGAAGACGTTGGTAGGCACCTTTATCCTGAGCACCTGCTTTATCATCTTCTCTTCGCCCTCGACGTCGCAGAGCCTCTTGTGCACCCTCTTCTCCCAGTGCTCGTAGGTGTCTGTCCCGTCTCCGCAGGGCGTCCTCCGGCAGGCTATCTCAAGCTTCCTCCTCGGGAGCCTGACCGGGCCGGTGAACTTCATGCTGAGGCTGTCGGAGAGCGTCTTTATCTGGGAGACCACGTTGTCGAGCTCGGACGGGTCCTCGCCGCTGATCCTGATCCTGATTTTAGTCATGTGATACCTCTAGTTACAAAAATTGCAGGTTTAACTGTGATTACAAACTTATTTAAAGTTGCTTCAGGGCGTCCCCACCCCCCGGCGCAGGCTCACCAGCCGCCGCCGTCATCTCTGTCGGAACCATTTTAAATTACTGTTGAGATAGAAAGTCCTAGTTTTGACAAGACAGGGAACCCTGGATCCGAACCACGACCCGAAACCGGAAACAGGAAACGCTGTTCGAGGGGTAGCATGAAGCACGTGATATCGCTTAAGGAATACGACGGGAAGTGGATAGAGTCGGTCGTCGACCTGGCCATGGAGATAAAGAAAAATCCGGCCAAGTACGCGAGCGCGCTCAAGGACAAGAGCCTGATAATGGTCTTCCAGAAGGCATCCACAAGAACCCGTTTGTCGTTCGAGATCGGGATGACGAAGCTGGGCGGACACGCCGTCTTCGTGGACGCGAGGACCACCCATCTGAGCATCTCCAAGGTGGGCGACGAAGCCAAGGTCATGTCCAGATACGGCGACGCGATAATGGTGAGGCCGATGAAGAACGAGACGGTGACGGAATTCGCGAGAGTGTCAAGGGTCCCGGTCATCAACGGTCTCTGCGAGAAGTACCACCCCTGCCAGGCGCTGGCAGACCTCATGACAATCAAGGAGAAGCTCGGCAAGCTCGAAGGCGCCAAGGTCGTCTATCTCGGCATAGCCAACAACGTCAGCAACTCGCTCGCCATGGCATGCACCAAGACAGGGGCGAAATTCACCCTCTGCGTGCCGGAAAAAGACCCTGACAGCCTGGATGATGAGCACCTCTCTATGCTCAAAGCGACCGGCAACTATACCGAAGAAGCCGACATAGGCAAGGCGGTCCCCGGAGCCGACATACTATATACCGACACCTGGGTGAACATGGAGTTCTTCAACGACCCGAAGTTCGCGGAGGAAAAAGCCAGGCGGGAGAAGGTGTTCATGCCATACCAGCTCAACAAGGCGATGCTGGAGAAGGCGGGCCCGCAGGCCAGTTCCATGCACGACATGCCCGCGCACATAGACTTCGAGATAGACGAATACGCGCTGAGAGGGCCGAGGTCGCTGGCTTTCGACCAGGCCGAGAATCGCATGTGGGCGCAGATGGCCCTGCTGATAAAGCTCATCGGTGAGAAATGATGGATGCAGTTCTAGCATTGAAAGACGGCACCGTGCTAAGAGGCACGGGCTTCGGCGCCGAATCAGAGCGCATGGGCGAACTGGTCTTCAACACCTCCATGATGGGATACCAGGAGGCATTGACCGACCCGAGCTACGGCGGCCAGATACTGCTCATGACCTATCCGCTGATAGGCAACTACGGAACCAGCAAGAGCGAGATGGAGAGCGATTCAATCCACCCTGCAGGCTTCGTCGTCCGCGAGGACAGTTTCGATGCCGAACACCGCGATTCAACCAAAACGCTTGGCGAATTCCTCGAGACCCACCATGTCCCTGGGATATCCGGAATCGACACCCGCTTCGTTGTCAGGCACATCAGGGAGAAGGGGGTCATGCCCGCCATCCTCGCCACATCGAAAAAACAAATCGACCCGAAGAAGCTTCTCGACAAGCTCGAGTTCGATTACTCATCCGTGGATTTCGTCTCGAAAGTCTCGACGAAGAGACCGCTCGTTTTCGGGAAGGGTGATGGAGGCGGAAGAAGCGAAGTGGGAACGGGACGCGGGAAACGCATCGCCCTCATCGATTACGGGGTGAAGATGGGTATCGTGCGCGAACTTGTCGCGAGAGCGTGCGAAGTCCATGTCCTCCCGTCATCGAGCGATGCGGAAGCCGTGAAGGCCATCGAGCCGGACGGCATCATGCTCTCCAACGGCCCGGGAGATCCGGCGATACTCAAAGACGCGCACAAGACAATCCGGGAGCTGGGCGGCTACAAGCCCATCTTCGCCATCTGCCTGGGCCACCAGCTCCTGGCCCACGCATTCGGAGGGGACACCTACAAGCTGAAATTCGGCCACCGCGGCTCCAACCACGGCGTCATGGACTTAAGGACCAAGAATGTGTCCATCACCACCCAGAACCACGGCTTCGCGGTCGGAAAAATCCCGGAAGGTTTCGAGATCACCCATCAGAACGTCAATGACAAGAGCGTGGAAGGGATGCGCTGCGAGGACAAAGGCATCTTCAGCGTGCAGTACCACCCGGAGGCGGCGCCAGGGCCGCACGATTCCAACTACCTGTTCGACGAATTCATGCGGATGTTGTGATATCATGGAAGAGAAGACGGAAGAGCAAGTGACGGAAGAAGTGAAGGAAGCGGCCAAGGAAAGGTCTAATGTGAAGTGCAGTTTCTGCGGCAACGATGCGTTCTGCGGATCTTGCGCTGACAACCCGGATAAGGCAGGCGACTCCGAGCACATGTGCTATGACTGCTACCAGCGGATGGGAGAGGTGCCGGAGAACGTGAGGGACAAGACGCACGTGTGCATGGCACCGGAGCAGATAGACGAGAACTTCAGGCGCTTCATGGACGAGGTGACCCACAGGGCGTTCCAGGACCTCTGGGACAGCAAGAAGAAGGAGCTCAAGGAGATGTCCAGGCAGGAGCTGGCGCTCACATCGTTCTTCGAGGGAGCGAGTTTCATGTTCCAGCTGATGCAGAGGATGTCGCAGCAGCCGCCGGCAGGCAGCGGGCCTCCGGCATCCGGCACCCCGCCTTCGGCATCCGGCAGCGAGGACGGCGAAACCGGGAACCCGTGATCAAGACGCAGGACACTAGACCCAAAAAATCAGAACCGGAAACAGGAAACTGGAGACAGGAAACCGCGGAGTGATGCAGCAGATGGATAAACCTAAGAAGACCCTCGTCATCGGCTCAGGGCCGATAGTCATTGGCCAGTCGGCCGAGTTCGACTACTCCGGGGCGCAGGCATGCAAGGCACTGCGCGAGGAGGGCATCAAGGTCGTGCTGGTCAATTCCAATCCGGCCACCATCCAGACCGACAAGGACACCGCGGACATCGTCTACATAGAGCCGCTCACGGCTCCGGTCCTGGAGAGGATAATCCAGAAAGAGAAGCCGGACTCGATAATAGCCACCATGGGCGGGCAGACCGGGCTCAACCTGGCCATGGAGCTCCATGAGAAGGGCATACTGGAGGAGCACAACGTCCGTTTCCTCGGCACAGATGCGAAGTCGATCCAGTTGGCCGAATCGCGCGAGAGCTTCAACCGGATGATGGAGAAAATCGGCGTGCCGATACTCCCGGGAGCGGTCGTCAAGAATGTCAAATCCGCCCTTGATTTCGCCAGGAAGAACGGCTATCCGCTCATCATCAGGCCGTCATTCACATTGGGCGGCACGGGCGGCGGCACGGCGTACGATGAGCAGGAGCTAAAGGCGATAATGGAGAGCGCCCTGCGCATGAGCGCCACAGGAGAAGCCCTCGTGGAGAAGAGCATCATCGGCTGGGGCGAGTTCGAGTACGAAGTGATCCGCGATTCCTTCGGCAACGCCCAGATAATCTGCAACATGGAGAATCTCGACCCGATGGGGGTGCACACCGGCGAGAGCATCGTGGTCGCCCCATCGCAGACTTTGAGCGATCCTGACCACCAGAAGCTGCGCGACGCCTCGCTCAGGATAGTGGAGGCGGTCGGCATCAAAGGAGGCTGCAACGTCCAGCTCTCCATGAACCAGGAGACCGGCGAGTTCGTGGTCATCGAGATAAACCCCCGGCTCTCCCGTTCATCCGCGCTCGCATCCAAGGCGACGGGCTATCCTATCGCGAGGGTGGCCACAAAGATAGCATTGGGCCAGAGCCTTCCTGAAATCGCCAACGCGATAACCGGCACCTCAGCATCCTTCGAGCCGGCGCTCGATTACATCGTGGTCAAGATACCCCGCTGGCCTTTCGACAAGTTCCCCCAGACATCGAGGAAAATCGGCACGCAGATGAAGAGCACCGGGGAGGTGATGGCGATAGGCCGCACCTTCCAGGAGGCGCTCAATAAAGCCATACGGAGCCTGGAAGCCAAGATACCCAAGTTCGACCCTGACGAGCATCTCATCCCCACCGACCTGCGCCTCTTCGCACTGATGGAGAAGCTGAGGGGTGGGAGCACCGTGGATGAGCTGCATGGCAAAACGAGGATCAACCGCTGGTTCCTCAGAAGGCTGGAGAGGATGGTCCAGCTGGAGAAGCGTCTCGCAGGCAAGCCCACCAAGGAGCTGATGCTCGAGGCCAAGCGCTCGGGCTACTCGGATCAGCAGATAGCATCGTTCCAGAAGAGCGAAGAGCTCGCTATCCGCGAGATGCGCAAATCGTTCGGCATCCTTCCCACATACAAGATAGTGGATTCCTGCGCTGGCGAGTTCGCAGCCCTCACACCATACTACTATTCCACTTATGAGCAGGAGAACGAAGCCAAACCGATGGATGGCAAGAAGGTGGTCGTCATCGGCGCCGGGCCCATCCGCATCGGCCAGGGGATAGAATTCGATTACTGCTGCTCCCATGCGGCATTCGCCCTGCGCGATCTGGGCTACAAGAGCATCATGATAAACAACAACCCCGAGACGGTCAGCACGGATTTCGACTCAAGCGACCGCCTCTACTTCGAGCCATTGACATTCGAGGACGTCATGAACATAATCGACAACGAGAAGCCCGAGGGCGTCATCGTCCAGCTGGGCGGGCAGACAAGCATCAACCTCGCAGAGAAGCTGCACAAGGCGGGATGCCGGGTGCTGGGGACATCTGTCGATGGCATAGACATCGCAGAGGACCGCGACCGCTTCCGCGCATTGATGAAGAAGCTCGGGATCCCCCAGCCCGAGAACGACATCGCGAGGAGCGAGGAGGAAGCTCTGGAAGCCGCATCACGCATCGGCTACCCGGTCGTAGTCCGCCCCAGCTATGTCATCGCAGGGCGCGCGATGGAGATCGTCCACAACGACGAGGGATTGCGCAGGTACATCAACGAGGCGGTCGATGTGAGCGAGAAGAAGCCGGTCCTCATCGACAAGTACCTGGACAACGCCATCGAGTGCGAAGTCGATGCGGTTTGCGACGGCGAGAAGGTTTTCATCGGCGGCCTCATGGAGCACATCGAGCCTGCGGGCGTGCACTCGGGAGATGCCAACATAGTCCTCCCGACAATTCGCCTCAACGACGTGGACAAGAAGACGCTGGTGGAATACACCGAGAAGATAGCCAGGAGCCTCAATATAATCGGGCTCGTCAACATCCAGTTCGTGGTCAAAAACGACACCGTCTACATCCTGGAAGCCAATCCGAGAGCCAGCCGCACCGTGCCTTTTGTCAGCAAGGCGATAGGCATCCAGCTGACGAAGCTGGCGGTGGCCGCCATGCTGGGCCAGAAGCTGCCGAGCCTGCGCCCCAGGTTCAATCACTACGCGGTCAAGAGCGTGGTGTTCCCGTTCCTCAAGCTCCTGGGGACAGATATCAAGCTCGGGCCCGAGATGCGCAGCACCGGCGAGACCATGGGCATCGGCAAAACATTCGAGATGGCATACTACAAGGCCCTCCTGGCAGCCGGCATCCGGCTCGATGGCAAGGGCCGCAGCGCGTTCATCAGCGTGAGGGAGGAGGACAAGAAGGACGTCCCGCGGCTGGCCGGGATGCTCAAGGAGCTCGGCTTCACGGTCTATGGCACCATGGGCACCGTGGGTTCCATCGAAGGCGCCATACCGATACCTAAAATAGGCCATGGGAATCCGGATGTCCTGGAGCTGATAGAATCCGGCACGATAACCCTGGTCATCAACACCCCAACCAAAGGAGGC
Organism: Microcaldota archaeon; assembly: GCA_040758595.1. Lineage (GTDB taxonomy): Archaea > Micrarchaeota > Micrarchaeia > Anstonellales > Bilamarchaeaceae > Bilamarchaeum. The sequence goes on along the minus strand of JBFLVJ010000016.1, from coordinate 22,970 downwards.
AAGGCCAGCACGGACGGCTACCGCATGAGGCAGGCCAGCATAGTGAGCGGCATCCCGTGCATAACCAACCTCAGCACGGCAGAGGAGCTTCTCAAGGCCATGTTGGAGCTCAAGGAGAGCGAGCTGGACATCCGTCCTGCGGACGGCTATTCCAGGTCCTGACCTAAATCCTGAACAGCAGAAGAAGCGTCGGCACTATCAGCGCCCCCATCAAGCTCGTCCTTTCCACTCCCATCCTTATCGTGAGCCATCCCAATGCCGCCCCGCCAGAGAGCACTAACAGGCCCACAGGCCCGTCTATCACCAGCGTGACCGCAACGATATACAGGGCGAGTATCAGATTCATGGCAGAGAAATCCAGCGATGCTATCCTCCCTATGGCCTTCCGCATGGCATAAGCCAGGAGCGCAGCAAGCGCTATGGAGAGCAAGAACATCACAGCCAGCAAAACAAGGTTCGATTCTATGTCTATGAGGGAGGAGAGCCAGGCCGTCGCCCCGACCCTGCTCTTGCCTATGGATGCCGCGGTGGAGAACGAAAGCAGCCCCTGGCTCATCGATATGGCGCTCACGAGAGCCAGGTATCCCATGGTCTCGAAGGGCATGAAGATGCTGGCGAACACCGCCACCTGCGAAGGAGAGCCGACCCCCGGGATCATCAGGGCGCACATTCCGCAGAGCGTCCCCACCAAAACATATCGCAAAATCCCGGGCTCTGCCGGTTCGTCCTTCTGCTCAGGCACGTTCCCCTGTTGGTAGCTCATGACCGCCGCCATGGCGAACATCCCGGAGAACAGGGGGAGGAACGGATCCGCCATCTCCATCCCGAACGCAGCCTTCCCCAGCATACCGGCAGCGATGAACACGACCGCTCCGTGGAATGGCCGCTTCCCGCGCACCAACAACACGACAGAGACCGCCAGCAGTACCCAGCCCATATGCGGCCTCAGCACTCCGTACACGACAGGAAAAAAATCCAGCGAAACCGGAAACAGCGCCAGCGATAGCAGGGCGGTCAGCATACATGAGGCCAGGACCGTCTTGAGCGCCGACAATCCCCGGCCGCTCAAAACCATCCTCTGCCCGGGCAGCACGGCCATCACGGTCCCGCTCTCAGGTATCCCGAAGAACATGGAAGGGATGAACGATGAGACGAGATGCGCAGGGAAGAGCGTCATCACCATGAAGGCGAGCGCATGCTCGTCCAGGCCCAGCGAAGAGAGCACTGAAATCATGGTGTTGGAATGAAGGCCGGGCAGCAATCCGCCTAAGAATCCCAGTAGGAAACCTGCTGACAAATAGAGCGCATCGCTCATATCATCCCCCGGAGGGATAAAGGATGGCAAATGTTATTAAGGAGATTCTCAGGCGGTCTCGAGTTTCCGGTTTCCAGTCTCGGGTTTCCGGTCTCGTAAGCCAAACCAACAAAACCAAAACACTAAACGCAAGACCCGAAACCGTCGCATCTAACCTATCGCGACATTCTTCACCCTGATGTGGGGCCCGCCGTCGGACACCGGCACCTGCTGGCCCGCCTTGCCGCAGATCCCGGGGCTGGTCCCGAAATCGTTCCCGACGGATTCGACATTCAGGAGAGTCTCCAGGATGTTCCCGGTGATGGTCACATCCCGCATTATCTTCCCCTTCTCGCCCTTCACTATCTCGTATGCCTCTTCGGCCTTGAACATGAACCCGCCTGAGAAGATGTCCACGCTGCCGCCTTTCATGCCCTTGAGGTAGATGCCCTGCTTCACATCGAACACATCATCGACAGAAGAGCTCCCTCTCTGGAAATATGTATTCCCCATCCTCACGACCGGAACCGAGTCGTAGCCATCTGACCTCGCATGTCCGTTGGGCTCCATCCCCAGAGCGGCCGCCGTCTCCCTGGAATTGAGGTATCCGCTGAGGATCCCTTTGTCGACCAGCTTCACAGGCTTCCCCTCGACGCCCTCGTCATCGAAAGCGTACCTTCCGAAATCGTCCGCGGCGGGGTCGTCTATTATGGTCACCCTCTCATCGCCTATCTTCTTTCCCATCCGGTCCGTCAGTATGGATTCCTTGTCAACGACAGCATCCGCTTCGCAGGCATGGCCCACGGCCTCGTGGGAGAACACGCCGGTCATCTCGGGGTCGAGCACCACCGTGAACCTCCCTTTGGGCGGCGGACCTGCCTTAAGAAGCCGCAGCGCCTTATCGCGGGCCTCCTTCGCTATCGGCATGATGTCCATGTCCATGAACCCGCTCTTCGACCATCCCCGGTGCGAGCCGCGCTGGATGAGATCTCCCGAGCGGGCCACGCACGAGCATGAGAGATAGGTGGATGCCGTCCGCTGGATTATGTGAGATCCGTGTGAATCGAAGAACTCGCGCTCCACCATCCCGTCGCTGCAGGAGACCATCCTGGAGATCACTTCCGCATGCTCCATGGCATTTGCGGCTTCGAGCAGGGTTTTCACCTGCTCTTCCGGATCAGCAGGGACCGCATCTTCCCGGATGGTCTTCTTCGCCTCGCGCACCTCTCCGACCCTGATCCTCCCGCTCTCCAGCTTGGCGAGCCTCTCGGCCTTCTTGATGAGGCCGGGGATGCCGGCCAGCCTCGAGCTCGATGCGAATCCCCAGGAGCCATTGATGAGCACCCGTACGCTGACCCCTTCGGCCGAACCCGAGACGTTCTTCACCTCGCCGTCCTTGATGCTGATTTGCGATTCATGGCCGCGGCCCAAGCGGAGCTCGGCGTAATCGTAGCCGGAAAGAAGCCTGCAGTAGTCCATGAAGCCGCCTCAATTCTGGTATATCACGGTGCCTTCCTTGAGCGCTTTGCTGACTATCCCTATCTGGCCTCTCTTTACCCGGAACTCTTCCGGAGAATAGCACAGCAGGTCCAGCTCATTGTCCCAATAAGCATATGCTTCCTCATGCCTCCTGATCCATCCCTTGCCCTCGAACGCAGAGCTCACCACCATTATATCATAATCGCTTCCTCGGAGTTCATCCCCCCTAGCCCTGCTACCGAACATCAGTATGAGGGATGGGGCATATGCTTTCTTCAGCTTCTCAACGAAACCCATTATCGGCTTCAAAGACCGAGCTCTTTCTTTATCCATCTTAGCACCCTATCCGATTCAGCCAGTCTCTCTTTCGTATGTTCTGGTCGTAATTCTCATATGGCAGGCCCGTCGCAGCATCCGGATATCGCGTGGCGACGAAATCCACGCCCAGCTTCCTCAGCGTCGTGAAAAATGCAGCCGGAAGCCCCACTGCATTAGCCAATGCTATAATGGAGTGTATCGGCCCCGGATTCTCCCTGGTCTTTCTGATGTACGCCGCTTTAAGCGCCTTCTCGACCGCCTGCTGGCAGAGGAAGGCGACTAGATAATATTCGCCGATGTCGTAGTTCTTGCGGGCGGCTTCAAAGTCCTTCTCGGCCTGACCCCACCACAACAAAATCTCTTCGCGCATGGACTATCTTGGGGGGCATTATTTAAGACATCATCGCTACAGCTTGTCCTTGGCGTTCTGGGCGAATTCCTGGACTATCTTCTTCTCTTCCCGCTCCTTTATCATCCCGCAGAACAGGTGCCCCTTGACCGGTATCATGACCAGGATGAGGCCGTCGAACGAGATCTCTATCTCCTTCTGCTCGTCATCAGCCTTCTTCATGAGCGCATCGGAGACGTTGGCGACAGACGCTATCAGGCCTGCGCTCACGTCGTTCAGCGCTATCGTGGATGCCACGGCCACGCCGTCAGCCCTGACGACCGCCCCGCCGATGCCCCTCTCTTTCATCTGGTTCAGTATGGTTTCGAGTTCTGTTGTCATGTCATCGGTCTCCCGTCCTGGGTCTCCAGTCTCGAAACACGAAACCGGGAACCGGAAACTATATTATCGTGATGCCTGCCGGCCCTATCCTCACCGGGATGGGCATGTCCAATTCCGGGACGCTGAAAACCAGCCTCCCGCCCTCCTCCTTGAGGGTATGGCTCTCGTCCATGTTGTGCTCGATGAGGCTTATGGCGTGCTTGTCATGCACCCCTTCGTCCACTAGATAGAGCGTGGTGGCGCCCGCGCTCTTGAGCCTTCCTCCTATCACCGAAAGGAACTTCCTCATGGAGTCCTCCGGGTTGTGGAGCATGAACGTGGAGAGGGTGTCGAACACCACCCTCATCTTCTTGCCCTGGCTCTCCTCTAGGGCTTCATTGAGCATCAGCGAGATGTCGTTGAGCGCACCGGGGCCCATAACACTCCTCACGCGGGGCATCTCTTTCCCCTGTCCCTTGCCCAGGGTGGCGGTGTAGCAGTCTATGAAGCGGATGTTCTCCCTGTCCAGCCTGATGCCGAGGGTGGATGCCTTGCTGATGATGTCTTCCGGAGAGGAATGTGAGCAGATTATGTAGGCGTTGTCTTCCGCTGATGCCGCCGCGAAATGGTAGGCGAAGGCCGCCTTCTCCATGCCGCTAGGTCCTATGATGACGATGTTGCCGGGGTTGGTATATCCGCCTTCGAGGATTATGTCCATGTCCGCGATGCCTGTCGAGAGCCTGTTGGCCTTCAGGATGGGCATCTTCTCGTTCACTCCTAGAGCCATGGATGGGATTGGCTTAGAAGATTTAAAAAGATAAGTTAAAATGAAAAAAAGTCTTATGGTTTTCAGACACCGCACGGGTTCGTTGGGCTCACAGAGATGCCCGGAGAACCTGAGAGCAGCACGCTTATCAGATACGGTGTTACGAGGTATATGATGATGCCGATGACAGCACCGATGAGCATCGAAGTGGCCCACACCGCCGCCCTCGCCCTGGTCTCTGCACCAAGTATCTGGCCGATCGCATAGATCGAACCTGCCAGCACGATGAGGACCATCGCGACCAGGCCCAGGAACTGCTGGGACATCAGGCAGAGCTGCTGGAGCGCGGATGTGATGCCAGTGGGGCTGGCGAACACGGCCGGGACCATGCTGAGGACCACGAGGGTCACAAACAGGTATTTAGCGGTAGCGTTAATCATCTTCATACCTTCTAGTATGTTCATTATTTCACCTTGTGGTTTCCATATATGTTAATATTTAAAAAGGTTCTTTAACGTGGTAAAAAGAGTATCAGATTGCAAAAGGTAGGTTGGATGGCTTTCCTGGAGATGCTAAAGCTGGAGAAGAGGCCAGTCCTCATACTGATGGGGCTGTTCCTGCTCCTGAGGCTCCCCATTCTCCTCTATACGCCTCTCATCCAGGACGAGGCCGTCTATACGGTGATGATAGAGGAGCAGAGGGCGGGCCTGACCCTGGTCCCGACCTTCCTGGGATACCCGGTAGCCTGGAAGCCCATGCTCTTCTTCTGGCTGAACGCCATCCTCCCGGTCCTCCCAGGACCGCCTGAACTCACCTTCCGCATCCCCTCGCTGCTCTTCAGCCTGGCGACCATCGCCCCGCTCTACCTGCTGCTGAGGAGCGCCGGCTGCAGCAAAAAGCTGACGTTCATAGCCATGCTCATCTTCCTGCTCAGCTACATCACGTCGTATGCCAGCACCATCGGGATAATCGATTCCATGCTCTTCTTCCTGATAACCTCGTCGCTGCTCATCTACACCGAAGAGAGCATGGGCCGCAACCGGTTCCTGGCCGCCGGCTTCCTGGTCTTCCTGGCATATCTCACCAAGACGGCAGTGGCTGCCATGGCACCCATACTCGCCATCGCCTATCTGTTCTTCATGGGCCGCAAGAAGGAGCTCGCCGACCCGCTCTTTCTGCTGTCGCTGGCGGCAGTGCCGCTTGGAGCGTTCATCATATATCTGGTCTTCCAGTCGTCAGGGCTCGGAAACGACCTCTACATCTCGCACATATTCAACCTGTTGATCAGCCCCCAAGGCCTCCTCGGCCAGGCGAAGCGCATCTGGAGCGGCCTGTGGATACTGATGCTGGCCGCCGGCGCATGGTTCTCCCTTTCCCTGGTCGGCTTCGCCCGTCACTGGAAGGAGAACGGCTTCATGGCGCTCTGGTACGCTCTTGGCATCCTCCCGCTTGTCGGGGGGTATTTCCTGCCATGGTACTTCCTGCCGGTGATGCCTGCGATTTCATACTATGCCGCCCAGGCGCTCCTCCGGGACGGGAAGGTGGAGAAGACCGACGCCTTTTTCGGGATATTCTTCGCCGGCCTGGTGGCGGTGACAATCGCCACATCGCTCATGGTGCATGAGATAGACCGGCAGGCGTTCATCCCGCAGAGGGATGCCGGCCTCTTGCTGGCCGGGAAGGAGAACGTGCTTTTCGTCGGCCAGTGGGCCCCCGGCGCGGTCGCCTACAAAGTCATAGGCGACATCAGATTATCCGGAGCTAAGCATGATTTCGGCTGGGTGCTATTCCCCACCAACCAGGTGCTGGAAGCAAGCAACCTCACGGACAGGGACGCCTACCTCGCATTCATAGAGGACTACTGGACCGATTCCTATCCGGTCCGCCAGGGCTCTTTCTCCGACATCTATTCGCACGTGGAGACCTTCCGGAAGGATACGGACATAGAATCGTTCGATTATATCATGGTCTCAGGATTCCCGCCCGGGCAGATGGAGGGATTTACCATCCCGGGCGCGCAATCAATCTACAACAACTCGGGGATACTCGTCTTCGAGCGCGTATCGCAAAGAAATAACTAGCTTGCCATCCAATCCCAGATGATGCTCAGCATAATTCTGCCGGTCCACAATGAGGCGGCCATCCTGCGGGATTCCGTCGCAGCTCTTGAAGGCTCGCTGAGGTCGCTCGGCCGCGACTACGAGATGATCATCGCAGAGGACGGCAGCACGGACGATTGCGCGGAGATAGCCAGGAGCCTCGCATCCAGGACCGTGCGCCCTGTCATCACCGCAGCGCGTTTGGGCCGCGGCCGCTCGCTGACCAACGCATTCAAGGAAGCCAAGGGCGATACCATAGCCTATCTGGATGCGGATCTGGCGACCGACCTCGTCCACTTGAAGGCGCTTGTCGAAAAAATGGATCGCGGCGCGGACATCTGCATCGGCTCAAGGCTGATCCGCGGCTCGAAGGTGGAAGGGAGGAGCGCAATCCGCGAGCTTTCTAGCAAAGGCTACAATCTCCTCCTGCGCATCCTCTTCGGGAGCAAGGTCCACGACCACCAGTGCGGCTTCAAAGCGTTCAGGAAATCATCGGTGCTCCCTCTGCTGGAAAAAGTCAAGGACAACCACTGGTTCTGGGACAGCGAACTGCTCATCCTCGCCCAGCGCCAGGGCCTGAAGGTCGAAGAGATACCGGTATCCTGGAACGACAGGGCCGAGAGCCGCGTCCGGCTCGGCAACGATATCCTCTATATGGGCTTAGCGGCCCTTCGCCTGAGATGCCAGCTCTGCTTCGGGAAGCAGTGAGAGCGCCACGTCCATCAGACGGGAGCCCAGATAGACGATGACGCAGCAGGCCAGCGAGGCGGCGATGGCTTCAAGCGGCCCCATCTCCACTATCTCCCCGCTCGCGAGCACATATGCGCTCAGCGGTATCAGGACCAGGACGAACATGAGCACCCAGTACCTCAGCGGCTTCCGGCCCAGGTACTCCAGCAAGCCATTCCTCCTCTCTCCCACCAGGATGAAGACCACCAGCGAGAGCATGACCGAGAGCCCCATGAACGATGGGGAGGCATCCAGCTTCCATGGCTGGACGAGGAACACGAGAGCGAGCGTGAGGATCGAACATGCCCAGAAGAGCATGGTCGTCCGGACGCTCCATCTGCCGTTGTGCAGGCTTCTCCCGGCCAGCACCCCAGCGAGCATCACCGGCAGGTAGAACGGCAGGACCCAATACCCGAAACCCCCGGACAGGGCCCCTGAGAAATCCGGCAACGCACCTGAAGCATAGAGCCCCAGATAGCCTATCACCGGAAGGAACGCTAGCCCGGCCACAAGCCTCCAGTCCATGGCGACCACTGCAAGGCAGACGACAGATAATATGACGCTGAGCATCAGCTCGTCGAGCCCCAGGAACGCCCCGGAACTGATGGGCGAGAGGAATATCCATATGAGCGTGAGCTTCCCGGCCCGCTCGAAGACGTCGAGAGAGTAGCCGAGTTTCCCTTTCGCGCTGCGCTTTTTCTGGAAGAATACCAGCGACATGCCGCTGGCGAAAAGGAACATCGGGAGGACGAAATCCCCCAGGTGCAGCGAGTGGGGCTTGTTGTGGACCAGGATATCCGGCAGCGAGCCTGAGAATATCTGGACCATGGTGAAGAAGACCATCAGCAGGATGCTGAGGCCCCGGAAGAGATCTATGCCGGATATGCGCATATGGCGTTTTCAGCAGAGAAAGCATTTAAAGGATGGAACGGGAACAACAACCTTATGGATGAGGCTGAACTGGGAAAGATAACCGCACGCCTGAAGGGTATGGGATCCGTCAAGGCGGCGATACTCTTCGGCTCCCGCGCCAAAGGCAGGCAGAGAAAAGACTCCGATACCGACATCTGCGTCATATCGGATGACGACTCGCCCCTAAGCCTATCCTCGGAGAAGATAGACATATCCTTGTTCCACAGGCTTCCCCTCACCATCCGCTACCATGTCTTCCGGGATGGCAGACTGCTTTTCTGCAAGGACGATAGGCTGCTGACCAAGCTTAAATTCTGGACGATAAAACTTTACCTGGACGAGAAACACTGGCGCGATGCGCTCACAGTCAAGGTGCTCTCTTGATAGACAAAGAACAGATAGCGGTGATGACGAAGGACGTGGAGCGCTACCTCTCCGATTTATCTGAGATGGGTATCGACAGCAAGAAAGCGCTCCAGAGCAAAGAGGCATACTATGCGCTCTCCATGGTGGTCTTCGCGGTGATGAACCGCGTCATCGACATCGCCAACGAGGTAATCGCTGGCTCGAAGGACGTGCCGGTGCCCGGCAGCTACTCGGAGAGCTTCGAGATACTCTCGAAAAACAGCATCATCAAGAAGGAGACGGCGGCGGCTCTCACGAAACTGATGAGATACCGCAACATCATAGCGCATGAATACTACCGATTATCAGAAGATGAGCTCTTCAGGCTGAAGAAAGAGGTCTATAAGGCTGAAGGCTTCCTGCAGGAGATAAAAAAACACCTCAAATGATCGACATGAAAATCTTCTACGACCGCTCGGTCCATGAGAACGCTTCCTACTACTACGACCTCGCCAAGAAAGCCCGGGAGAAGATATCCGGGCTGGAGAAGGCGATAGAAGAGACCGAGAAGGAAATCAAAGAAGCCGGGAAGCCGGTGAAGAAAGACGTCAAAATAAAGCGGAAGAAAGAGTGGTATGAGAAGTTCCATTCCGCGTTCACCAGCGGCGGATTGCTGATGATAGGCGGGCGGAGCGCCCAGCAGAATGACCAGCTCTTCGCAAAGCACATGGAGGACGAGGACCTGTTCTTCCACGCTGACATACAAGGAGGTTCCGCCGTGATCTTGAAAGGAGGACTGGCTGCCGGAAACAGGGAACAGGAAACCGGAAACCCGGAACTCGCCGAAGCCGCCCAGTTCGCGGCCTGCCATTCGAATGCCTGGAAGAATGGCAACGCCTCGGTCGATGTCTATTGCGCAGAGAAATCCCAGGTCTCGAAACACGCGACCGGCGGCTACATCCCCACAGGGGCGTTCGCTATAACCGGACAAAGGAAATGGTTCAGGGCGACCCAGCTTTCCCTCAGGGTGGGGAAAACAGAAGGGGGCACGGTCGCCATCGTCCCGGGCCTCTCGAAAACGCATCTCGATGACGAACTCATCATCATCCCGTCCAAGACCGGCAAGGAGAAAGGCCAATTGGCCAAATCCCTGGCCAAGCGCTTTAGCGTCCATCCGGACGAGCTGCTGTCAATACTGCCCAGCGGCAAGTCAAAAACCAAAGAAGCTCAATCCTGACCACAACTTCTCGTTTTCCCCGAAAAAACCTGACAAAGATTTATAAATCTTATATCAGTAGGCAGTGCAGTTAGTACGCCTCATAACTGAGGCGGAGGGAAAAACAAATGAACATGAAAAATTCAGTATTGGTTTTGGGGGCTATGCTCCTCATGACCGGTGTCGTCCTCGCTATCGAAGCCGCAACCTTCGATTACGGGAGCGAATCCCGCTGGTCTGCCGGCGCCGCATCCGACTCTGATGTGACTGAGGGTGGAAACATCACCTACGGTAACGTCACCGCAACTTCACTCACCGACAGGTGGGCTGCATACTTCGGAAACGTCTCTGGTACCATCAGGCTCTGGGATGGCACCAACTCGGTCTACACTTGGACCGTGACCGGTGGCTCCGAAGCCGGTGAGGTCTGCGCTTCTACTGGCACCACCTTCGCTTTCGGAAGCTCTGCGGCCACGACCGGTGCGGAGATAGACACCGCATTCGGTCTTGGAACTGCCGCTGACACCGCCGTGGATACCTTCACGGACGCGACCAGCGTGAACCTGCAGTTCTCGCAGGCGACCGTCGCCTCTTCGGCTTACGCCGACCACGCAGCCGGTACCTACTGGACCGCGGCGATAGAGGACACGGGCACTCCGACCGAGAGCGACCTCGCGTTCTGCACGAACGTGAGCTCCACCGGCAACCCGTACCTGGGCGGAACCGCTCACTACGAGGTCATGGTGCCGACCACCCCTGGTGTGTCGAGCAGCGAGACCTACTACTTCTACCTGGAGCTTAACTGAAGCCGGGAGAAGAACCCTTTCTTTTTTATTTTTATCTTTCTTATCCTTTACCGGAGGTAAAACTTATGAGGTTCGCTATTTCCGTATTCCTGTTGCTAATGCTGGCACTGTCATCAGCAGAGGACTTCGTCGCTATCAACTCTGTAGATGGCCGCGACGTGCTTTCCGGTGTCTTCTATGCCAATGTAAAGGACGTGCCGGTCAAGTTCGTCCCCAAGGCCGGGGATTCTGACATCTTCGCCATGAAAGTGGGATCCGGCCATGATGTGCTCCTTATACAGGGCGCGACGCCCATCTCCGGCCTCGTGGAGAACAGCCTCAAATCAAAGAACAATACCGTTGAGCTCTATGCATCTGCCAACGCAGCCGAGACGAATCTCGACCTCGCCGTAAGGTCGGGCGCTACCAGTTTCATAATAGTGGACAGCGCGTATTCAGACAGCGCGGTTTCTGTCCTTCCCTATGCCGCCATGAGCGACTCTTACGTGATCCTCGTGGACAAGAACAATGCTGAACGGGTGCATGAGATTGTTGTCGGAAAAACGGTCATCATCTATGGCCATGTGGATGCAGAAGTCGAAGCGCAGCTCGAAGATTTGAATCCCCAGCATATCGGTGACGGAAAAAGCAAATATGCCGACAATGTGCTGATAGCTAAAAAGACGATGGACGAGTTCGACGTCAAGCGCATAGTGATGGTGGACGGCACATTCATCGAAGACAGCATGCTGGGGTCCATCCCCATCATCTTCACGGGGCGGATAGTGCCTGATGCCACATACGCTTTCGTGAAAGAGCAGCTCAGGAATGATGAAATCAATGAAGCTCTCCTGATCGGTGGGGATTTGGCTCAGCCGGTGTACGACATGCGCGAGCGCATCAAGGCCGAGCTGCTTTCCGAAGGCATCAACAAGACATTCATCATCTCAGTGAAATTCGCACAGGTGGTCCCAGCTACCAATTCCGGCGCATTGATACTGGATACCTTCCCGTTGCCTGCTTATAGGCCTTCACTGCAGGTTTCAGAGGTGGTCTACGAGAGCGAAGGGAAGAACCTCATGGTGACTCTCGAGAACCTGGGCGATGGCCCTGCCTATTATGTGCTGGATGCTCGCATCCTGCTGGATGGCTCAGAGTATGCGGTCGTATCGGTCGCAGACCCTGCCCTCGTGGAAAGGGGGGTTACCGAAGGCATAGAGCTTCCGCTGGATCTTTCGACCCTCACGGAAGGCAATGTCTCGGCAGAGCTCGTAGTCAAATATGGCGCATTCTCGGATTCGCTTGAGGATTTCGCCTACTACAACAGCGGCTTGGCTACCATCACATATGTGGACGATTCCGATGTGAGCGTCCAGAGCGCCAAGTACGACCGTGAGCAGAAGACCCTGCTGGTGACCTACAGGAACAAGGGCCCTGAGACAGCCTACTCCTCGTCGAAGGTGCAGCTCATCATCGACGGCACTCTGGCGAACGTCAGCAGCCTCGGCGTGAGGGAGATAGATGCCGGCTCGCTCTTGGTTGACCAGTTCCCCATAGAGCTGAGCGAGGATGACATCTCCGCCAACAAGAACGCCACGGTGTTCCTGAAATACGGCGCCAGGAAAGGCTTCCTGAAGAAAGAGGGCACATACACGGTGGTCCTCGAAGAAGCAGGCTTCCCGTTGCTGTACACAGGCCTGATAGTCCTGGCCCTGCTGATAGCCGGATACTACCTTTATAGCAGGGACAAGGGCCAGAAGAAGTGATCTTTTTCTTTTTACTTTCCTCTTCTCTACTTATGCGAGACTGTGTTTTCTGCAGGATAGCCGCCGCCGGAAAAGCCCCGGCGAGCATAGTTTATGAAGATGAGCTGGTCCTGGTATCCCCTCCATTGCAGCCGCTGAACAAGGGCCGCCTGCTGGTTGTCCCCAAGAATCATGGCGAGTCCCTTGCGGATATCTAGGGCAGGACGCTCGCCCATATCATGGAAATCGGCGAGAAGATGGCGGCCGCCATCAGGGCGTCAGCCTACCTGTGCGAGGGCATAAACATGTTCCTGGCGTACGGGGAGGCGGCAGGCCAGGAGATACTTCCCCTGCACCTCCACGTCTATCCCAGATTCAAAGGCGACGGATCCGGCTTCCGGTACGATAAGAGGCACTTCCGGGATATGGATCGGCCTGAGCTGGATGAAATCGCCCAAGAGATAAGAAAGCCCCTAATAGGATGCGAGACATGGGACCCAAGACGCCGTACTCGAGACCGGAAACCCAAAACTGGAAACCCCGGCAGACAAACCGTTATGGCAGAAGCATCTCCGTCTACTGGCACCTGGCCAGCAGCCACACGATGAGGTACCAGAGGATGACGAAGGGTAGGGCTGAGAGTAGGGCATAGGCGAAAGGCTTCCTGTACCTCTTGTAGGCGGCCTTAAGCCTGTCTTTGATACTGGTATCTTTTTTTCCCTGCCAGGTGTTCTCCTGCATACTTGTCACTCTCCAGTTTCTTCCTGAACATAATCATGCCGCTCAGGACGGCCAATAGCAGTAATGTCACGGTCCATCCCAAGTCCGGCGCATCGCAGATTATTGGAGGCGATCCGGGGGGTTTCGGAAGCACCCTGACCAGGACGTATCCCTTGCCTACGGGCCTTCCGTTCTCGAAGAACTGCACCACTATGGTAGTGGGCCCTTCTGGCATGTCATCCGGTATGCCGACGCTGAACCTTAGCAGCCCGCTCTCTCCTGATCCGAGCCGGCCCGGAAGCTCGTCTATTATGACATCATAAGGCACGCCGACCGCCATGGCAGTCACATTGACCACGGTGGCATTGCCCGGCCCAGTGTTCCAGATGGACGCGGTGCCGTTGAACAGCTCGCCCGGAAGCGCGCTATATGTCTGGTTGTCCATCTCCAGGAACGGCTTGTTTATCACCAGGTACACATTGGCCAGCGTGGATGGCTGCAAAGTCGGGTCTTTCCTAGCCGTGCATTGCATGTATCCGCTCATGCCCTGATTATAATCAAGGATCTCCTCGGGCGTCATGCTGACCGTGATGGTGCCATGGACCCTCTGGTCCGCATCGATGTGGTCTGAATCCAGCTCCACGGTGGTGTACCCCCCGAAGTCCGAGACCACGAAGCAGGTGAGTTCGGTCAGATAGGTGTTCGAATAGACCGTGAAATCCGCGCTGCCCTCATTGGGGTAATTTATCACCACGGTTATGCTCTCGGGAGTTATGGCGAAGAAAGTCGGGATGGAGGGCGGGACGGTCGGTTGGGGATATGGAGTCTTCGTGCCCCCTCCGCCCTGCGATGGCGGCGGAGCCGCTCCGGATACGCTGAAACCGACGCTGTCTGAACCTATCTGGCCGCTCGAATCGTTGGCGTACAAAGCGAGCGTGTGACCTCCAGGGCCCACGTTGAGTATGAAGGATGATATGCAGTCCGGCATGGTGACGGTGGTGCCGTCCAGCACATACCAGCAGCTGCTCACGTCATCGTCATCTGTTATGATATATGTGAAGGGTATGCTCTGGCTGGTATACGCTATTGGCTCAGGAGTATAAATCTCCACATACGGGGGGATGTCAGGCCCGATGCCGTTGATGTAGATGTTGTAGTCGCCGCCGTCCGAGAGCAGGGTCTCCAGGTCGTTCGGAGAGGTTATAACGGTGTCCATGGTCGTGAAGTCCGGCCTCACAAGGCCGACTACCAGGTAGGGGACATCAGGCAATATGCTCGCGGCGGTGTCGTCAAGCGCGTCTGTCACGGTGATATCCACGTTGTTGCCCGCCTGGCTCGTCGTTATCGTGTAGTTGCCGATGAACCACCCTCTTGCCTTCGAGAGCTTCCATCTGCTCGCCCCCGCGAGCGATGCGTCATCGGCTATGAAAACGTACGGGATGGATGGATACCATGCGCTGAAGCTGTCTATGTCCAGCGGGACATCCGCGCAGCCGTTCGGGGCGACGCTTCCAACCTGGATGGGCCAGGGGCTCACCTGGATGTAATCTCCGTCAAAGCCGTCGGCATATGCCAGCGCGACCCATTTGTGCAGCAGATCCGTCGGCGTCGTGGTGCAGACGCGCACCGATGCATCCGGGTTCTCCACGGAGTTGTCCGCATAGGACCAGGAGCCGTCGTCGTAGACAATGTCCGTTATCTCGCTGTCATTGGCCCTGACGATGTATACGTCGTAGAACTGGGCGAAGGCCGAAGAGGCCAGGAGCAGCAGGAAAACCGATGTCAGCAGTCTGTTCATCAGGGAGCCACCAGCTTCTTGAATATCGAATAGACCCTGTAGGCCGCGTTGAACACATCCTTGGCGAACGAGTTGCTGTTGACTATGACCTTGTTGTTCACCCATCCGGGATCCACGCAGTTGTAGTTCCAGACGCCAAGGGGCATATCCCCGGTGAGGTTGCCGTTGTATAAGAGCGTGTACTGGTCGCCCGTGGCGTTGTTGTAGACGTTTATCCTCATGGAATAATTGCCGCCGGTCTTGCTTATCGTATCCGCGCTCGAGGGGTGCGTGGTGTAGAGCTCGTTGCATGTTGGAATGACCGCGATCTTCACCTGGCCGTTCACGTCTCCGACCGTGGTGCCTTTGCTCTCGGATTTCACCCCGCCGCTCGCCCATGTCTGCGTAGGCGTGAATAGGTTGAGGCCGTTGGTCTCTGTGAGGACGAATCTCGGATACGGGACGACCGCTCCGTCCGAATCGGTGAGCGTGAGGGTGACGTTGTATGGCCTTCCCCAGATGGCGAAGAAGTTCGTCTGATTACCGTCTATGGTGACATTCAGTATGTAATATGGCGTCGTGGTGATGCCCGCGCTGGCGTTGTTGTTGGCCTCGCTGCATTCATCTATCACGCCCGTGTAGTCCGCCCTGCCGGTCGCGGTGTACGTGCCCGCAGGGCCGTTGGCGCTCCAGTTTATGCTCCTGACGAGCGATTGCCCGGGGAGCAGGTCAGTGGTTATCGTCCAGGCGGTGTTGTTGACATAGCCGCCGGGGCCGGTGATGTTGAGGGCGAGCTCGAAGGTGCTCGTCACATTGACATTCCCGGAGTTCGTGACCGTGACCGTGATGTTGGTGGCCCCGCCGTCTTCGATGGGGTTGGGGTTTACCGATAAGCTGGTGCTCAAATCAGAGCCGATGCAGAGCGGGTATCCGAGGCCGTTGACCACTACGTTCCTGCTGTACACGTTCTGGTCGTTGATGGGCACAGCTCCAAGAGAGAGCTGGACCGGGAACTGCGAAGTGTCGTTCGCGATGTAGGCGTCGGAACAGGTGTCGCCTATGGTGTCGGTGCAGAGGGCGACCACCATGCTCCTTCCGGTGCTTGCGTTGAGGCCCCATTCGGCATCGGACGGGCTCCTGCTTATGGAGCCCACATCGGTCTCGAACGTGATGCTGGTGACTGTGGCGTTGACTCTATTCGATGTGTGATCGAATGCACTCGTGACCACGTAACTGCCCCTCAGCCAGCCGTTCGCGGTATCGACGCCTACGAAAGACGGAGAGGAGCCGTCATCGCTGCTTGAATAAAGAACATGGATGCGCCCCGGGAACGCCGATACGTAGACCGGCGGCGTCCTGGAGAAGTCCCTGAACTGCGAGAACCCGTAGGCATCCACCGGTGTCTGGTAGCATCCGCCGCCCATGTCCTGCGTGGTGTAGACCAGCGTCTTGTCGGAGCCGGTCGTCAGGTTC
This sequence comes from Microcaldota archaeon, assembly GCA_040758595.1. Classification (GTDB taxonomy): domain Archaea; phylum Micrarchaeota; class Micrarchaeia; order Anstonellales; family Bilamarchaeaceae; genus Bilamarchaeum. Next base: position 6,603 of record JBFLVJ010000016.1, on the reverse strand, counting down.
CAGCTGATGGCGGTGTACTCGTAGTTGCCTCCGCCGAGATTGGCTGAATAGGTGGCCGCGACATATCTCTGCCCCACGGCACAGAGCCTGAGCGCGAAGTCCGGGTTGACCCCGAAAGTATCTGCGTATACCTTGTATGCGGATGAAGAATAGACATCCTGCGTGGTTCCGGCAGAGTCGGCTATATAGGCGCTCTGCGCGAAAACCGCTCCGAAGAAAAGGAGCATCAAGACAATCCCCTTGTTGTTCATCATAGTCACACCGTGGATAATGATTTAGCGATATTCACAAGTATCGAATTGATATTCTGCTGGGCGGCCGATATGGCCGAGCGGGTCGCGCTGTCCATGTCCGCATCCGCGCCTGTCGGAGGGGCGAGCGTGGAGTCTATCGGGAAGTACAGTATCGCGAACGGGCTCTCTTCCTGCCCTATCATCACGCTGACGTTGGCCAGGTTGTTGTATCTCGTCGGGATTATGGAGGGCGTCTGGTTGGTGGTGAAGCCCCGTGCGTTGCTGTAGCCGTCCTTGCCCGGCTGCTGGGGCACGAAGATGATCTGTCCTTCCGCTTCCAGGATGGATGCGGTCGCGTTTATCACAGCGAGCGTGGTGTGGTTGTAGACCGTTATGTTCAGCAGGTTCGGAGCGCCTGCCTTCAGGGTGGGCAGTGCCCCGTATGTCCCGTCTGTGTATACGTCCACGCTTATCACATTCATCTTGCCCTGCTCTATCCATTTGCTGGCTATGCTGGCGAGCGCATTCTGGTTCTGCGATGAAGATTTCACCTGGCTGGCATAGCTGTCATTGACCAGGGATGTCCTGTATGTCGGCGAAAGCGAGCCGTAATTGGAGACCGTCAGGTTCTCCCTGCAATAGAATCCGTCATATCCGTTGACCTCAATGTACATGGCATGGGCGTAATCGTCCGGGATGTTGTACCTGGTCGGCGAGAGCACGAACGTCATCATGCCTGTGGAGCCGGTGACGCCATGGCCGAGCGTGAAGATGCGTCTCCCGAGCTCCAGGAGCGGGAGGAAGCTGTCCCTGCCGTTCTCTTCGGCAGCGTCCACCCGTATGCCATTGACTGGCGAGACGCCATCGGTGACAAGCACTTCGACCTCGTAAGGCACGCCGGTCTTCGGGAATACGGTGGTCTGGACCCCATCTATCCAGATTGTCATGTTGCAATCCTTCTGGCTATAGACGTAGAAGAAATACTGCTCCAGGACAGGCACAATGTATTCGAATTGCACAAAGGAGCCGTTGTAGCCTGTCTGGTTCAATATGCTCTGTATGAAGAGCGGCTCCACATGGGTGCCGTTGTCGAACTTGAGCACGGCCATCTCGATGTTGGGTGCCAGTATGATGTAAGGGCAGACGAACGGGAGATTATAGACATAGCATGTCTTGGTGGCCCAGTTCCCGACGAAGGTGTCATACGGATCTTCTATTATGCTGTTGTACGGAATCCCTGCGAAGATGCTGAAGTTGCTGAACATCCCGCTCTCGTTGAAATCCGACTGGACCGGCGCGGACATCTCGGTGTCCTCGGGCTTCTGGCCCAGCCTGGTGATTATCATGCTGACGTTGAAGTACTTGCTGTAGCTCCCGTTCGGGTCGTTCCAGTAGATGGTGGCGTTTGGGGTGGCCTGGGCGGAGACCGGGTATCCGAGGTCGGCAGCGCTGTTGTTGAAATTGCCGGCAATTGCAGCCCAGTAATATGAAGACATGTTCCCCGAGAGGTTTCCCTGGGTGATATCGCCTCCTTCAGTGGCGTCCTGGGCATGCGCCATGGCTATCATTAGGAGGAGGGCAAATGCCCAGTGTCTACGCATGCAAGGAAACAACTGTTTAACAAATATAAATGTTGCCATGGCTCCCCTCGAAAAGGCCATCACAGTTTGCGTCGCGCTTGAGCATCAACACGAAAACCGTTTTTCTAAGACACAAGGGCATTCTAGCATAAGAAAAACCTATTATTATAGCGACCGGATTTTCGGGAAAAACCGATGCAAACCTTTTTTATACTTCTGCTCGGAAACCATACAGCCGCACTAGGTCGGAGGAGATGGTATGCACGACATGTCCTATCGGATAGAAAGCGCCATGGGAAAACCCGGCCTCCTCGTTTTTGCATCTACGCGGTCATCGAGGTACACTCATGAGTGATAGGCGCAAAACGGCAGATCATTTCGGCATGTTCCTATTGCCGTTTACGATAGGGCTCCTGTTCCTGGCCCAGCCGTTCAACCTTACCCATATCGAGGGCCTCAACGACGATTTCTCTAACATGCTGATCAAGGTAACGACCGAGAACTCATCCTATGACGCCTCCTATGCCATCACCGGTATGGAACCCGGCCAGTGGGCCGCCATGGAGGTCGAGGTCCCTGAAGGCCAATACATTCTCAATGTGCTGGCGGATGTGGGGTCCGACGGATTCAACACCGACGCCGACCCGCGCATCATCGAGATATCATATGATCCTCTCTTCGCGACGGACTTTTCCAACATGCTCATCCACCTATCTTCATCTTACGGTGATGTGCCCGTGGCATATACAGTCATCGGCATGAGCGAAGGGGAGTGGGTGCTGATAGCGCTCGAAAGGGCTCCCGAGCCGGACGAGACGATAGACATCCTGGCGATGGCCGCTGAGTATGCCCCTCCGTCTTCCGAAACCCAGCCTGAGGCCGAGGCGCCTCCGGAAAACCAGACATCCGTCGACCCAACGGCTGCTGAAGCGCCTGTCCCTGATGGTCCTGGCATAGTGGAAGAGGCCGAGAGCGGACTGGAAGGGGATGCGGCAGAAAACGTGACCTGGCCGATAGCGCCGGTTCCGGAACGAGGGATCCCACAATCCGAAACGCCCGAGATTGACGGACCAGTCCCCGAGATTCCCGAACCGGACGCACAGATGCCAGCACTGCCACCTCAGGCGGCCGCACACATCCCGGACAAGGCAGCCATCCACGCAGCCATATCCGAGAACATCACCCTGGACCTCCAGATCATAGGACACGACGGCAATCCTGCCGGAACTGCATACAAGATGGGCGAAAGCGAGCGCCATGGGGGGAGGAGCTACGGCGTGGTCATACTGCCCGAGCAGATGTCGATAAGCTATGTGGTCATAGACGACCTTGACGAGATGAGCGCATATGCAGGGCTCATATCCATAGACGATGTCCCCGAGGACATCCCGGCTCCAGACGGCATCCAGTGGAGCGAGGTCTATGCCATAGATCCGAGCACCGTTTCGTTCTCCAAAGGCTCGCTGACCGCTGTGGCGAGCGGCAACGCTCTCTTCAAATGCAAGGACTGGGACTTAGGTGCCCGGGTCTGCAACGGGACCTGGAAACTAGTGAGGAAAGACCTGGCCTCCGGACAGGAGTATTCCATACCTATCGGCCCTGAAGACCCTGCTTTCGGAGAAGCCAATGTCACGTTGATCGACATCGTGCAATCTTCGTCTGTGGGCGGCAACTGGACCGTGCTTTTCGAGACCACCGGCACCGCCGACCTCACGGTCCGGCCTATGGAGGGCACGAGATTTGCGCAATCTGGCAGCGAGGCCGACCTGGAATTCACCGAGCTCAGATGCGGAGAGACTGTGTTCTACCCGGTATGGGATGAGGCAGAGGCTTCTTTCATCTATGAAGGATACCACTGCAAAGAGAACGGCAGCCTGACAAGCGCGGTCCTTCGCGGCAAGAGCCATACCATCAGCTTAGGGTTCGGCAATGACACCGAAAACGCGAGCAGCCTGGTCATGCCAGCCGCCCAGTTGTCCGGCTCGGTATCGGAAAAGACGTCCCTCATGTACATGACCCCGTTCTCCGAAAGCGAGCTATCAGATCTGCCATCCATCATCAAGGGCCCGGATCCTATCAGGTCCAAGTCCGTTTCGAGCGCCGGAGTGGAGATTTCGGTGAGCCTGCAGGACACCAACATCATGACTCCCGAGGGGACCAAGCATTACTATGTCATGAAGGTAGAGAATAACCGCTCGATCCCGTTCAATATCAAGAAGCTCACAAAAGAGAGCCTGGACATCGATTTCAACCTCAGGGGGGTGGAGCTCTACGAGGCACTGGGTGTGACAGCCGTCACGAGCGAGATCGAAGTTCCGAATGCATATGAGCCGGATGCGGAGGGTAATGCCCCTGGAGATGCCAAAGTGGAGAGGCAGGAGTCATTCCAGGTCTCCTATGACCCGAAGCCTGCCTCCCCTGTGGTCCCGGCGAACTCCACCCAGTATTATGTGCTCGAAGTCACCACTCCGAACTGGGAGCAAGGCCACTTCAACATAACGTTCGATTCCGATGGCGCTCTGTACAAGATAGATCCTGGCGTGAGCGCCTGCTCGGTGGTATCGAGCGCAGGCACGTACGTCCTTACAGCGGATTTGACCGGTGCGCCCAACAGCGGCACCCCGGGTCTTGTGGGCTCTGTCTGCATGAAGATAGCGGTCCCGCACGTGATACTCGACTGCGCCGGCCATACCATCACCAATGACGGCACCACCGGCACAACCTACGGCGTGTTCATCAACGGTTCCAGCGCAGCAAGGATCAACAACGTGACGGTGAAGAACTGCGGAGAGATAAACGGCTACACCAATGCCATCTACTCATACTATACCAACCGGACCACATTCACTAACAACACCCTGCGCAACGGCACCTACGGGGTATACATGAACAACGCCGCCAACGGCACCATCTCCTGGAACACGATATATAACATATCGACCGCCGGCAGGGGGATCCTGATAGCGGGCGGCTCGGACAACGTGACGGTCCTGTCGAACACAGTGCTCCCCCGCTCCGGCTACGGCATCTACAAGTCCGCTGTGGGCACCATCGGGACAATCATCGAGAACAACACCGTCAACGGCGCTGCGACCTATCTTCTTGCCATCTACGGGAACAACAAAACCCGGATCATCGGGAACCATATATACAACTCTTCGGGCGCCGCATACTATACCTATCAGCCATACGACTATTCGGTGTCGAACCTCATCATAGACAGAGTTGCCGGAGATTACACGAACTACACCAACATCAGTATAGACGATTACATGCCAGAGGCCACGTTCTACCTAATGTACTGGTCGGCGCAGCCGTCCGCCCCGCCAGCCGGACTGGTATCGTTCGCGGGCAAATACGTGCGGTTCACGGCATCCACGGTGGCCCTCGCAATCGACAACGTGACCTTCCACTGGCTGGACTCGGAGCTTAGCGGCTACGATGAGAGCGCGTTCGAGCTGTGGAGATACAACACCAGCGACGGCTGGGTGCTGGTCAACAATACGCCCAACACCGGCCAGAACAATCTCAGGGCCTCAGATGTGGAGCCGAGGAGCACCTACGCCATCCTCTACAACACGAGCTCTGCCTGCCCAGCGCCCATGACATCCAGCGGCACATACACTCAGACTGCCAACATCAGAGGCGCCCCGAATCCCGTCACACCCTTGTCAGGGAACGGCTGTGTGGTCATAAACGCCGATGACGTGCTATACGACTGCGCGGGATACAACATCAGCAACAACGTGGCGGGCACCACCTACGGTATTGTGGTCAACCGGACCCGGACCAACGTCACAATCCAGAACTGCCCGCTCGTCTTCAACTACACTTACGGGTTCTATGCATCCTACACCCAGGACATCCACCTCTTCAACATGACCGTCAATGGCACCGGGACCGCAACAGGGAACAGCCACATCGGCTACCTGTTCTACGAGGTCAACTACTCGACCGCCGAGCTGGCCGATGCCTATGGCATGGATAACGCCGGCTTCTGGCTCTACCGCGCATACTACAACAACTTCAGCAGCAATGTCATCGGCGACCACTACGTCGATAACAGCTATGACGGTTACGGGTTCTATCTGGAGCAGCTCTGCCAGTACAACCGTTTCGTCAACAACACGGTCTACAACATGTACTTCAATGATGTCGGCTCGGCAGGCATCGGGCTTTTCGGCAGCTCCAATTACAACCTGATAGCCAACAACACGGTCAATGCCACCCCGGGCTTCTTCGCGGATACATATGGCTTCACCGAGCAGTATAGCGCATACAACAACTACACCGGAAACACTGTCCACCACATAGACGGAGCGGCATTCTACATATACGATTCGGACTATCTGCGTATCGAGTCCAACACAATGAGGGATATGCGGGCCGGCACCATCTATTGCACCTATTGCCAGCACCTCCAGATAAGTGCCAACAACATAACCAATATGTCCGTCAACGGATACGGCATCTACATGCAGATAAATTCAAATGCGACCGTGACCAGCAACTCGATCTCGGATATCGGCGGCCCTGCGATATATCTGAACCTGGTCAACTACAGCCTGTTCCAGGACAACAGGATAATCCAAGCGAGCCAGCTCTCCACGGGAAGGCAAGGCGCGCTCCATTTCTACAACAACGCCAAGCACAACAGGTTCATAGGCAACAACATCTCATACTCGAAATACGCGGCCATAAACATGACCTCGACGTCTGACGCCCAGCTGGCGGACAACAACACATTCATCTCCAATAACATATATTCAGGCGCGACCGGCTTCTATGTC
>JBFLVJ010000015.1:0-32931 GCA_040758595.1 Microcaldota archaeon | reverse complement strand
CCATGGACGAGACACAACGATACGACATCGAACTGGAGGAGATAGTCCCTGAGTACCGCTCGAAGAACGCGCAGGTGAGGAAGCTGTTCTTCAAAAGACTGGAGACCGCCCTGGGATACCTGCGCTCGGTGAAGCCCGCGAAGGTGCTGGACGCAGGATGCGGGGACGGCATGTTCACCGATCTGATGAGGAAGGAGGGCTACGAAGCGGTGGGTGTGGATTGCAACGTGCATACCGAGGAGCTCAACAAAAAATACGAAGGCATCAGATTCATCAAGGCCGACCTGCATGAGCTACCGTTCAAGGACGGCGAGTTCGACTGCATGACCTGCCTAGACGTCCTGGAGCATTTCAGCGACGCTGAGGATGTGCTGGTGAAGCTGAAAAGCAAGATACGGCCGGGCGGCCACCTCGTGGTATCCGGCCCAGTCGAATCGTTCTGGTACAAGCTAGGCAGGTTCATCACCAAGGGCTCCTTCTCGCAGGAGAGTGGCCCTGGCGCCGGAAAGCACTACTACAACATCTCGCAGCTCGATGCCGTGATAAGGAGGCATTTCAAGCTGGTCAAAAGGAAGGGCATAGGATTCCTGTTCGTGCATCTTTTCGATGTCAACCTCTATGAGAAGAGCCGGTGAAGCGGCCTGAGCACGAGATCCCGGCAAGACGCTGAACCCGGAACCGCATGAGAGTTGCGGGCGATCGCCGGGGGCTCACTGCGGTGCCGGCGGATGCCTTCCGTAGAACCTGAACCGGTCCTGGAAATGCTTGCGGTAGCGCTCGACCTTGAGATACCTGTGGAGATGGAGCGCGGTCTTCAAATCAGGGACGTCGTGCTTTTCGTAGAACGCCTTCTCGCCCTGCCAGGTGAATCCCTCCTGGGGATGGGGCTTGACGTCCTTCCATTCCCGGCCGACCAGGTTGGACAGGTACTCGTCGAAATCCCTCCTGCTCTTCATCTTTATCCAAGCGACGATGCGGTAAAGATAATATGCCATCCTCTCTCCCTCTTTCCGATCCATCCTGCGCTCGTGGACGCTGCGCAAAATCTCCACCGAGGTGTCAGGAAGGAAGCGCATGAGGCGTTCCGCATTGCGCATGCGCCGGAGGCCGGTAAGGACATAACCTGCCGCCCGGTCGGCTTCTTCGTAGGTAATCCTATTGGACCTGTAGTCGCGGATCCTGAAACTGATGCTCTCGGCTATCCTGCGGAAGCGCTTCCCTTTCGCGGCGAGCTTGCACATGTTGTCGCTGCATTCCGGGCCTTTGGCAGGCGGCTCTTCTTCTTTCACACGCGGCTCTTTGTATTCGATAGGCGGCAGAGCCGGGGGCGGCACCACAATCTCCGGCTCGGCCCGGGCTTTGAGCATCACCGGGACCGCCATGGACGCGTGTTTCCATCCGTCCTGCCTGCTGTCAGAGCAAAGAAGAGAGCAGGTGATTATCCCTGCGACGAGAGGCGTCCTGAGGAGAAGTCTCCTGGTCCTGCTGGGTTTTGGCCGTTCTTTGGGTATGGTCCTGCCCATGTTACCTACTCCGTCTTTGGAGCGGCAGGAAGCCTGCCTGCGGGAGCGAACAGCTTCCTGAAATAGCGCATCCGGTGCTCGATCTCGAAGAAACGGTGGAGGTATACCGCCTTCTTGATGTCCTTCACCCAGTCCATCCTCTCCGGGCTCTTCCGGTTGTACATCTTCCGCTGGCCCTGCCAGGTCATGCCCTCGCCAGAGTAGTCTATCTGGTGCCATTCCCGGCCTATCATGTGCGAGATGCATTCATCGAATGTGGAGAGATTCTTCATCCTCATCGATTTGAGGAAGCGTATCAGATAATAGGCCATCTGCTCGGCATCTTCCTTCATCACGCCGCGCTCGTTCACGCCGCGTATCAGCTCTATGGCGGTCCTTGGCATCTCCTTCAGGAGCGCTTTGGAGCGCGGCATCGACGGGAGGTCCTTGGCCAGATAGGACGCCGCCAGCCGGCCTTCCTCCGCCGTGAGCTTCATCTTCCTTCTCTGCTGAGTGACCCTCCTGTGAAGGATAGGCGCCGCTTCGCCATAACCTTGGCCGTGAAGGGCGCAGAACGCACCGCATGGCGGTTTAGCGGTCTTTGGCTCTGGCTTTTTTGCGGGACCGGATTTTACAGCCGGCTTGGCTTCGGCTGCCATAGGCTTCGGCGCATCCATATCAGGCTGCATCGCTATGGCGGGACGGGACATGCTCATAGTCGTTGTGGCGGGAGCTTCTTCCTTCGAAACGGCCATCGAGGTTTTCGGGACCTTCGGGAGCTCTGGCTTCGGCGGGATTTTCGGATCGCATGCGCATATAGAGCAGGCTGCGAGCGCGGCGAGGAGCGGGCTCTTCATGGAGAACCTGCGCGGCCCTTCCGGGCGCTCGGATTTTCTGGAGCGGATGCTGTGTCGCATGGATAATTGTGTATAATATTGTCATTTTAAGGTTTTCGGAATATGCCGGATGGGATAATAAGGAGTCATCAGAAAAACGTATCATGGACAGGCTGGGTATTGTCGGAGCGCTTGACGAGGAGATAGAACGATTTCTTTCGGAGATGTCGGAGAGAACCAGGATTGAAGCGTCCGGTTTTTCCTTCCATGTGGGAAATTTCCTGGGAAAGGACATCGTGCTTGTGAAAAGCGGCGCAGGGAAAGTCAATGCGAGCATATGTGTACAGATACTGATAGAGCGGTTTCGGGTGTCTTCGCTGGTGTTCACTGGAGTCGCAGGAGCGGTCAACCCTGAGTTGGAGGTGGGCCAGATTGTGGTTTCCAAGGATAGCGTGCAACACGACATGGATGCGACAGGGCTCGGTTTCGACCGTGGACATATTCCGTTCACTGATTTGCGGTTCTTCAGGGCGTCTCCAGAGCTCGCTTCGCTCGCCATCTCAGAGGCCAGAAGGCTAGGGCTGCCTGCGACAGAAGGCAGGATCCTGACCGGGGATCAGTTCATAAACGATTTCGGTGCAACGAAGAGGCTGTGGGATGTTTTCGGCGGAGATTGCGTCGACATGGAGAGCGCGGCGGTTGCGCAAGCATGCGTGCTGAACGGGATTCCCCATGTGATAATCCGTTCGATATCCGACAAGGCAGATAGCTCGGCGCCCGCTGATTTCAGATCATTCTGCAGGAGGGCGGCAGAAAACTCATTCTCTTTGGTGAAAGGGATGGTATCGCACCTGTCCTGGCTGCCCCACACAGATATGAAAGCGGAGCTCGTGGCTAAAATCAGGACCGTTCCGAACTGGCCTAAGAACGGGATAATGTTCAGGGATATAACCACGTTGCTGAAGGACAAGGAAGGCTTCAGACATATGCTCGACCTTTTCTGCGAACGATACAGGCACATGGATATAGACATCGTGGCAGGTGTGGAATCCAGGGGATTCATCATCGGAGCCGCGGTAGCGGACCGGTTGGGCAAGGGATTTATACCCATACGAAAGGCCGGCAAGTTGCCTGCCAAGATTGTATCCGCCGAGTACGCGCTCGAATACGGAACGGACAGGATCGAGATGCACCACGATGCCATTGTAGAGGGGGCGAAGGTGCTCCTAGTGGACGACCTAATAGCCACAGGCGGCACCGCGCTTGCCGCATGTGAATTGATAAAGGAGCTCAATGGACGGGTGGTCGAGTGCGGTTTTATCATCAATCTGAAGAACCTGCCTGGGAAGGAGAAACTGGAGAGGATGGGCTACAAAGTGGCCAGCCTGCTCGATATGGAAGGCTGAACGCTGAGAGAATGTGGGTCGCCACATCTGACGCCGGACAAGCTTATTAAGGCAGAGAAATGCCACCCTTGCCGGGGGATGATATGCTTGGATTTCTAAGGGAATGTGCTGTTTTTCGCCAGCGTCTCCAGTCGCGGGTTCCGGGTTTAGAATCCCGAAACGCAGGACGCAAAACACGAAACCGGCTGCCGGAGGCCGGATGCCGATGACCGGACGCCGGGTGTTGATGACATGTTAGGCTGGCGTATCCTAGCGGCCGGGGACTATCGGCTCCGCTTGCCGAGCCTGAGCGAGGATGAGGAGAGACTCATCCATGACGTACAGGAACGTTTCAGGGAAGCCACGCGATCCAGGATGGCACAGGGGAAAGAGGAGAGTTCGCGGCTCATCATCGGACTCCTGGAGAGCGCGGCCCGGGATTCCGGACTCTATCTCGAGCGCAGCCAGCAGGACTATCTGGGGGAGATAGCATCCATGCACATCTACGGCTTCGCGTTCATGGAGCAGCTGCTCTCCGATCCTGCGGTGGAGGAGATAAGCGTCATCGGGCCTGGAAGGCCGGTATACGTGTATATCAGGAAGCAGGGCTGGAAGAGCGTCAATGCCTGCTTCGACAACGAGAAGGCGATAGGGGAGATGATAAACCGGATGTCGCGCTCCCTGGGAAGGCACATCACCATGCAGAACCCCAGGCTGGATGCCATGCTCCCGGACGGCTCACGGCTTCATGGTTCCCTGCCCCCGGTCTCCAGCGGGGAGATGACGATAAGGAAATTCCGGGAGAGGCCGTTCTCGCCCAGGGAGCTCCAGGAGAACGGCACCATCCCTGCGGATGCGGTGGCTTTGCTCTCGGTGCTGATGCAATGCGATTTTTCGGTGCTGATAGCTGGCAATACTGCTAGCGGGAAGACGACGACCATGAACGCGCTCTTCTCTTTCATCCCATGGAACGAGCGGGTGCTGATAACAGAGGAGACCCCTGAGATAAACGTGCCGCACCGTCACCAGCTGAGGCTGGTGGCGAACCGGGACATGGGCATATCGCTCAAGGACCTTGTCTATGATTCGCTGAGGATGCGGCCGGACCGGATGGTGGTGGGCGAGGTGCGGAACAATGAGGAGGTGGAGGCGCTGTTCGACGTGCTGATGGCCGGCCAGGCTAGGGGGAGCTATGCCACCTTCCATGCGCAGAGCGCCGACGAGGCGCTTTCGAGATTGCGGTCCTTCGGGGTGCGGGAAGACGATCTGAAGAGCGTGGACTGCATCGTGGTGCAGAGGCGGATGCTGGAATACGACCCCAAATCGCGGAGCGTGCGGGAGGCGAGGAGGGTGGTGGAGATCGCCGGGCGCGGCGGAGCGCTGCTCTATCGCGATGGCGGAGCGGTGAACGGAGGGGAATTGCTGGGAAGGGCTGCGGACAGCTTCGGATTGAGCGCGAAGGAGATGGACACCGAGCTGAAGAAAAGGAAAAAGCTGATAGCCGAGGCAGGGCCGGATTATGGGCTGTTCTTCAGCCACATCCAGCAGAAGCTCTATGGACTTGAAGGGAAGACCGGGGGGCATGATGGGTCGTGAGATGGCTCTTTGAAGCATCCGCCTATTTCCCCCCGCTCGAGATAGGGAGCTCTTCCGATGCCGCGATAAGGGCGCTCGGCGCGGAGCCCGAACGGTACATGGGGATGATCGTCGCGCTGAGCGCGGCCGGAGGGCTTGCGGCTATTTGGGTTTCGGCTGTTTCGGGTTTTGCGCTATATATCCCTCTGCTCGCATCCGCTCTGATAGCCGCATTCCTTCTGATTCTTCCTAGGATGGAGCTGAAGAGGAGGGCGGATGAGATATCCTCGGCCATGCCGTTCTTCCTGCGGGGGCTCGGGATGCTGCTGGAGATGGGGCTCCCTTTCAGGAAGGCGCTGGAAGCGGCTGCGAACGGCGAGGGCGCGCTGCAGGAGGAGATGGGGAAGGTTGTGAGGCAGGCTGATGAAGGGGTGCCGCTCCAGAGGGCGCTCTCTTCGCTCGCATCGCTCGGTCCGCTGCCGCTCAAGCGTGCGGTCTCCCAGATGATGATGGCCTATGAGACCGGCGCCTCCGGTGCCGAGATGCGCAGGATAGGGGACGAGCTGCTCTCGCTCGAGCGGCACAATCTCAAGGAGTACGGCGCCAAGAGCGCGCTCTTCGGCCTGCTTTTCGTGATGGCCAGCGCTGTTATGCCGACATTCTACATGGTGTATGCCATCGCAGGGGGGCAGGAAGTGGACAGGACTGGGATGTCGCTCGCGATGCTGGTGGTCTTCCCCGCGGTCGGCGCGCTCATGCTCCTGCTATCTAAATCCATGATGCCGCGCTCGGCGCTCCCTGGCTACAGCGCCGGGGGTCGGATGCTGCTACCGGCCGCCCTCTTCATAGCCGGGTTCGTGTTTCTCCCTTCCTTGCAGACGCTGATGCTCATCGCGGGCGGAGGGATAGGCGTCTTCTTCGCATGGAAGAGCTATTTTTCTGAGAGGAGGCTGGAGGAGATAGAGCGCTCCCTGCCCGATGCGCTCTTCTGCGCCTCAGGGATGCCAGGTTCCACAGGGCCTGAGAGGGTGCTCAGGGTGATAGAGGAGGGCGGCTTCGGGGCGCTATCCGAGGAGGCCGGAAGATCAAGAAGGCAGATGGAGATGAACGTGGGGGTGGGCGCCGCGCTCGATGACATGGCGCGCAGGAACCGCTCCCCGATGCTGGAGAGGGCCTGCAGGATGCTCATGCGGATGGTGGAGACCAGCTCGCTAGGGAGGCTGAGCGGGCTCGCCGAGGACATGATAGGCGCTTTCCAGGAGAAACGGGAGAGGAGCCAGCTCTTTTCCATGCAGAAATACACCCTGGTGCTAGGAGCGATCCTTATGCCTCTCATCATGAAGATGGCGCTCGGCCTTCTGGGGGAGATGGGCGGTCTTTTGGGCGAGGGGGCGGTCGAGGCGGCTTCTGTTTGCGCCTCGCTGGTGCCGCCCTACATAGTGATATATTCAATGATGTCCGCCATGGCCATCTCTGATGCCGAGGGAAAGGGCTCCTCGCTCGGCATCTATGCGGTCGGGCTTTGCGCCATCGGCCTGCTGTCATTCCGGTTTATAAATTTTTGACGCGAGTGGGTGCCGATGGACAGCATCAGCGCGCTCGCCCTATCTGTCGATGACCCCACGATCAGGGCAGCAGGTTTTTTCCTTGACAACGCGGTGGCCTATGGCGCTGTGGTGCTGGCCCTGCTGCTGATAGGAGAGAGGAGGGACGACAAGAGGATGAAGATATTCGCCTCCCTGCTCGTCACCGTGGCGGCCGTGTGGGCGGTGAAATACGCCATGGCATATGAGAGGCCGTGCGCCGGCGAGGAATGGTGCCCTGGCGATTATTCGTTCCCGAGCATGCACGCCGCCACCGCGTTCGCGCTCATGACCGGATTCCTGAACAAGAGGAGCTATCCGCTGTTCCTGCTCTTCGCGCTTTTCGTTTCGTTCACCAGGCTCAATATCGGAGTGCATCTCTTCGGCGACGTCGCCGGGGCGCTTCCCATAGCGCTGATATCCTACTACCTGACAGACATCTATTGGAGGGAGAGCCATGGAGCTTGAGGATTCCCGCCAGTTTTTCCACATGGTGGTCGGCTTCGCGGCGATAGCGGTGCTGCTCATATGGGGGAGGGGCGTCCTCCTCGCGGCTGTCTTCTTCACTATAATCATCGGCACGGTGCTGATGAACCTGCGGCTCCTGGGCAGGAGCATCCCTCTCATAGAATGGTTCGAGGAGAGGTTCGAGAGGAAGGGGGTCCCGCTTCCGGGCTGGGGCTCCGCATGCTTCGCGACCGGCGCGCTGGTCGCGGCGGCTTTCCTGAAGGACCCCTCGCAGATAGCGGCCGTCCTGCTGGCGCTCGGGATAGGGGATGGAATATCCAACATCATCGGAAGGAGAGGCGGGACCAGACTGCCTTACAACAGGAAGAAGACGGTCGAAGGGATGGCAGCTATGTTCGCCTCCTCGCTCCTGGCATGGGTGTTCATAGGTCCGCTGGCGCTCCCTCTCGCGCTCATAGCTGCGGTAGCCGAAAGCGTGCCCAGGCTGGACGATAACCTCACGGTACCGGTGGCGTGCACGCTCTTCCTGCTGGTGGTCGGATGATACTGCTTTTCACATCAAATAACCTCGCGAGCGCGAACATCGCCAAGAAACTGATGGAGGAGCATGGTTTCAGGCCTGGTGGGGAAGACGAATGGACGCGTGGCATGCTACGCATGATAGACACTCATGCCCCGACCGTGCTCGATGTGCCGACCGGTTTCGACACCGACTGCCTCCTGGTCTTGAGCACACACAGAAGCAAGAGGGAAGGGAAGGCGCTGACCGCCCATGTGCCAGGCAATTGGGGGGCAGCTGATATGGGCGGGGAGCCGAAGACTCTCAATATCGCCCCTGCAGGCAGGCTAAAGGCATTGATGCAGGAGCTGCGCAAGGAAGCGGACAGGATAGGATGGGATTCCAGCCTGGAGGCGGATCATCATGGCCCGACATGCCAGGTGCCGATCATGTTCGTGGAGATAGGCAACGGGGAGAAGGAATGGGCAGACGAGGAAGCCGCCGCTGCGGTGGCGAATGCCGTGATGGCGTCCGCGAAACGCGAATCCGGGAACCCTGAGACCGTCTTCGGGGTCGGAGGAGGCCATTACCCCAGGGATTTCACGAAAGTTGTAATCGAAAGCGATCTGGCGGTCGGGCACATCGCGCCCAAATACGCGATAGATTCTCTGGATGCGGGGATGTTCCGCCAGGCCATGGAAAGGAACGTGGAGAAGGTCTCCCGGGTGCTGATATCAAAAGACGAGACGAACGGCGCCCAGAAAGAGAAGATAAGGAGGCTGGCAGAGGATTACGGCGCAAAGGCCGAACTCATCTGACATCAGAGCAGGAGCGCCCTGAGCCTCTCGATGCCGCCGCTGGTGTCTGACGGGTCCACCTTCACATAGAGTATGCCGGCTGAAGAAGCTGCGGCCTCATCGTTACGAGAATCCCCGGCGAAAATCGCCTTGTTTTTAGGTACGCCCAGGCGCTCCATGATGTAAAGCAATTGGTCCGGGTCAGGCTTGTTCCCCTGCACCAAGTCCCTCCCGCAGATCAGCTCGAAACTTTCCAAAAGATCGAGCTGGGTGAGTATGGCCTTGATGGACTCCGTATGGTTGCCGCTCGCTATCGCCAGCCTGATGCCGGCCGCACCGATCTCTTCTATGAATGAGACCATCGGCGGAAATACCTCGTAGGCCCGCTTCTTGGCGCACATGCTCTCGTATTCCAGGAAGATCGAATCTATCCGCTCTTTCAGCCCGGCCTTGGAGAGGTCGTTGGCCATCACCGCCAGGTGCAGGTCGGGCTCCACATCCAGGCGTTTTTTGGCGGCCAGGGAGAGCATTTCCTTCCTCACAGAAGGCCAGTCGACGTCCAGATGGAGTATGGTGTCATCGAAGTCGAATATGGCCAGCTCGTATGCCATGTTTTCTTGATGGACGGGACATTTTTAAATGCCCAGGGCACGGAAAAGCCCGCGCTTTCAAATGTGGGATGAAAGTGCCCACAAACCACAGTCCAACGGCATAGGAGCGAAGCACCTATCTACATTGCCGCGGAAATGACGCGTCTCATCACTTATAAGCAAGCCACGCGACAGTATATCATGCCGATACGCTCCTGGAGGTACAGATTCTATCCGTCAAAGACACACCAAGAGGCGCTTCAAAGACACTTTCAGGAGTGCAGGCACCTCTGGAACTCTCTTTTGGAATATGCCATAACTCATTATGATGAGATTGGCGGATTCCCCACAAGAGAACAGCTCTACCTGAAGGCTAAAGAAGCGCGTTTGTTCTCACAGGTCGCCCAGAATGTCGCAGACCGGCTAGCCAAGTCATTGAGTGGAATGCTCGCCAAGAAGAGGGCAGGTAGGAAAGCAGGCTTTCCAAGGTTCAAATCCATGGAGAGGCTAAAGTCGTTCACCTACCCACAGTTCGGCTTCAAGCTAGAAGAAAAACTGCTGCTGTCAGGCATCGGAGAAGTATCCATCAAAAAGCACCGTGAGGTGAGTGGAAAGGTGAAGACCTTGACGATAAAGAGGATGCCTTCGGGAAAATGGTTCGCGATCTTCACAACAGAAACAGAATGGAAAGAACCGCGCAAGAAACCCAGCCCCATCGCAGGCATCGACCTGGGGCTGGAGCATTTCGCCTATCTCAGCGATGGTGCTGTAGTAGCAAATCCCGGGAACCTGCGAGGGGCCGAAGAGCGGCTGAAGCTGGCCCATCGCCGCCTCTCCATGAAAAAGAAGGGCAGCAGGAACAGGAGGAAGGCAAAACGCAAGGTTGCTATAAGCTACGAGAAGCTTGTTAACCGGAGGCAAGATTTCCTCCACAAAACCAGCAGGATGCTGGTCGAATCCTATTCTTTCATAGCGCTGGAGAACCTCAATGTCGCCGGTTTGGCGAGAGGTTTTCTTGCAAAACATGTGCTGGACTGCAGCTGGGCAGAGTTCCTAAGCATGCTCGCATACAAAGCGGAAGAAGCTGGTTGCGAAGTGGTGCTTGTGGATCCTGCCAATACCAGCCAGGAATGCAGCTGCTGCGGTCTGGTGCAGAAGAAGTCGCTTGCAAATCGATGGCATAGCTGCCCATGCGGGGCATCCATGCACAGGGACCTGAATGCGGCGATGAACATACTCAAAAGAGCTACCCCAGGGACTGGGGGATGTCAAGCCTGCGGAGAAGATACCTCTACTGGTTATAAATTTAACTGGCAAGTATCTTCATTGAAGCAGGAAACCCACACCTTTAAGTGTGGATAGTTCACTGATAGCATGGGTAATGAAGTCATGGAAGAGGGAATCGATTTCAAGCCTGAGAGGGAGACTGAGATTCCGGGCATCGTAATCGCCCGAGGACCCCTCGAGTGAGAGGCGGATTCATGGGAAGGTTCGAACACCCGAAGCCGGTCTCGGTAGGGGACCGGCTTGATGTGGATATCAGCGGCCAGGGTGGCCAGGGCGACGGCATCGCCAAGGTAGAGGATTTCATAATTTTCGTCAAAGGCGCCAAGAGAGGCGAGAGATGCCGGATAAAGATTACCGAGGTCAAGCGCACATTCGCCCTGGGCGAGAAGATAGGCAGGGCCGCGGACAAGGAAGCAGAGGCCGAGATGGAAAAGGAAGTGGAAGGGCCGGTGGACGGCCCTGCAGGATGAGCGGATTTCGAGTCCCGGATCCGGAGTTCACGGTTTGGTGTTTCGGGCGCAGGAGACGCCCCAAGACACTGGACCCATGGCATGGAACCGCTCGGATAAGCCGCGCGGACCGCTTATGTGGCGCCTATGAGCCGCCCAGCAGCCAGGAATTCACGAATGCTATCAGGATCACGAGGGATATAAGGCCGAATGCGACCTCAATCGAGATGAGGGAGCTCTGCTTTGGGGCCAGGCTCGGCCTGGCAGGCACCGAATCGGCAGGGGAGCCATCCTCGGCATATGCGCCATGGTAGGAGAGCATCCTGCTGGTGATCGTCTCATTGAACGAATCCTCGCTCAGGGCTGCATCGCGTACCGTGATGGAGATGTTTTTGTCGCCCAGCCCCGCATAGCCGTGCTCGAAGCGGTATGCGAACAGGTAGGAGATGTTTTCGCGCTCCAGCTGGAACGGGTTTGCGACACCTGATGAGCGCTCAGACCATCCGCCTTCGGTCGCGTTCTCCGCTTCCGAGCGCATGCGCATCATCCCGTAGCCGTCTGTCTCTATCGAGAACCACCGAATGGTGATCGCATCAGAGAGGTTGCCGTTCTCGTATATCTCTGCGCGGTAGAGCGGGCACTGCGAGAGGACGATGACATCGAAGCGGTTGTCACGGTACCATTGCTCCCTCAGCACCGGCGATTCCAGGAAGAATAGCTTCCTGCTCCCGCCGACGCTGAAGCTGCGGTTGATCGAAATGGGCGTCGAATGGTTGAAGAAGACATAGTTGCTGCCGCAGTCCCCGAATCCCTGGCGGTCATTGATTTCGTAGAAGAACGTCAGGTTTCCCGAGACCTCGACCAGCAGACTGTCGTTCCCTGATGCAGAGTCCAGCTCGTCGCGGACCTCCTGCGGGATCTCGATGACCGTGGAGGAGAACGGGACGGCGGCCGAGATGCCTCTGAATGAGAATGTCGCCATGAGGTCCTCGTAGAACACCCCGCTGCTATTCACGAATTCCGCGCAGCTGTCGCCGTCGAAATCGCACCTCCATGCGTATTCCTTCGGCCCGTCGAACCATACCGAATCGCAAGGGAAATCAGGATAGCCTTCGGAAGGGAGCGCGGTCAATACGCCCATCTCCTCCCCGCGCGCGAAGAGGGCCGCCATCCCGTCCACAGCGCAGGCCGTGTCATCTATCTGTGGCGATAGGGCCAGTATCTGTATGCTGGATGAGACCGGTACGCTGCTGATGTGCGAGCCGAGGACGATATCCATAGTGGAGTTGAACGCGTAGGATGAGTTGTAGAGGCTGGCCAGCGAAGCCGACAGCCCCCGGTTGCCATCCATGACGGAATCCAGCGGCGGCTCGGCGTACTGCGCGAACGAGAGGCTTATCAGCAGCAGGAGGACGGATAGCCTCATAGCACATCGCTCAGGCGGTCTATGGGGACTATCACGAGCATGTCGTTTGCCTGGAGGAGACGGACACGTGCGCGCTCGGCCTCGCCCATCGAAGCGATTATGCGGTTCTCCTCGGTCTTGTCATCCACCACCACGATGCCCTTCTTGTCGAACTTGTCTCCGAAGAAGCCTATCTCGAAATCCTTGGTCTCGAACTTCCCTCCTTTCTCCTTGAAGAGGACGCCGTTCTCTATCAGCTTCTCGCGCACCATCCTCCTAAGGACGTTGCGGATCACATCGCCTTCTCCTTTCTGCTGATAGTAATCACGGTGGTACTCGAGCCTCCCGTGCTTGACGAGCTTCTTGAGTATCTCTTCCACATTGCCCTCGGTGACGTCAGCACCGTTGGTGAGATATCTCTTGAGCGATACGCCGAACTCGTGGGGCGTGACCGGAGACGACCCCAGCTTCATGTCATCGCGTATGGCTCTGAAGCTCTCCATGGCCCTCTCGACCGGGAGCGCCATCTCCTGCCTTAGGTACTCCGCACTGTCGCCGAACCGTAGACGGTATGTAGGGCGCCTTGTGATGCGGGCTCCGAAGAACGCCAGCGCCACGAGGCCGATAGCCGGCAGGCCGTACTTGAGATAGAAATCTATGAGCGGGTCCTCTGGATTGTCTATCGTGACGGGGATCTCGCTCTGCCCTATCCTGAAATCGAATGTGGCAAGGCCCCTAGGAGGCCTTGCAGCGACAGCCACCTTGCCATCGCTTATGAAGAAGCGCTGAGGCGCCGAATCACCGAGCGACACATATGCCTCGCTGTTGCCCATGGGCCTGCCATCTTCCATGACAGAGAACACGTAGGTGCTGCCGACCTTCTCCAGCAGGGTTATCTGCAGGTCCTTGACATGGAGCAGGCCGGAGGCTATCTGTCCGGTGTTGTCATCCACGGTCAGGATATAATCGCCGGCGTCCTGGTATTCGAACCTCTTGAGGAAGACGTTCTCATCGAGGACCCTGCGCAGCTGCTCGTGCTCGATGGTCTTGCCGTCCTTCTTCACGGAGAGGAACGCGGTGCCGTTGGTCTTGCCAAGTGAGAATTCCAGCATCGATTTCTCCCATGGGTATATGGAGCCCGGTTCAGGCTCGAGAGGCATCCCGCCGGTCTGGAGATATGACGAATCGAAGACGCCGTTGAGTCCCTCCATCTCATAGATTATGCGGGTATAGCCGCTCCCGTTGAGCGGCACTGACACCGTGCTCTCGCCCTCGCCGGAGACCATGTAGAACGAGCTGTTCTGCGCCATCCACGATGAACGGAGTATCTCCTCCTCCAGCGACACGTTGCCGGACTCCAGGAAATCATCGAGCGTGCCTGGATAGAGCACCACGCGGGCCCTCTGCTCGGGCTTCAATTGATTGTACCAGTCCAGCTTCTTGATGCCGCTGCTGAGGAGCAGGTCCTTCTCGCCTATGTATATTATGGTGCCTGTGGATGAGCCCTGCTGGAGGTTGAAGAGAGCGTAGGACGGGATGCCGCCGGTCGGGATCACGTATATGTCGTCGCCGATCTTCGGCTCCTGCGTGACTGTGACCGCGATGCCGTATCTCTCGAGCGGCTTGATCCGCTCTATCAGCTCCTGAAGCCTGCTGGCCTGGATGGCCTGGCTGTCGTTGATTATCACCACGGCATGCTTTGGCTCGGAAGGGTAGCTATAGACCGTGAGGTTCCCGCTTCCCCTGAAGCGGTAGACATTGTAGGCGAAATCGCCCGCAGTACCGCTCTCGAGCACCGAGAACGAAGATACCGGGGGTGCCGAACCCTCCTCGCCCATGTCGGACGCGAGCACGACTACCACGATGGCCATCAGGGTGATGAGAAGTATCCCGATAGTGCCGATGATGATGTTCCTCAGCTTCATATATCCAACCTTGCGGACGTCAGGAAATCGACGTCATTGCGATAAAGCGAGCGGATGTCGTCCAGCTCCAGGCTGAGCATCAGCGGCCTCTCCAGGCTCAGCCCCCAGGCAAGCACCGGATATACTCCTGCCAACGGGATGCTCACTTCAGGCCTGAATATGCCGGCGCCCCCCAGCTCCATCCACTGCTTGCGTTCCTCGAAAAACACCTCGATCTCCAGGCTCGGCTCTGTGTAGGGGAAGAAACTGGGCCTGAACCGTATCTTCTCGAACCCGAGCTTCTTGTAGACCTCCCTGATGACCCCCAGAAGGTCCGTGAATGTGGCGTTCTCCCAGGCGATGATGCCTTCCACCTGGTGGAACTCGGCCAGGTGCTTGTAATCGGTCGCTTCGTTGCGGAACACCCTGCCGATGGCGAAATATTTCCGGGGCTTCTTGTCCTTGGCAGCGGCCAGGTAGCGGGCCGATAAGGCGGTGGTGTGGGTGCGGAGGACCGATTTCGATGCCTCGGCAGGCTCCCATGCGTACTTCCAGCCATCCTCATGGGCCTTCTTCACCCGCTCGACCATCTTCTTATCCTCTGGGAGCGGCTTCTTCCCCTTGATGTAGAACGTGTCGGCCAGCTCTCTTGCCGGATGGTCCTGGGGCTGGAAGAGCGCATCGAAGTTCCAGAACGAGCTCTCGATGATGTCCCCTTCCATCTCCTGGAAACCGAGCTCGGTCATTATCGTCTTTATCTTCTCCGTCATCTTGGTGACGGGGTGGTGCTTTCCCATGGGGGCGTCCGGCCCCGGCACGTTTATCTCGAACCCCTGCTGGAACGCCGACCAGTCTATCTTCTTGCCGGTGTAGGAGACGGTCGTGGAACGGACGGCCCTCTTCTCAATGAGGCGGCGCTCGTAAAGCTCCTCAAGCAGCACTTTTGAAGGTGCGCTGATCTCCAGAGTGGCGGCTTCTCCGGCCAGTCTTTTCATCTCCGCTTCGACCTCAGCTTTCTCCTTGGAGGGAACGAGCTTTCCGCCCTCGATGAGGACGAATCCTTTCACCTTCGCCCATCGGATGCCGATGGACTTCTCGTCCTTGGAGAGGTCTGATATCGATGCGCCCGCGAGCGCTTTCTTGTATACGGAATATTCCGGGAAACCGGATTTGAGGTAGCGCTCGAGCTCTTCGGTCTTCCCGGGGCGCTCTTCAGTGGTTGTTTCGGCAGTGACGTAACCATCCGCCTTGAGAGATTCCACTATCCTCCTGATCGAATCCTCGTTCATGGAGAGGGCGCCAGCCAGTGCGGCGATGGTCATTGCCGTTTTCTCTGTCAGCAGCTCGAGTACCTTGTCTGAACCCTTGTACATCATTCCTCGCCTCGTCTCTTCGCGACCGTGATATATATGAAAGAAGCTATAAGGACCGCCACCAGGGCGGCCAGGGGCAGTCCATGCGGGCTGCCGAACGCGTCGCCCACGCTGCGGAATATTCCGGTGAAGAAGTCGGACACTTCCTTGTCGATGGAGTCCTCGACGTCGAATATCAGCGAGAACTTGACCAGCACTATATCTGTCCAGGAGAGCGAATCGACCCTTGCCGGAAGCTTGAGGTCCAGGTCGCTCGGCTGGGGGTTGATATCGAGCATCACCGCCTCCGCAGGCAGGTTTATATTCAGGTAGACATCGTCGTCGAGGATGACGTTCCCTTCCGAAGTGGTCGTGAATGCGAGGGCGGCCGGGTTTATTGTGTATCTCCTTGTCCTAGGCTTGTATTTCGACACGGTGAAGATGCCGGTCCCAGGCTCGGGCTGCATCGTCTGGTTGCTGTAGGAAGGATATGCGATATAGTCCAGGATGAGCTCCCCGTGGCAGATGCCCTGGATTGGGTTGCACTTGGTCCTCGGCTGCGGCCGGATGCGCAGATCGCGGATATCGACCTTGGCAGCATTGATGTGCAGTTTCACGTCCTTGAGGGCGGTGCTCGACGACCAGTAGGACAGGTCGTTCTGCGATATGCCGCTGTCATAGACCGAATTGGAGTAGTCGCCGAACATCACGAATTTGATGCTCTCGCGCACCTTCGCGCTCCCGTCCGTCCCGATATCGTCGATGGTTACGTCCACCCGCTCGATAAGGAAGTCGGCATGTACGAGCATGACCAGCAGGAGCAGGAAGAGGCCTCTCTTCATGGAAAACACTCTCTCTCAAGGTATATAAACATTCTTCAGGCAAAACCAGTCATGAAGCACACTATTTCTACCTTAGGGAGCCACTCCGCGCTCGATGTCTGCGAAGGGGCCAAGGCGGAAGGCTACAAGACGCTCGTGGTCGCCCAGAAGGGCAGGGAAAAGACCTACCTGGGGCCCTACAAGAGCAGGGTGCGGGAGACCGGGAACGGGAAACGCGAGGTCGGAGTGGTCGACGAGCTGCTCCTTGTCGGAAGGTTCAATGAGATGGCCGGCAAGAAGAGCATCGCGTTCATGAAGGAACGGAACTGCGTGTTCGTCCCCAACCGCTCTTTCGCGGTCTATGTGGGCTATGACGCCATAGAGAAGGAGTTCACGGTGCCTGTGTTCGGGAACAAGCGCCTTCTCCGGGCCGAGGAGCGGGATGCCCCCAAGAACCAGTATCACCTCATGGACAAGGCCGGGATCAGGTCCCCCATGAAGTTCAGCTCGCCGGACAAGATAGACAGGCTCGCGATAGTCAAGGTGAGCGAGGCCAAGAGGCACTACGAGAGGGCCTTTTTCCTCGCCAGGAGCCCCGAGGAGTATCGGAAGCGGGCGGACGCCCTGATCAAGGCTGGCAAGACCACGGAGGAGAAGCTGGCGGGCGCGACCATCGAGGAGTATATCATAGGAGCGCATTTCAACCTGAACTTCTTCTACTCGCCTATCCACCAGGAGGTGGAGCTGATGGGAGTCGATACCAGGAGACAGACGAATATAGACGGCTACCTCCGCATGCCGGCCGATGTCCAGCTGGAACTGCTCAGGATGACCCAGCCATCGACGATAGAGGTCGGGCACATCGCATGCACGCTCAGGGAATCGCTGCTGGAGCAGGCCATCGGGCTCGGCGAGGACTTCGTCGAGGCGGTCCAGAAGGAGTACAAAGACGGCATAATCGGGCCCTTCGCCCTCCAGGGCGCCTTCGTGGAGGAAGATGGAGAGAGGTTCGTCTGCTTCGATGTCTCACTGAGGATCCCCGGCTCGCCCGGGACGCGGTTCACGCCCTACTCCGGCTATCTTTTCAGGGAGAGCGTGAGCTTCGGGAGAAGGATAGCCATGGAGATGAAAGACGCTGAAAAAGAGAAGATGATGGATGACATAACCACTTAGTACCCTTCCACGCTGGGCAGGTTGCCGAGTATGAAGGGCACCAGCATCCGGTGGGCTTTTCTAGGTTTGTCCACATTGAGCGCGAAGATGCCGCTGCTCTTGTCCTGGGATAGCATGTTGAGCGCCAGGACATTGACCTTCTCGGTCTCGAGCATCTCTGTTATCTTGTCCATGGCGTCGTTGGAGACCTTTATCACGATGGCCTCCGGATCAGCGGTCTTGAAGCCATTGGTCTCTAGGATACCCTTCGCCTTCTTCGGATCCTTGACCTCCAGGCCGATGACTGCCTTTCCGCCGAGGACTTCCACCGATAGCCCTTCGATGTTGACGCTGGACTTGCCCAGCACGTATGATATGTCGGCCAGCAGGCCTACCCTGTCCTCTGAGATGATTGTTACTGATTTCATGGTTATCACCCTCTACAACAGCCGGACGAGATCACCGCTGATTTCGTCCAGCACCCGGAACGTCCTGTAATTCTCTGATGCCCCGGTGCGCAATGCCTTGGCTTTCGCGCGGCTTAGCGTCTTGAGCACACGGACCTTCTCGCTCGCGGTGAGTGAAAGACAGTCGTCTTTCAGAAGATCGCATAGCTGGGATGCCGCATCGACCACGACGCCGTAGCGCGTCGGATCCTCGTACGCCATCTCCAGCTCGGTCGTGAGCCCCATCGCTTTTTTCTTCAGCCTTTTTTCCTGGCATGAGCCAAACATAACCATCCCCCCACCGATAGTTATTATGGATTAGGCGTTATTTATATGTTTCGTAAAAAATGCTGTGCGATAACTCTTATTCTTTTTAAAGATTGTGCAAAGGACCACTGGATTTCTGTTACACTGTGTCCATAGCACAAAACTTCCGATAAAATGCAGATATAACGATTGCGCAAAACAATTTATAAGATTCACCGGGATATCAATCCATGCGGATCGTCATTGCTGACCAGATGGAAGAAGAGGTCGTGGAAGGCATCAGGAAGCTGGGCGAGGTGGATTACAAGCCCGCCGATGTGAAAGCCGCCATCTCTGATGCGGATGCGCTCATAGTGAGGAGCGCGACCAAGGTGAGCGCCGAACTGATAGCGGATGCGGAGAAGCTGAAGATAGTCGCCAGGGCAGGCGTGGGCCTGGACAACGTGGACCAGAAGGCCTGCGAAGCCAAGGGCATAAAGGTGCTGAACACGCCGGGGGCATCCACCAACGCTGTGGCAGAGCTCGTCATCGGGCTCATGATAAGTTCGATGAGGAACGTCCAGAAGGCGAATCGCCAGATGAAGAACGGGGTCTGGGAGAAGAAGAAGCTCACCGGCCATGAGATCTCGGGCAGGACGCTAGGCGTCATAGGCTACGGGCGCATCGGGGCCGCAGTAGGCAAGAAAGCGCACGCGCTGGGTATGAAGGTGCTCGCCTACAATCCCCCGCCCAGGAGGGAGGATGGCATAGCGAGGTTCGTCGACAATCTGGACGAGTTCCTCGGGCAGGTGGATGTGCTGACGCTGCATGCGGCCCTGACCGAAGGGACGAGGGACATCATCAGCAAGGACAACATCGCCAATATGAAGGACGGCGCTTTCATAATCAACACCGCCAGGGGCGAGATGATAGACGAGGATGCGCTCTACGAAGCGGTCAAGAGCGGGAAGATAGCGGGGGCGGCGCTCGATGTCTACCGGGAAGAGCCTTACAAAGGCAAACTGCTCGAACTCGAGGACGTCTCTTTCACACCCCATATCGGAGCCGGGACAAAGGAGGCCCAGGCGAGGATAGGGGCAGAGCTGGTCGAGCTGCTCCGAAAAGAATTGAACGGATGATATATTGGATGCCATCTTCGGCGCGCTGACTGTCCTGCTGGCCACTTCTGCCGGCGCGCTAGCGGTGCTTTTTTTCGGATGCCTCAAAGGGACGAAAGACACCGCGTTGCTCTCGTTCTCGGCCGGGGTCATGGCATACGCATCCATCGAGATGCTCTCCGAATCCTATGAGCTTTCCGGAGCGCTTCCGATGATAGCAGGGTTCCTTATCGGCATCGCAGCGCTCACGCTCTCAGAGAGGGCATTGCCGCACGTGCACCAGCACATAACAAAAAAAGAACTGGAGCACACCAAGAAGAAGGCGCTTATGATAGGCGGGGCTATCGCCATCCACAACATCCCGGAAGGGCTCGCCATCGCGACCGCGTTCGCTTCTTCGGTCCCGCTCGGATGGTTCGTCACCACCACCATGGCGATACAGGATGTGCCGGAGGGGACGCTGATATCGGCCCCGTTGCTGTGCTATGGCATGAAAAAAAGCAGGGCGATACTGTTCGGTGTGCTATCAGGGCTTGTCGAGGCGGCGGCCGCTATCGCAGGGTTCATGTTCCTCTCCATATTCACGCCGCTGATACCGATCGCGCTCGCGTTCTCCGCAGGGGCGATGGCGTTTGTAGTCATGGTGGAACTGCTTCCGGACGCTTTCGGGAAGGGGCACGAGCGCGTCGGGGCGCTCGCATTCATAGGCGGGGCGGTGGTCGCTTTCGCTATCGCGAGCCTGCTCTCGGCCTGATCATTCTTCCTCTACTTCGGCTTCGATGGTCTCGGCTTCCACAGTGACCTCTGTGGGGTCCTCTTCCTTCTCTATGAAGTGGCCTGCCATCTTGCCCTTGGGGAAGACCACGATGTCCTTCTGCTTGAGGGGCAGTTGGAGCTGCTCAGCCAAACGCACCATCTCTGGAGTTGGCAGATAGTGGTCGCTCACCAGGAACGGGATGAGCCCGCGGGGCGTCCTCTCCCTGATGACCTTCAGCCTGTGGCTCTGCCTGAGCCCTGAGACATACACTTTCACGTCGACATATCCTCTCTTGAGGATCTCTTCTTTGCTTATCAAACAATTCCCTCCTTTTGCGTCTGACCGAAATCCACCTTAAATACGACATCTCATTGCCGGCGCATCCGAAACATCGGATGCGTCAGTCTTAGGAGCTCCTGATAAGGTGATTTTCTGGGCCACACCTCTAGAACGATCTCCCGATGCCCTCGAAGAACTCGAGGTCCGGGCCTTTTTTCGCGGTGATCCTCTCCCCTTTCCTCAGATGGCGGACGAAGATGCCGTCCGAGATGAATGCGCAGTCGCTCCCTGCCTCGAGCGAGATGGAAGCTTCCTCTGACAACATTATCGGGGAGAATGCCCGCTTATATGGACATATAGGCACTAAGCTTAATTTCCTTTCTGTCGGTGGCAGTTTCTCCCCCCCGGCCGAAAAGGCATAGGCGGCCGAGCCGAGCGCGGTGGATATTATCATGCCATCGCCCTCGAAGCGGGTTTCCTGTTTCCTGTTTCCGGTCTCGTACGAGACCGTCAGCTCAGCCACGCGGTAATGGGTCGCGTGGACCACCACGTCGTTGAGGGCGATATATAGTTTTGCGCCAAGCGAGCATTCCAGGGTGAGCACCTTCACGGTCCTGCCTGATGAGAGCATATGCATGATGCGGCCCTTCCAGTCGTCCTTGTGCAGCTGGCAGATATAGCTGCTGTCGCCGCCTATGCCGAGCACCGGGCCTTCCAGCCTCCCTTTGTGCGAGTTGTAGAGGATAGTGCCATCGCCCCCGATGCAGACGGTGGCATCGGCCTTCCGGACCACTACGTCGTGATCCGGTTTCAGGAAATCGCGCAGCTCCCTGGCAGTCTCTTGGGCCCAGGGCTTCTTGGGATTGGCGAGAATCTTTATGCGCATATGCGGAGATATGGAAAGAAGGTTGTTAAAAAATCACGGGTATCTGCGCCCGCCGATGGGCCTTGGCATCGTCATCGACTGCCTGGGCGGTGCCATGAGCGCCTGGGGCGGCTTCTGCAGATCGCCGTCCCGGATGCGGCTTCCATCGCTGCGAAGGAGTATCTCCATGGGCCGTGTGCCTGGCTTCGAGAGGCCGGGCTTGGGGGTGAGCGATATGATATGCGAGATATTGTTGACCCTGAGTCCGCGGGTGGGGGTCTCTCCGAGCATCTCCTTGAACTTGACCCCGCCGGAGACCTGGAGGCCCTGCTTCCAGAGCATCCTCGAGACATCGGCGCTATTCTCCTTGATTGTCACAACGACGGCCCCGATAGTGCCGGTGCTGGGGGTGTACGCGACGCATTCGTAGATATACATCTGGTCAGACATATTAGTATATTATGCGGCACACAGTTTATAAAGGTGTGCAAAAATAGATTTTCGTGTATAAAAAGAGGGAAATAAAAAGAAAGGAAAGACTCAGCCGAGGACTTCCAGGTCTGAGTGGTATGAGGGCACGGTGGAGACTTCCTCCTCCGTGACCGAGGTGCCTGCGACGGAAGCTCCCTTGACGCCAGTGACGATTGCGACGATTTCGAGCTTGCCCTCGTAGTTCTGCATGATCCTGGCACCCCACTTGACATTGGCCTCGACATCCATCTTCTCGGTGACGGTCTCACCGGCTTTGATGGCGTCTCCCAGGGTCAGGTCGCTTCCTCCTGTTATGTGGATGATGGCACCCTTCGCGCCTTCGAAGTCCACATCAAGGAGCCTGTTCTTCACGACTCCCTCGGCGGCCGCCTTGACCTTGTCGTTGCCCTTGCCCTCGCCGACCGCGATGAATCCGACGCCTCCGCCTTCCATGATGGCGCGCACATCTGCGAAGTCGATGTTGATGAGCGACGGCTGGGTTATCGTCCAGACCAGTCCGCTAATCGCCCTCGAGAGGATCTCATCCGCCACGGAGAACGCTTCTGCCATGGGCAGGTTCGGGACCAGCTGCACCAGCCTGTTGTTGTCCAATATGATGACCGAGTCGCACTGCTTCTTGAGCGCCTTTATGCCCTCGTCGGCCCTTTTCTTCCTCGCACGCTCCAGGGCGAACGGGTATGTGACCATGGCCACGACGATAGCGCCCTGCTCCCTCGCGATCTGCGCGATGATCGGGGCTGCTCCGCCGCCAGTTCCTCCGCCCATACCGGCGCAGATGAACACGAGGTGGGCTCCTTCAAGCTCCCTTTCGACCAGCGGCCTGTCCACTTCGCAGGACTTGGCGCCGATGTCCGGGTAACCTCCGGCACCGAGACCCTTGGTCACGGATTTTCCGATTAGCACTTTCTTGGACCTCTCGTGCACTATGTTGAGGTGCTGCTTGTCTGTGTTGACAGCCACGAGGTCTGTGCCCTTGACTCCGCTCTTTATGAGTCTGTTGATCGTGTTGTTTCCGGCACCGCCGACACCGACGGTCACGATCTTGATGCTCTCCGAGCTCATCGCGTCCGAAGACGACTTCTCTTCCTTGGGGGCGTTCTCCCCTACGACGGATCTTACGAGGTCTTCCATGTTTTCACCTTATTGGTCGCCCATACGTCGAAACGTATGTATATCTAATGATGGCCCGTCAGCTCGTTTATATAGATTGGGATTTCCGCCTGAACACTGATACCATTAAGTGCCGCTGAAAGGGACAACCGCGAATTTCTCGACGGAAAGATTTAAATGCATTTAATGAATGCATTTACGCGCTTTGGTGGTATGGATGGTGAAAGTGATAACGATAATGGACGACGTCTATGGGGAGCTGCACCGTCTAAAGACGTCCAAGAACATGAGCTTCTCAGAGGTGCTCCGGTTTCTCCTCAATGAGCGGCGCGGCGAAGGCACGATAATCAACCTGGCCGGAAGCATCGACGAGAAGGACATCAAGAGAGGGGTCATGCAGAAGATCCGCGAGGACTATGAGCTGGTGAGATGATGGAGAAGATATGCCTGGATTTCGAGACCGCAGTCGACTTTCTCCGGGGGGACCCGTCCACCATCGAGAAGCTCAAGTATTACGCCCACCGGGAGGAGGTGTGCATAACCAGCCACACCATGATGCACCTCATGGAGACCATCAGGAAGAGGGAGGTGGTGCTGGCCTTCGCCAACAGCGTGACCGTGCTCCCGTTCGACAAGAAAGCGGCGCATATCGCTTCCCAGATAAACAAGGATATCGAGGGCAAGGGGGAGCTTCCCAAGACCGCAGAGAGCGTATTGACGGCGGCCATCTGCATGGCCAACGACGCGTTCCTTTTCTCCCGCTCGACATGGAAGTTCGACGGGATAAAAGGGCTGCGCAGGGTGTAGCTTAATATTCGTTGCCGAGGAATGGTATCACATGGGGCTCAGGGCGCTCGTTTTGACAGGCTATGGCATCAACTGCGAGAGGGAGAGCCAGTACGCCATCGAGAAGGCTGGCGGCAAGGCCGATATCCGGCACCTCAACTCGGTCTTCGAGGACCCGGGGATGCTCGAGGGCTACAACATGCTAATGGTCCCGGGCGGATTCGCTTTCGGCGATGATTTGGGCTCGGGCAAGGTATTCGGCAACAAGATGAAATTCAGGCTGAGGGAGCCGCTCGACGAGTTCATCAAAGCCGGCAAGCTCGTTTTGGGCATATGCAACGGCTTCCAAGTCCTCGTCAAGATGGGGCTCCTGCCAGAGCCGGATTTCAACCAGACCGTCAGCCTGGTCGGCAACGACTCCGGCCATTTCGAGGATAGGTGGGTCATACTCAAGGCGAACAAGGCATCGCCATGCGTGTTCACGAAGGGAATGGAGTTCCTGCTTGTGCCGGTAAGGCACGGGGAGGGCAAGTTCGTGGCATCCGGCCCTGTGCTGGATAGCCTGAAGCAGAAGAACCAGATAGTCTTCCAGTATGTCGACGAGGGCATGAAACTGGCCGGCTATCCCTGGAACCCCAATGGCTCGCTGGAGAACATCGCCGGCATCTGCGACCCCACCGGAAGGATATACGGCATGATGCCCCACCCCGAAGCGTTCAACATCCCTGAGAACTGCCCATACTGGGTGCGCGGCTCGGTCAAGGAAGCGATGGGCCTGAAGGTCTTCGGGAACGCCGTGGATTACGCTACGGCGAATCTCTGATTATCTTCTCGGCTTTTTCAAGAAACGTTTCCGCGAAATCGATTATCTCCTTGGCCTGGTTTTCCGTAGCCCTGAACGAAGCCGAGTACTGCACCTCATGGCGTTCTTCCCGGAAAGAATCGGACAGGCGGATGGTCTTGCTGTCGAAGACATTCCCATGCTTGGCTTCCAGATACCGGGCGATGCAGAGGTGGCTTTTCTCCCGGACGCCATCATTGAGCATGACGGCCTTCGAAGCGCTGAGCAGCGACATGTAAGCGAGCAGGATGGTGGCGTCGAAGCGATCCTCCGCGAGATTCGCTTTGGCGTCCTCAAGAGCGGATTCTGCCTTTGCGAGGCTGAGCAAAGCCTGCTCTTTGGATGGTGCCGTCTTCCTTAGCATATCTTTCTCGAAGCATCTTCTATGTCAATCAATCCGTTCACCAGCTATGGGGAACGAGTTCAGCAGGGCGGAATAAAGCAGACGTTCCAGGAGAAGGAGTTTTTTTCGTAGTTATCAGTCGTAATGTTTGCATATAACAAACATATTGTTTGTTTTTAGCAAACATACATCAACCGAATAACAGATGCCCCAGGACAGGCACGAAGAGCACCACGAGCGAGATGTGGAACAGGGTGTGCATCAGGTCCAGGAACGAGTGCGTCAGGAACACGGTCACCGAGTTGTGCACATCCAGCCTGGCGAAGAGCCTCTTGAAGTAGCCGAGCATGATTATCAGCGGGATGGCCAGCATGAGTATGAGGAAGAGCGAGGTCACGCCAGGCGTCCTGAGGAACTCGACTATGTACCTGGCGTTGTTGTCCAGGATGAAGTAGAGTATTGAGAGCAGGCCGAAGAAGAGCAGCGCGAAATCCGCCACCCGGCCGTTTTCTGGATAAAGACCCTTGGTGTATTCCTCGGAGAGGATCTTTACCGAGCGGGGGACCTCCCAGACTATGAAACAGATGACGAGGATCGCGCTGAACGCGTCGAACAGCTGAACGTTTATCATGTTGAAGAGGTCCACTGCCAAGGTGATTGCCATGGGATTCACTTGGCCTGAGACGGTTTAAAAAAGTGCCCATCGCCGAAGTCGTCACGGACGCATGACGAAATGAATATAAACCGTTTCGGGACATAGAGGATGAAGCAGGTGCTATATTGGAAAAGATCAAGATGGAGATCGCCGGAGAGATATCGCTCTCGGACGACCCGGGAGCCACTATGCGCAAGTGGAGAGAGATATTCTCTGTTTCGCAGGTCGAGCTGGCCAAGCATCTCAAGATAACCGTCTCCACCATCAGCGACTACGAGGGCAACCGCAGGAAGTCGCCCGGCACCGGTGTCATCAAGCGGTTCGTCAACGCGCTCTTCGACATAGACATGGCCAAGGGCGGAGGCATCATCCAGAAGTTCAGGGAGAAGGAGAAGCCCTCCAGCGAGTATTTCGAGGTCCACGAGTTCGCCAGGTCGATCTCGCTCAAGGATTTCGTGGACCTGATCGGCGGCAAGGTGCTCACCAATCCGGACATGCTGGACTCAAAGAAGGTGTACGGATACACGCTGATAGACAGCATCAAGGTCATACTCGACATGCCGTTCTCCTATTTCCAGAAGCTCTACGGCAACGTCAATGAACGCGTGTTCATATTCACCGGGGTGAGCACCGGACGCAGCCCGCTGGTGGTGCTGAGGGTGAGCTCGTCCAAACCGTCCGCGGTGGTGCTCCACAACATCGACCCCGGGAAGGTGGACAAGCTTGCGATAAAGATATCCGAGCGCGAGCGCATCCCGATGATCGCGACGGCTATGTCTATCGAT
The DNA here is from genome assembly GCA_040758595.1 of Microcaldota archaeon. Classification (GTDB taxonomy): domain Archaea; phylum Micrarchaeota; class Micrarchaeia; order Anstonellales; family Bilamarchaeaceae; genus Bilamarchaeum. The sequence goes on along the minus strand of JBFLVJ010000015.1, from coordinate 6,603 downwards.
AAGATAAAGGAAGCGCTAAACCGCATCTGATCTTTTCCTTACTTTCTCGAAGTAGTACGCGACTGAGATGGGATACCCTACAGTGACAACTACCAAAGAGAACCAGAGGACCTTGTCCCGCAGTTCCATCTCCGATTGCAGGATATCTACCAAAGAGAGCAATGATGATATGAATGCCGAGATGACGAAGGATAGCACAGAGACTAGTAAGAGCGAGTAGACGGCCGACAGCGCATCTCCGGAGAGATGGGCGTTGGCATAGATGATGAAGAGGAGCGCTGCCGCGGCTCCTGTTATCCAAGACACCAAGAGCGCCCACCAAAGATGTCTCTTTTCCATGCACCCACCTTGCGCTAAACCTCGTCCGGCCGCTTCCTCACTTCCAGGAAGTAATATGCAGCGGCGGCCAGGTAGCCCAGGAAGAGCCACATCGCGACCAACCAGAACAACTTATCGAACAGTATCTTTTTCGATTGGAAGATGTCGATGCTCACCAAGACCATAGGGATGAGAGATGATATGCCCGCCAACACGATAAGGAGCATGGCCATGAGGCCCAAGAATGTCTGGGAGGTGGTTTCGAGCTCGGCCATGGCTGGCACGAGGTAAACGCTTCCATTGGACGAGGAGGCTACGGCGCCGCTGGAGACAGAAGCATCACGGCTTAGCAATGACATGAGATAAGGCAACGCCAGGTACAGAAAGATGCATGCGACGGCTACCAGGATTAGAATCACGGGGAGCAATAGGCTCCACTTGATATGTTTCTTCTTGACCATCATATCCACCTTTTCCGCCTGAAATAGAAGAGCATCAGCAGGGACATGAGGAACATCAGCGTGAGCGCTCCCGGATAGCCGAGCGGGTGGCTCAGCTCCGGCATGAAATGGAAATTCATCCCGTAGAGCCCGGTGACGAACGTGAGCGGGATGAAGATGGTCGAGATGACCGTCAGCACCTTCATCACCTCGTTGAGCTTGTTGCTCACGCTCGAGAGATAGATGTCCAGCATGCCTGAGAGCATCTCCCGGAAGGTCTCGATGTTGTCTATCACCTGGACGCAGTGGTCATAGACGTCCCTGAAATATATCTTCGTGCTCTTCTTCAGGAGGACTGATTTGGAGAGGCCGTCGCGCTCGAGGGCGCTTATCACCTCCCTGAGCGGCCAGACGGATTTGCGCAAGAGTATCATCTCGCGCTTGAGTTTGTGCAGCTCACGCAGCATCTTCGGGGAAGGGTTCGATATTATGCCGGATTCGAGAACCTCAATGCGCTCGCCGAGCTTCTCCAGAATGAGGAAATAGTGGTCCACTATCATGTCGATGAGGGTGTAGGCGAGATAGTCCGGGCCCTCTTTCCTGATGCGGCCCTTGGCACCACGTATCCGGTCCCGCACTGGATCGAACACGTCCCCTGCGCTCTCCTGGAATGACAGCAGGAAGTCCGGCCCGAGCACGATGCTCACCTGCTCTGATTTGACGATGCCTTCCTTCTCGCCGTAATCGAGCATCTTCAGCACCAGATACAGATGGCCGGCGTATTCCTCCACCTTTGGGCGCTGGTCGGTGTTGAGGACGTCCTCCATGACCAGCGGGTGTATCCCGAATCCCCTGCCGAGCTTCTCGAGGAGCTTCACGTCCGCCAGCCCGTCAACGTTTATCCAGGTGACGCTCTTCCTGTCCTTGAAGGCCAGGCATTCGGCGACCGTGGTCACGGGCTTCTCCTCGACCTTGCCAGGGGTGTAATCGATGACTGATATCTTCGTGTCTTCGATTCGCTCCCCGACCGGCACCGGGGTGCCTGGAGGCAGGCCGGCCTTGCTGGAACGCTTCTTGAGCAGCGCCATGGTAGGGCAACGTTTGCTAGATTTAAAAACAGATACCGACACAGTCTTCCTATGCCAGAGAAAAAGACAAAGTTCATAGTGATTGCCGGCTCGATAATGTCCGGGCTCGGAAAAGGGATCGTATCTTCTTCTATCGCCAAGCTCCTGCAGGCTCGGGGCCTCAAGGTGATGCCCATAAAGTTCGACGGCTACCTGAACGTCGACTGCGGCACCATGAACCCATTCAGACATGGCGAGGTTTTTGTGCTCGACGACGGGACCGAAGTCGATATGGATTTCGGGACCTATGAGAGGTTCCTAGACAAATCCCTGCCAGGGGACTGCTCGATAACAGGAGGCAAGCTCTTCTCCAGGGTGATAACCAAGGAGAGGAAGGGAGAGTACCTCGGCCGCGATGTGCAGATAGTGCCCCACCTCACAGACGAGATAATAGCGTGGGTGAAACGGGTCGGGAAGGACAACGACGCCGACGTGGTGCTCATCGAGATAGGCGGTACGGTCGGGGACCTTGAGAACGGCTATTTCGTGGAGGCCATGCGCCAGCTCGCGTTCGAAGAGGACAATGCCGCATTCATCCAGCTCACGTATGTCCCGAGCCTGAGCCCGGGCGAGCAGAAGACCAAGCCGACGCAGCACGCGACGCGATTGCTGCAGAGCCTTGGCATACAGCCGCACATCATAATCACCAGGGAGCACGAGAAACTGACCGATGAATCGAGGAAGAAGATAGCGCTCTACTGCAATGTGCCCGAGGAGGCGGTCTTCGATGACCCCCATCTGCACACGGTGTATGAATTGCCTCTTGTCCTGGAGAAGCAGGGCCTCTACGACGTGCTCGCAAAGAAGCTGGGACTGCCTGCTGGAAAGAGCGCCGACCTGAAGGAGTGGACGAAACGGGTGGGGCAGATAGTCCAGCCCAAGGGCAAGCCGCTGAGGATAGCCATCGTCGGCAAGTATACGGCGGTGAAGGACGCCTATGTGAGCGTCAAGGAGGCGCTTGTGCACGGGGCTGCGGCGGTCAACTGCGGGCTCGAGATAGGATGGATAGAAGGCTCGGAACTCGAGAAGGTCTTCGATCCTGCAGAGAAGCTCTCTGGATATGACGGCATAGTCGTTCCTGGCGGATTCGGGACGCGCGGGATCGAGGGGAAGATAAAGGCGATAAAGTACGCCAGGGAAAACAGGGTGCCCTACCTCGGTTTGTGCTTGGGATTGCAGCTGATGGTCGTGGAGTATGCCCGCAATGTGTGCGGGATGAAGGATGCGAATTCGACAGAATTCGACAAGAAGACGCCGCACCCGGTGGTGGATCTCCTGCCCGAGCAGCAGCAGATATCCAAGATGGGCGGGACCATGAGGCTGGGGGCCTATGATGCCGCGCTGAAGAAAGGTAGCATAGCGCAGAAAGCGTACAAAGCGGAGATGGTGTCTGAGAGGCACAGGCACAGATACGAGGTCAATCCCGGGTATGTGGAAAGGCTCGAAGAGAAGGGGCTTGTCGTATCAGGGGTGCACCCCAAGCACAACGTCGTGGAGATAGTGGAATGGAAGGACTCGTTCGGGGTGGCGACGCAGCCGCACATAGAACTCAAGAGCAGGCTGGAGGAGCCGGCCCCGATTTTCGTGGAGTTCATGAAGGCGGCCAAAGAGAGGAAGGAGCACCCTTCAGAGAGCGCGGGCGGGAACTAATGTTTCTTGTTTCCTTCATAGAGGATTATTCTGACTCTCTCTTCGGTGATCAATCCTTCTTTTATTATGCCGTCCAATTTGGGCTTTACCCTCTCTATGTCCTCTTTCCTGTCAGCGACTTCGATGATTATCGGTAAATCTGTGGACAGCCTCAAGATAGAGGTGGTGTGCATACGGCTCGTTTTCCCGAAGCCGCTTATCCCCCTCAACACCGTGGCGCCCGCGAGGCCCTCTTTCTTGAACAGCTCCAGCAGATGTCTGTAGAGGGGCTTTCCCTCGTGTTCGTCCGATTCCCCTATGAATATCCTCAGTAAAACCGCTTCGCTCTCTCTCTTCATGTCAATCTCCTCCAATCCGCAAAACCATCATCTTTGAGATATAGATAGCAAGCAACATCAGGAGCATGGTGCCTAGGACATTGACGACAAATGCGGCCGTCTCCTTCTGCTCCAGCAATTTGAACGATTCGTAGCCGAATGTTGACATGGTCGTGAACGCGCCCAGCACGCCTATCGTCATGAAGAGCCTTGTGCGCTCGTCGAACATGCCAGCGTATTCAGAAGAGAACATCACCAGGCCAAGGATGAGCGTCCCCAAAAAATTCACCGTGAGCGTCCCCAACGGAAACACGGTCGCGTACGCCTGCACCCATCCGCTAATCAGGTAGCGCAGGATAGCGCCCGCAGAGCCGCCTACGCCGACCAACAACAGCCTGTCCATAGCTTCACCTTCAAGTAGAAGTCATCAGTCCGATGGACGGTTCAGCCTGCGCTCGGTGAACTTCATCACCAAATAGACCATGCATGGAAAAGGTAAAAAGCGCAATCGTTTGGGCCCAAAACCAATTGTTTTCGAATTCAAGGAAAAAGGAGCGAAAGAGGGGCAGTGTCCGGAACGTCTCGAACGTCTTAGAAACCGGAAACAGGATGCCCGATGCAGGGTGCCAAAAAGTAAAATTGGGCCCGCGCGGACAGGGAGTTTCCTGTTGCGTGTTTCGTGTTGTGGGTTTCACGTCTTGAGTTCTGCGGTTCCCACATGTCGTTCCGACATGGGGCGCAGAGAACGAAGTTCTCTGCCGTTCTGTTCCGAGTCCAGCAGGTTTCGGCTGCTGCTTTCCGAACTGTTTTTCGGCAGATTTCATACGGTTTCACCCTTTTTCTTCAAACCAATGATAAACGAAAAATAAGAAATACAGGTCGGGTCGTAGCCATTAGTGTTCCGCTTCTTGATGATTTTACCTCTAATTAAATCAAATGCATGTGGAATGGAGATTATCTCAACAACTACCTCATTTTCACGTTTATCGATTTTTATCGTATAAATCTCTTTTATTCTGTCCAATTCTTGATCCAAATTTGTAACTATTGAGCGGACCTTCTCTAATACTGCCACTAATTTTTCGGGAGGATCTATTATCTCACTCGCGATTTTATAGTCGGGAAGATATCGACTATTATCATGATGTTTCTTACCGCGCGTTATGGTTATCTCATTTAACAGTTGTATACTTTCTTGACCACATAGCAACTTGAGATCACAAGAAATGTGTCTTTTATAAGCTTTGATAATTCCGGCAATGCTATTCAAATCAGCGTTTTTTATATCATTTTTAGCAAGCATAAAGAGAAGTCGATTTTTGAAGTAGAGTAAAAGCCCCGAATTCAGATTATTGAGTGAATTGATAAAAAGTTCTTGATATTCTATGTGCGAAGAATTGGCTTGATGCTGTTTCACCCGCGCTAGGATACGCGCAAGCTCAAATCGAAACGTATAAACTGGCGGGAGGATATTGAACACGGTTCCATTTTCGCAGATAAGTGGGGCTGGTCCAATGATGATTCCATCGATATCTAAACCATCTTCTATCCTTTTTTCCATTTACATCAATCCCGCAAACTGTCGAACAGTATCTAATTGATTTTTTACATTTAAACCTACGCAGAGATTGTTTCCGCACCTGCAACGTCGGCAGCATACCTTCGACCGGCTTAAGCCAGCCTTCAGCGTTTTTTCTTTCAGTATTTCAGTTCCGTTACACATCACCACCTTCATTCATTGTCTTTCTCAAGTTGAACAGCATCGAACGAACTTTCACTAGCCGCCCCATGAAGTCGATGTGCTCACGCTGGGGTAGGACCTTGAGTTCCTTCATCATGTCCATCCAGAACTCGCATTCGTTGGCCTCTCCTATGCAGGTAATGACTTTCTGCTTCATAGCGGCTTTTGACTCGAAAGCACCCATCTCCGCCAAGTTAGCACAGATAGAAGACGCCGATGCTAGCAGCTGCTCCTTTGCACGATACGAAGCTCTTTTCCCTTCAAAGAAGAGGTAGAGGTCCTTCGATAACCTAAAGGCGTCTTCATAGACGACCAAATTCTTGAAGTTCTGTGTCATTTTTCCACCTCTGATTCTGCCCAGTTCCTATAGCACTCTCCTTCCCAACATCCATCGAATTTCTGTATTTCGCTCATTTGCTCACCTTTTATTCCATCTCGGGGTGCATTTCCGCAATACCCCTTCCCCGGAACTCTCCTGACCGAAGGAAGTTCCGGCGAGCTTCACACGAAGCCCGTAAAGTCTCTTTCCAGGGCGAGAGTGGGAAGCGAGCAACTTCGATAGGATTAGTAGCCAGAGCTGGCCGAGTGCGAATTATTATTCCCTTTAGCGTCAGCGACCCAAGCCGCAGGCCGAAAACTGCATTAATGCTTTCGCTCGGAGAGCGAACCGAAGGCTTGAGCATTAAGCGGTTTTCGTGCTGGAGGCTGGGGAAAGGAATAAAATGAGCACGATGTAGAAGAACACTGTGCGAAGAAGTCTGTGTTTTAGATACACGCATAGGTAGCTAGAGGTTATTAATATAGGATTGGAGGCAAAAACCGAGGATGGTGCAGACAATGGTTTGCAGAAAGGGCAGTTGTCATTCTTCGAACTTACCACAGTCGGGTCCGTCATAAATTCTGTTGAAACTCCAGTTTCTTAGCCCGTTCGCTCGCGTCCGCAAAACCAAAAACTGATCTCGCGTTCGCGTTTCGGGCGAAGAAACCTCGCACACAAAAAATAAAAGCGC
>JBFLVJ010000014.1:0-38000 GCA_040758595.1 Microcaldota archaeon | reverse complement strand
GAAAGCGGAGCCGGCGAAAGATGCGGTCAAGGGAGAAGGCAAAGCGCACCACACCCACAAGCACGAGGCCGAGAAGGCGGTCCCGAAGGAGACGCCCCACCAGCATGGGGAACACGATAAGAGGTGATCATGATGATACACAGAGAAAAGCTTATCGAGGAACCGTTCAACAAGTACCAGGTCATGAAATACCTGGAGACGAAACTTGACCGGGCAGGCCTGGCAAGCGTCGACATCCAGAGGACCCCCCTGGTGACCCGCATCGCGCTCGAGGTGACGAACCCGGCGAGGATAATCGGGAAGAAGGGAAGGCTCATCAACGAGCTGACTGAAGATATAAAACAGACCTTTGGCATCGAGAATCCCCAGATAAGCGTGCTAGAGGTGCGCGAACCCTTCCTGGAGCCCAGGATGGTCGCCAAGAGGGCATCAAAGTACATCGAGATGGGCAAGAAGGTCCGTGCGGTGCTGCACTACCTGCTCCGCGAGGTCATCCGTGCAGGAGCCCTCGGCGCCGAGATAGTGGCGTCTGGCAAGATCGGAGCCAAGGGAGCGAGGGCGAAGAGCCTCCGTGTCGCCGCAGGCTACATCCCGAAGGCAGGAGAGCCCGCGAGGCTGCTCAACTGCGCCCACATCAGCGCCAACACCCGCTCGGGCGTCATCGGCATACTCGTGAGGATAGTCCCTCCGGGAACCGTGTTCCCTGACAAAGAAGCCACCCAGGTGGTGCTGCCCAAGGTCATCGAGGCGGCCACCGGTGTGGAGAGGAGGGATCGCCGGGAAGAGGGCGGATCCAGCGAAGGCGGAGAGAGAAGAGGCCCTCCGAGAAGGGGCCCGCCCGGAAGAGGCGGAGACTTCAGGAGAGGCCCGCCCAGAAGGGGCCCTCCTAGGAGATGATAATCATGGCAGTCATAAAGAAGACAGAACTGGACGCTATGGATGCCGCCGCGAAGGCGGCCAAGATCGTAGAGCTCGAGCGCGCGATGCTCGAGCTGCAGGGCGAAGGGCGCAAGGACAAGGTGAAGCCTCTCAAGAAGGCCATCGCCAAGCTCAAGACTCCGCGTCCTCCCAAAACCGTTAAAAAGAAGTGAATCCACATAGATACACTAGGTGAAATCGATAATGGATAAATGCCCGAAGTGCGGAATGCTCCTGGATCTATGCGTGTGCGAGATCCTGGACAAACAGGGAGCAGCGAAGATAAAGATATATACTACGAAGAAGAAATTCAGGAAGCTCGTCACCATCGTCGAAGGCGTGGATAAAGCGCAGCTCGATTCCACCACCAAGGCGATGAAGCAGAAGCTCGCCTGCGGAGGAAGCGCCAAAGAGGGCATGATAATCCTCCAGGGGGACCACAAGCGCAAGGCCGCCGAAGTCCTCAAGGCGCTAGGCTATCCCGAGGAAAGCATTGAAGTCTCCTGACCTCCGTGCTTCTTCTTATCGGTTTCGTGTCTTGAGTCCTGGGTTTCGAGTCTCCGGCATCCGGTTCCCGGTCCCGCAAGACATAAAACCCAAAACCGGGAACACTTATGATAACCAGGAAGAATCTCATCCTGTCGACTTTCATAGGCCTAGAGGTCGAAGTGTCTAATTCCAGCGCGCGCGGCCTGGTGGGCCTCAAAGGCACGGTGGTCGACGAGACCAAGAACCTCATCGTGATAGAGAAAGCGGATGGCAAGGAAGTCAAGGTGCCGAAGATATCCTCCTCGTTCCGCTTCACGCTCGAAGATGGGGACCGGGTCACTATCGGCGGGAGTTCCATCGCTTTCAGGCCCCACGAGAGGCCGAAAAAGGCGGCATGATCAATTTATAAAGCTTGTTGTAGTAAGTGGAGATTCAAGAAGGTATATAAATGTCAAACGCGTATATATCTACTATGACTCAACCCTCCAGGGCACGGAGCCTGACCTACCTCGGTATCGTCAAGGATAAGGGTCTCCTTCTCAACTGCAAGGCTGGCAGTCTGATGAAGGATGCTGTCCTGAAGCATGGCCCCCTCCACGAGGAGTTCTGCGTGGCCACCCCTGGAAGTGACGGCAGGCTGGAGAAGGGCCTCAAATCCAAGCTCGAAGTGGTGGTCTATCACCGCGGCATGCCGGAGGAAGACGTGGACCGGTTCGCCGAGGCGGTCCACACCGCCATCGATGCGCACCAATGCGCTCTTGTCGCCAACGTGTTCACAGAAACCAAGGATGTGACGATGCCCGGCGCGGCATTCCTGAACGGCGACCGCCACATGATAGTTCCGGCGAGGGTCATGGACTCGTTCGTCCTCTGCGGAAACCCGAGGCTTCTCATGGAGGCCAAGATGCAACTCATCAACGACATGGTCGGTGCGCATGCCAAGCCGATAATCAAAGAGCTCAAGGACAAGAAAGCGGTCTCCAGGAAAATCATGCAGAGCGGACGCCAGACATGGAAGGGCGAGACCGTCACGCACTACGACCTGGATTGCGGGATGGCATACTGCTGGAACAAGGAGAGCGATGGTTCGACGGTGCATCTGAGGGGTTTCAAATTCGGCCCGCTGAGATATATGCAGAATGTCCTCCAGCATGACATGATGATGTTCGTCCGCGGCCTGGCGCTCAAGAAGAGGCGCGATGAGGCCAAGGAATTCCTTTCGACTCTCCCGACCCCGACCGTGGAGAAGCTCCATGCGGTTGGCGCGCTGAAGAACTCGAGGCTGAGCACGGACGAGCTCTCCGAGCTCGCAGACCACTACGGCGCTTTCCTCGAGCTCTATCATCAGAGCGAAAGCCTCTCCAACCAGGGAATCACCGCGCTTCCGTTCGACACCGCCGAGGTGCGCACAAGGATCACGGCAATCGCGAGGCTCCTGGAGAACGGCCTTTTCCGCTGATCCGGCCATCCTGGATAATCCCACGATATACTTATTTTTATAACCTTCCTGACAGAATCAGAACGTGGGAAAGGTCAAAGTAATCCTTGCCTTAGGCGCACGGGAGCGAATCGACTGGTCCAGCCTGGCCCGGCCGAAGATCAACAGGGACTTCTTCAGGGCGGAAGGGAAGCGTTTCATAGAAGGCATAATAAAGGATTCCGGCCGCCGGTCACCGGATCATCCGGTCGGACTTGTCCTCTTCGAGGCTGCTTGGGCTACGACGACCGCTAAGCCTTCAGAGACCAATCCGCAGATGGTCAGAGCGCTGGACAAGACACTCAACGCCGGTCTGCATACCATGGACCCGCGACTCGACTGGGGTTTCAACGACGTCATCGTCCATGCCAATTTCGAGAATCCCCAAAGCATCATCTGCATGGCCGAGATGCAGAGCAAGGAAGAGATGGAAAGGCTGGATAAGCTCGCTGAAATCGAGAGAGGGATGTGGAAAGACTGCTCCACCGAAGAGCGGATTAATATCATGTCGAAGCGCCTTGCTCTTTCCATGGCATCGAACCTAGAACGGGACAAGACAGTCTTCTGGATGATCGAGCACTTCAGATGCCGTCCGGAGATGGCATTCAGGCTGGCGAGGGTTTTCGTGGTCCGGGGGCTGGAGCACAAGCCGATGCGCATGCTCTTCGATCAGGACTACGATGTCAAGGTGAAGGAGGAGCGCGAAGTCCACCTCCCCCGCTTCTACAAGGACGCTCTTGAAAGATACTACCTGGAAGGCGGCATGGACGAGCGGGAAATCGGGAGGCTCGCCCGCATGATGGTCGCATGGGAAGATATAATCGCCGAGAGGAGGATAGCGCCAGATGACATCTCAGGCCGGAAGAAGGCCGAGAAGGAGGCCGGGCGGATCGCCAGGAAGATCGCTTGACCATGCGCTCCTTCATATTCCCTCCAGCGCTTCTTTGGCTATCTTCCAGTCCCTGCCGAACTTGACAATTCCTATCTCCCACTATTGAAATATCGGATACCTCCAATCTCGGGCTATCCGATATCCACTCCACCTCGAAGATGCCCGAAGCCAAATATCGGATGGGGGTGATTTCGGGTTATCCGATAAGTCTAAGGATGAAGAAGGCGATATGATGTCGCTGTTTCAGACGATGATTTATAAACATATGTATCCTAATTCTTGACACCCGTATTATAGGACACTCAATCGGGCCTTACATTGAGGCCCGCGATCTTGGGAAACCATCCGCTTCCACGGAAAGGTCCGAAGAGCGTAAGAAATCCGGTAATACCGAGATGGAATGCATAGTACAGCCAGGGTGATATTTCCATGGCAGATAAATGTGAAGACAAGAAATGCTTCAAGCACGGAGGCCTCAAGGTCCGCGGAGAGACTCTCAAAGGCAAGGTGGTCAGCGCGAAGAGCAGGAACACCGTCATAGTCGAGAGATCCACTACGCAGTACCTGGCGAAATTCAGGAAGTGGGCGCGCGGTCGCTCCCACATAGCTGCGCACAACCCGCCTTGTATAAACGCGAAGGTTGGCGACATGGTCGATCTGGCAGAGACCAGGAAGCTGAGCAAGACCAAGGCCTGGACGGTCGTTGGCATATCGGCAGGTGAACAGGCATGAAGGGATTGACAAGCAGCGTCACGAAAACGCTCACGGTCGGCAGCATGATGCCATGCACCGACAACAGCGGCGCGAAGGTCATATATGTCATCGGCGCCCTGAGGTTCAAGGGAACCAGGGCGAGAGGCCCTCAGGTCGGCGTCGGCGACATCGTCATCGCGTCTGTGAAGAAGGGCAAGCCCGACATGGTGAAGAAGGTCGTCAAAGCGCTCATCGTGAGGCAGAAGAAGGAATTCAGGCGCGCCAACGGCACCCGGCTGTTCTTCGAGGACAACGCCGCGGTGCTCGTCAACGACGACTTCCTTCCGGTGGGCACTGAGATAAAGGGCGTCGTCGCCAGGGAGATAGCAGAGCGCTTCCCCAAGGTGGCGGCCATATCGGCGGGTGTTGTCTGATGAAAGCTGACACAGAGAGAAAGAGATATCATACTGAGAAGCTCCACAAGAGGAAGAGCAGGCTGCACGTGCACCTCTCCAAGGACCTGAGATCAAAGCTCAAGGCCAAGAAGAGATCCATCCTGGTGCGCAAGGGCGACACCGTCAAGGTCATGCGCGGGCCGGGCAAAGGCACCGAGGCCAAGGTGGGCGACGTGAACACAGTCCGCCGCAAGGTCTATGTCGAAGGCGTCGTCGCCAAGAGCGCCAAAGGCAGGGAAGTCCCATCCCCGCTCGAGCCATCGAACCTGCTGCTCATCTCGCTGGAGCCGACCAGGGAAAGGAAAGAGCTCTTCAGCGAGGACGCGTTCAAGAAGAAAGAGGTCCCGAAAAAGGCCGAGGCCAAGGCGGAACCGAAGCCCGCTCCAGGGCCGGAACCCCTCAAACCGATGATCGCTAAACCCGAAACATCGAAACCGGAAACCGCAAACCCGAAACCGGCCAAGGCCGCATCTCCGGAGGCTCCGAAGAAATAAAGGTGATTCTCTTATGGCGAAACGAGGAAGATCGAACCACATGAAAAGGCTGGCTTCACCTAAAGCCATCCCGATAAAGGACAAGAAGGCGAGGACCTGGATGACACAGCAGTCTCCGGGCCCGCACCCCAAGAAGCACTCCATACCCCTTAGCGTGGTCCTCAGGGATCTCCTGAAGGTCGCCTCCAACCTAGGCGAAGTCAGGCAGATACTCTCCCGGAGGCTGGTGGAGGTGGATGGCAAGGCCAGGACAAACGAGAAATTCCCGGTCGGGCTCATGGACGTGCTCTCGTTCCAGAAGAGCGGGAAGCATTACCTCGTGATTGTGGACAACAAGGGAAGGCTCGCATTCGAGGAGATAAAGAAGGATGCCGCTTCACAGAAGCTGGTGCGCGTCGTCAAGAAGCACACCGCTCCTGGAGGGAAGATAACATACACATTCCATGACGGCAGGAACATGCTCGGAGACAACCACGTGAAAGTCGGCGACACAGTGCTCATCTCGCTTCCCAAGGCGGCCATGAAGAGCCACCTCAAGAGGGAGAAGGGAGCGACCTGCCTGGTGGTCGAAGGAAAGCACGCAGGCAAGGTCGTCAAGCTCAAGGATATCATAGACAGGGCTGGAGGGAAGCCTCCCGAAGCTATTGTGCAGCACGGGAAGGACGAGTTCATCACCGTCGCGAAATACCTTTTCGTGGTCGGTGACGGCTTCGGAGCCCAAGGGTGAGCATCATGGACATGCGCGAGATAATGATTGAGAAGGTCACGGTCAATATCGGCATCGGCGAGCCGGGCGAGAGGCTCGACAACGCCAAGATACTCCTAGAGAGGCTGGCCGACGGCAACAAGCCGGTCGAGACGCATGCGAGGAGGAGGGACCCGGTGTTCAAGCTCAGGAAAGGGCTTGCGATAGGCACCAAGGTCACACTCCGCGGCGATGCGGCCAAGACGTTCCTCGAGAAGGCGCTCATCGCGAAGAAGAAGGTCCTCAAGGCCTCGAACTTCGACAAGCAGGGCAACTTCGCTTTCGGCGTGGCGGAGTACATCGACTTCCCGGGCGTGAAATACGATCCGTCTATCGAGATGCTCGGTTTCGATGTCTGCGTCTCCTTGTGCAGGAGAGGCAGGCGCGTCTCCATCAGGAAACTGCGCCCCTCGTCGGTAGGCAAGAGGCACAGGGTCTCTACCGAGGATGCGATGGAATTCGCGAAGAAGGTCTTCGACGTCAAGATAGAGTGATGCTTATGAAGCTGACTATGGAAGAGAGATTCAAGGGGAAAGGGAAGCGGATCTGCCGGAACTGCGGCAACTCCAGAGGCCTCATCAGGAAGTACCGCATGAACGTATGCAGGCGCTGCTTCAGGGAGATGGCCGAGAGCATAGGCTTCCGGAAGTACGGAGGTTGATTGTATGACCGACCATGTAGCTGACGCGCTCAACACGATAAAGACGCACGAGATAGTAGGCCAGAACGTCTGCACAGTCAAGGCCACCAAGCTCGTCGGAGAGGTGCTCCGCGTGCTCAAAGAGCACAAGTACCTCAAAGACTACAAGACGGTGGACGACGGCCGCGGGGGCTGGTTCGAGGTAGAGCTGGACGGAAGGATAAACGACTGCGGAGTGATAAAGCCCAGGATGCCTGTCAAGAGGAGCGACTGGGCGAAGAGGGAGCAGGAGTTCATCCCCGGATTCGGCGTAGGGCTGCTGATAGTCTCCACCCCGGGCGGCATAATGACAAACTGGGAAGCCGAGAAGAAGCACATCGGAGGCAGGCTGCTCGCCTACGTCTACTAGGTGTTCATATGGATATACCAAAAGGAGTCACGGTGTCGGTCGACGGCCTGGATATCTCCGTCAAGGGTCCGAAGGGCGAGGTCAAGAAGACCTTCCCCAAGCGCACCGAGGTCAAGGTCAGCGGCGACAAGGTCGAGGTCCTCTCCAAGAGGTCCGCCTTGAAAGGCACTGCCGAGGCGCTTCTGAAGAACATGGTGGGAGGGGTGACCAGCGGATACAACAGGAAGCTCAAGCTTCTCTATGCGCACTTCCCCATCACGATAGAAGTGAAGGGCAGCGATATCGCGGTGAAGAACTTCCTCGGGGAGAAGATGCCCAGGAAGACGGTCCTGGTGGGAAGCACGAAAGTGACCGCCAAGGGGCAGAATGTCGAGGTCTCCGGGCCTGATAAAGAGGCAGTCGGACAGACGATAGCCAACCTGAAGGCCGCCATGCGCATCCGCGACAAGGACGGCCGCATTTTCCAGGACGGCATATTCGACATAGATGAATGAGGTGCATGATCATGGCGAAAGAGAAAAAGACCGCTAAGAAAAGGATGCCAGCCAAGAAAAAGAAGCCGAGCTTCAACGTGCCCAACCTGAAGTTCAGGAAGCAGGTCAAGGCCAGGTGGAGGAAGCCTCGCGGCACCCATAACAAGAAGCGCATGAAGAAGACTTTCATGGGCGCTTCCCCGAAGATAGGCTACCGGAACAAGAAGGAGGTCCGCGGACTGCACTCGAGCGGGAAGCCCGAGATGCTCGTCAACAACCTCGTTGAACTCGAGACTCTCAAGGGGCAGGATATCCTTGTGAGGTTTGCGTCGGCCCTGGGAAAGAAGAAGAGGAAGCTCATGGAGGCGAAGGCCAAGGAGCTGAACCTGGTCATACTGAATCTCCCGCACGACGGGCACGCCCCGAAGGAGGGTGAGAAGAAGTAGGTGCTTGATATGACTATCGCTACTGTTAGAAGGCTGGCCGCGGACATCATGAACGTGGGCCGGAACAAGGTCCGCATCAGCCCGGAGGGGCTGAAGGAGGCGGAAGGCGCGCTCACGCGCGCGGATGTGAGGGGCCTTATCGACAAGGGAGTGATCACAAGACTCAAACCGCAGGGCCGCGCGAGCACCAGGCGCACCAAGCGCAGGGGCCGCGGCAAGCGCAAGGGACACCCTGTCGATACCAAGACACTCTGGATGGAGAAGATCAGGGCGCAGAGGAAATTCCTCCAGATGCTCCTATCGACCGGAGCGCTCTCCAAGGAATCCAAGCGCGCCATCTACCAGAAGGTCAAGAGCGGCATCTTCAGGAACAAGAAGGCGATGCTCCTCTATCTCAAGGACAACAAGCTGGTCGCGGCGGACTACGAGGTGCCTAAGGGCACCCCCAAGGAGAAGCCCGCGAAGGCGGCTCCCAAGGCGAAGGCAGAGAAGATGCCTGTCGCCAAGCCCGCGAAGAAGGAAGGTGAAAGCAAATGAGCAGAGCAAAAGGTCCTAGTTACAGGATTTATTTCAGGAGACGCAGGGAAGGCAAGACAAACTTCGCCAAGAGGCTCGCGCTCGTCAAGAGCGGTAAGACCAGGATGGTGGTGCGCAGGAGCAACTCCGGCATCACGATCCAGTTCGTCGACTTCGAGCCCGAGGGAGACAAGACCCTGCTCACGGTCACCGGGGCGCACCTCTCCAAGCAGTACAAGTGGCCCTCCAAGAGGAATGTCTGGACCGCTTACCTCGCCGGACTGATGGCGGGCAAGCTGGCACAGAAAAAAGGCGTGAAGGAATTCGTCCTGGACATGGGCATGTATACCCCGTCCAAGGGCTCGGTCATCTTCGCGGCACAGAAGGGCGCGGCCGATGCCGGCCTCAAGACGCTCTTCAGCGAGGAGAAGGTCCCGGGCGACAAGATCGCGAACCCCCCTGACAAGTATAAAGAGATGTTCGCTCAGGTGAAGGGCAAGATCGCAGGGTGATCCTTATGGCAGAGAAACTCAGAACGATAGACAAGGAATCATGGGAGCCGAAGACCAGGATCGGCATCATGGTCAAGAGCGGAGAGATAACGACGCTAGAAGAGATACTCGTCTCCGGCAGGAGGATACTGGAGCCAGAGATAATCGACGTCCTGCTCCCTGACCTTGAGTCCGAGAACCTGGAGATAAAGACCACCCAGAGGGTCACAGACTCGGGCAAGAGGATCAAGTTCCGCGTCGTCACCGTCATCGGCGACCGGAAAGGCCACGTGGGTCTTGGTGTCGGCAAGAGCGACGAACTGAAGCCCGCTCTGGACTACGCGGTCAAGGACGCCAAGAAGAACATGATATCGATCTCGACCGGATGCGGCAGTTGGGAATGCAAGTGTTCGTTCAAGCACTCTCTCCCCTCCAAGACGGTCGGCAAGGAAGGCAGCACCACCGTTACCCTCCAACCAGCCCCGAGGGGCCTCGGACTGGCGGCCAACGACGTGGTCAAGAAAGTGCTGGGGATAGCCGGCGTGCAGGATGTCTGGAGCGCGGCCCAGGGCGGCAAGAACGTCTATAATATGGCGGTCGCCACCATGAAGGCGCTCGACTCGGTCAACCTGCTCAAACCGAGGGCTGAATAAGGAGGTCATGTAGATGAAATATGCTGTTGTGCGCGTTCGGGGCGTGAGGAATATCGCCCCTCGCATCAGGAAGACGCTGGAGCTTCTCCAGCTGACTAGGCCGAACCACTGCGTGCTGGTGGAGGACACTCCGCAGAACATGGGCATGCTCAGGCATGCCAAGGATTATGTGGCATACGGCCCGGTCTCGGAGGAGACCATCCTCTCGATGCTCAAGAAGAGGGCGGTCAAGGACGGCGCCAAGCTGGGCGCCTCCATGAAGGAGGATGAGATCAAGAATGCGGCGAAGGAGCTTGCCGGGGGCAAGAAGACCTCGGAGATGGTGAACCCGGTATTCCGGCTCAGCCCGCCCTCAAAAGGCTACGGCGACAAGAAGAGAGCATATCCGAACGGGGAGCTCGGGAAGAGGCCGGAGATGGACAGCCTTCTTCGCAGGATGATATAGAGGTGTTGCTCATGACGAAAAGGAAAGCGAGCCAGAAAAGAGGATATCTCGGTCACAGGACCCACGGGCGCGGCAATGTAAAGAACCGCAGAGGAAGCGGCAACCGCGGAGGCCGCGGTATGGGAGGCGTGTGCAAGCACAAGAACAGCTGGATAACCAAGAATGTCCCTGACTACTACGGCAAGCACGGGTTCGTGAGGCCTGTGAAGAGGGACGTCAAGGTCACCCACCTCTATGACATCAACCAGAAGGCTCTCGTGGGCAAGCTGGAGAAGAAGGGCGACAAGTTCCACTTCGACTTCAAGGGCAAGGTGCTCGCCACCGGCAAAGTCACAGTGCCCCTTGCGATACGCGCCGAAGCGTGGAGCAAGAGCGTGGAGAAGAAGCTGGGCGATGCCGGCGGTCAGATAAGCAAGCTAGAAGGCTAGCCCTGACTCAGGTTTATAAAAGTACTCGGAAGAAGCTATCTGAGGTATTAGATGGGAGTCATCGATATTATCCATTCACTAGCCAGATTCTTGCCTGAGATCAAGGCCCCGGCAAGACCGCTCGGGACCAAAGACCGTCTCATCTGGACAGGCCTTGCCCTGGTGCTCTATTTCCTCATGTACCAGACCACTGCGGTCGGCGTGCAGCATGTCGCCGGAGGGGGCATCGATTTCCTGCAGACTATAACGGCGTCCAGGATAGGCAGCCTCCTTACCACAGGCATCGGCCCCATCGTTTTGGCAAGCATATTCCTCCAGCTCTTCGTAGGCGCAGGCATCATAAACCTGAATATGAAGGACAAGAAGGACAAAGCCAAATTCCTCGAGACCCAGAAGGTGCTGGCGATAGGCCTCGCATTCGTCGAGGCGATGATATTCGTGGTGGTGACCGGCCTGGTGCCGGTGACGCCGATATTCGGTTCCCTGGGGGAAGGCATAATCACCGATCCGGTGACCGGTTTCTCTCAGGTCTACGCACCATATACCATGGCCCTCGTGGTCCTCCAGATAACCCTCGGTTCCATACTCGTCCTGTTCCTTGACGAGCTGGTGACCAAATACGGCCTCGGAAGCGGCATCAGCCTCTTCATAGCAGCCGGTGTATCGCTATCAGTGGTGATGGGTCTTTTCGATATCCTCTTCGTGGGGAGCATGTACCCGCCCGGCGTGATATCGGTCATGTCTGAGGGCGGGGCCGAATCCCTTCCCCAGGCGCTTTTGGCGTTGCTTCCCTTCGGCTTCACTATACTGGTGTTTCTAGCCGTCGTCTATGCGGAATCGGTGAAGGTGCAGATACCAATCGCGTTCGAGCGGGTGCGGGGCATGGTCCCGAACCTTCCGCTCAAGTTCTTCTACGTATCCAATATCCCGGTCATTTTTGCCAGCGCCCTCATCATAAACATGCAGCTCTTCGCGGGCGGCATCCTGCTGGGCCAGTACTGGTCCTCGGACACCGAACCCACCCAGCTCACGCTCAATATAAGGGACACCGGCCAATACTCCATGGACAGGGATGGTGTCGTACCTCTGATAGGATATGTGAACCAGCAGAAGCAGCTCCAGGACGGCCTTCTCTACCTATTCACTCCCATCACCGGCTCAGCGGGGCGAAGCACCACCCAGCACTGGGAGTTCCTCAACAGCAGCACTCCGTATCTAGGGATACCTGAATGGGTGCATGCCATAGTCTACATACTTATGCTGGCCGGAGTGTCGGTCGTCTTCGGCCTTTTCTGGGTGGAGACATCCAACATGGACGCCAAGAGCGTGGCCGGACAGCTCTCGGATTCCGGCCTCCAGATACCCGGCTTCCGCAGGGACCCGAGGATGCTGGAGACCATACTCAACAAACACATCTTCCCGCTCACGGTGATGGGTTCGGCCGCGGTCGGCCTCCTGGCAGGCATAGCGGACCTGACCGGCGCCCTCGGTACCGGGACCGGCATCCTTCTTACCGTCGGCATCCTGCACAGGATGTACGAGCAGCTCGAGCAGATGAACGCGTTCGAGATGTATCCGAGCTTAGGGAAAATGTTCGAGTAGCCCTCCCGGCTCCACGTGAGCGGTTTCCCGTTTCCAGTCTCGGGTTTCGTCTTTCCGGTTTCGGGTTTCGCCGGACGCACGGAGCTGGAAACCGGGAACTGGCAACTGAAAACCACCGGTGTTGATAGTCATGGCATCTGTATACATCGAGACGTATGGCTGCACGCTGAACCAGGCCGATTCCGATATCATAGCAGCCATGCTCCTGGACCATGATCTCGTCGATAGCGCAGAGAAAGCAGACGTGATAGTGTTCAACACATGCACGGTCAAGGGAGCCACCGAGAACAAGATATTCGAGAGGATGAAGCGGCTTTCGGCCGCGGGAAAGCCATTCGTGATCGCAGGATGCCTCACGGCTAACATCCCTAAGATCCGGAAACGTTTCCTGAGGGCCCCCATCGTAGGCACATCTTCCCTCCGGCACATCGCGCAAGCGGTCGAAGATGCGTTCGCCGGAATAGCGACCGAATATGTCGGCCATGAGAGTAAGGACGGCCTTCCCAAGCTGCTGAGCGCACCCATCTGCAGGGTCCCGCTCAACGAAGGCTGCGTCTCCAAGTGCCATTTCTGCCACACGAAAGCCGCCAGGCCGTTCCTTCGCAGCTATTCACCCAAGACCGTCGTGGGTTGGATCAACGATGCGGTCCGCAAAGGGGCTGTTGAGATACAACTCACAAGCCAGGATGCCGGTGCCTACGGGTTCGACCTCAAGACCAGCCTGATACCGCTACTTAACTCGATAAACAAGGACGACAGCTCGGGCAGCAGCGGGAAAGGTTTCCTCGTCCGGCTCGGGATGATAAATCCCGATCACGCCAAGCGGATGCTTCCTGGCATCATAGAAGCCCTATCCGGGCCCAGATTCTACAGATTCATCCACGTCCCGGTCCAGAGCGGCAGCGAGAAGGTGTGCCGCGAGATGAACCGCGACCACAGCGTCCAGGACTTCAGGGACATCGTGTCCGCCCTAAGGGAAGCAATCCCGGACGTCTGCATCTCGACAGACGTTATCGTCGGCTATCCGACAGAGACAGAAGATGACTTTCAGGAAACCCTTAGAATGCTCCAAGACACGAAACCCGATACGGTGAACCTATCCAAGTTCAGCCCCCGTCCCGGCACGGTGGCGAAATCGATGAAGCAGCTGGACAATTCAAAGATAAAGCGGAGAAGCGAAATCGCCAGCGCCCTGATAAAGGGCATCACGCTGGATTGCCGCAAAAGATACGTCGGAAGGCGCCTCCGCGTGCTCATCACCGAAAAGGAAAAGGATTTCAAAGGTAGGGCGATAAACTATCACCAGGTCGTCGTGAAGGGGTTCAAGGGGAACCTGGGCGATTCCGTCGATGTCGAGATATACGACGCCAACCACGGATCGCTCTTCGGCGAGCCGATTTAAGCTTTATGGCGCTATCGATTACTGAGGCGAACATATGATCATCGCATTAGGAGTACCTGGAGCGGGGAAGACAACTGTCCTCAAGGGCCTGGATTCTGGATACAAGGTCGTCAATTACGGAGACCTGATGCTCGAGATAGAGAAGAAGGAGTTCGGCATCAAGGACCGGGACGAGATGAGGAAGCTGCCCATAGAGAAGCAGAAGTTGGCCCAGAAGCTGGTGGCCGAGGCGCTCGCCAAGATGCACGGAAAGGTCATCCTGGACACCCATTGCTCGGTCGCCACCCCGTCCGGTTTCTACCCGGGAATCCCGTTCGAGTTCCTCAAGCTCTGGAAAGTGGAGGCGCTGGTCTATGTGACCGCGAGCGTCGATGAGCTCACCGCCAGGAGGCAGAACGACCCCACCCGCAAGCGCGATGTCGATAACATCGCCCTCCATGACGAGATGAACAAGGCCTTTTTGGCATCCTATTCCGCGTTCTCCGGAGCCCCGGCGATGGTGATTTACAACCGCAACGGCAAGCTGGAAGAGGCAATCGCCCAGTTCAAATCGATCCTGAAGTGATGCCATGCTCGATATCAAGATAATCCGTGACGACCCTTCGGCGGTGGAGACCTCCCTCCGGCGCCGCAACCAGGCCGAGGAAGGCAACGCGATACTCGCCAAGATAGTGGATCTGGACCAGCAATGGAGGAAAGTCAAGAAAGAGGAAGAGGACCTACGTGCCGAGCGCAACAAGCTGAGCATGGCCATCAACGAGAAGAAGAAGGCCGGAGAGGGCGCAGAGAAAGAGATCTCCCGCTCTGGCGAGATAGCCAAGAGGATCAAGGAGATATCACTGGAGACCACTACCCTCGAGGACCAGATAAAGGATAATGTCCTGGTCCTGCCGAACATCCCGCACGAATCCGTGCCGCAAGGGAACGACTCATCCGCCAATCCGGTGGTCCGAGAGGAGGGCAAGCCCGGCAAAACCTCCGCGGATGTCCTCTCTCACTACGACATTGCCCAGAAGACCGGGATAATCGATTTCGAAAGAGGCGTCAAGCTCGCCCACCACCGTTTTGCGGTCCTCAAAGGCGACATTGCAAGACTGGAGAGGGCGCTCATCAATTTCATGCTATCGGTCCACCAGTCCCGCGGCTACACCGAGATGGCCCCGCCCTACCTGGTCAACACACAGACGATGACCGGGACCGGCCAGCTGCCCAAGTTCAAGGAGGATCTCTACAAATGCGAAGGGGACGACTTGTGGCTCATCCCGACCGCAGAGGTGCCTCTCACGAACCTCTATGCCGGCGAGGTGCTCGAAGAGAAGGTCCTGCCCATAAAGCTCACTGCATATACCCCTTGCTTCAGAAGGGAAGCCGGGGCCTACGGCAAGGACATCAAGGGCCTCAT
Organism: Microcaldota archaeon; assembly: GCA_040758595.1. Classification (GTDB taxonomy): domain Archaea; phylum Micrarchaeota; class Micrarchaeia; order Anstonellales; family Bilamarchaeaceae; genus Bilamarchaeum. The sequence continues at coordinate 22,930 of JBFLVJ010000014.1, read as the reverse complement.
CCGCCAGCACCAGTTCAACAAGGTGGAACTGGTCAAACTGGTCCATCCTCAGACAAGCTTCCAGGAGCTCGAGAGCCTGACCAAGGATGCCGAGCGCGTCCTGGGCCTGCTCGGCCTTCCCTATCGGGTCGTGGAGCTGTGCACCGGGGATTTGGGATTCTCCAGCGCCAAGACCTACGACCTTGAGGTATGGGTGCCCTCGCAGGACACCTACCGGGAAGTCTCGTCATGCTCCAACTGCACTGATTTCCAGGCGAGAAGGGCCAACCTGAGGTTCAGGGGGCAGAGCGGCCTCGATTACGTCCACACTCTCAACGGAAGCGGCCTTGCGGTCGGAAGGATAATGATATCCATACTTGAGAACTTCCAGGAGGACAAGAAGACCGTCGTCCTCCCCCTGCCGCTCCGGGACTTCATGGGCCAGGAGACAATCGAGCTCTGATAGGATGGGGCCGAAACCGAAACCGGTAACACGGAACCGGAAACGCAAGAAGGAGCGCCGGGTTTTCCTCAAGACGCCCACTATCACATACACCACTGACGACAATTTCCTCTATGCAGAGACCGAGGGCGGACCCATCAGGCTCGACCTCTTCGCCGGCCACTACTACAAACTGAAGCCCTACAACGGCGTCCCCATACTCGAGATAGACGGCCTGCGGATGCATCTAATCCGGGATTTCAAGACCCCGCTCGAATACTCGGAGAAGGTCGTCAAGGCGCTCAAAATCCCCGATGGCGCGAAGGCCGAGGTCCTAGACACCTGCATGGGCCTGGGCTACACCGCAATAGAGGCGGCCAAGCAGGGGGGTGTCAAGCTGGTCGTGACCTGTGAGGTCTCCGAGGCTGTGGTAACCCTGGCGCAGTGGAATCCATTCAGCGACCGCCTTTTCAAGGAAGACGGCGGCATCCTTGTGATGAAGGGCAGCGTCGTCGACCTCATCAAGGATCTCCAGGATGGCATGTTCTCGTTCGTGATACACGACCCGCCGCGCCTCTCCCATGCCCCCGACCTCTATTCACTGGACTTCTACAAACAGCTATACCGCGTCTGCAAGAAGGGCGCTCGGCTTTTCCACTACGTCGGCTCAGTCGGCAAGGGAAAGGGCAGGAACATCGAGAAGGAAGTCTCGAAGAGGCTCTTTGAGGCCGGCTTCAGGAAAATCACCTACTCTGCCCTGCTCCAGGGCTTGGTTTTCGAGAAGTGAGACAGGTTAATAAACCGCTTCTGTGAAATCCACAATCATGCCTCCTGCAGTATCAGCCAGGGACGTCTCCAAGACCTACAAGAGCGGCGAGAGGACGGTCCACGCCCTGCAGGATGTGGATCTCGAAGTCAAGGAAGGCGAGATATTCGGCCTCCTGGGACCCAACGGCGCCGGCAAGACCACCCTCATCAGCATCCTATGCGGCATCCTTTCCCCGGATAAGGGGGATGCGGAGATACTGGGCATGGACTGCACGAGGCAGACCAAGCAGGTCCAGACAAAAATCAACATCGTCTCAGGCTTCTCAGGGGTCATCTTCTCGCTTTCGGTGGAGGAGGCCCTCATGTATTACTGCCTGCTCTACAATGTCCAAGAGCCCAAGAAGAAGATCGAGACTGTCATGAAGCAGGTCGGTCTCGAGGATGCCAAGGGCCTGGTAGCGCAGGATCTCTCTTCTGGAATGCGGCAGAGGTATCTGATAGCCAAGGGCCTCCTGAACGACCCCAAGGTCCTGATACTGGACGAGCCTACGGTCGGCCTCGACGTGGAATCTGCCATAAACATAAGGAACGTGGTCAAGCGGTTGCGCAAGGAAGGCCGCACCATCCTGCTCACGACCCACAACATGTTCGAGGCAGAGGAGCTCTGCGACCGGATAGCGTTCATCAACCACGGCAGGGTGACGGATACCGGGACTCCCGAGGAGCTCAAGGCCAGGGTGGTCAGCAAACGGACGATAGAGGTCCATTGCTCAAGGGAGAGCTGCATCATCACAGCGCTCTCTCCCATCAAAGGGGTTGAGGCGCATCTGCGCTCTGCCAACCTGGTCCATGTCAGCGTGGACAGCTACAAGCGCATGAAGGAGATACTGAAGGTGATCTCCGGTTGCGACAGCGAGATATACGGCATCAATGAGCTCGAGCCGACGCTCGAGGAGACCTACCTCAAGCTGATAAACGGGCCCGGCAAAGAGGGCGGCGAAGGCAAGAAGGCCGAAGGGGGTGGAAAGGATGCTTGATTCCCTCTCGCGCATATACTCCCAGACCTACAAGAACCTCAATTCGCTCAAGCGCAACTCTTTCAGGCTGGCGGATGTCTTCATATGGCCCATGATCTTCCTCTTCACCCTCACGTTCTTCATAACCTATCTGGGTTCGGATCCGGTCTACCTGGACATGATAATCCTCGGCATGATGGGCTGGAGGGTGGTCTATTTCCTGAACCTGGAGATGGTCAGCTCGTTCACAGAGGAATACTGGTCGAAATCCCTGCCCTACCTGATGGCATCCCCGATTTCCCGGATCGAGATGGCGCTGGGAGCTGCCGGCAGCGGCTCGCTCAAGGCGATTTTCGTCGTCGGTATCTATCTGGTCATGACGAACCTGCTATATGGCTTCACGGTGAGCGACTGGCCGCTCTTTTTGACGGCCATGGCATTCATGGGGATCGTCGGGTTCACCCTCGGCTTAATCACACTGGGCCTGGGCTACTTCATGAAGGAGGAGGCCTTCAATATCGCCTTCATAATACCGGACGTGACGGTGCTCCTCTCAGGAGTCTATTTCACAATCGATTCGGTCTATCCTGGCTGGCTGATTCCATACATCCGTCTCCTACCGAGCGTCCACGCCTTCGATCTGCTCAAATCCATGGTCGGGATAGGGCAGGCTGATTTGGCATCCCTGGCGCTCCTGAGCGCCATCTGGCTCGCAGCAGCCTATCTGTTCAACGGGTTCCTGTACGAGAAGGCCCGGAAGGAAGGCAAACTCGCCCGGCTCGGCTAGAATACGCAGAGCACGGACGCTATCCTCTCCATCGCTCCAACCACTTCGGAGCAGTCCTTCTTCCTGAGCGCGCCTGCCGCAAGCTCCTTCTCCGCCTTCATCATCGCCAGATATATGGCCTTGAACGCCTTTCCGGTGTCCAAATCGTCGTCCATGGCCCTCTCGAATGAGGAAAGAAGCGACGCCGCGATCAGCGCCCCTCTCTTCCCTCCTCCGGGAGTGCGCACCCTCCGGAGTCTCTTCAGCACCCTCCCTGCTTCTCTGCACTTGGCGGCATTGCGCTTGAGGGCTTCCATGGTGAAATCCAGCTTCCGCCGGTAGCTCTTCGATATCAGGAAATGCCTGATGCAGCGGGGCCTGACGCCCTTCTCCTCCAGGCCCTCCACAAATAGCGCGTTGCCGGTGCTTTTAGACATCTTCCTCTTGCCAACTGTCAAATGTCTCGCATGGAGCCAGAAGTCCGCGAACCTCTGCCCGGTGGCGGCTTCGCTCTGGGCTATCTCGTTCTCGTGGTGCGGGAAGATGTTGTCCGAGCCGCCGCAGTGGATATCTATGGACTGGCCCAGGTGACGCATGGCCATTGCGCTGCATTCTATGTGCCAGCCCGGCCGTCCCCTGCCGAACGGGCTCTCCCAGAAGACGTTTCCGTCTCCGCGGCTCCACCTCTTCCAAAGCCTGAAATCCCAGAGGCCCTCCTTGCTGTAGTCGTCCTTCCTAGCCTTTCCCAGGTACCTCCTGCCTGCCAGCCCCCGCAGCCTGCCATAACCCTTGAAACGCCTCACGTCGAAATAGATGCCATCCCGCTCCTCGATGCAGTATCCCTTCTCGCATATCACCCCGATGAGCCGTACCATATCCTCGATATGGTCGGATGCATTCGCCACCACGTCGGGCATGGCCATCCCGAGCTTGCGGTAGTCCCTGAAGAAAGCGTCTATCTTCTCTTTCTGCAATCCGGCCAGGCTCTTTCTCTCCCTTCGCGCGGCGATGATCGCCTTGTCCTCGACGTCTGTGATGTTCATCACCCGCTTGACACGGTGGCCTTTGTAGCGGAGATATCGCACCAGCACGTCCTCGAAGAGATAGGTGCGGAAATTCCCTATATGGGCGTAATTGTAGACCGACGGGCCGCAGGTGTAGATCCGCACCGGCCTCTTGCCGGGCGGCCTGAAAGCCCTTTTTGATCGTGACATCGTATCGAATAATCTCAGCACGAGCTGACTACTGCCGCCCGGGTTATATTGCTTGCTGTGGTTCGGGGCGATGAGAAAAAGATAGATATGAAAAGAAAGATAAGAAAAGAAGGGACTCGACCTACTCCATGTCCTTGGACGGCGGACCCGTCCAAGACTGTCGTGAACGGTGCGCCGTTCACTCCATGGCAAGAAACGCTCAAAGCGCTTCTTGACTGTCGTGTCGCGTTCGACGCATCGAACGCGAGCATGTTCATGGACGAAGCGTCGTCCATGACATGAATGCCCGTGGCATTCACTCCATGAAGAATTCCGGAGTGGGCGGGTCGGGTTTCTCTCCCTTGCGCTCCCTAATCTGCCGCACGACCTTTCCTACAAGGTCCCTTGGCATGGCGTGGTATCCGGCGTATTCCTGGTACCAGATGGCCCTGCCTTGGGTGGCTCCGCGGAGCTCGTTGGCGAAACCGAACATCTCGGCCACCGGCAGCATGGTCGTTATGGCGGCATTCTCGCCCTCCTGCTCCATGCCTACCAGGGTGCCCCTCCTGCCGTTGGTCATGTTGATGACGCCGCCCGAGTATTCCTGCAGGGTGTTTATGAGGACCTTCTGCTTAGGTTCGAGGAGCGTCACTCCCGCCATGAGCATCGCAGCGTATATCGGCCTCTTGATGGCCGGAATCATCTGGGCCGGTCCGCGGTGCACGTTGTCCTCGTGCAGGGTGGCATCCGTGAGCGTCACCTTTATGCCGCTCACCTTCTCCTTGGCCATCGGTCCCTGGTCCAATGCCTCTTCGAAACCCTGGACCATCAGCTCCTCGACCTCGTTGAGGCCCTGGATGCCCTTTGTGCCGTTGATGAAGACGCTGGCGTTATGGATGTCGTAGATGCTTCTGGCTTCATCGCGCTCCATGCCAAGCTCCACGAGCTTCTCCCATACCTCACGACCCTTCGGGCGGCCTTCCTTTATAGTGCCGTCCTCGATCGCCTTGACGATGGCAGGGTCGAGCGGCTCCACGGTCACTTTCAGCCGGTTGTGCTTGTTGGGCGACTTTCCTTCAACCACCGGGGACTTGCCCACAAGGGCTTCCCTGTATACGACGATGGGCGGCGAGGTGATGATAGGTATCTTCTTCTCGTTCTTTATCTTGTACTCGATGATTTCAAGATGGAGCTCTCCATTGCCGCTCACAAGGTGTTCGCCGGTGTCCTGGTTGAGGCTGACCTTGATGGTCGGGTCCTCCTTTGATATCGCCCTCAGCGCTTCGATCAGTTTGGGCAGGTCCTTCTGCTCTTTGACTTCGAGCGACTTGGTGATGACCGGCTCGGAGTAGTGCTTTATCTGCTCGAACGGCTCTATCTCGCCGCCCGATACGGTCTCTCCCACATAGACGTCCTTGAGGCCGACGAACGCGCCGATGTTCCCTGCGATGACCCTGTTGGCAGCGACCCTGTCCGGGCCCATGTAGATGCCCACTTGCTGTACTCTGGCTGTCATCTTCTTGGAATGAACATACAGCTCTGTGCCCTTCTCCACGCTGCCCGAGAACAGCCTCACGACTGCGACCTCTCCGGCGTGCTCGTCGTAGGCGACACCGAAGCAGACGCCGATGGGCATGCCTTTGTTGTCGCATGCCAGCATGCTCCTGCCCCCCTCGCTCTCAAGGTTCCCGTTCTTCCACAGCACCGGGATACGATAGGGCTGGGCGGTCTTGGGGTCTGGCAGGTGTTTGATGATCATCTCAAGGAGCACCTCGTCCAGCGGGCTCTTCTCCACCAGCCAGGAGTGCTCCCCCTTGGAGCATCTGTCGTAGATATCCTTGAAGCCGATGTTGAACTTCTTCATAGATGCGTAAGACACCGCCCATTTGTTGTAGGCCGTACCGAACGCCACGTTGCCCTTGTCCACCTTCACAAGCCAGGCGTCTTTCTTGTCTTCAGGGGCGTTGGCCGAGATGATCTTGTTCACCTGGGTGATTATCTTGATGAACCTCTCCTGCATCTGGGGGAAGTCGTATTTCAGCTCGTTGATGAGCCTGTCGATCTTGTTGATGAATACGATGGGCTGCGCCCTCTCCTTGAGCGCCTGCCTCAGGTTGGTCTCGGTCTGGGGCATGACACCCTCGACCGCATCTATGACGAGGCAGACTCCGTCGACAGCGCGCATGGCGCGCACCACGTGGAAACCGAAGTCCACGTGGCCTGGGGTGTCGATGAGATTGATGAGGTAGTTCTGGCCCTCGTGCTCGAAACCGAGCGATATGTTCGCGGACTTGATGGTGATGCCCCTCGCGGCCTCCTGTTCATCGAAGTCCATGACTCTCTGGGCGCCGGCCAGCTCCTTGCTTATGAGTCCGGCTCTTGCCACCAGGCTGTCGGTCAGCGTGGTCTTGCCATGGTCGACGTGCGCGATGATCGCGACATTCCTGACGTTGTTGATGTTGTCCATCAACTTCTGCACTTCTTCGACTACGAATTCTTTTCTTGCCATAAAAAATTCACCTTCCGAAATTTTTTACTATTGACCGGAGCACCGGTCAATCATGTTTGTACACCTTACGCTCGGTAGATTGGATTCACCGAATTAGAATTGTGCTATCCTTGTGCGGAAAGTAATATAAATATAGGCGGGCGTCCTGCCGTCGTCCTCCTCAGGGCGCCGGCCTAAACATCTCGGGAATATCGAAGGTTTTTACCTAATAATATGGATATGTCTGTGAAAATTCACACTCCTGGAAAATCCAGCTGTTGCGGCAGATGGTATTTTAAATGCGATTATAGAAAGTGTAGAATAATGAATACCGGTGCAGGGAGCCAGAAGCATCTCTTCAGGGGCAGGTCCATCGCGATATACGATGTGCCGAGGATAGTGGGCAGAAGGCTCTGGAGGGCATTCGCCGATGCTGGTTTCGACGTGGTCTTCGAAGGCCCCCTCAACCGGGAGACCGCGAGGAACGATGCGGACATCTGGGTCGCCAAATGGACCTTCCTTTTCAAGAAAGACTTCCTCCAGGAATTCCATCCTGCCCGGGGCATAGTGACCCTCAGCGTCGGGACAGAGCACATCGACACCAAGACGCTCTCAGCCATCGGGCTCTCCGTGGAGAACTGCCCATCTTTCAGCTCCAACTCGGTTGCCGAACACGGCATGGCGCTAGCCCTCCGTTCGGTGCACGGCCCTTCGGTGTTGCCGTCGCTGGGGCGCGGGCCCGTCATATTCACCAAGTTCTCGGACGAATATGCCGAACATGCGGTGGCGCACATGCTCATCCGGGCTAGGCAGATGGACGAGAGCATCGCCAGGGCCGCCAGATATGAATACTACCGGAAGGATGCGCCGGACTATCGGCATGACGAGCCCTGGAAGAACGCTGAATTGGCCGGAACAGAGGTCGGCATCATCGGAGATGAGCGTGATGCATACCGTCTGGCGCGCATCCTCCGCTATGGCTTCAATTGCAACCTATGCGCATTCGACGTTTCAGAGGATTTGGACATATTCAACCCTCGCTATATGCTGCCCCCGGAGATGCTCTCGACCTGCGATTACATCTTCCTCTGCACCGATTCCCTGGGCCTCCAGAGGCCGTCTGATCAGGAGGGGCTGGAGAGCAGGATCGCTGCGGAACTGAGGCTCGACCGGATAGACACCCCGGCCCAGCTCGAGACACCATCGCTGCCTCTTATGGGTTCGCACGTTGCGGTGCTAGGGACAGGCAACATCGGCTCGATAATCGCCCGCATGGCCAAGCTCGGCTTCGGCTGCGAAGTCACAGCATATGATATGCATCGAAAAGAGAGTCTCATGGATCTGGGGATAACGTACCGGGCAGACGTGGGCAGTGCCATGGAAGAGGCGGATTTCATCTTCATCGCGCTCCCGCTCAATGACGGCACCCATTCGCTTGTGGGCTGGAACGAGCTTAATGACCTGCCTTACTGCCTGGAGAGGGTGATCACCAACATAACGCGTGACCAGATCATCGAGAGCGATTCGCTCTACTGCCTGCTCTGCGACGGCGGCGTGACCGCATACGGCACCGATGTGCTTCCCAATGATGCGGCGCTCTGGAGGCGGGCGAAGAACCCTGACGAGGAGCCTGATGCGCTGACAAGAAAGTTCGTAGAGCACCCGCGGGTCATCGCGACGCCGCACGAGGGCGACTGCTCCGCTCCTTCGCTGGAGCGCATGTGCCAAGAGGCCTTGGGTAAAGTGATCAAGATACTAGGTGATTCATGATGGCTGGGTTTAGGAGATTGTCGGAGATCGAATTCAGGGTGCCGTATTACCAGGCGCACGCAGATCACATAGCGAGGATCAAGCAGGCGGCGTTCAACCGGACTCCTGTCAATGACGAGATCGAGAGGTATGCCAAATCGGCTTCTATGGAAGCCCACCGCTCATTGGAGATCATATACTCCACTTTCGGCGATCCGGCCAGATACCCAGGTTTCGGAACGCACCGCGGCTATAAGAGGGCCGAGCAGAGGGTGGTCTCATTCATGGGTTCTGACCGCTCTAACGCATATGTCCCTGGCGGAGACGAGGTATTGAAGGCGCGCATCCGGGAAGGAAGCAACCTGGACAAAGGGACCGTCCCCCCAGAGACGGGCGTATATATCACCCCCGGTGTGGCTGGCGCATTGAGGCTCCTCTGCGACGCCCTAATATTCCCGCCCATCCCGTCGATCCCTGACAGCGAGATAGCCGGGCTTGAGAGCTCCCTCAAAGCCAGATCAGAGAGCGGCACCATCCCCACACCAGAAGAGTTCCGACATGTCTTCGAGCTGATAAACGAATACCGGAGCCTGCTCACAAGCTCTAACGTGGTCATCCCTCTATGGACATATCCTTCCCACTTGGCCGAAGTGTTCCGCGCCCATGGGGAGGTGCGGACCTGCTGCATAACCGATGACGGGCAGATAGATCTAAAGAGCCTGGCAGACCAGATAAACGAGCAGACGAAGGCAATCATATTCGCGACAGTCGGCAACCCGCTTTGCACGGCGATGGAGCCAGAGAGGTTCGACAAGATAATAGGAATCGTCAGGAAGAAGATGGATGAACTGGGGCGTCCTATCATAGTCGTAGCCGATACTATCTACGAGCATTTCAGGAGGGACCCGGGGACGAGGATAGACCCTGTCAAGCGCGCCGCGAACCTGGATCTCGGGGTCCCGATAGTGGATACCAGCAGCTTCTCCAAGATGATGGTCCTGGCAGGGGCGCGCGTCGGCTATCTCCGGCACTACTGGCCGAAGGACAGCTTCCCTGACCATCGCCATGATTTCCTGAGGGCGCTGGAACTCATCTACTGGCCGACGCTATGCCCGGTGGCGACACAGGTGCAGCTCTCCCTGGCTGAGCTCTATATGAGCATCAACCGCCAGTCTCCGGTGGAGGAAGAGCTGGCCCCGATGGCTGCTATGCTCGCAGCCTTGAAGGCGCTCACCGATACCGGCGGGACCCAGGTCAAGAACTTCCTCTTCAGCATCGATGATGTCCGTGAGAAGATGAGGGCAGCCGGCGTGGGGGAGGGGTATTTCCTCAGTTCCATAGTGGCCGGGCAGACAAGGAAAATCGCCAACAAGCAGCTCCAGGGCTATGCGGTCGATATCGACCACGAGAAGATGGAAGAGCTCATATCCAACGCCCAGGGCTCGGGCCTTCTTAGCACTGAAGCAAATCCAGTCATTGCTATCCCTAGAAAGGCCACGACTCTTGGCTCGGGCCTTCTTAGCACTGAAGTGAAAGGCGGAAACCTGTATGTAAAGCTGGAGAGGCCGGACCTGATACCTCCGATATCCACGAACGAGAACGGACAGCTGAACCTCTACGGGATATCGAACAACAGCGCCTGGCGCGAAGTGGCGAAGATGTGCGGCATCCGGACCGAGACAGATGCATACGAGAACCACAAGAGGTACATCCGGGATCTATCCCACAAGAGGACCGACTATGCCGCCAATCAGCTGATGAGCGTTCCCGGCATCCGGCTCCATCCGGCGCTTGTGGGGGCCGACGGCACGCCGCTCTTCGAGCGCATGAACTCCTTCTACCTCCTTTGGGGGTTCGAAGGCATGCTGAAGCACAATCCTGATATGATGCAGGCGGCGAGGATCGCGAACCTGTGCATCGCGAATCGGCAGCCGGTGATATCGATGATCCCCGGGGAGCTGTTCCTGATCCCTGAGCTGAGACCGACACAGCCGTCATACGTGAGACAGGTGACCCTCACCACCAAGGATACGACCGATCGCATCATGGACGCCTTGGAAGCTATAAGCCCGGAAGCGCACTGGTGATGGGGAGGGATAGAGACGCCCTCATTCGACCTTCGGTCTCAACGGGCCTTTTTGTGAACAAAAACGCCCTCGAGGGAATCGTGTTCCCTTCGGGCAAATTGAAAATTCGTCCTCGGCTCGGGCGGCGTTCCGTCCAAGTCGGTCGATTTTATAAATAAATCGCCCTCGACGGGAAATTCCCGGCCCCAGCGTCCAGTTTCCGGTTCCGGGCGCAAGACCCGAAACCTCAAGAACGAAACCGGGAACCGTTTTGAACCCGCCCATCAACCTTTCAACTCCGCATTATGGCATGTTTTCAGCCAAAAGGCGGAACCGGAGGGTTGCGTCCTATCTGTCTCCCGTTTCCTGCAGCCGGCATCCGGCTACAAAACCGGAAACCCGAGACCGGAAACGGAAATATCCAGGCTAGACTACGAGGGCTTGAACATAATCTGAGAGAAAAGATATTTATTGTAGCTCGATTACGCTGATTTCCGGTGGCGCGAGGAATCTTATGCCTCCGGGCGTGATGCCGCAGGTCACGTACAGCCCCGTATCATCGTCTATCTGCGCCCGCCCTCCGACCGCCCCGTCGAAATCAGGGCCGAAGAACAGTCTCGTGATGATCGGCACATTGACCTGCCCGCAGTGGGTGTGTCCGGAGAGGATAACGCTTGGCCCGGCTATCTCGTCAGGCCCCACCGCAAGCTCGTTGTGCGCCAGCACTACCTTAGGCATGTAATCCGGCACTCCTGCGCTCGCCGTGGCATAATCGTTCCTGCACACCCAATACTCATCGAGCCCGATAAGAGCGAACTTCTCCCCCTGCACCTCGAGAATCTCATTCTCGTTCCTCAGCACGGTGATGCCAATCCCCTCCAGCGCCCGTTCGGTCTCATCAGCCACCGAAGCGTCGGCAGGACAGCCCCAGGAGCCATAATCATGGTTTCCGAGGACCGCGAAGGTCCCATGGGGAGCCATGATTCCCGATAACGGCTCTAGCAGAGGCAGTTCGTTCGGGCTCCCTTCGATGAGGTCCCCGCCGAGGAGGACGATATCAGGTTCCAGGGCGTTGATGCGCTCCACGACCTTTTCCATATTGCCCGGAGGCTCATATACCGCATGGATGTCGCTGATGAAGACTATCCTCACGGGCGTTTCCGGGCTGCCGAACAGATCGAATGGGTTGGTGGTCACGTTCAGGCCGCCAGGTTCGATGAATAAGGAATAGGACAGGAAAATGAAAACGAGAAAGATAAATGGGAAGGCCCGCCAATCAGGCCTCCCGGATCCGTGGCGCATCATCTGGCGCTGCGAGCCATGCGTTCGGTCTCGTCGCGCTTCTTGATGGCGTAGCTCGCCTGCACGTCTCCCTTGGCCGTCGAGAGGATCTCGTCCGCCAGGGCCTGCGAGAGCGATTTCGGCTTGTTGAAAGAGCTCATGAGGGCCGCGAGCGCCATGTTGCGCAGGGCCATGTCGAGCCTCCTCGTCGCGGACACGTCGACCGCTATCTGGTAGCTGACTCCTCCGTGCGACACCCTCGTGGTATCTTCGCGGGGGGCCGCGTTCTCGAGCGCGCGGATGAGGATCTGTATCGGGTTCTCTCCGCTCTCCTTCTCCACCACGGTCAGAGCGTTCTCCACCACCTTGAGGGAGCGGAGCTTCTTGCCCTGCATCCTGCCCTTGGTGCGGATGACCTTGCCCGATGTCTTCTCGCCGGTTCCGCCCCTCATCAGCTTGTTGGCCAGGCGTTCCAGGACGTTGACCTGGGTCTTGCCGAGGGCCTTCTTGCTGTGCCTTCCGAAGGTGTGGGGCACCAGTATGCCTTTAAGGGAGATGTTCTGAGCGAGGCTCTGGTCCTTTATCTCGATATTCTCAACAGACCATTTGCCGAATACCATATCCATAGGATCACCTCTTCGGTTTCTCCTTCTTGCCCTTCCTGAGCATCTGTAGATCCGCGTTGTTCACGGAGACCACCTTGTAGCGTACACCGGGCACAGAACCCATCTGGCCTCTTTGGGATCCGCCCATGCCGGCGAGCACCACTTCGTCGTGCTCGTCGATGTAGTTGATGGCCTTGTCCCTGACCGCGTGGGCGGTCACGACCTTGCCGTTCTTTATGAGCTGGACCTTCACGCATTTGATGAGGCCCGAGTGGGGCTGCTTCTGCTCCAGCACCACCTTCTCCAGGACTATTCCGCGAGCCTGCGGGGCGCCCTCGAGCGGGTCGAATTTCTCTTTGAGCTTGAGCTTCCTCCTCTTCCATCTCTTAGAGAGCCATCGCTGGGACTTGCGCTTGCGCTTCGTGTTCCTTCCAGCGAATTCTCCGTTTCCGCCTTTACTCATTGGTTCACCTAAAGCTTTATGACTACAATCAATAAGCCATCTGATGATACTGGCAAGGTTTTATAAAGATTTTGAAGAGCTTCTCTCATGGCCAGGCGCTTCATTAAGCCCTATTCGTTCGATCTCTCAAAGATGGATATGGCGCCCATCCTCATGATGCAGACACTGGCCCAGCAGGACACGGCCCTTAGCACCTACCTCAAGCAGGCGGTGGCCAGCGAGAGCATAATGCGCGGCCAGCGGGACCTCACCGAGGCGAGCGTGATGGCCCGGGCCGTCAGCGAGCGCAGCAGCAAGGAGCAGGAGAAGGGCAAGGGCGAGAAGGAAGCCACGACGAGCTACACGATAACATATTACAACCCGGAACTCAGGAAGACCGAGGTCATAAAGGAGAAAGCGAGCATCGAGACCAAGGATATCGCCACGAAGGTCATCGAGGAGTCTGTCGGCATGCACTCCGGCCTGCCGGTGTACTCGTTCATAGCCCAGCCTATGATGAGGAAAGGGATTGTCACATGGAAGCTCCAGCAGATCCTCTCTGGAAGGGAGTATGGGACACCAAGGCCCCCGCCGACCGGCGCTGCGCTGATTCCTGTGCGGGTAGTGGCGGTCAAGGCCGAAGAGAAGAGGCGGGACAAGAACATCCGTGCCCTGATAGCCGAAGCCATAGTCAGGAAAGAGAAGAGCGAATCCAAGCTGGACGAGGAGATAGTCCTGATGGAGGAGACGGTAGACGCCATCCGCGGCGGGGATGCCATAGAGAAGCTGATCAGGCGCCTGCCGCCGCTATCGCGGGCGCGCTACATCCTGCTGCTGAGGAAGAAGAAGCTGAGCAAATCCGAGCTGATACGCCTCTTCATCCACGACCTGGCGTTCCTTAAGATGCTCAAGAAAAAGCTGGAACTCTTCACGCTGGAGGAACTGGTGGCGATGTACAAGATGCTCAGGAGCCTTCAGAGGAGATGACTCTACTTCTTGGCCCTGATCTCCCTTCGCTTGGGCCTCATGTAGCTCGAGCCGCAGTTCCTGCATTTCTGCACGGTCTTCTTGTTCCTGGTCTTGCACCTTCTGCAGATGTTTATCTGCGCGATCACTGCGTCGGCTTCTGGAAATTTTCCCATTCGATAACACCTAATTAGCGGTAATTGTGTATCCATTGGGTTGCATCCTTTTTTAAATTTGCCCCTATCCAGTCCTTCACATGCCAGATGAGAAATCTTGCGGAATAGTGCTGTTCTCGGAGGATGGGGGCAGGCTCTATCTCCTCCTGCACTACACTGCCGGCCACTGGGATTTCCCAAAAGGCCATGTGGAGGCCGACGAGAGCGAAGCCGAGACGGCGCTCCGCGAGCTGCTGGAGGAGACCGGCATCTCTAGCGTGGAGATCATCCGGGGTTTCAGGGAGCGCATCGAATACCATTATCAGAGGGGGCCGCAGAAGGTCAGCAAGGAGGTGGTTTTCTTCCTCGGCCACATCGCATCTCCTGAAGAGGTCAAGGTCTCAAACGAGCATGTCGGCTACGAATGGCTGCGTCCCGAGGACGCGCTAGGGCGGCTGACATTCGACACCGCCAAAGACCTTCTCAGGAAATCCGAGAAGGCGCTCGAATCCTGGGGCGCTGCGCACTAGGAATAAATATCCCTTCCGTCCCAATACACGTATGGACCTTATCATCTTCACCCACCCGGACAACATCAAGAGCCACTGCGCAGCCATCCTCAGGCACGTGCAGGGCCGGCTCAAGCAGAGGTTCAGGCAGGTCGAGGTGATAGATCTCTACGCAGATGGATTCGACCCTGTCCTCCGCTTGAACAAGGAGAGCGAAGGCAAGCTCGCGATGGTCCGGCGCTACCAGGAGCTGGTGGCGAAGGCCGACCGGCTGATATTCATCCACCCGGTCTGGTGGTACAACATGCCCGCGATGCTAAAGGGCTTCATCGAGCACGTCTTCAACTCCGGCTTCGCCTACGAGTTCAAGGCCGCCCCGGACAGCGGCACCATAATAGAGAGGAAGTTCAATGGCAAGGAGGCGATCGTCATAAGGACCTATGGCAGGAGCGAGGCCGAGGCCAGGGCGCGCAACGACCCGCCCCGCCTGGTCCTAGACAAGTCAGTGCTCGAGTTCTGCGGTGTGCGGGTGAAGGAGAGCATCGAGTGGTTCGAAGTCAAGGGTCCGGCCCTTCTTCCGACCGATATCGTGAACCGGATAGACAAGGCCATCCTGGAGTGAGCGCAACAGATATATTGCTTTCCTTCCGAAGCATTGGCATGAAAGCTACGTTAACTCATATCGGTGCGGTATCTTTGGGACGGCTGCTTGCCGTCTGGACATTCGTCCTGGGCGCCATCTTCCTGGTCATCTATACTTTGTTGGCTCTTGTGATGGGCCTGGTGGGCCTTGCTGCCGGAGCGGACTTGATGCAGATGCTAATCGGGTTGGTCATCATGTTCGTGATGGGCGTGGTGGGCCTTCTGGTCTCGGCCGTGGGGATGTTCATATTCGGCTTCCTGAGCGCGGTCGTCTACAACATCGTGCTCAAGGTCGGCGGCGGTATAGACATCGATTTGAAAGAGCGCTCTTAGGCGCCTTTTCTCCCTGCCGGAACCGGCACGATGCCTTCTTATAATTGTTATATATAACGTGATATCATGAGACAAACCAGCGGACAGGAGGGCGTCGCATACGGGGTATTCAAGTGCAGCGATAGCCCCGCTCCAGAAACTTGTCGCGAGATTCGGCGTAGCTCTCGAGAACATCAGGAAGGCCCATGAAGAGACGGCATCCCTCCCGAGACGGAATTTTCGGTCTTTGGCTACAAGCCGGCCTAGATTTTGCCGTCAAAGTGGACGGAGCCGACGCTCTAGCCGAGAAAGCAGTCGCATTACTGAAGGACGGCGCCAATCTCATGATACGCCCCTCGCTTCCGGAGGCGTCCAACGAGATCGCGGCGCGGGATCTCGGCGATGCCATGAACATGCTATACGGAGGCACAGAGCTTTTCGACGCGGAGAATGAAGGGCGGGCCACCATGGTCATGGACATATTCTACAAGGACGTGGGGGGCATCTTCGTCTCGAAACTGGCTATGGACATCCAATGAGACCGCCGCGGAATATCCCGGGTTGCAGATGGCCCTGCATCATTCTGCGGGTATGCCTGCGCTTTTGACTCTCTTGGCCGCGATGGGTACCAGGACGCTGGTGAACACGATGCTGAATATTATGATGTAAAGGGATATCTCTGGGAAGCCTTCCATCTGCAGAAGAATGGTCTCCAGCCTCGCATCCGGCCCGGAAGAGAGCGCATCGGCGACCTTCTGTATCACATATGTGACCAGCACTGCGGTGGTGATGCCCCTCGGGTTCACGGCGGTCAGCACCCCGGAATACTGGCTCAGGGGGCTCCCCCAGGTCGTCAGCTTCAGGACGATGAACCTGACCGCGTAGAGCGTCGTTATTATCCCGAGCCCGTAGAGGAGGCTTTGTATGTCGCCGAGGTCAACCATGATGCCGAGCAGGACGAAGAAGAACGTGCGCACTATGAAGGATATCTCTGCATGCATCTCCTGTAGGAAGACCTTTTTCTTCACCTCCTCTATATGGAGCAGTCGGCAAAGCCTGTGCTGGTTGGCGAACATGATCCCGCACACCAGCACCGCGAACGCACCGCTTCCGTTTCCCAGCTCGACGAGCGCATAGAGCGCCAGGGTCGCGGCGAACAATATCATGTACTGGCTGTGCTTCGTGGTCTTTGACAGGAACACCACTAAGATGAACCCCACCATCAGCCCCGCGCCCAGGCCGAGCAGGAACCGTGCGGCCGTGCTCTGCGCCAGCGCTTCCGGTTCTAGCACCCCTGTGACTAGGGCGGACGCCATGACCACAGTGAGTATCACCGAGAACACGTCCGTCATGGAGGCCTCGACAGTGACGAAATCCCCGATGTCCTTGGGCAGGGAAAGCGATTTGATGATGGAGATGGTGGTCGTGGAGCCGATGCCCCCGGCTATCGCCCCGAGTATCGCGCCTATCAGCGGATCAACGCCCATGACATACTTGAAGAAGGCGGCAAGGCCGATTATGGACAGGGCCGTTATCAGTATCGCGGTCAAAACCCCCCTTCCGCTCTTGGAGAGCCCGCCCCCGTTGCCGAGCGAGATGCCTCCGTCGAAAAGCAGTATCACCAGGGCGATGCCGCCGAATATCTCGCGGATCCCGAGTATCGCGGAGATGTCGAACGCCCCGCTAAGTTTCAGCAGGTATCCGAGCGCGAGGAGGAAGACTGCGCTAGGGACGTTCAGCCGGTGGGAGAGCTTCTCCCCTAGGTATCCCAGGAAGATTATGCTGGAGAACACTATGAATGTCGTCTCTATCGATATGGCCACGCAGGATACTTGGGTTTCCCGTTATTATATCTTGCGGCTCTCCCGAGCTAGGGTGCTGCAATTAAGACGTAAGAGGAGCCCGAACTGCCCAAGCGGTGCTTTTGCGCCGCTTGAGCGAGGCCGTCCAGAAGCAGCCATAAGATTAGGCTGGCCGAGCCCACTAAGTCAATTTGCAGCAGGCTCCCGGGCCTCCTCGTTCTTAAGCCGATCCTTGGACTTCAGGAAGAAGAAGCCCACCACCGCGAAGGTTATGATGGGGGAGAGCCATGCCGGGATGTGCATCCCGAAGCTGTCGGCTATCATTATCGCGCCGAGCGCGAGTATCGAGTACATCGCCCCGTTCTTCAGGAAGACATATCTCTTCACGTTCTCTATGTTCCTGAGGGTGAGCTCGCGGACCACGACCGCGCCTATGCCGTTGCCTACTAGTATCAGCGGGACCGCCATCGTGAAGGCGAACGCGCCCACGACCCCGTCTATGGAGAACGTGGCGTCTATCACCTCCAGGTAGAGGAGCTTGCTCATGTCCGTGAGATTGCCGGCGCCTTCCCGCAGCTCCTTCTCCTTCAGCTCGGCGTTCTGCTTGAACCCGTGGACTATGAAGAACGCCGTCGAGCCGGTGACCGCCCCGAAAGCCATCAGCGGGCTGCGCTCTATCGCGAACCATGTTATCGCCATCAGCAGGATGGAGACGACTGCGAAGAACCATACGCTCTGCGCCTTGAAGAACGGCTCGTGCGGCAGGCCGAAATGCTTCTCCTCCATGAACAGCCAGTGGAAGAACAGGAAGACCATGAACACGCCGCCGCCTATGAGGAGGATCGGCCCGCTCTGCTCCATGGCCTCGGCCGCCGCCGGGTCGTCGCTGAACATCGCCGTCACCACGCCGTCTATGCCGAGCGATGGGTTCGCGAAATAGAGTATGATGGCCGGCAGGACGCCCCGTATGGCGAACACCGCGATGAGCATTCCCCATAGAAGGAACCATCTCCTGGCCTTCTCTGACATCTTGGTGAGCACTTCGCTGTTTATTATGGCGTTGTCCAGGCTGGTGACGCTCTCGAAGAAGGCGAGGCCCAGGACGGTCAGCAGGATGGTTACGATGTCCACGGACAGGATTGGCATGGAAGCTTTTTATGCCGCGCGTTTCAAGCCGCCGGTGTCGCAACGGCAGATGCGTAAGGGTCCGGGCAGGGTGCGGTTCAAGCGATCCCTATCCGCATCGCCAAAACAAGCAGAAGGCATGCTGGAAGACAGCAAGGGCCATCGTGAAGACAGTCAGGGTCAGTGCCGAGGCTGCAATCCGGGTCGCACAGGCTATCGGGATATCCGGTGCAATAGCCATCCTGCGATGATCCATCGCAATCTGAAGGGCAAGAGAACGCATCCTCGCCTTCCGAACACACCGAGTCCGTGACGCACGGGGTGCCGTCAGGGAGCTCTTTCTTTAGAAGAACGCTGCTCCCCTCCCGGATTACGAGGGATGCCGTGCTATCATCGTATTCCAGTTTTCGGGCCACGAGCGCGATATCCATTGGAGCGGGAGGATCGCCAAGAAGCGCGAATGTCGGCTGGAAGGCATATAGCTGCGAAGGAGCCGTCCATCACCGTCCAGCAGATCTATCGAGTACTGGCCAGAGCTTTCCGGGAATCTCGTGGGCTCCCAGTTTACAAGGCGCAGTGCGTCCAGCGATACCGAACCGTTCCGGCCCATCTCGAATACCACGTCCACCACCGGCCCGAAGGCCGTTGCTCCCCGACAAGTCTGTTAAGCTCTTCAAACTCGTCTTTGGCCTGGTCCAGCAGGATGACCTTGACCGGGCGTTTGCCGTTCATATTTCTAGTCCCCTTTGCTTGAGTTTCTCCAATTCGGCTGGGGGACGATAGATCCAGATCACTCCTTTGGTGGTGATGAGAACCTTGC
The DNA here is from genome assembly GCA_040758595.1 of Microcaldota archaeon. Classification (GTDB taxonomy): domain Archaea; phylum Micrarchaeota; class Micrarchaeia; order Anstonellales; family Bilamarchaeaceae; genus Bilamarchaeum. Next base: position 3,804 of record JBFLVJ010000014.1, on the reverse strand, counting down.
CGCTCTCCTGGAGGTAATCGAGGATTTGCATAAGCGTTGAGTGCATAACCTGTTTGGGAAGCCGCCGCTTCAGCTCTGAGATCTTGATTATCTCTTTCGCCCCCTGCAGCGCTTTCTCTACCATAAGCACTGTATTGAGCGTAGGGGAATGCATCAGCTGGACCTGCTCGCTTTTCATAAGATATATCTATGCTAAAAAGATATATAAATATACCTATTTTGAATGGACTTACATACTCAAAAACACTAAACTCAGAACGAGTATGAATGCAGGGGAAGATACCCCAGAACCGTTCTGAGAGCAGAGGCAAACCACGACCGCCGCAGGACTGATGAGGGGCAGAGGATAAAAAGCTAGGTCTGGGTAGTTCCAGGAACCTAAGATATCGAATCCAGCTTATATTTTGTAGAACATTTTGAATCAATAAATCGTGCCATACGCAACAATATGCTACGCACTCGGTCAAAATCCCCGCTACTAAGGTAGGCTTTCTTTCCTTCGACGTATTTCTTGTTTTTTACTTTATTCTTAAATTCGCGGTCAATTATTCCGTTGTTATGTACGATAACATGTCTTAGTTGGAAAATCTCAATTATTTTGTTATCCGAAATACCGCTTTTTGCTAGATCAATTCCAAAGTGCTTCTTGAAATAATCTACCAGGTCTCTGTAACTCCCGTTTCTTATTTCACTCAATTCCGTGTCTATGACTGCGTCCAGTAATCTATTTTCTTCTAACGCAAGTGCAACGTCACTGATTTTCATCATTTTACTGCAACTTTTCAACGCTCGGTTTTCTCGTTGATAAATTTCACGGATAATATTCAACAGGAAATATTCAAACAAATGAACATGAAAAATGAAAACTTGTTGTCTAACAAAGGGCATGAAAAACTTACTTTTTCTTTTTGTGCCTTTTACGAAATTTAACTCTTCTTTGTCGCTCGTATTTTCTTGTTCTATTTGTCTTAGATAAAATGAGTTCTCTTCGATAAGGGTTTTACTCCCTTGAAAAAGGATGTACTCAAAATAATTGAAATTATCAATATTTTTAACATACTCTTTCATTGCATTCGAAAGGGGAGCGGCGTAATATCCTGCCTTATCTTGCATAACTACGCCTCAACATATACGATGTAGGTATAGCCGGTATCAACTACTCGATAGTATCTTCCTGCTCGTCTTAAACTGGCAGCAACATTATCAATTACTTGACCGTTTGAACTCATAAAATAGAAGTCGTACCGCTTTCCATTGAAGATACGATGTTTGGATACCATACCAATCTGTTCCACTTGAGTTTTCGGCAAGGAAATATTTGTATTATTAATATGATACTTTAATTTTTGCTTTTAATACTATCCTCATGAAAAAACCCGCGGAAGTCTTCTTACAAAATGCTTATAAATAAAGTCTGCTTGAAATGGGCATATATAACGACGATATTTCCTATAATCTATTATGGTGGGTGGTATGAATCCGGTTGATGTTGGGTTTCACGAATTTTTAGAAAAGTTCCAATTCAACGAGTACGGTTACCTTTCGCTAAACTTGATGGATGAGAAATCCACTAAGATAATCGAAGAAGAAGTACACGGTCAATTGATAAAAAAATACGTCAATGAATTTTGGACATCGAAACAGCGCCAAACAGAGTCGATTCATGAGGTATCCTATCGAGCTTGTTTTAAGCCCCAACTCCCAGCTTTTTTCATACGGAAATTTACCCAACCGGATGATATTGTTTATGACCCGTTCAGCGGTCGGGGAACTACGCCGGTTGAAGCTGCTTTACGGGGACGAAGAGTAATCGCGAATGACATAAATCCCCTAAGTCAGATTCTCGCGCAACCAAGATTATCACCGCCTAGTATTGAAGATGTTTCAAATCGATTGAAATCAATCCCCTTTGATAAAAGTAAAAAGGCCGAGATTGATTTGACGATGTTTTACCACCCCGATACGGAAGGAGAGATTGTTTCCTTAAGGGAGTATCTTCGACAAAGAAAGGAAGCCGGAACCGAGGATGAAATTGATAGATGGATTAGGATGGTGGCAACTAATAGACTTACTGGACATTCCAGCGGCTTCTTTTCGGTATACACACTCCCCCCGAACCAGGCGGTTACTCCAGAAAGGCAGATTAGGATTAATCAGCTCCGCAATCAGAAACCCGAATATCGCGATGTAAAGAAACTGATTCTTAAGAAGACGAAGCAATTGACGAAAGAGTTAAGCTCGGACCTAATCAGTAACCTAAAAAGGGCAGGCAAGAGCGCGGTATTTCTTACCGAAGACGCCTCAAACACTCCTCAAATCGAGTCCGAGTCCGTTCAACTAACTGTTACGTCCCCGCCTTTCTTAGACATCGTTCAATACTCCACTGATAATTGGCTAAGGTGCTGGTTTAATTCGCTTGATGATAAAGCAATAGCAAAAAAGATAACCATGTCGAGAACTGTCGATGATTGGTCTAAAAAAATGGGTTTGGTTTTCAAAGAGTTATGCCGAATAACCAAACGAGGCGGATGGGTTGCTTTTGAAGTCGGGGAAGTCAGGAAGGGAACCATAAAACTTGACGAGTACGTTGTCCCATTAGGCATCGATGCGGGCTTTGAATGCTTTGGGATTGTAATCAATGACCAGAAATTTACGAAAACTGCTAATATCTGGGGCGTGGATAACAACTATCTGGGCACCAATACGAATCGGATCGTAGTGTTCAGAAAAAAGGATGGTTAGGTGGCCGGTATGGATGAGGAGTATGTTGCACGATTGGAGAATACGATAAAACAGATGCTTCGGCCCTTAAAGGACATTCCACTTAAACTTGTGATTGAATCACTCTGTGGGCATACTATTATTCCATTTAACCCGAAAGATAGTCGGGATATGGCTGTTTTGAACAACCTAAAAAAAGCGGCTCAGATGGCAGGGGCAGATATTAATCGAAACGGCATCCTTCGGAAGCGGCCAAATGAGGTTGGGAATGATATGGAGCCATTCGTTAAGACCGCCTTAAACAAGCTCGGATATAAGGCAGATGTGCCGAGCACGAAGGAGGGGCATAAGAAAGCTATGGGGTACCCGGATATTGAGTTTATCGACGATACGGGAAGCGCCCATTATCTGGAATGTAAAACATTCAACATAGAAAATATCGCAACAACCCAACGCTCGTTTTACCTATCTCCTTCAGAGGATTTCAAAGTCACTCAAGACGCGCACCATTTCATTTTATCATTCGAGATTATTGCATCTGGAAGACAGAAAGGAATGACCCGTTTTAAGTGCAAATCATGGAAAATACTGTCGGCAGAGAAGTTACTTGTAGATGTGAAGTATGAGTTTAACTCAGACAATGCCCGAATGTATGAGAAAGGATTAATCCTTGCAGAAGGCGAGCTGGCCGGTTGGTAGAATCCGCCAACCACCCCCACATAAAATAATAGTTCAGCTATTCCTGTATAAATCAAGGAATTAGCGGCTAATTCGGCGTTTTTCATTCATTTTTTGACCTGTTTTTAGGTCAAGATTTTCACTGGAAGTTTTGACCAAATTCTTGACCTTCGAATAGGAAAGTAATACCCACCGAAGAGAGACAATAATTAATGGGACAACAACCTTGATTTTTTGAAGGAGATAACGGTTATCTCTCCAATATTCGAGAAAATTACAGCCTAATAGTCAGGGACATAAATAGGCGAACATTTTAGGCATCACAAAACCCTTCTTCACAAAGTTGCGGATAGACTGTTGAACCGCATGGATATTGCGATAATACCTGTTCCACAGGGGCTTCTT
>JBFLVJ010000013.1:0-49693 GCA_040758595.1 Microcaldota archaeon | reverse complement strand
CTGACAATTCGAGAACTATAGGTTATAAATGCTTAAGGTTTTTAAACCTGGATTATGACGCTGGTGGACTCCCACTGCCATCTTTTCGACATGAAGAGAGGGTATTCCCTGCCTGATGATATAATACCGGTGGTGGTCGGATTCTCCCATTCCTCCAACCAGAAGGCGGCCGCGCTGGCAAAAGAGAAGGGATATCCGTTCGTGCTCGGCATCGCCCCCCAGACCGCGATAAAGAGCGATATATCGAAGCTGGACGAATGGGTGGCTTTCATTGAGGAGAGAAAGCCGAACGCCATCGGAGAGGTCGGTCTTGACTACAAGTGGGCGACCACCAGGGAACATTTGGAAGCCGAGCGGAAAGTATTCTCAAGGATGATTGAGCTGGCGGACAGGATGAAGCTGCCGCTGGTGATTCATTCGAGGAACAATCCGAACGACAACGAGCTGCCCAAGGACGCGGTGGACGACATACTCGGGATGGTGGCCGGACGGAGGGTGCTCATGCACTTCTTCTCCGGGAGCGCCGGGCAGGCCGGGAAGGTCGTCGATATGGGCGGTTACATCTCTGTCACCCACATGCGCTCCAAGGAGAGGAGGAAAGTTATAAATACCGTGCCGCTCGATAGACTGCTTGTCGAGAGCGATGCCCCATACGTGGGCAGGACCCCGGATAGCATAAGGGAAGCGATAGCATATATCGCGGAAGTGAGGGGGATCGGAACGGACGAGGTCGCAGAAGCGACCGCAAGGAACGCCCAGACGTTCTTCGGATTCAGGCGCTGAATATGATAGACCTCAAAGGGGTTTTCGGGAAGAAGAAACCAGATATTGCCCTCCTAGTGGACGGGCCCAACACCATCAGGAAAGCGTTCAACGTGGACCTGGGTGAAATCAAGAAGGAGCTCTCAAAGCACGGCAACATCAGGATAGCCAGGATATACCTGGACCAGTACGCTTCAGACAAGCTGATAGAGGCCATGGTCAACCAGGGCTTCGAGACCATCATAACGACCGGGGACGTGGACGTCACCATGGCGATAGAGGCCATGGAGTATGTATTGGATCCGGGGGTGGATGTAATCGCGCTCATGACCAGGGACACCGATTACCGGCCGGTGCTGGTGAAGGCGAAGGCACGCGGCAAGAAGACCATGATAATAGCTACAGATGTGGCTTTCAGCGCGGCGCTCCGGAACACCGCTGACAAGCTTTTGATTTTCAAGGGGCCGGGCAGGATAGAGACGATAGTCAACGCCGAATGAGACTTTCCCATGAGCAAAACGAGGTTAAAGTTTCATCAAACTCCATGAGAATTGACGCATGTTTATAAAGACTACGATAATAGATTAGAAAACTTTGTTTTTGAGGTGAGATTTTATGCCAGAGAGAAGACCGTTCGACGTGCTTAACGGCTCGCTGAACAACACCGTTATCGTTGGTATGAAGGGAGGATACGAGTTCAGGGGAGTCATGGTAGCCTATGACGTGCACATGAATATCGTCCTCGAGAAGGCCGAGCAGCTCGTGAACGGCGAAGTGAAGAGGGGCGTGGGCACCGTGCTGGTTCGCGGCGACTCAGTGACGTTCATCTCACCGGCCTGAAGATTATTTAATATCTTTATCCCTTATCCTTAGTGGGGCCGGCTGAAGTTTGATCAAAATTTACCCGGTGTCTCTCCTAAGGAAATTTTGGGCTTGTAGCTCAGCAGTAGAGCGCTCCCTTGGCATGGGAGAGGCCGGGGGTGCGATTCCCCCCAAGTCCACTTTTTCATCTGTATCGGGTTTTGTGTCCTGGGTTTCGCCTCAGGAAAAAGTGGACGATCTTGACGAACGAAGTTCGTCGAGAGACAGATGACGGAGTCATCTGGATTTTGAAACGCGGAGCGTTTCAAACGGAAGTCCATAGGTAATCTATTTACCACCCCCACCGGAAATGCTTTTTAACCTGCCCTGAGATTATGGCTCGGTTGAAGATAAGATGGTCTACATCTCACGCCTCAAACTGAGGAATTTCAAATCCTTCAAGGCCGCCGATGTCCAGCTGCCGCAGACGTTCATCTGCTTCGCAGGCCCCAACGGCTCTGGCAAGTCCAACCTGTGCGACGCCATACGTTTCGCCATGGGGGAGAAGAGCTTGAGATCGCTAAGAGCCAAGAAGGTCAAGGACCTCATCTATGCCGGCTCCAAGAGCGCAGAGGTCATACTCCATTTCAGCAGCGAGAACGGCGGCGAATCCTACGAGATAAAAAGGGCGATCAGGGAGGACGGGAAGATAAAGTACCGGCTCAACGGGAAACGCACGACCCGGAACTCGATACTCGAGACCCTCAAAAAGCACAGCCTGGACGAGAGCGGGCGGAACACCATCGCCCAGGGCGAAGTGCAGCGCTTAATCAACATGAACGGCAAGGAGAGGAGGGGCATCATCGACAGCGTGGCCGGGATCGCCGACTTCGAGGCCAAGAAGAAGGAGGCCATCGGAGAGCTCCAGACCGTCGATGGACGCATCCGGGAGGCCCGCGTCATACTGGGAGAGAGGAGGGTCTTCCTAGACGAACTGGGCCGGGAGAAAGAGGTCGCGATAAGATACACAGACTCCAAGAAGAAGCTCACCGATGCCAAGGGCACCCTCATCAAAAGAGAGGTCCAGAGGCTCGAGAAGGAATTGGAGGAGACCGCCGCGAAGGACTCGAAGCTCGCCGCTGAGAGGCATGAGAAGGAGCAGGCGATGGCCGGGGTGGAGAGGGGCATCTCAGAACTGGACGCCAAGCGGGCGCAGACCAGCGCAGAGATGCAGTCCAAGCAGAAGACCAACGCGCTCATCAGGAGGCTGGAGGAGCTCAAAGCTTCCATCGGCTCGAGGAAGCAGATGATCAAGGACCGGGAGGACGCACTGGTGTCCCTCGGGATCGAACACAGGAAGCTCAAGGCCCAGATAGCCGCGGACAAGGATGCTGTCGAGGCCGTGGAGAAAGAGCTGGAGACGCTCAAGGGGAGCCTGGCGGAAGCCGAGAAGGCCCTGGCGGCCGCAGGCGGACAGGTAGAGGACGAGGGCCTGAGCAGCCTCAGGAGATCGCTGGACGCCAAGGAAGAGGAGCTCTCTTCGGCAAGAGAGAGGCTCCTGCTCCTGGAATCAGAGATATCGGCCAAGAGGGAGCTCATCGAGGCCAAGATGGAGGAGGAGCGCGGCATCCTGCCCAGGGAGTTCGAGCAGGAGGAGGCCGAAGACATAGAATTCCTCAAGAGAGAGGTCGGGAAGCTGAGCGGAGAGCTCGAGAGGTCATTCAAGCGCATAAAGGAGATAAACGCCAAGATGGCAGAGCTGGACCGCGAGCTCTTGGAGCTCAAGGAGAAGGCGTCCATCCACAAGGTGAGGGCTTCTCCGCAGCTGGCGAATCCTGCGTTGAGCTTCATAGCCAACCTGAAGGACAACCACCCAGGGATATACGGGACTGTTGCAGAACTCATAACCTTCGATACCCGCTATGCCCATGCGGTGGAAGCCGCCGGAGGGGGCAGGCTCATGTACGTGGTGGTCGACAGCGTGGACACCGCCACCGGAGTCATCGACAAGCTCAAGAGGGCCAAGGCCGGAAGGGCGACTTTCATACCCCTGGATACCATACGCACGCCGCATCCTGCCAAGGCCGGCGGGTTCGGCTCGGTGCTGGAGGTCATAGAGGCCAGGAACGAGGTGCGCAGGGCCGCCGAGTTCGTGTTCGCGGACACGCTGCTCATAGACAGCCCGGAGGACGCCAAGAAGCTGGGCATCGGGAGCGCCAGGATGGTGACCGAATCCGGCGAGATATTCGAGCGCTCGGGCGCGGTCAGCGGAGGGCGCTCCCAGAGCAGCATGCTCAGCGCGAACGCGCTCCAGAAGATAGAGCAAGAGCTGGCGGACGCCAAGAGCACCAAGGACGCGTACATGGAAGAGCTCAGCTCCATCCGGGAGGAGGAGAACGGCATAAGGGCCGAGAGATCGCGCCTTGAAGTGCGGATAAAGACGCTGGAGCTGCAGGAGAGGATGCTTCAGGAGAGAAGGAAGGAGAACGAGCACGTCTTCAAGAGGAAGGAGCAGCTGTCCAAGGACATCAAGGCGCTGGAGCAGTCCGTCGAATCCAAGGGCAATGAGAAGGATTCGCTCGCACAGATGCTCTCGCCCATGGAGAATGAGATAGAATCCCTCCAGGGGAAGCTGGTTGCTGCCGAGAGCGAATTCAGGAAGAGCGCCGAGGAGAGCTCAAAGCAGAGAGCCGATTTGAGCGCTAGTGTCTCTTCTATAAGGACAGGCATGGAAGGCAAGCTCAAGGAGATATCGCTGAGGCGCAAGGAGCTCTTAGCTAAAGAGGAGAGGCTCTCCAAGGACCTCAACGAGGAGAAAGAAGCCAAAGCGAGGATAGCCGAGGCCGCCAAGCTCATAACGGAAGAGGAGACCGAGCTCTCGCAGCTGGAGGAGAGGATAAGCTCGGCCAGCAAGGCCATAGAGAAGCTCTTCGAGCGGATGAAGGAATACGAAGGCCAGTTCCAGGAGCTGGGCAAGTCCAGGGGCGAGATAAGGCTGGCGCTTGACAGGATATCCCGCGACCAGAACCAGCTGGGCATCAAGAAGGCGACCGCCACCACAAGGCTCGAGGACCTCAAGGCGGAAGAAGGCGCCTATGCGGATGCCGAGATGATAGAGGGAAGCCGTGAGGAACTGAACCGGATGGTGGCAGAGTCCGAGCGGGCCCTGGCCGAGCTGGGGAACGTGAACATGGCTGCAATAGACATGTTCGACAAGAAGAAAGCCGAGATAGACGAAGTGGAGGACCGCATCGGGAAGCTCGACACCGAGAGGGAAGCCATACTCTCCATGATAGAGGAGATAGACGAGCACAAGAAGGAGGCGTTCATGGCCACCTTCGAGAGCGTCAGCGAGAACTTCAGCAAGCTCTTCAAGCACATCAACGTCGGCCAGGGCCACCTGCACCTGACCGACCCCTCGAATCCGTTCGAAAGCGGATTGTATATAAAGCTGCGCAGGAACAACCAGGAACACTCGCTCGATGCCTTGTCGGGCGGGGAGAAGACCCTGGTGGCGCTCATGTTCATGTTCGCATTGCAGCTGTTCAAGCCTGCTCCATTCTACATCCTCGACGAAGTGGATGCGGCGCTGGACAAGCCGAACAGCAAGAACCTTGCCGACCTGGTCGCGAGCCTGGGCCAAGGAAGCCAGTTCATAATAGTCACACACAACGACACCGTGATGTCGAATTCCGACTCGGTGATAGGGGTTACCAAGGCCAACGGGGTATCGAAACTCGTGGGGATAAAGCTCAAACAGGCGATGACACAGACGTGATGTTTATGAAGCCGATAAAACGCGCTCTTTTCATAGGAAGGTTCCAGCCGTTCCACCACGGCCACCACTATGCCATAAAGAAGCTGCTCAAGAAGTTCAAGGAAGTGGTCATAGTCATGGGGAGCTCGGAGGATTCGTTCAGCCCCGAGAACCCCTTCACATGCGGTGAGAGGCTCGAGATGATCAGGGCCTGTTTCAACAAATCCGAGCTGGCCCGTCTGATAATCGTCCCGGTCCCGGATGTCAACGACAACAGGGTGTGGGTGGACCATGTGTTCGGCCATATCCCGACCGTGAACGAGGTATATTCCAACAACCAGTTGGTCAAGATGCTCTTCTCCAAGCACGGCATCCTGGTCAAGCAGGTCGATTTCTACGACCGCGGCCCCAAGGAAGGCTCCAACATAAGGAAGCTCATGGCCGAGGGGGATCGGGCATGGACCAAACACGTGCCGCCTAGTGCGGTGAGCGTCCTTGATGCGGTGGAAGCAGAGGAGAGGATAAAGAAACTCGTCAGGATGGGAGCGAGACACGTTTGACCGAGAGGACCTTGCCTCCCAGGACCAGCACGCTCATGCTTATCTCCACCTGGTCGCCCGGCACGTATAGTTCTTCGCTCTCCAACTGGAGCGTCTGCGAATCCATCTCGTAGGGCGGATCGATGAGCCTCAATGTATAGGCATCGTAGCTGGATAGGGGCGTCAGGTTGATTTCAGGCGCCTCCTGGGCCCGTATCACCAGTGTCGATGAGGGGAGGGAATAGTTGACGTCCTGGAAGTTCGTCTCGATGCGGGTGAGGTTGTCGAACCCGGACTCTACCTGCGCGCTGTTCTCGTCGATATAGGTTATGTATGAGAACTGCTTCTTCGCAATCACCTGGCTCGGAGTGAGCGGAGATTCGAATATAATCGAGTCCACTTTCTGGTATTCGGCCTCATCGAACGCGGATGGGTCGATGGAGTTCCTCTCCTCCCAGGGTACGGAATACGTGACCGTGGTCCAATCGAGCGAGACCACCTCTGCTTCGATCGTGAAATCGACCGGCTGCATCAGAAGAGATGCGGACGAATAATCGATTATCTGGCCCGAAGAGACCACCGCGACCATCGATACCCCTACCTGCTCCCCGGCATCCACGAGGGGCTCGGTCACCACCCTGACCACGCCCCCGAGCAGTGTCGCGTTCATCAGGCCCGTGGCGGTCTGGACCTGCATATTGCTTGTGACCGCGATGTTGGCCACCGAATACGTGGTGATGTTGCGCTCCGAGAGCCAGAGCGCGGTCGGGAATACATCGTCGCGGGTCTCTGTCTGGACTATCAAGGCGTTGGTCTCGCTCTTGACATCTAGGACGCCCGGCAGGTTCCGGAGCTCGTTTATTAACGTCTGGTCCGATACGGGGTCCATATAGAGCAATGGATCATAGGTGCGGATGGTGCCGTTGAAGACAGTGGTTCCGGTCACGTTGTCTCCAGGCCTGAAGACAGGACCGGAAGCTGCCTGCCCCCCGCCGAGATAGAACGACTGCAGGAGGAACATGACGATCATCAGCAGCGATCCGGCGATGATGATATTCTTTTTGTCCATGACAAGACCCCTGCATCTATTGGCGGGATTAAACTTAAAAACAACTGAGGTGGTTTCTTTCACATGTGCGATCTTTGCGCGAAAGCGAAGGCGGACGCGCCCTACCGGTCGCTGCTGGAAGGCATGCTGGAGGAGGACAAGGCGAGGGTGGAGCACTCCAAGGCCATGGCCCACCGGCTCCCTCCCATAGCACGAAGCATCTACACGTCAATGAACTGGCCCGTCAAGCTGGCTTATCCAATGTTCGACGCCAGGGCTGCTTATGCGGTCCCTAACAACTACTTCCAGAACCTGACCATAGAAGACGAGCGGCTTGGCAACTCGTTCGCCCACGGGGCCATGAGATCCCTGTTCTTCGCAGGCGAGCGGCTCGTGGTTTTCTCGAAATCCGTGAACTTCAAGGACGGGAAGGAGTTCTTCACCTCCTTCGTGCTGTTGCATCTGGATAAGGGCGAATATGCGGTAATGAAGGATGTCCGCGAGATAAGAATAACCGCCCGGATCGAGAGGCCGATGCTCAATCTGATCACCGGGAAGACGGAGAGCAAGAGGATAGCATTCACCTTCCTGCACCAATCGGTGGATGGGAAGATAGTGTCCAAGGAGCAGGCAGCGAATTCGGCGAGGTTCAAGAACGTCTATTCGAGGTATGGGGGTGCGCAGATGAAGTCGGGCTCCATGGACATGGAAGGCTTCGCGGTGACCGTCCCGCACTTCTCGCCCCATCCTTACATGCTGCAGCTGCACAAGGACTTCGGATTCGAGGACAACAAGGAGTTCCAGCTGCACGCGAGGGACTACTTCGACGCGCACCTATAAACGGGTTTCATCGCTTCATGAAGGAATAGCCCAACAGCTTGTAGGCGAGCTTGGCTGCGAGGAACTCGGACTGGACGGTGCCGGGTATCGGCATTATCTCCACGATGTCGAATCCGACTATCTTTTTCTTGGATGCGACTTTCTTGAGCAGCTTGATGACCTGCTCCCACTTGAGGCCGTTTGGTTCAGGAGTGCCCACGCCCGGGCATTCCGAGGGGTCGAATCCGTCCATGTCTATCGTGATGTAGACCTCATCGGTGAGTTGGGAGAGGACCTTGTCATCATCCAGTTTATTGCCCCACTGCACTTCGAGCTTGCTCTTCTTGATGAAGTCCATCTCCTCCTTGCAGACGCTGCGTATGCCGACCAGCGACATGCTCTTCACATGCTCGCTTATCCTGCGCATGGCGCAGGCGTGGTTGTATTTGGTGCCTTCATACTCGTCCCGGAGGTCCGAGTGGGCGTCTATCTGGAGGACAGAAAGGTTCTTGTGCTTCTTCGCCAACGCGCGGACCATCCCCACGCTCACCGAGTGCTCGCCCCCGAACATGATGGGGAACTTGCCCTGCTCGATGACCTCGTCCGCGAGCTCTTCGACACGCTTGACCGTCTTCTCCGCAGAGCCCATATCAGGCTCAAGTTCGTCATAGGTGTGGATCCCGAGCTCCATGGCAATTTCGCGCTCCAATTCCCGGTCGTAGAACTCGACCTGGCGGCTCGCGGTGATTATCGCATGGGGCCCGTATCTGGTGCCTGCCATGAAAGAGGTGGTGCCGTCATAGGGCACCTGGATGACCGCGACCTTGCTCTCTTCCAGCGGGCTCTGATACCCCATGAAAGCATAGGGCGCCCGATAGTGCGTGAATGCCATATCACTCGTTTTGCGAGGCGAGCTTTTTTAGCCTATCCAGTGACTGCTGAGGCGACTCAACCGTGTTGAGCAGGTAGACCGGTGCGCGCTTGAAGAATTCCTGGAAGAACGCTTTCCTCTGCGCGAGCTTGGCTTTGCTGCGTATTAGCTGGTGAGGATTGCAGAAATCGTTCTTGAGCATGAATGCCAGGGCTTCATCTGGCGAGAGCCTCTTTAGCGGCTGGAGCTTTTTGTCTCTTGTGAGAAGAACCGTGCATGCCAATGTGGATTCTGTGCGTATGCGGCTGCCGCCTAAAAGGCGCTTGACATCGACGATGGCGCGGCCCTGCTGATCCGATTTCACTCCCTTGAGCTTGCTCTTGTACTGCGGCCAATCCTTCTCCAGGTTGCCTCGGATGTATGAGTTCTTCTCCGATGAATAGACGAGCGTGTCGCCGTCTGCCAGGCGGACGAAGAACCAGTCGTCGGTCAGGAAGCTTTGGGAGCCATCGAGGAGAAGGCCATATGTGAGGGTCGTCTTGCCGCTGCCGGACGGGCCTATGACCGCGATGCCGCGGCCGCGGTGGTCGATGAACGAGCCGTGGACCGAGTATCTCCTGTGCTCGGATGTGAAGTCCTCCATGAAATCCGCGACGATGGCGAGGGCTATGCTCTTTATCCATCCGTAGTAGTCGCAGTTTTCTACAATCGCGGTCTTGGAGATTGGTTCGTATCTGACACGGAACCGGGGGCCCTTGACCGCGAACAATCTCGCGTGCGGGCGTATCCAGTCCGGCATCATGTCGAAGTTGTCCTCCCACATGTCCTTGAACCCGTGGCAGTCCGTGAAGAGCTTGACGCAGGTGCCGTGGATGGCTGCCTTGCGCTCGTGCAATGATGACGAGTAGAGCTTCGACATCAGCTTCTCTTTGGTCTTTGGGGAGATGAGTTCGACTTTATAGGAAGGCATGATACGGGATGGGTGGTGTAGGTTTTTATTCCATTGTCAGGATAATTTTCTGTCATGGGTAGGAGGAGGACTAGATTCCGTTCTGATGCATTAGACAGCGCGGGTCTGGTTCGGGAACTGGATAGACTGGCTGATATAAAAAGAGTGGAAGGCCGCATCCCCATAGCCGGATTCGTTGCTCTTGTGGACCGCTTCGTAGATGAGAAGAGGGCCGAGCGCAAGGTTTTATGGGAGAAGGAAGAGCTGATTCGGAAGAATTATTCCTCTTTCACCCCTCAGGAGAGGGTGGAGTTCCTCTCCATACTCTATGACCGGTTCGCGGAGCGATATGACGAGCACATGCACGAGACCGGCCACTACAACGCGATAAGGCGCGTGATGCTGTTCGCGATGCCTTTTATCAGGCCGCCAATAATGGACCTGAGCGCAGGCACCGGCGAGCCTTTGCTCTACTCGCTGGAGCTGATGGAATACTTCGAACAGCTGCAGAACGGCCCGTTGAGGAGCATGTTCCCGAAGATACCTTATCCGAAGACCGGATTGGACTGCACCGCCCACGCCAACGAGGTCTCGCCGAAGATGCTCGAAAGAGCGAAGGCGAAGCTGGATAGAGGCGGGATGGCGTTCAGCTCCCATGACGCATATAGGATGCCTTCCAGGCTCATGGGAGGATTCAACACCGTGCTCTGCTCGCAGACGTTCCACATAATAGCCGATGAGGACAAACCCAGGATGGCGCATGCGATAAAGGATGCGCTGGCTCCTGGCGGGGTGGCGATTGTCATTGAGGAGGACCCATTCTTGATTTCACAGTCCGATGCGATAGACGCTGTGGGATTGTTTTTGAGGGCGATTGTCAGGCCAGTGAGGATGGAGCGATTAGTTGGGCAGATAGGCGCGGTCGGATTAGTTAGGCTGAATGAGACAGCCACGGCCCCGATAGACGAGCATCACATCATGAGGCTCCATCTGTTCATGAAGCCGGAATGATTGCCGGCGCGGGATGCAGCAGGCAGCCCAAATTCATCTGCTGACCGCCCAGCTCAGCTCTTCCTTGAGCCGGATATGCTCGTGGGGCTGGCGCTAGCAGCACGCCATGACGGCTTGTTATGCATATATAATTTTTTTCAGTGCTATCCATTTATGAGGCTCCTGATATTGCTTTTGGCCTTCTCGGTTTTCGGCTGCACGCAGACTGAGACGGTGGGTCTTACTCCAGACGACCTTCCAGTCGGCACACAAATCGATGTCGTTGCCCGATTCATCCAGAAAGAGCCTCCTTGCGTAATGGGAGTTCTGACCAACCGGTATACCATTGAGGATTCCAGCTTATGCGAGAACCTTACGGATAGCTATTATGGCCTTCAGGGGACAGTAGTCGGGTATACCACATACCAGGCAATATCTTCCCCGATAATTTCTGTCACCAGATTAGAGCGGCTAAGCCCGGAGTATGCAATCGTGGATAGCATCGAGTGGTCCTTGGAACAGAACAATACCATTCCCCTTCAATGCAGCCCAGAGACCATGAGCCGGGAGATTGAATTCGTAGCTGAGAACGGGACATACAGCTCCAGGATTTCGGTTCCAGATAATCCCAGAGGGAATGATAGTGTGGAACTTGAGGAAATCGGCTTCGGCACATATAAGCAGGATATGTCCAGGTATCTGATTATCAAGACCAGGAATCCGGATTTGGAGGCTTCAGAATATGACAACGCCCTGAAGATGCGCGATCGGTACTATGCATGTTACCACCTGGCGACTGAGGAAGGCCATAGCTATTTCTATTGCCAGGTATTCGAACGGATCAGCCCTCAGGATTCGTTCTCTTTCGCTCTTTCGTTCTACAACAGCGATATCGAGTTGTGCTCTGGAGTGGCTGAAGTCAATTGATGAGAACCATCATTTAGCCGGCCACCAGTCAAGCTCTTCCTTGAGCGGGTTGTATTCGTGCGGCTCTCTATAGTAATCCACGATTATGTGCGTCGTGGTCTTGGCCACGACTTTGGTCGCCTGCATCTTGCGCATCAGCTCTGCCAGGTGCTTCTCGTCCTTCACCCTCGCTATCACCAGCACGTCGTGCTCCCCGCTTATCAAAATGAACGAGACTATCTCCGGAAACTTCGCCGCCGGCCTGAGCGCCGCCTCCCAGTCCTTCTCCATGTTCACCTTCAGGAACATGAGGACCTGCATCTGCTTGTCTATCTTCGGGAAGTCCACGACCGCCTGGTATTTCTTTATCACGCCGGACGCCTCCAGCTTCTTCAGCCGCTGGAGCAATGTATTCGGGTGCACCCGCAGCTTCCTCGAGAGCTCCTTGGACATCACCCTGGAGTTCTCTATCAACGCAGACAGTATCTTCTTATCTATGACATCGAGCTTCATCGCTTCCGCTTTCTTAGGACGAGACATCCCCACACCACAGAAGGGTTTACAGATGGGAGTTATTAATATTTGGTATGGGAAGCTGTGGCTAGCCACATTTTGAGCTTCAATCTCTGTAGATGGCCCTCTTTGCTATTTCAGGTGAGCATGATTTGTTCTTCCTGCAGTATTCCTCGCAGGCGAGAGCGGTCTTCGCATCAGAGAAACCGAGTCCGCACTCGCCGCAAATGAAAGCGGGCTTCATGCCGATGTTCTTCACCCAGACCAAGGAAAACCCTCCATAGAACTTGCGCCGGTGGTTTCCTGTTTCCGGTTTCGAGTCTCGCACGGAACCCAAGGCACATGATCCAAGACCTGGAACCGATGGCCCGGAACCGGAAACCACCTCGGACACACAGTTACTCCGGAGGTTAGCAGTTTAAAATGGTTGGACAGAAGTCTCCCCATGGGATTCCTGAAAGAGCTTATCAAGCTCACCAGGTTCGAGCACGCATTGATGCTGGCATTCGCGGTGCTCATCGCAGAGACAGCCGTGCTCGGCCGGTTCCCGCAGCTCTCGCTGGTGATCATCCTCTCCCTGCTCGTGCCTATCTTCAGCGAGATGGGCTCGTTCGCTCTCAACGATTATCTCGATATCGAAGCCGACAGGGCCAACAGGATGATGGAGAGGCCGCTGGTCAAGGGCACCATAACGCCGGGTTTCGCCTTTGGGTTTTCGGTTTCGTGTCTTGCGGTCTCGATAATAGTCGCGTTCTTCATCAACCTGCCCGCTTTCGTGATCGCGCTCATATTCAACCTGCTCGGAATAGCATACAACTACAGGCTCAAAGACCTCCCGCTGGTCGGGAACGCATACATCGGATTGACCATGGCGATACCATTCATCTTCGGGAATTATGTGGTCTCTGAGACGCTCTCCCCCATCGCGCTCGTTCTGGCGGTCTTGGGTTTCGTGGCGGGACTGGCGAGGGAGATAATCAAGTCCGTGGAGGACATGGAGGGCGATTTGAAAGCGCGGGGCTCGAAGACGCTTCCCATAATGATAGGGCGGGAGAAGGCGAAATGGATCGCCATAGTATTATACCTCCTCTTCATCCCGCTCACGGCCCTGCCGTTCGTTTTGGGTTTGGGGTTCAGTGTTTTGGCGGGGGCGCTGATAGGCATTGCCGACCTCCTGATACTGGCCATCTGCTTCAAGACCATGAAGGACGGCTTCCAGTTCGCGAGGAATGTGAGCCTGGTGGCCTTCCTCTTGGGCATGGCCGGCATAATGGCGGCCCTCTAGGCATTCTTTTAAACCTTCCCCAACGTTATAGATACGCTC
Source organism: Microcaldota archaeon (assembly GCA_040758595.1). GTDB lineage: Archaea > Micrarchaeota > Micrarchaeia > Anstonellales > Bilamarchaeaceae > Bilamarchaeum. The sequence continues at coordinate 36,414 of JBFLVJ010000013.1, read as the reverse complement.
ATTTGTAGTTCCGAGACTGGGAACCGGAAACGGGAGACCCGCTCGGGGCGAGCCAGGTGGCGAATATGAAGGAAAAGGACAACAGGCTTCTTCAGTCCCTCATCGGGGAACTCATGAAGAGCGAGCGGAAGATTTGGAAGAAGGTAGCCTACGAGCTCTCCAGGCCCAGGAAACAGAGGGCAGAGGTCAACCTGAGCAAGATAGACGCGCATGCCGCCGAAAACGCGACCGTGCTGGTGCCGGGCAAGGTGCTCGCATCGGGCGCAATCAGCAAGAAGGCGACCATAGCCGCGTTCTCGTTCAGCGGCAAGGCGAAGGAGCTCATAAGCGCTGCGGGCGGCAAGGCCATAACCATAGACAGCCTGCAGAAATCGAACCCCGAGGGCAAGGGCGTCATTATCCTGAAGTGATTTTTATGCACGTACTCGACGGAACCAACATGAGACTGGGAAGGCTCGCCAGCCAGATAACCAAGAAGCTCCTTGGCGGCGAGGAGGTCCACCTGATAAACGCCGAGAAGCTCGTCATCGTGGGCAACCCCAAGCAGATAAGCCAGAGATATCTCACCAAGAGAGGCATACGGCACAAGGGAACCCCTGAGAGGTCCCCCAAGTGGCCGAGGCTGCCGCACATGCTCGTCAAGAGGATGATAAGGGGAATGCTCCCCCGCGAGAACTCCAGGGGCAAGGCTGCCCTGAAGAGGCTGAAGGTCTACACCGGCAATCCGAAGGACCTCAAGTCCAACCTCAAGATAGAGAAGGCAGAATTCGACGGCATAACCAAGCACATCACAGTGCATGACCTTTGCAAGAGCATAGGTTACCAGGGTTGATGATTATGGCGAAAGAGAAGAAGACCAGGAAGAGAAAGGAGGACGCTCCGAAGGCCGAAGAGGTCAAGCCCGAGACTGATAAAGCCGGGATCAAGGAGGAGCCCAAGAAAGCGGAGAAGCCAGCCGCGAAAGCCAAGACCAAAAAGGCGAAGCCGAAGAAGAAGGCCCCCAAGGTCGTGGTCGCCAGGGGTAAGAGGAAGGAAAGCATCGCCAGGGCCACCATAAAAGAGGGACGCGGCACCATCAGGGTCAACAGCAAGAACCTCGAGTCGTTCACCAACCCGTACATGCGGGAGATCGTGAGGGAGCCCTTGAGGTACATGGGTCCGGAAGCCAACACGGTCGACATATCCGTGAACGTCTCGGGCGGAGGGGTGATGGGCCAGGTCCAGGCGGCAAGGACGGCCATCGCCAACGCGCTGTGCGCTTACTTCGAGGATCTGAACCTCAAGGAGAGGTTCATCGATATCGACCGTTCTCTGGTGGTCGAGGACATCAGGCGCGTGGAGCCCAAGAAGTTCCGCGGCCCCAAAGCCAGGGCCAGATTCCAGAAATCATACAGATGATTCTTTGTTTTTCCCGTTTTTTTCGGGAGATGTGGATCGGGAGGGTCTCATCAAAGGCCGGTGTGATGCCGGACGAAGTTTGATGAAACTTTACCCGGAGTCAATAAGGAGGAAAGTTTCATGGAGTTCCCGGTAAGATGCTTCACGTGCGGATCGGTAATAGGACACTTGTATGAGCAGTATGCCGCGATGGTCAAGGAGAAGAAGCCGGACGTCGTTCTAGACGAGCTCGGCGTATCCAGGTACTGCTGCAGGCGCATGTTCATAAGCCATGTGGACATCGTCCCCAGCGTCCTGAAGTACCCTCGCGTCTGATTCGCCAATTGCCCATAATCTAAAACAACAATTATAAATCCTTCCGCGCCTAGTAATTAGGATGGGCGGGTGGATGAGCAACCCGGTTGTGTGGTGCCATGAGTAGAGCTATTGGTAATGGTGGGGATCCCAAAGACGGGAAGGGCAAAGGCACCACAGCCGGTAGACCCCGTCTCGTCAGGATGGAGAGGATCTCCAGGAAAAGCAGGGCGAACACCGATATGGTGGCTGGGCCACCGCCAAAACCTCTCGAGGAAGGCCTGACCGGGAGGATGCCCCGGGACACTATGGAAGTCAGCGAAGAGATCATGGACCACGTTAGAAGGGCGCTCGATCTATCCAGAAGGCATCCCAACGCATTGATACGCGCCCAGAACAGGCTAATCAACGACAGCAGGGAAGTCCCAGATATCGACATAGAGGGGTTATTCAGCTCCTGGTCGATGCTCGACTACGACAGGCACATGAAAGAGACCGGCCATGACAAGGCGGTCGAGATACTCCTGCGGCAGGTGGTGGAGATCCATGGGATCAATTCCAGTACGCAGGGATTCCCTATTTTCGGCGACCGCCTGCTAGAGATGGGTTGCGGGACAGGCACTCCGATACTTCTCTTATCGCAGCTGCTCCGGCCCGAAGAGTTCCAGGGGATGCTGATCACGGCAAATGACATCACCAAGGACATGCTGACAAAAGCGCGGGCTAAGCTGCGGGGCATGAGGAATGTCAGGTTCACAAACAAAGACATCACGCGCAAGCCGGATTTCGGATCGCTCTTCCACACTGTGGTGCTGTCTCAGACGCTCCCGTTCATCGCGGACAGGGAGATCCTCGATCGGGAGAATGCGCAGGGCATAGAGAACAGCGAGCACGTGCAGACGAAGCTCGAGGTGATCCGCGAGGTGTTCCAGAGGCATCTAGCGCTCAACGGATATTTCCTCCTGATAGACGAATGGCCGATGAAACTCACCGAGAGCACGAGAAACCCGATGAGAGAGCTGGAGAGGCGCATGGCGCTCGGGAGCGAAAACAGCGAGGACCTCATGGAAGAGTACGAGAGGAAACAGCTGATAGAGAGGCAGTTCTACAAAGTCTTCAGGCCCATCAGGGAGCGCAACACCCTTTACAACAAGATATTCAGGAGGAACGAATTCGGGGCGAGGTTCGTCGCCGAGCTCAAGGCGAGGATAGACCGTGAGCACTCCATGTACGTCATGATATACCGGAGGGACGAGGACAAGATAATCCACCGGGACCGGCTCCTCCCCTGGACCCAAAAGAAGGCAAGGGATGAAGGCATCACGCTTTCCTTCGCCGAGGAGGCACGCGAGATGGCGGTCGAGAAGCTCCTCACGCTGATACGTGCCACCGACAGGCATTTCGTCGCCCATTTCACGCCTATCAACGGGGAGAAAGCTGTGTGGGCAGAGCTGACACCCATAGACGGGACGGCGACCTACGACTCCCGCCACGGGGAGCTCATCGAGGGCAGGAAGTACAACACCGTGATACTCGCACGCCTGCTCCACAGGATGGAGCCCGAAGAGCGGATGAAGAAGGTCAGCCAGGCGGTCGCAGCTCTGAGAGAAGGAGGGGCGCTGATCGTGATAGAGGAGTGGGGCTACGAGAAGAGCGCCGTCCCACATGGCATAAGCAAGACCGACTTGAGGGACAAGGTGATGGTCCCCCACAGGGACAGGCTCGTATTCGAGGCCAGCTTCAGGGAACCCATAGCTCCAGGTTTCGACAGCGGCATGTATGGCTACGTCTATAGGAGAAGGTACTGACAGCTATCCCTTCGGGGGGATGGCCGCAGTGAGCGGATTGAACTCGTAGCTCTCTTTATAGGTTATCAGCACAAGGTAGCTGGTCGTCCTCAGGACCGAGCTCTCGCTCTGGATGGCCTTGAGTATGCGGACCAGATCGTCGCGGTTCTTCGCTTTCACGACTGCGATGACATCGGCTCCGCCGGTCACCGCGTAGAGCGCCTGGACCTCTGGCAGCTTCGCCACATTGCCAAGGAGCCCCTCGTCCTCGAGGCCGCTCTTCTTTATCTTGATCATGACGATGGAATGCATGTCGTAACCGAGGCTCTTGTAGTCCACCTCTGCATGGTATTTCTGGATGATTTTTGACTTCTCCAGCCTCTTGATCCTCTGCAGGAGGGTGTTTGGGTGCATCCTGAGCTTCTGGGCCAGCTCCCTCATAGGCCTTTTGCAGTCGTTCCGCAGCTCACGCAGAATCATCAGATCCACAGTATCTATCTTCCCTTTCATGCATACCCCTCTCTATGTAATTTACAACATTACCCACAGTCTATTGGGCGGTTTTTTGTTTTTTTGTCACAGATTTGCCTACTAAATTATTGATTTTCCCCTTTATATATGTTCGCTTTTCCTGATGCGGCGGCTATTTATAGCTGGTGCGCTAAAGGGCATCATGAGGCAACTGACACCCCAGGATGACAAGGCCCAGAGGGATAGGCTGCAGAGGCTATTGGATAAGGAGTTCGATGGGGCTCCGTATATGGCCGTCCTGACATATGTGCTTGATACTGAGAACAAGGGGGATGGCATGATAGCGCAGAACTTCAGGACTCTCAAGGTCAGCAACAGCGCGCCGAACACGACTGATTTCATGACGTTCAAGGGGCTCATGACCACCCTCAAGTTCGAGATAGACAAGTTCGTCGGGGGCATGTTCCCTCCGCCGGTCTCCGGTAAGCCGCCAGAAGGCGGAAGCCACTACGGATAGCAGGCTCGCCTCGTAAGCGCTTAAGATTTTCTCCGCCATCTCCGGAGCCTGTCCTTTCTCCTGCGATTCCCCACTCGCTCGCTGACTGCGGTCCTTCCTGGACCGCTCGCGAAGCAGCGCTGTCTTCATCGGTCGATTTTTAAGCGCTTACCTCGCCTCACAGCATATTTAAATCCTACTGGGAAAAAGGATAATACCCCCCGAGACGGCTTCGGAACCCGGAGCGGTCGCGGATAGTGTTGGGGCCATGAGGTAACCTGGTATCCTGTGTCCTTGGGGTGGACATTATCTGAGTAAGCTTTTTAGGAAAAAGCTTAACCAAAAACTGGTTAGCTAAAAAGCTTCAGGAATTCAATCTCTCCAGCTACAAATACCTGCGGCTGGATGGGAGTATATCTCGGTGGCCCCATTTTTGTTTCCCGTTTCGGGTCTCGGGTTTCGTCACGGAACCCGGAACACGAGACTGGAGGCGCAATCCAGGAGGTGGATGAGATGACTGACGAGAAGAGCGGAATGCCTGTCAAACAGGAGGTTTTCTTGGAGGCCGGTGTGCACATCGGTACCAAGATAAGGACAAACGACATGCGCGACTACATCTTCAAGAGGCGCGATGACGGATTGTACATATTGGACCTGCGCAAGAGCTCCGAGAAGCTGATGCAGGCGGCGAAGATGATCGCCAAATACAAGCCCGAAGACGTCATCGTCGTGGCTTCGCGTGTCTATTCCAGCAACCCGGCGACAAGGTTCGCCGAGCTGACCGGCGTGGGCATAATCAAGGGTCGGTTCGTACCCGGCACCATGACCAACATGAAGCACAAAGGATTCATGGAGCCGAGGATTGTGCTCGTCTGCGACCCGAAGGGAGAGCACGAGGCGCTGGTCGAGTCCGCAAAGAACGGCGTGCCGGTGATCGCGCTCTGCGACAGCGACAACGAGACCAAGTTCATCGATCTGGTCGTCCCGATAAACAACAAGGGGAAGCGCTCGCTAGCCCTCATATTCTATATCCTGAGCCGCGAAGTGATGATGGCACAGGGCAAGATAAAATCCTACGACGAGTTCCGGCACGAGGTGAGCTACTTCGAGCAGCTGATTGTCGAGGAAGAGAAGAAGGCCGGGGCGGAGGAAGAGGCCGCGGAGCCGCAGGGATCCCAGGAGGGAGAGCCTGGAGATAGCGCTCCGGCCCAGGAGGGCGCCTCGGAAGCCGAGCCCAAGAGATCCGGATCAAAGAAAGCCGAGGAGGGCGATGGAGAGAAGCCCGCCGAGGAAGAGAAAGAAGAGAAGGAGGCCGAGTAGGCCTCCCCGATCTCTTTTATCCACACCCTCTTTTTTATCCGGCGAGGGCGGATTTGCAGCCTTCCCGCTCGGCGCTCTCCTGTATATTGTCGCATATGGAAGCGTCCGACTCGAGCTTGGCCGCCTCGGTATAGCACTTGTTCCTCCAGTTGTAATTGCTTATCCCTGCGCAGTTGCGCCAATCCAGATTCTCATTGGAATAGATTATGGAACCCTCGTAGCAGGTCGATCTGGAGCCGCTGTCCTCGATTATGCCGCATGCCGACGGATCGCCGTGCAGCTTCGCGAACTCGAACGCGCACCTGAACTTGTTGGTGCTCGCCAGCTTTGGTATCGCTGCGCACCCTCCCTTATCGCCAGATATGAGCGAATAATTGGTGTAGCATTTCCAGCGGCTGTCAAGAGAGAGGCCGTTGTTGCCGCACACGCTGTGATTGCCGGAATCGACCGCGTATAGAGAGTAGCAGTCTATCGCATAGACCGAATCCGAGTCTATCTGTGTGCACGTGAGATAATCGCCGCTATATATGGCGAAGAGCTCGTAGCAGTAGTCGCGGAGGGAGCCGGGGCCAAGATCATAGCAGCGGTCGCTTGAGAGCACAGCCGACTTGCAGGCGGCAGCTACCACACGGTTCGCTATCATATCGCAGGACGATGTCGTGCCCTGATACATGCTGTAATCCACCAGGCACTCCTGCTCCCCTTCGCAGAAAGAAGGGTCCTCTGAGCCGATGGCTCTGCATAGCTCGTATGCGTCCGCTTCGGCGCATGGATCGACCGCTTCCCGGCATGATGTCCGGGCATCGCCACCCAAAGAATCGCAAAGAGTCATGTTTCCGCCGGCCACGGCGAATCCGGTCACGCACTCCCCGCTTTTGGAAGCGTCAGCGACCATAAGGCAGGCATCGAGAGAATCCGTTGCCAGAGCCTCGTAGCAGGGCTGTATGTCCCCCTCTGTCAGCTCTCCGCACATCTGCGGGTCCTTGGCATCGATGGCTTTGGCCAGCATGCACTCGTCATCGCACACCTCGGTCACATTGGTGAGGTTCTGTACCGGAGGGGGCGTCTGGTTCTGCACCGGCGGAGGCTGCGAGGGCGTCTTGGGGCTTAGGATGACCATGAGACCGGCCCCGACGACCACTATGAGGACCAGGAGCACACCGATGAGCATGATCGTTGATTTTCCATCATCATCGCTAGGAGCATACGATTTTCTTCCTGCCATGACGGTACTTTGCAGTATATATTTAAAAACGGATTATGGAGGGATGGCGCTAAAAAACGCATTTTATGAATGTCCTTCTCCGGCGAGAAGATTCAGGGATTTAAACCTCTCCTTCCTAACAGCAAATCCGCTCCGCGCATGCGGAGCGACAAGAGGGGAGGCGGGGTGGAGCCCTCGGGTGTACCATCTCGTTCTCTTTCCTACTGCTCCGTTTTCCGGTGCCTTGCGCTCGCCTGGCGCCGATGACGGAGAAACCTTTAAAAATATCTCTAGATAAGATGATTCTGCCTTTTTCTAAAAGGTTGGTCAGAACCAGATATGGTTAAGCCGGGGTTTGTCGGACAGGAAGTTTGATCAAACTTTAACCGGAAAATGACTGAAGGAAAGTTTGGAGGAATGAATATGGCAAAGAAAGAACACCTGAACCTAGTGTTCATAGGACATGTCGACTCTGGTAAGTCGACCAGTGTGGGTAGGATCCTGTACGAGACCGGCGCGGTCTCCGAGCAGGTATTGAACAAGCTCAAGGACGAGGCGGCGAAGGTCGGCAAGGCGACGTTCGAGTTCGCGTTCGTCATGGACGCTCTGAAGGAAGAGCGTGAGCGTGGTGTCACCATCGACATCGCCCACAGGGAGTTCGAGACCCCGAGATACTACTGCACCATCATCGATGCCCCTGGCCACAGGGACTTCGTCAAGAACATGATCACCGGTGCGAGCCAGGCGGACGCCGCAGTCCTCATGATCTCGGTCAAGGACGGCATCCAGCCCCAGACCAAGGAGCACGCGTTCCTCGCGAAGGTGCTCGGAATCAGCCAGCTGGCGGTTAACCTCAACAAGATGGACGCCGTCAACTACAGCAAGGACGAATTCGAGAAGGTCAAGGGAGAAGCCACCAAGCTCCTCCAGGGTATCGGCTACAAGGTAGCGGACGTCCCGTTCGTGCCCTGCTCAAGCTACGTGGGCGACAACCTGACCAAAAAATCGCCCAACATGCCCTGGTACGCCGGCCCGACCCTGCTCGAAGTGATCGACACTTTCAAGGTCCCCCCGAAGCCTGCGGACAAGCCGTTGAGGCTCCCCGTGCAGGACGTGTTCACCATCACCGGACACGGCACCGTGCCTGTCGGCAGGGTGGAGACCGGTGTGCTGAAGCCCGGCGAGAACGTCGTGGTCATGCCTTCGGGCGCCAAGGGAGAGGTCAAGAAGATCGAGATGCACCACCAGGAGCTCACCCAAGCGAACCCCGGTGACAACGTCGGTTTCAACCTCAAGGGCGTCGAGAAGAAAGACATCAAGAGGGGAGACGTCATCGGCCCCGCGAGCGCGCCGCCTACCGTGGCAGACGAGTTCACGGCCCAGATCGTCGTGCTCAACCACCCGACTGCGATATCCATCGGATACACACCGGTATTCCACATCCACACAGCCCAATTCGCCGGCAAGGTGACCGAGCTCGTGGAGAAGAAGGATCCGAAGACCGGGCAGACCGCCCAGGCGAAGCCGGACTTCCTGAAGACCGGCGATGTAGCCGTGGTCAAGGTGAAGCCGCTCAAGCCGATAGTCATAGAGAAGTTCTCCGAGTATGCCCCGCTGGGCAGGTTCGCCCTCCGTGACATGGGCCAGACGGTCGCCGCCGGCGTCGTCCTGAACGTCAAGCCGAAAGTGGCTTGATTCTTTCCTTTTATTTTTCATATTTCGTCCTCTTTTTCTCTCTTAGAAGAAACCAAAACCGACGCGGGGTAACCACGAGGTGGTGGGTCCTGCGTCGTCAATGAACGTCGCAACGTTCATTGCACCCATGGAAGCCGTCTTCCATCGGGCAGCAAGCGCGTCTTGGCTGATGACAAGGGACTAGCGCGGCAGGGAACTGCAGTTCCCTGCGCACCGGGAACGGAACGCCGTTCCCGATTGCGGCCAGCTCCCAGATGCAAGGGCTCTGCAGAGCCACAAACTTATATTTTTAAACATTTCCCAACACATATAGTGCTGATGAAGGGATTATCATGGTCAGAAAGCATAATGTCCTAACGGCGATAGGTTTTACCGTCGCCATCGGCACGTGGGGCCTCATCGGGGGGGCGATGCACGCGCACCAGGTGAAGCAAAGGAGGTACCACGAACGGGTGGTGCAAGAAGCAGTCAGGTTCAAGGCATGTCCTGACAAGCTCAGGCTCAAAGAGCCGCCCGGGAACTGCGACAGCTATGAAACCCGGACCAGGACCAGGGACGAAGCGGACAGGCTCGCCAAGAAAGGCGAATATGTCAAGGCAGGATTGCTTTATGTCGAACTGGGAGACTGGGTGAACGCTCGCAACATGGCCGGCCGCGCAGATAGCGGTGGCCGGGAGAAGCTGAAGTTCGAGATCCAGCTCAAACAGGACGCTATCAAAGAGGCCAGGCGTGAAGCTGGCATCGTAGTCAAGTGATTTTTACATTTCTTTTTATTCCTTTTCTGGCTAACAAATCTCATGATCACAGACATCAGAGCTATTTTTGAGCAGAAGCAGGAGGGCAAGGAAGTCAGCCTGCAGGGCTGGATATACAGGCATCGCACCAGCGGGAACATGGTATTCGCGGTCGTGAGGGATCCCTCCGGCATAATCCAGGTGGCGATAAAGAAGGACAAGGTCGCCGAGAAGGACTGGAAAGACGCCAACGACGCATATGTCGAGAGCTCCATGGTGGTCAAGGGCACTATCCGGAAGGACGAGAGGGCTCCTGGCGGTTTCGAGCTGCAGGCCAGCGGATTCAAGCTTATATCGAGAGGGGAGCCGTTTCCCATAGCCAAGGACCTCAGCGAGGAGTTTTTGCTGGACATCAGGCACCTCTGGGTGCGCTCCCAGAAGATGACCTCTATCATGAAGGCGAGACACCATATCGTGAATTATCTGAGAGAGTTCTTCGACAAGGAAGGGTTCTACGAGATAGCCCCGCCCATAATCACCAAATCCGGATGCGAAGGGGGCAGCACCCTCTTCGAGATGGATTATTTCGGCGAGAATGCATATCTCACGCAGAGCTCCCAGATGTACGCAGAGGTGTTCGTGTTCGCGCTGGGCAAGGTGTTCGTGCTTGCGCCCTCGTTCAGGGCAGAGAAATCCAGGACGATAAGGCATCTGGCCGAGTACTGGCACCTGGAGCCCGAGATGGCCTTCTACGACCAGAAGATGAACATGGAGCTCCAGGAGAACATGGTGGCCTATGCGGTCGAGAAGATGGTGAAGGAGCACCCCGACCTGCTGGCGGCATGCGGAAGGGACCCGCTGGACCTGCAGAAGGTGAAGCTGCCTTTCGAGAGGCTGGACTATGCCAAGGCGGTGGACCGGGTTAATGAATTGGGCGGCAAGATGGAGCACGGCGAGGATTTCGGGGCCGATGAGGAAGCGATACTCACCAAGGAGGCCGTGAAGCCCATGTTCGTGCACAACTTCCCGAAAGATATCAAGGCGTTCTACATGAGGGAGGACCCGAAGAAGCCCGGGACCGTCCTCAATTCCGATCTTCTCGCGCCTGCAGGCCATGGCGAGATAATCGGGGGAAGCGAGCGCATCTGGGAATACGACGAGCTGATAGCCAGGATGAAAGAGCAGGGGCTGGACAAGCACATGGCCGATTACCAGTGGTATGTGGACCTGCGGAAGTACGGGAGCGTGCCGCATTCGGGTTTCGGGTTGGGTGTCGAGCGTTTCGTGAAATGGATGCTGAACCTGGACCACATCCGGGACGCGATACCGTTCCCCAGGACGATTACCCGGTGCTATCCGTGACGATGATTATCAGGAAGGCCACCGAGAAGGACATCCCGCGCATCAAGGAGCTCTGGGACTCGCTCATCGAGTACCATCGGAAGCATTTCGGATACGGAAGCGGGATATTCCAGTACAAGAAGGACAAGGATGCGATTTATCTCAGATTCCTGAAGAAGCAGGTCAGGCGGAGGAATGCCGCTATTTTTGTTGCCGAGAAAGAAGGCAAGATCGTCGGCCATGTGATGGTGGAGGTCGGGGCCATACCACCGATATATGTGCACCGAAAGCAGGCGTACATCTGCGAGATAGTGGTGGACGAGAAGCACCGGGGAAAAGGCATCGGGACAGCTCTGCTGGAAGATGCCGGACTGTGGGCCAAAAAGAAAGGCCTCTACTCCATCAGCCTCATGGTCCACACAGGCAACAAGCACGCCTTCTCGACGTACAAATCATGCGGATTCGAAGAGAACCATCTGAAGATGGTGAAAACAGTCAAATAAGGAAAATGGGGTAAAAGAGGATACTCACTCGTCGGAAGCCTTCAGGAAGTTCTGGAGATCGAGCTTGTACTTGAACAGCTCGTCGTCCTTGAAGAACCTCTTGACCTCTTTCTCAGCGGCCTCTTTGGAGTCTGAAGCGTGTATCACGTTCCTGGAGGTGCTGTTGGAGAAGTCCCCGCGGATGGTTCCGCCCGGGGCCTTGGACGCGTTGGTCGGGCCGACTATCAGCCGCGTCACCTCCACAGCCTCCTTGCCCTCGATGACCACCGCCACGAGCGGGTGGGTGGTGACGAATTTCTCCAGATCAGGATAGAACGGCTTGCCGACCAGGTGGGCGTAGTGCTCCTTCGCCAATTCAGGGCTCATCTGGAGCATCTTCATGCCTGCCAGCCTGAACCCTTTTCTCTCGAAGCGGGCGACTATCTCGCCGACCAGGCCGCGCTGGATTGCATCCGGCTTGATAAGAAGCAATGTCTTCTCCATCACATCACTTCTTCTCTTCGGCCTTCTTGGGCGCTTCCTTCTTCGGTTCAGGGCCCTTGGCCGCGGGTCTCTGGGTTTCGGGTTTCGCTTCCTCGGCCTTCTTGGCCTCGAGGCCTGGAGGCACCGCGAGCTTGGCGCCTGCGCGCTCCTTCTTCTCGACCTGCTCCTCCGCCCTCTTCGTCACCTTGGCCTCCTTGGCTGCCTGCTCCTTCTTGGACGCTTGTCTCGCCTGGAACTTCCTGGCGGCTTCGGTCCACTTCTGCCTGCGGCCTTCCCTCCTCAGGGTGAGGCTGTTCTTCTTGCATTTGCTGGAGCAGAAGTTCAGGATGGTCCCGTCCTTTTTCGCATAGACGAGACCGGTGCCTTTCTGTATCGGCTCTTCACAGAATGAACAGTTCGCCATGTCTTCACCTTGCCTTTATCTCCTTGGCTTCCCTGTCGGTCTCGAGAAGGACTATGACCATGCCCTTCTTGACAGGCCCCTTGACGTTCCTGAGGATGACCCTGCCCGCGTCCGGCCCTTCCAGGACCTTGCAGAGGACTTGGTATATCTCGCCGTATACGCCGGTCTTGGCGCGGATCTCCACTATCTCGGCTGGGTAACCTTCGGCCATATCATCACTTCTTCTCTGGCTTGGGCAGCTTCTTGATTATGTCCTGGAGCTTCTCGGCCGCACCGCCCGCGTTCTCGACCGCGACCGCGGACGTGCCGACCTGGATGCCGACCGCCATGCCCAGATCCTTCTTGGTGGGCAGGAACGCGTAGGGTATCCCGTTCTCCTTGCAGAGCATCGGGATGTGAACCACGACCTCTTCTGGGGTGACATCGCCGGCCACTACGACGAACTGCGCGGACTTGCGCTCTATCGCCTTGGTGGTCTCATTGACGCCCTTCTTCACCTTGCCGCCGTCCTTGGCGACGGAAAGCATCTCGACTATCTGCGGTACCAAATCTGCCGGTATCTCTACATCTACGTATCCCATTGTCACACCTCGATTTCTGTCATCGGTTAAAAATCGACTAGGAATATGATGGATGGGGGTGTTTAAAAGGGTTCCTCAGAGACCGTGTTGCGCAACTGACAAAACACCATCGTGTCTTTCCGGTGCGGACGTTCGGGCTCTCTCAGAGCCCTCCGTCGGTAGACGGGGCTTTGACTCCAGAGTGGTGCAACACATTTTCTTCCTCAGATGACAGAGCAGCTCACCGAGAGCACGGCCCGGTCCTTTTTCAGCTCCCGGAAGAGCTCGCGGACGCGCCCGGCATCAGCGCATGTGATTAGCACTTCCAGGCAGACACCCACGTGATGCTGATGGATGACGGTCTTGATGCAGTCGGTGTATCCGTGGCGGAGATCGGATATCCTGTGCTTCTCCTGCTCCTTGTAGGTTATTACGAGTACCCCATCGGTATGCCCTTTCATCGCCTCCATCTTTCGGTACTCGTTGGTGAGGGAGTCGATAGCTCCCCGAAGCAGCTTGGAGCGGCTCTTGAAGCCCAGGAGTTTTTGGGTCTCGTTGAGATCCTTGAGGGTCTTGTCGTCAAGGGAGATAGAGATTATGCCCATCAGATCACTCCCAGCTTCCTCCTAACTCCGTCAATCAAGAACACTGCAGTTCCGATGACGCAGGTCGGGCAAAAACAGACAAGACCGCTCACTCCGAATATGGCGCCCATTGCCAGACTGGTGTTGCCCTCAGGTTCCAGGTATTTCTTATTAAGTTTCTCCAGCGTTTCCCGCATGGTTAATAATTATTAAGGAAATATTTATTAACTTGCCCATTTATGAGATATGTTTATGATTGTGGAGATAATCGCAGCTACGGTTCTGGTGAGCCTGATTTCGCTCGTAGGCGTGTTCCTGCTTTCCCTGAAGAAAAAGACGATGGAGGCGACAACATTCGTGATATTGGCGTTCGCCACCGGTTCCCTTCTGGGTGCAGCCTTCCTGCACCTCATCCCGGAGATGGTCGAGGGCATGGAGCCACACGATATTCTTCCATGGGTGGTGGCCAGCATGCTGCTGTTCTATTTGCTGGAGCATCTCCTGCACTGGCATCACGAGCACCACGATCACACGACACATGAGAAGCCGCTCGCATACCTGGTGCTGCTTGGAGACGGAGTGCACAATTTCTTCGACGGAATAGCGATATCGGCAGCTTTCCTTACCTCGCCCGAGATAGGGATCACCGCCACGATAGCCATTATGCTACACGAGATTCCACAGGAGGTCAGCGATTTCACGCTCTTGATATACGCTGGGTTCTCCAGGGCCAAGGCGCTCGCCACCAACCTGCTCAGCGGCCTGACCGCCGTCTTAGGCGCTATATCGTTCTTCTACCTGTCCGAGCTCGTGGAGGGACTCGAACTATTCGGTCTGGCATTCGCCGCGGGTGGGTTCGTGTACATAGCCAGCACCGACCTCCTGCCGGAGCTGCACAAGGAGAGAAAAGGCACCAAAGCGATATTGCAGTTCATAGCGGTACTGGCCGGAGTGCTGATGATGTGGGTGCTGTCCACCGGCCACGGCCATTAGCAGAACTCGCAGACGCCGCTCTCTGCCGCCTTCTTCTTGTAGTCGGCGTAGTGCTGGGGAGAGCAGAAGTAGGCCTTCTGGCCGGCTATGTTCTGCCTCTCGATCCATTTCTTCGATTCGGTCGTCCCGCAGACTAGGCATTTCTTCATTTCTGTCATAAGTGCCACCTGTACCATTCTCTCGGAATCCGATATAAAGGTTTGCTAGAAGCCCAGCCCGAGAAGGTGCAGGACGACCACGATGACGAGCCCCCCGACGCCGCCGAGCGCGATCACCACCAGCGACCAGAAGTTTATGGCGATGCCCAATCCGAATACCGCGTTGAGCAGCACGAGGGCCACGAAACCGAGGATCGAGTTGGCTATCAGCAGCAGGGGGTTGTTGAGGAACCTATAGACCACATACAGAATAAACGCGGCGAGGATGAGGGCGCCGAGCTCGATGTAGATTGCCATGCATGGTAGAGGGGAATGAACGTTATATTTCTGCCGGTTTTCGGGATGAGACGCGAGGGACTTCCGCGGCAGGAGCGAACGGCGATCCGTTCGCGTTGCCCCGGAAAAGGCCGTGCCTTTTCCGCGGAAATGACCTGTGCCGGTTTTTCTTTATAAAGAACCCTTGAGCGACAATCTCTGTCAAGTCGGGGACGTTTCCCCGGACGTCATGGGTGGGGGCCGCATGGCCTCATCATGTTCACAAGTGTGGGGTGACTGGAATGGAAAGGATGGAAGAGATACAGGACAAAGTCGATTCGCTGCTGGAGTACAGGCAGGCCCTGGAAGGCAGCGATAGGGAGCTTTTCGACATGCTCATCTGCTTCGCGAACGAGGTCGCGATGGCGGTTGATAGGAAAAACATAAGGGGGTGTTGAGAGACTTAGGTGCCTTTTTCCTGGATGGGAAAACGCCGGGGCAGTTGGAAGCGCGGTTTAGGGTCTCGTGTCCAGGGTCCTGTGTCTAGGGTCTTGAACCTATCCCGGACTAGGAACCGGAAACTGGATGCCGGAAACGCGATCTGCTGCTCCGGCGAATTCTTCTTTGGGAGCGCGGAGCGGCTTTGCCGTTCTCCGCCTCCCCTCTTGTCATCATCTCAGATTCATTCAGGACCAGAACCGAAGACGAACTGGAGCAGGACAGGGTGCCTGGAATGTATCACCTTATCCATCTTCTCTTTCATCTCAGGGGATTCTGCCGCCTTCTCGTGAAGCATGTGCAGGATCTCCTGGCGGGCCTGGAGGGCCGAGACGAGGCCGTCGTTCACCTTCTCGAATTTCTTGGCGAGCTCCATAGCCTCCGGTCCAAGCGACGAGACATCCACTTCTTCATGGTGGTGGCATCCGCCGCAGCATTCCCCGCTCTCGCCTTTGCCTTTGCAGTGTTCTCCCATTATATCACTTTCAAGGAGGTTGCATCGCAATGTTTAAATCAGGGGAGGGGATATCTCCAGACTGAAGTGAGACTATGAAACCGGCGATATTCCTGCTTTCTTTGATTGTATTGAGCGCGGTATCGTTCTCCGCCCTCAGCATCGTAGATTATTACGGCACCGGCTGCCCGCACTGCGCGAGGGTGGATGCGACCCTGTCAGAACTCAACGAGACATACGACCTCCGGGTGGAGAAGAAAGAGGTCTACTACGACGCCGCGAACAGGCAGGAGATGTTCGAGGTCTATAGCCGCTTCGGCCTCGACCCTGGCAAGAGCGGGGTCCCGACCCTGCTCCTCGAGAACCGCTCGCTGATAATCGGCGAAGTGAGCGCGGAGCGCTTCAAGAAGATTTTCGATGCCCACCTGGCCAACGATTCGCTATCAGGCATATACACAGAAAGCTCGTTCAGCCAGATAGAGGAGCTCGATCCTACTGCGACGCTCACCATCTGGGTGCTGGTCGGAGCCGCAGTTGCCGATTCCATAAACCCCTGCACCATAGCGGTCATGGCGATGCTGCTGGGAGTCATACTGACCAAAGACGGGAAAAAGAAGGTGCTGCTGGCCGCGTCCACGTTCATAGGAGTGATATTCATCTCTTATTATCTCATGGGGCTCGGCCTGCTCCAGACGATAACCAACTCCGAACTGACCAATGCGTTCTTCGCGCTGGTCACAATAGCGGCCCTGGTTCTCGCGGTGATGGAGATAAAAGCGTATTTCAGGTACAAGCCAGGATTCGCATCAATAGAGATACCCATGTTCCTGAGGCCCCACCTGAGGAAGGTCATGGCCAATGCGACTTCCCTTCCAGGCGTCGCATTCGCGGCCCTCTTATGCTCGCTCTTCCTGCTCCCCTGCTCCTCGGGGCCCTACCTGATGGTGCTCAGCATGCTTGCCAAGTCGGTGACGCTCAATGGCCTGCTCTACCTGTTCATCTATAACCTGGTGTTCGTGCTCCCCATGGCCGTCATCGCGGTGATGATATATATGGGCAAGGCGACGGTGGATGAGGTAAGCGAATTCAGGGAGACCCACATAAGGAACCTGCATCTGATAGCAGGCCTCCTCTTCTTCATCCTGTTCCTGCTCCTCCTGAACCAGATGCTCGGCATAGCATAGTCAATGCCGCCAGCGTTCGATGGAGCCGGCATCGCTGTGC
Organism: Microcaldota archaeon; assembly: GCA_040758595.1. Lineage (GTDB taxonomy): Archaea > Micrarchaeota > Micrarchaeia > Anstonellales > Bilamarchaeaceae > Bilamarchaeum. Next base: position 19,559 of record JBFLVJ010000013.1, on the reverse strand, counting down.
GGCGGCTTCCAGCCTGCGATGTTGAGGGCGGCCATGTTTATCCTGGTGTAGCGCTCGAGCAGGGAGCGATCCTTGGGCCCGAGCTTCTCGATCGCCATGCCCCAATGCACCGAGACCCAGTCCCCGGATTTCACATCCCCCAGGGACCGGACCCCTTTCCGTTCCAGTTCGATGGCCTCCAGCCTGGGGCGCATCAGGAGGCGCCCCTCCCAGGCCACAGAGAAGCGGAGGACATCGGCGAACCTTCCGGTGACCGAGAGCACCTCGGCCCAGGTGACGCAGCATGCATCGAGGTTCGCCATGGACGGGTCCACCTTCCGGGTGACGAAATTGACATAGAGCGGATTGAAGCTGTGGTGGGGGAGCAGGCCGTCTGGGAGGCCTTTGGCCAGGACCTTCGCCCGCTTCGGGTCCGCCGGCAAGAGGTCATGCTCGATGAACCGCTCCATCGCATCCAGGGAGACGTTCTCCAGAAGGCTGTTGCCGGTCCAGAAAGCCCGCACGACCTCCATCTCGAACGGCTCCATGCCGTTCTCGGACGCTATGAGCTTGAGATAGGCATAGTGCGGATGGAAGCACCTGAGCTCCCTCTCGAGCCTTGAGCCCCGGCTTTCCGCCGCGAGCGAGGATTTGAGGGCCGTCTTGAAGCTCTCTGTCCCGCAGTAGTTCCTGCTGTTCGGAGGGAAAGAATAGCGTGCCGCCAGCCCGATGCCTTTCATCGTATCAAAGGAGAGGGCTCCTTGAGGTGACGGAGTGCCTGGATGAGCTGGGCCGAGCCGACCATGACGCCCGCCCCGACCAGCAGGAGCAGCAGGCCGAACGCCTCTGTGAGCGATGGGAGCGCTCCTCCGAAAGCGGCTCCGAGGGAAGCGGTCACTATCCCGCCGAGCGCCAGTATCGCCGTCGCCTTCAGCACAGGGATGTGGCGGAGCGAGTGGTACCAGGCATGCATGAATCCGGTGAGCATGGCGACGCTAACCCCGAGCCAGAGCAGCATCTCGAGCGAGAGCTGGTCGAGCGCAAGGGAGGCTCCGGTGGCTCCCAGGAAGCCTATGAGGATGATGGAGCCGAAGAGCATGCGCGAAGCCATCACGGCCTGCGGATGGACATCAGCCATCACCTTCCTGGATATCGTGTACTCGAGAGCCCAGAGCGCGGTGGCTCCAAGGACCATAAGCTGTCCCAAACCGAACGAGAGCTCGCCAGATACGAGGAGCGCATTGCCTGCGAGCATTATCACCCCGGCCGCGGCATCCTTGGGCTCGGGCATCTCCTTCAGCAGGAGGTAGCCGAACAGACCTGCGAATATGAAGAGCGAGCGGAATATGAAGGAGCTCACGGCCGCGCCGCCAAGTTTCAGGCCCCAGAAGAACATGAGGAACGGCACCGACCCGCCGATGACGCCGATCGCGGCCAGATGGAGCCACTGCCTTCTGGAGAGCCCCTGGAAATGGCGCACTCCGGTGATGAGGAGGGCGATGGCGCCTATGAAGAGGAGCGCGCCGAAGTTCTTCAACGCGGTGTAGACGAACGGATCCGCGAGCTTCACGGCGGCGCCGTTCACGAACACCGAGATTCCGCTCACGAGAGCTGCCAGGAACGCCAGAAGGATGCCTTTGCTCTGGGTGCTTTGCATGCTAGCTGTTCGCATAAAAGAATATTAAAGCTGATGCAGAACTATGGCCATGAAGAAGCTGAGAGTCGGCTGGTTCACGTTCACATGCTGCGAGGACAACGCCATCGTGTTCGTGGAGATGCTGAACAGGTACTACTTCAAGTGGATCGAGCAGCTGGACTTCAGGTACTGCAAGATGCTCAAATCCAAGAACGTCCTTGACGAGCTGGACGTCGCTTTCGTGGAGGGTGCGATATCCAACGACCATGAGAAGGAGAGGCTGCTAGATGTCCGGAAGAGGTCCAGGTACGTCGTCGCGGTGGGATCCTGCGCATGCACCGGCTATCCCTCCGCCCAGCGAAACGACTTCCTCCCCAAGCAGAAGGAGAGCATCAGGCCGTTCCTCAAGAGATGGAAGCTCTACGAGAAGGTGCTGAAGGTGGATCAGGTGGTCAATGTAGACGATTACGTCTCGGGCTGCCCGATGTTCGAGCAGATATTCCTGGAGGTCCTTGACAAGTATCTGAGGCTTTTCGATATACCTGAGCCGGAAGAATCCGGACGGACAGGGAAGGGATAGAGGTCGGATATATGCATGGAGAGAACTTCGATATCACGATACAGAACATCAGCAAGATAGAGGGGCACACCGACCTGGATGTGGTCGTCAAGGGAGGGAAGGTCGTCGCCGCCAAGCTCAGGATAAACGAGAACAAGCGCTTCTTCACCACGGCCGCGGTAGGCAAGCCCGCTCTCGGGGTCCACCAGATCGTGTCGAGGATATGCGGCACCTGTTCCATAGCCCACCTCATGTGCTGCATCAAATGCGTGGAGAACGCATTGAAGGTCGAGCCTTCGGAGCAGACGATAGACCTGCGGGACCTGCTCCTCTACGGGCTCAACATCAGGGACCATGCGATGCATCTCTACCTCTTCTGCCTCCCTGACATGTACGGCAGGGATTCGATACTGGAATTCCCCGGGGAGGGACCCGAGCACCAGCTCATCCACAACGCATTCGACATCAAGGCCGCGGGCAACGAGCTGTGCGTGCTCACCGGCGGCCGGGCGGTCCATTCGCCTTTCCCGCAGGTGGGCGGCTTCAGCAAGATACCCAAGGCCGAGGATATGAAAAAAGTCAAGGCCCAGCTCGAAGGCATACGGGAGCATGCCGTGGAGTACGTCCGAATCTTCCAGGAGAAGGGATTCGAGCTCCAGACCGACACCACCTACCTCGCCTTGAGGAACGACCGATTCAGCTATCTCGACGGAAACCAGATAATATCCTCGGACGGGCTTTGCATCGGCGAGAGGGATTTCCGGGAATACCTGCAGAGATACGTGATCCCCTACTCCACCGCGCCCGGATTCGAGTTCAAGGGAAAATCATACGTGGTGGGGGCGCTCTCACGATTGAACAACAACAAGGACACCCTTCACAAGAAGACCCGGAAGGACCTGGCCAAAGAGCTCAAGGAATTCCCTTCGGCCAACATATTCCACAATAACCTGGCCCAAGCCATAGAGATCGTCCACTGCATCGATTCGGCGGTGGAGCTTCTCGATGGGGCGGATTTCAAGGAAGAGCCGAAGAAGGCGATGAAGCCCTTCAAATCAGAGGGAGTGGGCGTCATGGAAGCCCCGCGCGGGACGCTCTACTACAATATGAGGATAGATGATGCCGGCAGGATCGCGTTCTCAGACCTGGTGATACCCACATCCCAGAACCAGATAAAGATGGAGAAGGATGTGAGCGCCCTGGTGCAGGCGAGACTGGATGACGGCATGCCCAAAAATGACATCCCGCTGGAGATAGAGAAGCTCATCCGCGCTTATGACCCTTGCATGAGCTGCGCGACGCATTTCCTGAAAGTAAACTGGAAATGATGGCCGCCGACTGCTCAAGCGCTTCGTCCAGCGACGAAGATGAAGGGACCGCTATCAGCCTGACCGAATCTATCTTGCCTAGCCTCTTCAGGAGGCTGAGCGATATCGGAAGGTCGTAATCATGCAGCGAATAGGTGCCGGAGCGCTCGAGCGATGATGTGCCTTCCAGGAGCACCGCCTTGCCTATCCCCTTCGCGGCATCCAGGATTATGAGGTCGCGGCCCTCGCCCTCCAGGTTCTCGGTAGGGTCGAACTCCTTGAACTCCACACCCGGGAAGCGCTCCCTCAGCAACGGCATCAGCCTCAACGCTATGGAGTCCTCTTCCACCATGGGATTCCCGAACACGAGCACTTTCATATAAAAATGATATCGCAGAAACGCTTTTTATGCACACGCCGGACGGTTTCATCACTGGTTGGATATGCTTTCTCCTGCTATCGCTCTCTGCGCTGCCGGTCATCCTCGCATTGAGGAACCTGGGCCGGAGCATGACGCGGCAGAAAGCCTTGACCCTTGGAGTCGTCGCGGCCGTGATATTCATGGCCCAAATGCTCAATTTCCCGATAGGGAGCGGGACGAGCGGCCACCTTCTTGGCGGGGCTCTTGCCCTGATAGTCCTGGGTGTCGATGGCGCGGTCGTAGTTATGGCCACTGTGCTTCTTGTACAGGCGCTAGTATTCGGGGACGGGGGGATTATGAGCCTTGGCGCCAACATATTCAACATGGCGATAGCGGGCGTCTATACGGCTGATTTAGCATATAGGAGGCTGCCGGTTTCAGGGAACGTCCGCATTTTCTCCATCGCGCTCTTTTCCGTGGCAGCCGCATCCGCCGCCTGCGCGATCGAGCTCGCTGCCAGCGGCACCGCCCCGCTTCTCGAGGTCTTACGGGCGATGACCCTCACGCACATCATCATCGGATCGGGCGAAGGCCTGCTCACGATCGCGCTGGCGGGCATCTTCGCATCCAGGCTGGATGGCCTGACGCTCAGGACTGCCTTGACTGCCAGCGGCATCTCATTCCTCGCCCTGGCTCTGGCCCTGCCCTTCACATCCGGCTCGCCGGACGGGCTGGAGAGCGTTGCGATAAACCTAGGGTTCTTCGGGAAGGCGATAAGCATTTACGCCGCTCCGCTCCAGGATTACAGTCTCGCGATATCCTGGGGGCTGCCCTATCTGGCGACGCTTTCAGCAGCTCTTGCCGGAAGCGCCATCGTCTTCGTGATCCCGCAGCTCATGATAAGGCCGACCAGCCTTCCATCTTGATGCGTTTGGGATCGGCGCCGGCTTCCTGCAGACACTCCCTGGCCGCCTTCACGAGCGCCGGGGAGCCGCATATGAACCAGTCGAAATCGGCCGGGACCTTTGCATGGCGGAGCACCATGGGGCAGTCTATCCTGCCCTTCTCGCCTTTCCATGAAGGGTCAGTCTCGCGGGTGAGCGTTATGATGATCTTGATGCCGGGGTGCTTCTTCTGCAGCGATTCCAGCTCTTCCCGGTAGAGTATGCGGTCCTTGGTGCGGACGCTGTAGAAAAGAAGGAACTCGCCGTCTATCCGCTCGGCTTCGATGTGCCTCAGCATGCCCATGAACGGGGAGATGCCGGTGCCGCCCCCGACGAATGCAGCCTTCTTCTGTCCGGTGAAGACCATGTGGCCTGCCGGCCCTTCCACCCCGAGCATGTCGCCGGGCTTCATCCTCTCGAGCCTTCCGGTGAACTGGCCGCCCACCAGCTGTATGGCGAACTCGAGATATGGGGATGAATGCGCGGATGAGAGCGAATAAGCCCTCCGGACGACGCTCTTGCCCCCCTCGATCACGTGGAGGAAAACGAACTGTCCCGGTTTGTAGGGCGGGATCTTCCCGTCCACGGGCGTGAGCCTCATGATGCGGACCTCGGGGAACGGGGCCTCGAGCGAGGCTATCTTGAACATGGATATGTTTGCCAGAGAAAACACCTTAGCGTCTATCCAGGTCAGTTATTTTAAAGATTCGGCAAAAATCTGAGAGAAACATAAGATTAAAATAAAGGCCGGGAGAAGTCAGAACGGATACTGTCCGGTGAGAGAGGGTGCCGCAGGAGTGATTGAATGGTCCTTTGCATTATCGCCTTTTTCGTGTTCGGTGTGATGTCTATCTTTTCGGCCAAGTACAGGCCGCTTGCCAAAGAGGGTTTCCGCTGCGTCTTCAGGACGCTGACGATGAAACCATGCGACACCGGGCTGGATGAACGGATGAAGGCCGAGGCGGTGTCGCTGGTGCTCAAGGTCTCTCCTGCCGGAGCGAAGGTGGTGAACAGGCATTTCACCGCCATATCATGGGTTTTCGTCCTGGCGACGCTGCTCAGCTTCGCATACAGCGCCTATGGCATGTACAACTTCTATTTCTACGGCAACTGCGACGGCCCTGCTTCGGTACAGGCATGCGTGCTGAACGACCTGACCGGGGACTATGGCAGGTTCAGCGAGCCCAAGGACCTGATCGCGCCGACCGATCTCGGAGGCATCACCTCCGGGAACCCGGATGCGCCAGTGACGATAATCGAGTTCGGATGCTTCACCTGCCCCTACACCGGCCAGGCAGAGATAACCGTGCACAAGATACTGCAGGATTACAACGACACCGTGTATTATGTGTTCAAGCCGTTCCCGCTCCCGAACCACGCCAACAGCTATGAGATAGCCGAGGCTGTCCTGTGCGCAAGCCGTCAGGGCAAGGAAGCGGTCCTCCGGGAGGAGGTGTTCGAACAGCAGCAGGCCTGCTCTGTGGACGGCTCGCCCGCCATAGAGCACCTGGCCCGGGGAGCAGGGCTCGATATGGAGGCATTCAATGCCTGCATGAGCTCTGGCGAAGTGGCATCCGAGCTGGATAGGTATATCCAGCAGGGGAAGGACGCCCACATATACGCCACTCCGACGTTCTTCATAAACGGGAAGCCGCTGGTCGGCCCGCAGACGATATCGCAATTGAGCGCGGCCATTGAAGAGGCGAGATGATGGATACCAGGCACGATTTCCCGCTGCTCAAGAACAATCCCAGGCTCGTATACCTTGATAGCGCTTGCACCTCTTTGAAACCCAGGCAGGTGATAGATGCCGAGATCTCATATTATGAGACGCTCGGAGCCTGCGGAGGGCGCAGCTCCCACAGGCTGGGGAGGAAGACCAGCGAGATGGTCGGGCAGGCGCGGGAGAAAGTGGCTTCTTTCGCCGGCATGAATGCGGACGGGCTCGTCTGGACCAAGAACGCCACCGAAGGGCTGAACATCGTGGCATCCGGGCTCGATTATCCTAAGAGGAAGAATGTCGTCACGACCGAGATGGAGCATCATTCGGTGCTTCTGCCCCTCATCGGGCTTCGGGATGCCGGCAAGATAACGCTCGAGATACTCAAGGCCGTTGATGGCATGGTCCCTGAATCATCCTGGGAAGCGGTCGATAAGGAGACCGCGCTCATAATCACCCATGACTGGAACAACACCACCGGCTCCGGCCAGGATGTCAAAAAGCTGGCCCGGATAGCGCATGACAACGGAGCTCTGATATGCGTGGACGGGGCCCAGGGCGTGCCGCACCATAAGAGCGATTACCGTGATGTCGATTTCCTCTGCTTCTCATCGCACAAGATGCTCGGGCCGACCGGCATCGGGGCCATCATCGCCAAAGACCTCAGCGCAATAAGGCCCATCATGAGCGGCGGTGGGACCGTGAAGGAGCTGCGGAATGGCGAGATGATTGCCCTGCACGGACATGAGCGGTTCGAGGCAGGAGTGCAGCACTATGCCGGGATCGCCGGATTCGCCGCCGCATGCGACTACCTGAAAAAAATCGGGATGGACAAGGTCGAATCGCATGAAAGGATGCTTGCGGGCGAGATGAAAAAAGCGCTCGACGACGCAGGTGCGGTGGTTTATGGCCCTCCCGGGAAGAGGGATGGCGCATTGTTCTCTTTCGGATTCAAAGGGGCGAGACCCCATGACATCGCGCTGATGCTGGACAAGCAGGACATCGCGGTCAGGAGCGGGTTCTTCTGCGCCCAGCCGGCCATGGAAGCTATGGGAGCCGAAGGAGGCGCCGCCCGTGCCAGCGCATACATATACAATACGCCCGAAGACGTGAAACGGTTCGGGGAAGCGCTCGGAACGATATCTGCGCTCTACCGCTGAATCAAGGGCCGCATGTTCCGAACGAAGCGCTCGGCCAGCTGGTCACGGTAGGACGCCTTTATCTTTATCCTCCTTGCAGCGGCGCGCGCCAGGGTGCGCATCTCGGATTCGCTGAAATCCTCTGCCAGCTGGCGCCTGACATCTACCTTGAACTGCACCGGAGGGGTCGCTCCGGAATCGCATGCGTCGTGAGGTACGAAGAAACCGCGGTCAAGAAGGCTCCGGTTGCCGGGCTCCAGGTGCTGGTATTCCTTCCCGCTAAGGACCTTCCATACCGCATATGTGAGGATGTCGCCGAACCCGCCTACAAAGAAATCATCCTCGAGAAGTTCGGCTCTCGCCTTCTCCACCGCAGACCTGAAATCAGGATGGACGGATGGAGCCACGAGCATGGTGCCTGCGACAAGGAATCTTTTCCATCCGGACAGGTTGTCCACCGGGTTATCATTCTGGTAGACCTCTATCCCATGCACGAACCTCGGGCGGCCGGGGTAATGGATATACTGCCAGAGGCTACGGTCCTCCGAAAGCTTCTTCTCGTCGAGGATGAAGTAGATGACGTCAAGGTCGCTCGGCACCTCGCCTTTATCCCCATAGACGCTCTTACCGTAGAATGCAGGGAGGTATGCCTTTCCTGCATTGCCCAGCATGCCTGAGAACCATTCCCGGAAACCGCTCGCCGCCATCCCATGCGATTCTGCGAGGCGCTCTGCCCTCATCTGCACGTGCTTGAGCAGCATCGCCGGGCTCTTGGAGAGCGTCTGGAAGAACGGTATCGGCTGGAATATCTCTGCCTCGTCTTGGCCTTTGCGCATGGGGTTGATAGTGTTATAAAGTATTTATAAATGAGGCTCAGACGTCGACTTCGCAGAGGACGCGCACGCCCTTCAGTGCCGGGTCTAGCATCTCGTGGGCAGGGCTGAACTTGGCCCTCAGCTGGACCTTGGTCCCGGCCTTGACGCCGCGCTCCCGCAGGTTCCTGGCTAAGGTATCGTAGAAGCTAGGGAGGACGGTGTCGTCGGCGATGGCCCGCACGACCCCGAGAGAGACCTGGGTATCCAGCTTCAGGGGCTTGAGCATCTTCTTGCCTTCTTTGACGATGACCTGGTAGAACAAGATGTCGACCTTCTCTGCGGCGAGGTTCTTGTCGATGCTGCTCCGTCTGACCATGTATATCGGTCGGATGAAGCGCTTTTAAACTGGTCTATCCTTTTTTATCTGCCGACTGCGTCAGTGAATTTGATGGCCACAATTTTGCCGAACGGCGAACCGTTCGTCAATTGCGGCCATGCTCACTGAAGTTCGCATGGCCACAATGGCGTAATGGTAGCGTGAGGGGTTGTGGTCCCCTAGGTCTGGGTTCGATTCCCGGTTGTGGCCCTAAGCCCTTGGTCTTGTGTTGCGGGTTTTGTGTCCCGCCTCATGGCTTAGGGACACACGAGAAACCGAAGGTTTCTCGAGCGTGGCCCTTTTCCATTTCTCCTGAGTTTCGTGTTCTGGGTCTTGGCTCAGGGAAAAGTGACGCGCATCAAGCTCGCTTCATGCACGCGGCCCTAAGCCCTTGGTCTTGTGTTGCTGGTTTCCTGTTCTGGGTTTCGGGGTTCCCGCCAGCGTGATTGATTTCTCTCTTCTCTTCCTGTGATATGATATCGCGAAGCGGTGCGCCTCATCACGGCACCTCTGTAGCAGCTTCAGCGACGGGCTGTTCCGAGGAAGGCTCAGCGGGTGCATCATCTGGGGCAGATAGACCTCCTCTTCCCTCTTGGCTAGGGATGCTATCGGGAGCTGGAGGCCGAGTTCCTCCAAAGCAGACATCGCCGAGTGCAGTTGGCCAGCACCGCCGTCGATGAGAACCAGGTCCGGCATGGCCGACCCTTCTTTTAGCAGCCGGGAGTACCTGCGGAAGACGACTTCGCGCATCATCGAGAAATCATCCTGCCCTTCGACACCTTTTATCTTGAATTTCCTGTACCCTGCCTTGTCGGGTTTGCCATTGAGGAACCTCACCATCGAGCCGACCGAATCCTCTCCGAACAGAGTCGAGATGTCGAACGTCTCTATGGTGATTGGTTCGCCCTTCAATTCCAGGTCCTCTTTCAGTGAGAGCACTGCGGGATCCACTTCGCTATGCCCTATGGACTGCGAGGCTATCTCCAAGGTCTTCTTCTTCCTGCCGGAGGCCCCCCGGAAAGCGTCGGTGCCAAGAGCGGAGTTGAGAAGCCCCATATCCTTGGCCTTGAGGTCGGAATAGATGCGGTCCGGCATCTCGCCCTGATAGAACTGCAGGCAGAACGCAAGCTCAGGATCCTCCTGCCCTCTGATCTCGAGCCTGTGCTTGATGGTCTTCCCGATGACACCGTTGTGGCTGCGCAATATCTGCACGAAGAGCATGTCGCCGATCCTCCTGAATGCGATGAAGTCCTCGTCGCCCTTAGCCTTCTGCTCGACGCCCTGCCTGGCGAAGAATATCTCCAGGGATGCCATCTGGTCGCGGAGGGCGGCCGCGCTCTCGAAATCCTCCCTCTGCGCTGCGGCCTTCATCCGGCCGCCCAGGCTCTTCATGATGTCCCGCGTCTCCTTGCTCCCTTTGATGGCCTCTGCCAGCGAGGAGACGTTCGTCAGGTAATCCTCCCGGCTTATCCTGCCGGTGCATGGGGCGTCGCAGTTGCCGATATGGTATTGCAGGCATTCCTTCTTGGGCATCTTGTTGCAGACGCGTATCTTGAAGAGCTTGCGCAGATATCTTGCGGATAACGCCCTTTTCGAGCTTTCGATGAACGGGCCGAATGCCTGTTTCGCCTTGACCTTGAAGTCGCCTTTGGAGTTCCTCCTGGCGACAAGCAGCCGTGGGAAGTCCTCGTCGGTTATCGCCAGATAAGAGAAATGCTTGTCGTCCTTGAGGACCATATTGAAGCGCGGGTTGTAGCTCTTGATGAGATTGGATTCCAGGATCAGGGCTTCCCCCTCGCTCTTGGTGACTATGAATTCGATATCGGCTATCGAGCGCACGAGGGTCTCGGTCTTGATATTGCGAGAGCCGGTGAAATAGGAGGAGAGGCGGTCCCGCAAGGAGATGGCCTTGCCCACGTATATGACCTGGCCCTGCGCATCCTTCATCAGATAGACCCCGGGAGAGCGGGGATACCTCTGCCGATCGAACTCCATAACTACCTCTTCTTGAGCGCTCTCTTGAGATATTGCCCGGTGTGGGTGCCGGATTCCGCTATCGCTTCCGGTGTCCCGGCAGCGACTATCCGGCCGCCATTGTCCCCGCCTTCTGGCCCCAGGTCGATGACCCAATCAGAGCTTTTTATGACATCCAGGTTGTGCTCTATGACCAGCACGGTGTTACCCCGGTCCACGAGCCTCTGGAGGACGGATAAGAGCTTGCTGACATCATCGAAATGCAATCCGGTCGTGGGTTCGTCCAGGAGATACATGGTCTTCCCGGTCGGTTTCTTGGAGAGCTCGAAGGCCAGCTTGACGCGCTGGGCTTCCCCGCCCGAGAGGGTGGTCGCGCTCTGCCCGAGCTTGATGTATCCGAGCCCCACATCGGCTATCGTCTTGAGCTTCCGCTTTATCGCAGGATGGTTCTGGAAGAACTCCAGCGCCTCGTCCACGCTCATCTCCAGCACGTCCGAGATGGTTTTTCCCTTGTACTTTATCTCCAGCGTCTGCGAATCGTACCGTTTGCCCTTGCACACTTCGCACGGCACATAGACATCGGCCAGGAAGTGCATCTCTATCTTGATGAGGCCATCACCCTCGCAGTTCTCGCACCTTCCCTGCGCCACGTTGAACGAGAAGCGGCCCGGGGAGTAGCCCCTCGCTTTCGATTCCGGTGTTGAGGCGAAGAGGGTGCGGATGGGCGAAAAGAGGCCGACATAGGTTGCCGGGTTGGAGCGAGGCGTCCTGCCTATCGGCGACTGGTCGACAGCGATTATCTTGTCGAGCTGGTGGACCCCTTCGATGCGCTCGTGCGAGCCGCACTTGAGCCTGGAATTGTTGAGTATGTTCGATAGCACCGGGAAGAGCGTCTCGGATATCAGGGAAGATTTGCCAGAACCCGAGACCCCGGTGATGCAAGTGAGGGTGCCTAGCGGGAAATCCGCGTCGATATCCTTGAGATTGTTCTCTTCGGACCCGATGAGCCTCACATATCCTTTGGCTTCGCGCCGTTTTTCCGGCATCGGGATAGACTTCCTTCCAGAGAGGTAATCTCCGGTTAACGAATCCTTGTTGGATGTTATCTGGTCCATCTTGCCGCATGCGATTATCCTGCCGCCATAGACGCCCGCCCCAGGGCCCATGTCGATGATATGGTCTGCCTCGGCCATCGTCTCCTCGTCATGCTCCACCACGACCAGGGTGTTGCCCAGATCCCGGAGGCGCTTGAGGGTGCCAAGCAGCTTGGAGTTGTCCCTCTGATGGAGGCCGATTGACGGCTCATCCAAGACATAGACGATTCCGGTGAGGTTCGAACCTATCTGGGTCGCCAGCCGTATCCTTTGGGATTCTCCGCCTGAAAGGGTGGAGCTCTCCCTCCCCAGATTGAGATAATTCAGGCCGACATTCTCAAGGAACTCGAGCCTGGATCTTATCTCTTTGAGGATAGGAGCGGCGATCATGGCTTCGGATTCTGTGAATCTGAGGGACTGGAAGAATCGGACCGCATCGGATATCTGGATGGAGCATATGTCCATGATGTCGCGCCCACCCACCGTCACCGCCAGGACCTCTCTCTTGAGGCGCCTCCCTTCGCAGGAGGTGCACCTCCTCTCAAGCATGAACTTCGCGATCTCCTTCTTCCTCCCGTCCGATTTGGTCTGGTGGAAGAGGCGCTCCAGCTGTGGGATGATGCCTTCGAAATCAGATTCGTATTCGTATGTGGAGCGCTTGCCCTCGAACTTGAACTTGAGGGTCTTGTCGCTCCCGTGGAGGATGATGTCGAGCTTTTCCTTGGGGATCTTGGATACCGGGGCCCCAAGGTCGATGCCGTGGCTCTCTGCGACCGCCTTTATCTGCTGCAGCCTCCAGCTCCCTTCCATCAGGCCTTTGTAGCAAGTTATCGCTCCTTTGGAGATGGAGAGCGATTTGTCCGGGATGATGAGGTCGGGATCGAACTCCATCTTGAAGCCGAGCCCATGGCACTCCTGGCAGGCGCCGAAGGGCGAATTGAACGAGAAGTCCCTCGGCGCTATCTCTCCTAAGGAGATGTTGTGCTCAGGGCAGGCGTTCTTCCTGGAATATGCCTGCTCCTTGTCCCCGGAGCGCACGAGCATCATGCCAGAGCCAATCCCGAGCGCTGACTCAATCGCCTCGTGGAGCCTCTCCCGCTCTGATTCATCGACCGCGAGTCTGTCGATGACGACCAGTATCGTGTGTTTTATGTTCTTGTCGAGCTTAGGTATCTTATCCGACAGGTCGTGCATCTTGCCGTCTATCTCGGCCTTGTAGAGGCCGGATTTCTGGAGATGCTTGAGTTCTTTCTCGAACGTGCCTTTGTCCTTCCTGGCGATGGGCGAGAGGATTTCGACCTGGATGCCTTTGAACGATGAGAGGATGCCGGCTTCGATTTCGTCCGGTCCCTGGCTCGATATCGGTTTATGGCAGACCGGGCAGTGGGGCCTGCCGACCCTGGCCCAGAGGAGCCGCATGTAGTCATATATCTCGGTGACGGTGCCCACTATCGAGCGAGGGTTCCGGGAGGTCGTCTTCTGATCTATCGATATGGCCGGGGATAGCCCTTCAATCGAATCCACATCAGGCTTGTTCATCAGCCCCAGGAACTGCCTGGCATAGGCTGAGAGGGATTCCACATATCTCCTTTGCCCTTCTGCATAGAGGGTGTCGAAGGCGAGCGATGATTTGCCGGAGCCCGAGAGCCCGGTGATGACAGTGATCTTTCCCTTGGGTATCTCTACGTCTATCCCTTTGAGGTTGTGCTCCCTGGCCCCCTTTATGGTTATCTTTCCGCTCTCTTCGATTGTCCCCACCTTTGGCTGTCCCTGAGAAAATAGTATGTATGTGCTCGAAGTGCTATTTATTGCTATTGAGGGCTCATTTCCGCAGCGCGCGTATACGGTCCCGGAGGGCGATGGCGCGCTCGAAATCTAGCCTCTCGGCGGCCGACTTCATCTCCTCTTCGAGTATCGCGATGAGATCCTCCTTCTGCTTCTTCCCCAGGTTCTTCGGAAGCGGCGCTTGGGCGACAGCCTCGTCCTCGTCTTTCGGGATCGGCTTCACGATGCCCTTGGGTGTGATGCCATGGATGCGGTTGAAATCCGCCTGTTTCTTCCTGCGCCGCTCGGTCTCCTTGATAGCGACGGCCATAGCTTCCGATACCGAATCCGCATACATGATGACCTTGCCCTCGACATGTCGGGCAGCCCTTCCGATGGTCTGCGTCAGCGACGTGTCTGAGCGCAGGAATCCGGTCTTGTCGGCATCCAGGATGGCGACCAGCGACACTTCAGGTATGTCGAGGCCCTCTCTCAGGAGGTTGATGCCCACCAGGCAGTCGAACCTGCCCAACCTGAGGGCGCGTATCAGCTTGGTCCGCTCTATGGTGTCGATGTCCGAATGGAGGTATCTGACTTTGGCCCCGTGGTTGTGGAGGAATGATGCGAGGTCTTCTGCCATCCGTTTCGTGAGCGTCGTCACCAGGGTGCGCTCGTCCCTTTCGGCTCGGGCGATGACTTCCTTGAGGAGGTCTTCCACCTGGCCTGCGCTCGGTCTGACCTCGACTTCGGGGTCTAGTAGGCCAGTGGGCCTGACTATCTGCTCGACGATCTGGTTGGAGAGCGAGAGCTCGTACTTGGACGGGGTCGCAGATACGAAGATGACGTTCTTCATGAAATCCTCGAATTCCTCGAACCGGAGCGGGCGGTTGTCGTATGCGCAGGGGAGGCGGAATCCGTTCTCCACCAGCGATCTCTTCCTCGCATAGTCGCCGTTGTACATCGCCCTCAGCTGGGGGATGGTGACGTGCGATTCATCTATGAACATCAGGAAATCCTTCGGGAAATAATCAAGCAGGCAGAACGGCCTCGTGCCAGGAGCCCTGCCATCGAAATGCCTGGAGTAGTTCTCTATCCCTGAGCAGTAGCCGAGCTCTGATATCATCTCCAGATCGTAATGCGTCCTTTGTTCTAGCCTCTGGCGCTCCAACGGCTTGAGAGTGGGGGCGTGCCCCTTGAGCTCGGCCTCAATCGTTTCGAGCGCGGATTTCTTGCCTTCGTCGCTCACCACGAAATGCTTGGCCGGGAAGAGCAGGTAGCTCTGCGCCTCGATTTTCTTGGCCTGGAGGATGTCGAAGAGCTCTATCTTCTTGGCTTCTTCATCCTCGAAAATCACCCGGACGGCCTTGTCGGCAAACGGCGGGAAGACCTCGAGCGTGTCTCCCCTCAGCCTGAAGTCACCCTTGTCCAGGACAGCATTGTTCCTTTCATACTGCATGCGGACCAACGAGGCGAGAAGCTCTTTTCTGGGGAATCTGGAGCCCACCTTGAAATTGAGCCCCAGGCTCTCGTATGTGCCAGGATCGCCGAGGCCGTAGATGCATGAGACGGATGCCACTATGACGGTCGGACGCTTGGATAAGAGGTAGCTGGTCGCCTGGAGGCGGAACTCTTCCAGCTTCTCGTTGCGGTCGGATTCCTTCTCGATGTAGGTGTCTGTCTGCGAGATGTAGCTCTCGGGCTGGTAGTAATCGTAATAGGAGATGAAGAAGCCCACATTGTCCTTCGGGAAGAACTGCTGGAACTCGGCGTAGAGCTGAGCGGCCAGTGTCTTGTTGTGCGAGATGACTATCGCGCTCTTGCCGCTCCTGGCGATGACGTTCGCCATGGTGAATGTCTTTCCAGAGCCCGTGACTCCCAAGAGCGTCTGGATGCCTCCGGCTGATGCCGCCTTGGAGAGGGCATCTATCGCCTGCGGCTGGTCGCCTGCGGGCTTGTATGGCGCTTCGAGAGAGAACTTCACATTATGACTATCTGCGAGATTGAATAAAAAGCATCCTGTGCTCATCGGCCAATCAGGCGGATTTGCACGTCATCGGGCCTGTCTTCAGGGCTGATAAAACCGCAGACCCGTCCCCGCAGAAGAACTCTATCTTTTTAGCCCCGGTCTGCTCGGCGAACCAGACCAGATCCTTGAAATCAGCGTGGTCGCTCAGAGGGAATGCCGCGTCGGTGTTGAACCGGTAATGCAGCGCCCAGCCGGTGACCGCGGCGCATAATGTCGGGCGCTCGAACGCTTCTTCCAATCTCCTGGCGAAATACCTCTTGGCCTTGCCCATCGGCACTATCGCCACGAACCTGCGGGACATCATCTCTTCGGCCTCATCAGTGCCGACCACGACGCGGTCGAGCTTGATGCCGTATTTCTCATAGATGTAGGTGAAACGCTCGGCCTTGTCGGTGACCACCGGGGCGATGCCGAGCTCGTTCAATGTCTTGATTATTTCCTGCGCCTTCCCCAGTTCGTAAGAGCCGATGATGATGTTCGACGAGTCGTTCCCCTCCACCCATCGCTGGATGTCTGTGTGGACTTCCTCCGGCGAAGGAAGGGAGTATGCAGGGTCTCCGTAGGTCGCTTCCATGATGAGACGGTCGCACTGCGCCGCTTCAGCCTTCATGCCGAAGATGTTGGGCTTCACGCAGATGTCTCCGGTGTAAAGGACGCTCCCTCCGTCGCACTCAATGAGGAGCTGTCTCGCGCCGAGGATGTGGCCGGCCTCCAGCATACGGGTCCCGGGCATATCGACCGTTTCTGCGGGGATATCAGCCAACTCCAGGGTTTCGGGTGTCGCGAGCATCTTCTTCAAGCGCTTGAGGCCCGAGGTATGATCAGAGTGCGCGTGGGAGAGGAACGGCAGATCCCCATCAGGGCTGTCGAGGCCGATTTGGAGCCCTCTGCATGTGACACGCATGCGGCTAATAGGGCGGCAATCAATAAATGGATTTGTCTTCCTCCTCGCTGTAGGAGTAGGTGAGCACTGATTTGATGAGCTTGGCGCGCTTCTTTCCGACGCCCGGGACTTCCGAGATGTCGCGCTCCGACGCCTCGGCCAGTTTCTCCACATTGCCGAAATGGTTGAGGAGAGATTTGGCGAGCTTCGGGCCCACCATGGGGAGCGATTCCACCACCGCACGTGCGGTCTGCGACGGCGTGAACGTCTTTTTCCTCGCATATATGCGCATCG
Source organism: Microcaldota archaeon (assembly GCA_040758595.1). Classification (GTDB taxonomy): domain Archaea; phylum Micrarchaeota; class Micrarchaeia; order Anstonellales; family Bilamarchaeaceae; genus Bilamarchaeum. Next base: position 2,688 of record JBFLVJ010000013.1, on the reverse strand, counting down.
CCTGCTTCTTGGCTATCTGCTCGTGTTTCGCCAGGTGGAACACTATCTCTGCCGTCCCTTTCTTGTCGCGGGTGAACATCAAGGATGCACCGAAATCCGCGATGATTGCCGAGTACGCTCCGAGAAGGGAGGCGCGCGACAAGCGCTCGTCATCGCTGACGCCTTCGACTATCACCACGACCCGGTCGTAGTTCATGACCAGGTTCGGGAGCTGGCTGAACAGCCTGCCGTCGATGACGGACTGCTCGAAATCTGAGCGGGATTTCCGCTCGACTGCAAGGCGGGCGGAGCAGAGGAAATCCCCGACCGTGAGGACGCGCCGGTCCACCTCAGCGCCCATCGATTTGAGCATCCCGTCGAACGCCTCATCCTCCCGATGATCGACCGCGATACGGATAGTCGAGCGATCAGGAGATTCGAGGAACTGCTGCATCTGTTCACTTCCTGGATAGATACTCGGATATCTCATCGTAGCTGATGGAGCAGCCGGAGTATTTCATCTTATAGAGGGCTGACTGCAACGCCTCCCTCTGGAGCCTCTTGAAGCTCTTGAAGAAGCCTTTCTCATATGCGAGCATGACGAGCTCGCTGCTCCGCAGCACGTTCAGGCCCGCCAGCCTGGAGGCGAGCGCCTTGAAATGAGTCTTGTTGACCATCACATTGACATTGAATTCGGATTCCAGGTGCTCTTTCAGCCGGAACGGGGCTTCTATGAGCATGCGGGTGGTGCGTTCGTCCACCAGGATGTTGTCTATCCCGAGCTCCGGGGCGAGTGCGAGCATCTCGGATTCCCCGAACTGGATGAGGCGTATCGGCTTGCCTTTCACGTAGAACATGCTATTGGCGGCGTTCATCAGCCGCTTCGCCTGGTCTTCCACCTTCGCGTCCACCACCGCCACCACGCCGTCGTCGATAGCCTCTTTTATGCGGATGGCCGAGAACATGTGCTTCTTGAGGCCGTTGAAGAGCGGACGGGTGACCGTCTCGTATTCCACCGATGGCGGAACCACGAACTTGACGTCATGCTTCTCGGAGAAATGATAGAGGAGGTTGTCGAGGCATGTCGATGTCAGGGAGATGAGGACGCCGGAATCGCAGAGGATGTCACGTGTCATGCTGTTGTCACGTTCCGGTCGTTTATAATCTTAACTAAGGAACTTGCGGGCGACCTTCATCCTCTCGGTGATGCTCTTCTCGCTCTTGAGGCGGTCGAACATCATCGTCTCTCCGGCGTAGTCGAGGATCTCCTGTTTCTCCAGGCCGGTCATCTCGGCGGCCACCCCGAGGCTCATCCCCTGGGCATAGAATGTGGCTGCCATCTTCAGTTTCCCCTTGGTGACCAGGTCCACGACGAAACGGGGGTCCTTCTCCTCCAGCCTCTCGATGGATCTTTGGAGCTGCTCGAAGATGGTATCGAGCTCGGTCTCGTCGGCGCTTGGGAGCCGCTCCACCAGCCTTGAGAGCACCTTCCCTATGGAGTCCAAGCCGTTCCTATACTCCGGCCTCAGAAACCTGGGCTTGGAGACAATCTTCGAGAGGACATACGAGAAGACGGCCATGTTGAAGCAGGGCTTCTCGCATTCCATCGCGGTCTCCTTGAGGACTGCGTCGTTGAGTTTCCTGAGCGCTCTCTGGTCACGGGAGCGGAATGCCGAGAGGATCTTGCTCGCAAGGCCCGTTAGTCGATTCAAGTGGTCACCTGTGATAGGAAAAAACAGATAGCTTTAAAAACCTATCATGATTATGTCATGACAGTTGCGTGATTTCATCGCAACACGTTGGTGATGCTCGTGAAGGACAACGACGACAAGGAATATAAACCTAGCGACAACGCGTTCACCAGGGAAGTACGAAGCGATCTAGAGATCAACCTGGACAAGTTCCGCGACCCGGTCGTCCTTGGAGAGATGGTCTACCGGCTCCTGGAGGAGCGCGAGAACACCAACCGTCTCCTCAAGAACATCCTCCAAAAGCTCGAAGCGATCGAAGCCCGCATGGGAGCGCCTATCGACATGGCCGCCCCCCTGATGGAGCAGCCGCTGCTCCCGGCTATCGACGAAAGCATACTGGCTTTCGTCAAGCAGGCCGGCAAGGTGACGGCCGACGAGGTTCGAGCGCAGTTCAAGTATCGCGGCAAGAACGCAGCAAGCGCACGGCTCAATCGGCTGTGCAACATGGGCCTGCTGACAAAGCAGCAGGTCGGGAAGAAGGTTTTCTTCTTTCCGGTATAAAGCTTGGGACTCCGGTCCCATTGACATTGATGGCAAGGCAGAGCACGGATCAACCTCCCGCCTCAGGGCCCGCATCGTTCCGATGCGGACTCGGCGAATCTCATCTTTTTGATCCGTCTCTATTTGGCGGGCAACCGCCAAACGTGGGCAGTTTAGGCTGCCCACGACCTTGTTATCCTCCCACAAAAAATATCGAAAAAAGAGCCTAGATGCCCCTGACCAAGGCTTCTAGAACCACTCTTTTTTCATCTTCGCAGGGGGAGGGGACAGATCCCCTCTCCTCACATGCTGATTACAAGGACGGAATGGATCAACCTCCCGCCTCCCTCATCTTTTTGATCCATTCCTCCTTGTATCAAGACTGCCCCAGCGATAGCTGAGGGCAGATAGGTCTTTGTCGTGTGGTTTCCCGTTTCAGGTCTTGGGTCTCGCGTCTCGGGTTCCCGGAATCCCGGAA
>JBFLVJ010000012.1:0-53036 GCA_040758595.1 Microcaldota archaeon | reverse complement strand
AAGAAGAACCTCAGGGATGCCCTTAAGTATTCGACCAAGGATCTTTCGCCGCTCGATACTGAACGCAAGATCCGTGGGCATTCCAAATATGGTATCCCGTCGAGCGTCCTTGCGCAGTACATCTCACGCCTGAACGTCCTGACGAAGGCTAGAAGAAGGAATGCACGATGGTCCAAGAAAAATATGCTCTCCGGCAGATTCGGGGTGCTGTATCTGAACTACCTGGCCAAGAAGCCGGTTTCAAAGACCATGACCAGGGAGAGCCTCGGGCTTTTGCTTGAGCTCTATGGGATACGCATCGGGGAGATGATGGGGGTCCTGGAGACTCTGAGGCAGCCGACATCTCAGGCGATATTCGATGCGCTGGAAATCCTGCCTTTCGAAGGCCAGGAGATAGCCGAAAAACTGGGCTTGGCCAAGAACAGCTTCGCTAACTACATCCATCGGAAGGTTATCCCGGACACTGAAGTCCCCAGGATATGCGGCGCCATCTCACAGATGCTCGTCTCTGTGCTGGAAGACCCGCAGCTGAAGAAGGATCTCAAAGTCCTCAAGACGGTCTATGATAAGGACTTCAAGTTCGAGAGGGTAGAGCGGAAGGGCTTCGAGGGATACAACGACTTCATATACGACCTTGAGGTCGAGGACAACCACAACTTCATCGGCGGATTCAAGCCGATGCTGCTGCACAACTCCCAGCTCGGCTTCCAGCTGGTGGTGAACGTCCAGCGGCCGGTGGAAGAAGGCGGGCTCGGAGGGGCGGTGCTGTTCGTGGATTCGGAGGCGACATTCAGGCCCGAGAGGATAGCCCAGCTGGCCCAGGCAAAGGGGCTGGACCCGCAGGAGATACTGAAGAACATCCATGTGGCGAGGGCAGAGAACAGCGACCACCAGATAATCCTCCTCGAGAGGGCTGACGAGATCATCGAGAAGAACAACATCAAGCTGATAGTTGTGGACTCGCTCACTTCGCACTTCAGGGCGGATTACATGGGGCGGGGGGCTCTTGGTGAGAGGCAGCAGAAGCTGAACAAGCATGTGCACACCCTCCAGAAGCTCTCCGAGAAATACAACCTGGCGGTCTATGTGACCAACCAGGTGATGGACAACCCAGGAATCCTGTTCGGGGACCCGACGACGCCTATCGGCGGCCATGTGCTGGCCCACATGTCGACCTACCGCCTCTATGTGAGGAAGAGCAAGGACGACAAGAGGATCGCCAGGCTGGTGGATTCCCCGAACCTTCCCGAGGGCGAGGCGGTCTTCAAGGTGACGGCCGAGGGCTTGAGGGACTAGTTTTATCTTTTCTCTTTCTTACTTATTTTCGTGTTCGACTTCGACCCGAGAGAACTGCTCAAACGCGAGAACTGGACACCATCAGCCATCATGCTGGTCGTAGGAAATGCGGTCGCCATCTTCTTCGCGCTGCTGCAGGGCATGGACCCTGCTTCTGTCGTCTGGGCCTACTGGCTCGAGAGCGTTATCATCGGCGGATACACCATACTGGCTTTCGGGGCCATCGGCCTCAAGACAGCCAGGACGGACTGGAGAGGTGCCACCGGAAGCTGGGCGATGGGCGCGTTCTTCACGGTCCATTACGGGATGTTCCATGCAGGATATTTCGTCTTCCTGTTCATCCTCCCCTGGTTCACACCTGATTTGGCAGAGCTTCCAGACGTTCTGCTCCTGGCCGGGATCTTCCTCATAAGCCACGGCTATTCGTTCGTGAGCAATTTCCTGGACAAACCCAAGAGGCTGGAGTGCACCAAAGATAACCTGAACGATGTGATGATGGCGCCCTACGGCAGGATACTGCCCATGCACCTGGGGATAATACTTTCAGGGTTCCTGGTGGGGCCCCTGCTGGCGATATTCGCCACAGCCGATGAGATATCGGGCACCTCCTTAGGATGGGAATACGCCGCCAAGCTGGCCGGGCTTCTGGTGTTCATGGTGCTCAAGACAGGGGCTGATGTCGCCGGACATATGATCAGGTACAAGAAAGGGCCTGGCGCTTGATTTTTATCTATTGGCTTGGGGGTGTGAAGAAATAGGTCTCGTTTCAGGTTTTCCATGGATGGGATCGCTCAGGGAAGGCAGCTTCCTCAGCTCCTTGGGCTTCTGCTGCTTGAACATGTAGAAGCCGGCGGCGGCAAGCATCGCCATGGCCGTGAGACCTAGGATTAGGAGTCCGCTGTCGGAAGGCTTAGAGCCGCCTTCAAGCTCTTTGGAGAGTGAACTGCCTGCCCGCAGCGCATTCACATATTCCCCCGCCTCTGCCAAGCGCCTGATGGACGAGAGTTTTTCCCTAAATCCTGCCTTGGACTTTTCATCCGCGATCGATTTGTCGATGGATGCACCGAGGATAGAGATCTTGGCGTCGCTCTCCTCGCGAAGCGATTCGAGGGTGAGCTCCATCCTGTCTTTCAGTCCTGCCAGTTCGTCGATCTTTGTCTGGGCGAGGTAAGAGTCCTTATCCAATGCCGCCCGGGCATCCTTGACGATTTTATCTATCTTGCTCTGGGATATCGTGAAGAAGCCGCTGTAGTCCGTGCCTTTGGCGGCAGAGGCCTCCCGCAGATAATGTTCCAGCACAGAAAGGGCTTCGGATTCGGCAGTATCGAGCAGAGAGGAGAGCTCCGATGCTTCCGACGCCTTGGACTGCTCCTGCCGAAGCACCGCCCGCTCGGATTCCGCAAGCGCCTTTGATGCCTCTATCGCATGCTCGACCCTGCCGCTGGCCCCGAGCTTCTTAAGAGCCTCTTCGAAGACCAGGAACTCGGCAGGGGTCGTGGAATTGCCGGCCATGAAAAACCGCTGCTTCAGATCATTGTACGACTTGTATGCGTCCTTTTTGAAAGCGGTGAGCTCTTTCTCCAGCCATTTGAGATCCACCTTCCCGAGCATCTCTACGGAGTCTTCCGATGGCATGGATTCTGCTTCACGAATTATGCTGGATAGCTCATCCCTCCTGGCAGATAGCCGGTTTGCTAGATCCGAATCCGACATATCTGAAGAGATCGCTCCGTCTATGGCCTCGAACTCGTAGCGGACCTTTCCAAGAAGCTCTTCCTTCTTGCTATCAAGCTTGATACCAGTCTTCTCATCGGACTTGATTTGCGAGGTCGTCTGGCTGATGAGATCCAAGGCCTTGCTGTGATTGCCTGCTTCGGCCTGTATGGCCGCTTGCTCCAGGAGGGATCTGGCTTCTTGGCTCAGGTTCGCTGCCTGGAGAGAGGATATCTGCGCCTGGACGAATGAGGGGGTGTCGTCTATCGTATAGCTCACACGGACCACGGCCGGATTGTCTTTCACCAACCCGGCGATTGTAGCTGCGTACTGGCTTTCAGATAGCTGGCTCTGTTCTTTTAAACGCCCCCCGGTGACCGCGGCCACCTTGAATTTCGAAATGGCCGAACTGTCAGGATTGTCTATGATGACCGGGACGGTATCCAAATCGATATGCGGGGTGATGCGGATATCGAACTCAATTCTGCTTGTGGCTGATATTGGCAGCGACCTGAGGTTAGCCATGGCCTCTTCATAAGCGTCATCTACGATACGTTCGCAGGATAGAGTATGCGCTCCGGCATCAAGAGAACGCATCGGTGATGCGCCGTCAATGCGCGCATCGCCGCAGTCTTCCGGTAGAGAGAGCGAGGGGATGGGCTTGTCCAGCCCGAAGCCGATTTCTTGCTTCTGGATGGCTTTTCCAGAACCGAGCCCGTCGGCCCGGTATGTGCTCTTGCTCGTATGCGCCAGGACCTCCTGCTTCTCGAATATTATCCTCCTGGTCTCGAAAGGAGAGACCTGGCTCAAAACCAGCACCACACCATCTGCGCTCTCCCGCACGCTCAAGACCCCTTCCTTGCCATACACGATATCAGAGAATAGGAATCCATAGCTGGAGGTGCGGATTGTGGCGCTGACGCTGTCCGCACCGTAGGGTCGGGGATTGGAGAGGATCACATCGAGCGCGATATCTGTCGGCTCGTCCAGCCTGACCGGACCTATAAAGGGCGCGGCATCAGTAGATATCGCATTGCCCACGATAGCTGCCATGTGGTTGTCAAGCTCGCGCTCGATGCGAGAGTACCCCTTCAGGAGATTAGAGAGGGAACCGATGGCTTGCGGGTAGAGAGGGCCGGCATCGCTCATGAGCCCCCTCTCCAGATTCTGCATGTCGGTGTATAGGTCTGCGGCGTCTGGGCCTGCCAGTGAGAGTTTGTCATATATCCTGCCCCTGTGCCCGGATATTTCGCCATCAAATCTTGCACGGCACTTGAGTATTATCGCATCTATGGCCTTCTGGGCCGCGTCTTCTGCCTGGGATGGCTCGAGGCCGGATGCGAGCTCCAGGACCTCTCTTTCCCCGAATACGTCTATCGAGTCCTTCTCTGCGCGGACGATAAGGTCCTCCAGAAGAGCCAGGCTGGAGCTGGCCGAGACCTGATCGTCCAGAGACGCCCCCTCCCGGGCTGATCTCGCTAGCGCCGCTGCCTGGGAATAGAAAGAGAAGCGAACCCCCAGAACAGAGGCTGAATCGCCTTTCTCAAACGCTGCGGCGGCCTGATCCAGAGCGGCCGCGGATTCCGTCCCTGGCGGTTTGGAGAGGAACAACTTTTTCGTGGAAGCGATCTCGTCTTCAGCTTCCCCTCGTTGTTGCTGCACAACGGATTCGGCATATCTTCCGAGCGATTTGATTTCGCCGCTAAGACGCGAATACGTGGAATCGGCCTGAGAGGCTAGATCGATAGCGTTCGCCAGAGAGCCGGCTTCGTTGAATCTTTGCCTGGCGGCCTTCGCCCTGGCAAGAAGCCCATCTGCCGAATCCATATCGTCCAGCAGGGCTGAGTATCGTTCTTGCACGGAACCGGTACCGTCGACTCCATAGCCGGAGAGCGAATGCCCTATCAGGAAAAGCTTCTGCCCCTCCAAAGAGGCCAAACGCTCTTCAGCCTCTGCTTTGCCAATCGAGGCGCCGTCCAGAGAGGAAATATATGCGGATTCGGCGTCCGATTTCACGGACAGTGCGTCTGCCTTGACCTCGGCGAACGTCTCTATCACCCCGCCTGGCCCATAGGCTAGCTCCATCAGAGAAGCCCAGCCCGAGAGATCCGGAGCCGGAGCGTTGAGCTTCCTTTTCAGCGATGATTCGTATCCGAGGAGGAGGGCATAGGAGCCGTAGCGGCCTTCGGTTATGTTGTTATCCGCAGATATGAATGCGCTCCGCAGCCCGGGGCATCGCCCGCTTCCAGGGCCGGCATATCCCCCTTCGCACAGGCCCAGGAACAGGATTTCATCGTAGGATTCGCGAGCTGCCTCAACGGACAGCTTGGACTCGGAGATGGCTTTTTCTGCGGCTGAGAGCGAGGCTGAGACCGCTCCTTTCCAGGAGTTCTTGTATGACACACACCCATAGCCTTCAGAGAACACGACGATGAATGTCGGGGCAGGCGACCAATAAAGCGAACCGACGGAGGATATCAGGGAGCTTATGCAGAGATCTTTCTTCAGTGCGGCATCTGATGATGCGTTTGCGCTCTTGACGACTTCCGAACGGATCGGTTCCGGCAGCTCGAGCGAGAGCGCCATCCCTGTATCCAAGCTGTCCAATGTGCTATGGAGCGCTGGCAGGTTCCACCAATAGGTAAGTACCTGCGAATAGATGTTCGGATTGGATGCTACCCAGGTCCGGTTGTCCCAAGGACGGAGAAAGCCCGCTGAAGAGACGGACAACAGCACGACCACTACTATGATTATAGGCAGAATCTTGCTCATTCAATCCCCGAGGGTGGGGATGCGGCTGTGGGGTATAAATAGTTTGACGGGTTGAGGCGCGATGGAGCCACATATCTGACCTCTGGTTCTGTGCAGTCCCACTTGGAGAATGGTTTAAACGCTCATCTGCGAAATCATGCCATGAAAGCCCTGGCAGCGTTGGCGGTGGTGCTCCTCCTTTTCGGATGCACGGCACAGAACGCGCAGCAGAGCGCTTTAGAGCCCGAACCGGCCCAGGTATACGAAGAGCGCCCGCTTCCAGACACAGCGAACATCTCTTTCGTGCGGGAACCGCTACCGGGGGCCGATGGGGGCCCTGGAGCGCCGGCGTTCGATTTCACCAATGCGACCGATCCTGAAGGACGGCTGAGGGTGCACTTCTTCTATATCTCCACATGTCCTGCATGCAAAGCGATAATCCCGGTGATAGACGGGCTGGAATCCGGATACCCGGACGTCGTGTTCCTGAGGTATGACATCGCCTCGGTCAATGGCAGCTTCGGCTACAAGGCGTTCGCCGACCAGTACGGGCTCGACCAGAACCAGAGGCTCGTCCCGCAGGTGCTCGTGGATGGGACGGTGATAACCGACAGGTTCAACATAAACGAGAGCCTGGAGGGCATCATCGTAGCCTTCAGCGACAGGACCTGAGAATGGCCCAGCGGTTTCGCGTCCTGGGTCTTGAACCCTGTGCTTCAAATCGAGACCGGAAACCCGAAACTGGAGACCGCTCCGCCTTACTGATAGTTACTGATGTCTCTCCTCCAGATGACCAGGTATGCCAGTATCGAGGCCAGGATGATGAAGTACGAGCCGAGGGCGGTTATGTTGGCTATCGGGTCTCCGTTGGTTATCAGGACGATCCTGAATATGCTCGTGATGTGGGCCAGCGGAAGCATGGCCTGGATTATCCTGGTGTAGCTCGGGAGCAGGTCGGGCGAGAAGATGATGTTCCCCAGGAAGAGCATCGGTATCGCCAGGAGGAGGCAGCTCTGGATGGCCGCCGATTCGCCTTTGGCGAAGAAGCCGATGATGACCCCTATCGAGCTGAGGACGAGGGCAGATATGGCTGTCCCCCATAGAAGAGCGACGAAGTCCGCCGGAGGCCGGACACCGAAGAGAGCGAGGGCTACGATTAGTATTAGCGCCACCTGCAGGAACGATAGCAGGACCAGGGTGGCGATTTTACCTATGACTAGGTTCGCCAAGGAGCCCGGCGCCATGAGCGCGCGTATGACCGTTTTCCTCGTCTTCTCACGGACGAAGCTGATTGAGCCGAGCAGGAAGCATGAGAACAGCAGCGAGACGGCCAGCACCTGCGGCATTATGAAGTCAACGAAGCTCGCCCGCGCTTCGTACTGGTTGCGCACGGATACCGAAAGCGGGGACGCTATTATGTCCGGGTCCTTGCCAGTCTGGAGGGCGACCGTATTCTCCAGTGATCCCATGAGCGACTCGAAGGAGTCCATCTGGTCGAGCGCGTCTTCTATGGTGGAGTCCACCTCTTCGGTGGCTGCCCCGACTGCGACGAGGAGGGTTTTGAGTTTCGCGATTTCGCTCCTGGCGTTGGTGAACGATGTGTCGAGGCCGGAGAGGGTGCGGTCCGCTTCGTTAAGAGCGGCCTCGAAATCGGCCATGCGGTCCGGTGCGTTCGATGCATCTTCCACCTGGACAGAATAATCATCTAGCGTGAGCCTGAAATCGTTGAGGGTGCTGTTGAGCATCTCCAGCTCTGCCATCTCGTCATATGCCGCCAATAGCTGGCTTTGGGTGGAGCCCCTGAGGCTCTGGAGGCTCGCTATGTTCAGATCGAGCGCGGCGTTTATCGTAGGGTCGCTGGAAGCCGCCCTGATGGCCTGGAGGCCGGCTATCGAAAGGTCGAGCTGGTCGATGGCGTCTTCCATCCCCTCGCTCTGGTTCTGGAGCTTGACGTGGGCGCTCTGGACGGTGGCCAACGATTCGTTGAGCACGAAACTGGCGTTGTTGAGGAAGAGGCGGGTGTCGTTGAGGAGGTGTTCCTCCTGGGCGGATGCGTTCTGCAGGCTCTCGCGCTGCTGAGATATGAGCGAGCGGAGGCGGGAGACGTCACCCTCTGCGTCATCCAGAGAGCCTTCCAGGGATTCTATGTCCAGCTCTTCGATGTCCTGCTCCACCTGGTCTAGCGATTGCTTTGTGGAGAGCATCTGGGCCCTGGTCCCATCTATCTCCGAGGCGAGCGATGATGCTGACCGGTTCAATACCTCCAGGTCCTGCCATGCTGCCGAGATGTATGCCTTGGTGATGTCCGCTGAGGAGGCCTCTACAACTGATGACATTGCAGCCAGGACCGACTGTTCGAGCGCGATGTCTGAGTTATCCACCGCGATGGTTATGGTTGCGCCACGGCCTTCATTCAATGACTGCTCGAACTCCTCCGGCACAATGATGACCGCCCTCAATTGGCCATTGCGGAAGGCGTCCATCGCCGAGGATTCGCTATCGAAGCTCTGGAGCTTGAAGGCGGTGGAACCATTGAGGCCGCTGAAAAGCGTCTGCGCGAATGCGCTGTCTGTAGGGCCTGCGACGCCTATAGGGAGCCCGTTTATCTCCAGGGAGCGGAACGAGCTGCCCATGAAAATCATGACCAACACCGGGAACACGAGGAGGACCGCGAGCATGGTGCGGTCGTGCAGGATCTCCAGCATCTCCTTCTTTATAGCTGAGAGCGCCTTCATTTGACCACCGGCCTCACGAGATGGGCGAACACATCCTCCATCTGCTTGAGCTTGTACTTCCTCTTGAGCTCCTCTGCGGTTCCCGAATCGATGATCCTGCCTGCAAACATCACCGCGACCCGGTCGCATAGGCGCTCCACCTCGTCCATGTAGTGCGATGTGATGATTATCGTCTTGCCGGATTTGTGCAGCTCGTCTATGAGCTCCCAGATGCCCTTGCGGACCACCGGATCCAAACCGACCGTCGGCTCGTCCAGGAACACCACCTTGGGGTCGTGCACCAACGAGCATGCCATGTTGAGGCGCTTCTTCATCCCGCCGGAGAGGCGACCTGCGAGGACATCTGTCTTGTCGATGAGTCTGACCTGCGAGATGAGCTTCTTGATGCGCTCTTTAGCCTCGGCTTTCGGGACGCCGAACTGGGAGGCGAAGTATTCCAGGTTCTCCTTAACGGTGAGGGTCTCGTAGAAAGAATCCTCCTGGGTGATGAGCCCGATCTCCGGCTTGGATTTCTGGAGCTCCTTGAGGTTCTTGCCCAATACCATCACCGTGCCGGATGAGGGCTTGAGAAGGCCCGCCATCATGTTGAAGGTCGTCGTCTTGCCAGAGCCGTTGGCGCCGAGAAGGCCGAACAGCTCGCCCTCCTTGACCGAGAACGATATCCGATCCACGATTATCTTCTCGCTGATGACCTTGGCCAGCTCAGAGACCTCGACCGCATCCATGGTGAGGAATCATGGCTGAGGATTTTAAATGTGTGGAAGGCAGCGCCTTCCCAAGCGGCGCGAGGCGCCGCTTAGCGAGAAACCAGCGGTTTCTCGGCTAGCCGAGTTGCCAGGAGCAACTCGACAATGAACGAGGCCGTACTGGGTAGGGCTGGCGGCTAGGCCGGCCATGCGGCATCCGGAGGGCTGGGTTCCGCATATCGGCGTTTGACGTAATTATAAATCTTTGCTGAGTAGTAATCATCGGTGGGAGATACGCACGTCGATTACAGGTTCGCAGAGGAGAGCATCAAGAAAGGCTCCAAATCTTTCTATTTCGCCTCCAGATTCATGAGCAGGGAGCGGAAGGATTCGTTCTATGCGATATACGCCTTCTGCAGGCACACCGACAACCTGATAGACGACAATGAGGGCAATCCCCGCCTCCAGAAGATGCTGATAGTGGACTGGAAAAAGAGGTTCCTGGCGGATTACGAGAAGGGATACTCGAGCGATCCGATACTGAACCCGTTCATATTCGTGATGAGGAAGCATGGGATACCTTTGCGCTATCCTTTGGAGCTGATACGCGGGGTGGCCATGGACATCAGGAAGAAATCGTATTCCACGTTCGCGGAGCTGAGGCAGTATTGCTACCGCGTGGCCTCTGTTGTCGGCCTGATGCTCATCTACGTGATGGGCATAAAGAACATCAGGAAGGCCAAGAGATACGCTGTCAAGCTCGGGATAGCGATGCAGCTGACCAACATACTGCGCGATGTCGGCGAGGACGCCCGGATGGGCCGCGTCTATTTCCCGAAGGACGAATTGAAGAGGTTCGGCATCACCATAAAGGACATACTCTCCCTAAGGAAGGCCGGGAGGTTCATAGAGTTCCTGAAGTTCCAGGTGGAGAGGGCGAGGAGATACTACCATGAGGCCGTGAACGGCATCGCCATGATGCACAAGGAGGTGCAGGTGGTGGTCGGGCTCGCGCTCACCGTCTATAGCGAGATACTCGATGTGATAGAGGAGAACGAGTATGAAGTGTTCGGCAAGCGCGCCTATGTGAATGGCTTCAGGAAAGCGATGCTCTATCTGAAACTGGTCCTGTTCGGCTATCCGCAAGGCACTTTCCAAGCTGCCGTTTGATTGCCGATAAGAAAGGAATGCCGAACTTTCAGCGGAGGACGGACCGAGTATTACATTTATAAACATCATCTAATACAATCGAATGCGTGAAAATATTTCGGAAGGAACACTTCGGAGGTGTCTTATATGACACCAGCACGCTTCGGTTCAAACTGATAAGTGAGATGGATCCTCAAGTCGATCGGATCATAGAACGGCGGCTTCCATCCAGGGTGGATATCCTGTCTGCTCCAGTGAGGGCATATTTCGAGATTACCCAACGATGCAATCTTAGATGCCGGCATTGCTATGTCGGGTCTACGAAAAGTTCCTATGACGGCATGGAAACTAGCAGAGTATTGCGTGTGCTCGATGAATTGCATGACTGTGGGGTTATTGATGTGAGGTTCACTGGCGGTGAGCCCACGATGAGAAAAGATTGGATTGAGATACTCAAGTACGCTCGCAGACTCGGTTTCGCCATTTCTTTCAACACGAACGGTATGTACCGCCATCCAGGGATGATAGCGAAGGAGCTGGCGAAGATAAGCCCCGAACAGGTGACATTGAGCCTTGATGGGTTGGAAGCTAACCATGATTTTATCCGTGGCAGAGGCGCTTTCAGACGCCTCATGATATCAGCACGCATACTCTCTGATGCCGGTATCCGGCTGAGGTTCAATACAATCCTGAATAAGAAAAACGTACGTGAAGTGCCTCAAATCATCGAACTGGCATCTGGATTGGTCACTGAGATAAACTTCTTCTACTTCAGACCGGTCGGCCGCGGAGTGGATCTTCAACCGCTCTCTCTTGATTTCTACGAGCACTTCAGTTCGGCCATGGAGGCCATAGGGCTTAGGTCTAGATACCCTGGTTTGACGATAATGCATTTCGAACAATCCTTCACTGAGAGATCGATATTCAATTTTGGCGCTCTGGAGAATATAAAAAACGCCCTTCCTTATGGCAATACCACTGTCGGAATCACCTGCGATGGCGGCGTATGGCCTCATGGTTACACGCCGTACCAGGACGGGCGCTTCCGCCTTGGCAATATTCCTGAAGAGCGATTGTCGAGGATATGGACAGAATCAGAAAAACTGGATTCCATACGAGCCTGGTTCAGGGAATTGATAGCGAGATGCAGGCGCTGCGCAGAGTATACGAAAAGGTGCGCTGGATTGAATTTCGAGATGGAGATAGCGAAGTTGAATGGGGATATCCAAAAAAACAATTTCTGCATCTCCCAAGAGACGGTACCGAGCCTGGATAGAATCCTGGATTCGAAGTGATGCGATGGGGCATCTGGCATATCCGGTTTTGGGGAAGAACCTTACGCGTTCTGGATGTGGAAGCATCGCGGGCAAGGTGTCGTTCCTTCTGCCAGCCTTCGGTTCTCTCAACCCAGATTCGCTCTATCTGTCCATCCGGAGCATCCTAAGCCAGAAGTATCCTTTGAAGGAAGTGCTGGTTGCTGAAGAACACCATGGCGAACCTAGGTTCGATGACGTAGCTCGAGCGGCAGGAGCGACTTACTATGGATACGACTCTAGATTCACGGGAGAACGATACTCGGTGGGGCGGGCACGCAACGCAATATTGAGATTAGCTGAAGGCGAGTATGTTGTCATGCAGGATGCCGATATCGTTATCCCGGATAGTGAATTTCTTGGAAATCTGACGCAGGAGCTCTTTTCCTGTGCATCGCACTTTCTGGCCACTGCCCCCCTCAGGCATATACAAAAAAGTGAGGCGATGGAATGGTTCGAACGCACAGGCAATACAGGGGATGTCTACGGACATTTATCAGGGTTGCAGCTCCATGATGGGTTCTTGTTGTCTAATAGGCCATATGAAGAGAATGAGTTTATTGTGGTATCTCACCCATATAACCCCGCGAAGAAAGATCGTAGATACGTGGCTCGGAGGAGCTTGTATCGCGAATATCAAGAAAATCCTGCAAAATGGAGCGGCCGTGAGCCGCTGATATTCACACCCTGCGTGGGCAAATATTTCATCGCGGCAAGAACAGAACATGTCCTCGCCGTTGGCGGATATTGCGAGCGATATTTGGGCTGGGGTGGTGAAGACGGAGATCTGAAATGGAAACTTAGCTGTTTCCTCGGCTGCAGGCACTTGCTCAACGATTACCGTTTCTCACAGGTCCATCTAGACCACGCCCGCCCATATTTCGATCAGGAGACCTACATCAAAGCCAAGGCGTTGTCAAAAAGCAGACAGGAGCAGGGATTGCTGAGGGCGATTCTTGACGATATCGCATCATCCATCCATCTTTCCGGATTGATAGAGTCGAGACTAACATGTGCCGGGGGGATAGAGGGATGAGCGCTGTATATCCACTAAGCGAAAGGATGACCATATTCGTTTCCAAACCGGATGCGGTTAAGAGAGGCCTTGTCGAGCCGATACGAAGGGAGATTCGCCGCTCGGGCTTTGTCGTCCTTGCTGAAAGGGAACTGAAACTCCAGGAGCACCATGTCAGGAAGTTCTATCAGAACAGCTTCAGGAGAGATTATCCTGGAGGGGAATTGGATGAACGCGGGAGAAAGACCATCGATTATATGACATCTGGCCCGTCTCATGCATACCTTGTCGCACATCCTAGCAAAGGCAGACCGGAGATACTTGAGATGGCACGGAAGTTGCGGGGGGACGCGTGGGTGCCAGATAGGTGCGCATTGGAATCGATTCGATACCGGTTCAGGGATACGCAATTCGATGGATACTCTCCGAGTTTTGAAGATGGATTCCTGTCAACTCCGTATCCGGAGAATGTCATCCATTGTGTGACGGATGAATGCGAGCTGAATATTACATTCGGGATATACTTCCAGGACCTTGTGAGGCAGGCAAGATATGAAGGGCATGCACCAGCATACTTGCAGTCTGGTGGATCCTTGGACCTGGTGCTTTGCACGACATTCGGCAATTCATCATCAGACAAGATGGAAATCAAAATGCACAATGGGATCTCGCATCTGCTTGCGTACATCAGGGCGAGAGGGTATAGATGCGCTTTGAGAGCGTATGCGAAAGAGGAACCTGTAGACATCGCACGGGAGATTTCCGGTCTCAACCCTCGCGCAGTAGGTTTTTCTGCAGTAACCAGCGAGTTTTCGAAAATCGCCGCAGTATCAGAGGCGCTTCGCGATATATCTCCTGAAATACTGCAGATAGGTGGCGGCGTACACTTCTCTTTGAACCCACATGACATCTATGCCACTTCCATGGACTATGTCGTGATGGGTGAGGGGGAATTTCCATTGGCTTCCATCCTGGGCGGCCAGGATATCCGTTCGATTCCAGGGATCGCGTATAGGAGGCAGGATGGATTAGCTAAAAACGCTTGCCAGGATTTCATCAGTGACCTGGGTTCCTTGCCGATTGCCGATCACCCTGACTGGGACCGGTATCCTAGCCAACGGGACTTCACCCACAGGCGCATACTGTTATCCAGGGGATGCTCATTCAGTTGTCCATACTGCTGCAATGGCGCCCTCGCGCATCTCTCGGATGGGGATTATGTGAGATTCCGGCCTATAGAGAGCGCAGAGGAAGAGATCAAAATGATATTGGAGAGATATCCGCTGGTCCGAACGATATTCCTTGAAACGGAGTGCTTGAGGCCAGAGATGATCGATATGGATGCGTTGATATCCCTGACAGATAGGTACCGCGATCGGGTGGAGTTCGGCACAAATCTGAGGATAGGGGCTTTCAACCCGAAGCATCTGCGCCAGCTCAAGATGGGCGGATTCGGCTTCGTCAATGTCGGCATAGAATCAGGCAGTGAACGTGTCAGGAGAGAGATTCTCGGCAGAAGGATGACTAATCCAGACATACACCGATTTGTAAATGCCGCACATAGCGCTGGACTTCGGGTTGAAACCTATAATATGGTTGGCCTTCCGACAGAGACACCAGAAGAATTCCTGATGACGATCGATTTGAACAAAATGTTGGGGGTCTCAGAAGCATCAATAGCGATATTCCATCCGTACCCCGGAACAGCGCTATACTTGCGTTGCCTGTCTTTAGGTCTGCTGGAAAACCCTTTTTTCTATCACTTCTTCAATGAAAAAGAGCGGACTGCAAGCGTTCTCGATATGCCCCAGTTCGCTAAAGAGGACATCCTAAGATTCTATCGTCTTTTCAAGTCCATTTTTCATTGACTTGGGGGACTTGCCTCAATGTCCCCAGGGACCATTCCGGCCAGCGTCGGCTTGAGGCTGGTTGTGGCTAGGCCCTCAGCTTGAACTTCAGCAGCGCGGCTATTTTCCCGAATCCTTTGAGCTTGGCTCCGGCATCGCCTTCAGAAGATACAATCAGGATGTCGGCTTTCCCCTGGTCTGCGAGCTCCACCGCCGCTTCGGCGTCCTTGTCGGTGCGGAGGTATTCGTCCAGGATCAAGAGTTGCTTGATGGCATAGGCTTCTGCGGCCTTCTTGACTTCGGCTATGCCGTAGGTGGCGCGGCCTGAGTCTTTGTAGACCTCGGTCAATAGCTCTTCGACCGCCTTCATCTCCTTCTCGAAGCGCTCCTCGCCCATTATCTTCTCTATCATCCCTTTGTTGAAGAGCTCGTTGACGCCGCTGCGCTCTGCGTAGCTGACAGATTCGAACGTGATGCGGGAGAGGAGTTCGGGCTTCCTCTTCTTGATGAAGTCCTTGAGGTTGTCTTTCGCGAAACCAGGGCCGGCGACTATGAACCGCTCCGGGTGGCGCTCTATCTCCGCCGTCACCTTGCCGAAATACTCCTGCTGGCGCGACTCGTAATCGTCGCCCTTCTTGCTGCCGGTGCTGCGGAACTCGGCCCCGTATTCCACACCGAAGGCGCGGAGGACGGCGGTCAATGCCTGCTCCTCATCTATGACGATGATGCGGATCCTTGGGCGCTTGGACTCCTTGACGGCGTCCTCGAGCCTCTTGACTTCGTGGTTCTTCCACTGCTTGGATATCTTTATCTTCTCTCCCGGCTCGGCGTCTATCGTATGATAGCGTCCCAGTTGGACGAACTCCTCCGGGGTGCCCGAGATGATTGGGCCCAGTATCCGCAGGCGGTTGCTTGTTTTCGCGAACTCCACCCGCTCCACCTTTATGCGGATGGTGACCGGCTTCTTCTCCTCTTTGTTCCCCACCTTGTAGGTGCGCATGGTGCGAGACTCCACTTCGTCGCCTGGGGCGATGACCTTGTCTAGGTGCCAGAGGTCGTCCAGCGTCTCGGCCTCGATCTTCATCTCGCCGGTCTTCCTGTCGAAATGCGAAATCCTCATTTTTATCCGGATGGAATTGGGTGGAAATAGTATTTAATGCGTTCAGCGCGTTCAATATGCCATGGAGAAGTTCACGGTCACCCCATGGGAAGTGAGCGGGGCTATAGATTACGACAAGCTCGTCAAGAAGTTCGGTACCAGCAGGATAGATGCCGCCTTGCGTGGGCGGATGATAAGGCTGTGCGGAGGGGACGAGCCGCACCACATGCTGAGGAGGGATTTCTTCTTCTCGCACAGGGACCTGGACCTGGTGCTGGACGATTATGAGAACGGGGAGGGATTCTTCCTCTACACCGGCCGGAAACCCAGCAAGGGCATGCACATAGGCCACCTGGTGCCCATGATAATGACCAAATGGCTCCAGGAGAAGTTCAAGGTCAACCTCTACATCGAGATAACCGATGACGAGGGTTTCCTGCACAAGAGGGAATACGGCTGGAAGCAGATAGGCGAGGCCGCACACGACAACATACTAGACATAATCGCGGTCGGGTTCGACCCGGAGAGGACATTCATCTTCCGTGATACTGAGTACATCCGGAACATGTACCCGCTGCTGCTCAATGCCGCGAGAAGGATAACCGGTTCCACCGTCAAGGCGGTTTTCGGTTTCGACGACTCCACCAACATCGGGTTGAACATGTACCCGGCCATACAGACATTGCCCACGTTCTTCGAGAAGAAGAGGTGCCTCATCCCCTGCGCCATCGACCAGGATCCCTACTGGAGGATACAGCGGGATATCGCAGAGCCGATGGGGCATCATAAGACCGCGGCGATACACAGCAGGTTCCTGCCTCCCTTGCAGGGGGTCTCTGGCAAGATGAGCTCGAGTGCAGGAGCCGAGACCGCCATACTGCTCACAGACGACGAGAAGACCGTCAAGAAGAAGATAAACAAATACGCTTTTTCGGGCGGGCAGGCCACTGTGGAAGAGCACAGGAAGCTGGGCGGGGACCCGGAAATCGACGTCCCTTACCAATGGCTCAGGATATTGTTCGAGCATGACGATGCGCGGCTCAAGGAGATGCATGACGATTACAAGGCAGGGAAGCTGCTCACCGGAGAGATGAAGGCCATGCTCATAGACAGGGTCAACGAGTTCCTGACATCCCACCGGGAGAAACGGACGCGGGCTGAAAAGGATATGGACCGCTTCATGCACAGCGGAAAGCTGGCCAAGAGCATGTGGGAGCGTGTCTACGAATGAAAGAGAGGCCCAAGGCGCTCATCTGCGGGATGCTCGAGGAGGATGGCAAGGTGCTCTTCCTCAAGCGCGAGGGCGGCATAGAGCTGCCCTCCGTGTTCGGGAGCCTCGGGGCCGATCCGCTATCCCAGATGACAGAAGCCTTCAAGAAGCAGAGCGGCATCAAGGCCGAGTGCGGGGATGTGGTGATAGAAAGCAGATACGAGCTTGAGGCAGGCCTGCGCATCCCATGCCTGGTCTTCTCCATGAAGAGGCTGCGGGAAGGGGAGCCTGAACCCGCAACAGTCTACTCCGGATTCGAGTGGCTCACGATGGATGAGGCGAGAAAGAGAAAACCCGCCCCGAAGGGGACCTGGCTCAAGGAGCCGATGGTGAGAATCGGTTGAGCGGACTGCGTTAACGAGCTTTTTTTAATGTAACCCGGGTAGTCTTGCCATGGCGATCGATTCCGTCGGATATATGCCTGAGATGCTGGGGGGGATCCTGCTCATCGCATCCGAGATAATCGGCTTTTTCGGCATATTGGTCATCATTTTCGCGGTCTCGCAGAGCATCTATCGCATAATCAGGATAGAGATCTTCCACGACAAGAGGTTCCACCAGTACGAGCACGCCAAACGCACCCTCATACAGAAGATGATATTCGCCCTTGATTTCTTCGTGGCGGCCGACCTCATCAAGCTCGCGGTCCTATCCGATCTGATGGATATAATCGCCATCGCGGTGATAGTCGCTATAAGGACCGTCCTGAGCTGGTCGCTGAGCAGAGAGGTCCACCTGCACAAGGAATGAGCATTGTAGGGTTTTATGAATATTTGTGAATATAGTGTGCTACGCTTACAGTGAGGTTTTCCCATGTCAGATGATAACAGGAAGCTCAGAAGGATAGATGACGTGCCGAACGGGAAGGGCGTTTTGAGGAGCCGGAAGATCAAGATACCCACCATGCTGGAGACGATAATGGACGGCATGGGCGGCAGGAAGCGCCCTGGCCTGATTGAGGCTGTGAAGAGGAGCATCCTGACCAGGGAACCTGGCCCGGGGACGCTCGGCGGCTATTTGCAGCAGACGCTCTTCCGCAGCAGCATTGTTGAGCGTGACCTTATCCGGATCATGGCCTCTGATCCGGCGTTCGGGTTGCAGCAGACATGCGTCGTGTTCTTCCGGTCGCTGGTCGCTCCTAGCCACCTGACGATGTACACTTCCGGGGAGGGGAGGGATTTCGACGGTAGCTTCAGGGTGAAAAAGGAGAACGGCTCTCCGGTCATAACTTCCCATCCAGGGAGGCTCAATCCCATCTCCGATGAGATAACCTGGCTGGCCGTGCATGACAACGCCATATGCCTGCTATCGAGAAGAGAGCTGCTGGTCCTGGATCGCAAGGCCCCGCTCGAAGAGGTCCACAGGGAAAGGCTCCCTGGCCGCATCCCGATCGAGAGGATGGTGATCCCGTTAGATGACACCATGGGCCTGATACACATCGAGGGCAAGGACGTCACATTCGGGGACCTGATCGACCGGAGCGGCTCTGCCATCATGACGGGCATGGTCCTCTCGGTCCTCACGTCACTGGATATGAGATCGACCTTCGACCCGCTGACCAAGGTGTTCGGGAGGAGAAGGTTCGAGCAGATGTTCGGATATCTGGGGAGGGATTTCCTCCAGACGGGAGACGACAGCTCGATAGTCATGATCGATGCGGACCACTTCAAGGGGGTCAACGATAGGTATGGCCATGTGACCGGGGACCTCGTCCTAGCCAGCCTAGCCGCAGTGGCCAGAAAGCAGTTCAGGACCACGGACGTGGTCGGAAGGGCGAGGAACGGACGGGAATTCATCGAAGGCGGGGTATCGAGATACGGCGGCGAAGAATTCGTGGCGCTCCTTCCAGGCACCACGGTAGAGGGCGCGGTGGCAGGCGCCAGGCGCTGCCGGGCCGGGGTGGAGAGGAACGACATCGCAACCACCGAGGGCGTCGTGATAAACGCCACGGTGAGCATGGGCGTGTTCTCTTTCGGAGAGGCGCTCAAGGCGGTCGGCCCCCTCATGAAAGGCGTGCCTGTGAAGAACCTCTGCGTAGAGGCGGATCAGTGCGTCGGGAAGAGTGAAGTGGATATTCTCATGCACGTGACGAAGATAGGGGCCGATTCGGCGCTCTACTGGGCCAAGGAGAAGGGACGGAACCTTGTCGCCGCCGGGCGGATCATCGAGACCGAGGGCGGCCTCGAATTCGTGGTTGAAACTTATAAATGATGGGTTCATATGTTGCTAGACGTGTCAAACGATAGAAATTGATGTGAGAAGCAATATAAACCCAGGAACGCATAATGATGACCATGGTAGAGCATGCGGCGCTGAGGAATCTGGCGGTGCTTCGACAAGCCCCAGCCCAGGAAAGAGGCAGCGCAAGGGAGGCCATAGGACGCTTCCTCGACCGCATGAAGAGGCTGGCCGAGCCCCCCGGAACCGCATTGAAGGCGGCCATGGACGTGCATGTCCCCAGGGAGGTCGCGGCAGACCACCTGAACAGGAAGTTCGCGGGCAGGCCTCCGATTTTCGACCTGCGCCAGTAATTCTGTAAAAAGAAAAATGATAGCTGTAGCGCTAGCTGGGGCGGTGGGTGATTTTCCTGAGCATCGAATGGCACAGGAACCTGAGCCCTTCGTCGCCTTCTGACTTCAGCGAGAGGATTGTGCCGCCCGATATCAGCCGGGCTATCCTCGAATCCTCTACGAAGCCGAGCTCGTCGACGATGCCCTGCGACATTGGGGCTGCGAAGGTCCTGAACTTCTCGATCCCCTCTGACATCATGGCCAGCATGCTCCTGGCGGCCAGTAGTTTTCCTATTCCAAGCCCCCGGAAGTCTTCTGCCACCAAGAAGTTGAATGACTCGGCTGATGTCTTGGTGTAGCGGTGATAGCTGATGGCTCCCGCGATCCAGCCGCTTTTCGCTTCGGACACCACGAAATAGACGTCACGTTTAGCGCGCATAATAAACGAGTCTGGTGCATAGCATCTTTGGAGCACCCCCCAAAATTCCGCGGTCATGTCAGGGTAGGTGCTCTTTTTGTATTCCAGGGTCACCCTAGACAGTCCCGTGGCATCGCTGTCGCTGAATGTGCGGAAGACGACATCCGGCCCGGAGCGCATCTTGAAGCGTTCGTGGAAAGGGCGGATAGGCTCGTGGACCGGAGCGTATCTTATCCTCTTAGATAGGATGCTGCTCGGCCTTCCAACGAAATCCCTGAACTCCCGGATCCGGTCGAGGTATGCCAGCTGAAGGCGACCCGTCCTGGGTGCGACTAGGGACCTGGATCGCCCCGCTGGCGATAACTTTCCATATGTTGTTTCCGGCACCATGCCTGACACCTCCTGATGTGTTGTGATTGAAGGACGCGAAATATGCGTATATATACCTATTCCTGAAAAATTCGGATAGATGTGCAAAAAATAGTCAGTTTTTTAAGGATTATTGAATAAACATTCAACATGCATGGATTAGATGATAAAGATTTTGCCATATTGGAAACGCTGAAAAAAGACTCCTCGCTCTCCATACAAAGGATAGCCAAAAGGACCGGGATACCCATAGCGACGGTCCATCACCGGCTGAAGAAGCTCAAGGCTGAGGGAGTGATAAGCAAGTACACCATAGTCATCGACCAGGCGAAGCTGGGCAAAAAACTGGTGGCTCATGTGCTGATAAAGGCGATGCCTAAGACCGATCATATAGTGCTCCTCGAGAAGCTCATGAAGCACGGGTGCGTGGAGGACGGCTCGGCCATAACCGGAAGCTTCGACATCCTGCTCAAGGTCCGGGTGGCCGACGTGGAGGCGTTGGACCAGTATGTACTGAAACACCTGAGGACCTATGACGAGATAGCCCAGAGCGACACTATGATAGCGTTCAGGAACATCGTGAAGGAGTGAGAGGATGGGCGGACGAAACTGGAGACCGGAAACTGGAAACCGGCTGCCCAAGGCCCTGGCCTGCGGTATGCTCGAGGACGGCGGGCGGGTATTGTTTTTGGTGCGGACCGACCGGAGCGGGACCGAGAGGATAGAACTGCCATGCGTGCTGGTGCCCTCCGGCAGGAGCCCTTTCGCCGAGATAAAGGAGGCTTTCGGGAAGCAGACCGGGATAGCTGACTACGAAGTGCATGAAGTGGTGCTGGAGGGGAGGCACAACGCAGGCTCGCGCAGGAGGAGGATGAAGGTGCCTGCGCTCGTTTTCAAGATAACCGCCAGGGTGAGGACGGCGAAGGTCGCTCCGGAGTTCTCTGGGTTCAGATGGCTTTCCTTGGAGGATGCGAAGAGCAAGCGCTGGGGCAGGGATTTCGAATGGTTCTTCGGCGCCAGGAAGCCCTCAGAAGAATAGGATTATCGCAATCGCGACGACAATCAGCGCGATGCCAAGGCCGATGCCCATATTGGCGGTGCGCGTTAGATCCGCTAACGCCTTGGCGCCTGAAGAGGTGGATATGAGTATCGCCGGAGCTGCCGCATGCTGCGTCTTGGGCGGATTGGCGAGCACGAACACCTCCGAGTCTTCCGGGATGAAGGTCTCGGTTATGCGCAATATCTTCTTCAGGTGGGGTGCCAGCCTGCTCTTGACTTCCGGCAAAACCAGGAGGTTCGAGACTATAGCGGGGTCCAGGGGGCGGTTGGCGGACGCGATAGCGCTCCACCTCATGAAATCATCCAGGGCACCAACGCTGCGCTCGATATAGCCGGCGACCTGGACCGGCTTTGCGTCTATATCCGAGCCGCTTATATCGAACGACGCATCACCAAGCCTGAAGGGGGACTTGCGCTTCAGATCCATCGCGCTTACCCATCCAGAGGGGGCGCTGACCGCCCCGGGGGTGATGCGGTTGTGGAAGTATTCGATCACCAGATGGCTGTAGATGCAGCTTTGCCTTGTTAGGGCGCTATCGAGCGGGAATTGGGCGCGGGGCGATCCGGTATGGACGTTGGATGCAGAAGCGCTCTTGAGCCGCTCGTAGCCGCGGAAACCTATGTAGGCTCCGGAGACGAAAAGGGCTGCTGATAGGAGGAGGTTGACGAAATGCATCGCATCAGACCAGGCGGAACTTGAAGCCGTAGTGGATGAGGCCCTCGGGATCGTCGCGCTGGATGACGCGGAAGACGCGCTCGACAGGCGTGCCGATCTCGACATCCTCCTTGTGGGCGTCTACTATCTGGCCGGTGAGTTTCGCCCCTTCCTCCAGTTCTATGACCGCCAGGATGTATGGGACCTGGTCCTCGAAGCCCTCTGGCGGCGAGGAGACCTCTGTGAACGAGTGGACGCGGCCTTTGCCTGAGAACTCAAGGTCCACGACCTTGCCCTTGCGCCTGCAATGGGAGCAGATGGGGCGCCTCGGGAAGTAAGCCTTCTTGCAATTCTCGCACCTTGTGCCGATGAGGCGGTACCTCTCAGGGATGCGCCTCCAGTTGAGCGGGATGGATTCTTTCATGTGAAAACCTCGATATCCTTTTTGTATGGACTCAATAAAAACCTGCTATCTCTTGGTCTTGGCGTGGTCGGCCTTGAACTGCTCTATGCCCTTGTCTGTGAGGGGGTGCCTGAACATCTTCTCGAAGACATCTGCCGGCATGGTGGCGATGTGGGCGCCCATCTTGGCCGATTCCACCAAGTGCAACGGGTGGCGGATGGAGGCGACGATCACTTCGGTCTTGATGTCATAGGCATAGAATATGTCCATGACGTCGCGGATGAGCCTCATGCCGTCTTCGGATATGTCGTCCAGTCTGCCGACGAAAGGCGAGACGTAGGCGGCTCCGGCCTTGGCTGCGAGCAGGGCCTGCGATGGGGAGAATACGAGGGTGACGTTGGTCTTGACGCCCTTCTTTGAGAGGGAGCTCACCGCCTTTATGCCCTCTTTGGTCATTGGTATCTTGACGACCACGTTCGGGGCCCACTTCACGAACTCTTCGGCCTCTTTTATCATGCCCTCGGCGTCGTCGGCGATGCCTTCCACGCTGATCGGGCCCTTGACGAGCTTGGCGATGTCCTTGATGGCAGTCTTCTGGTCCTTGCCGGACTTCATGATGAGCGACGGGTTCGTGGTGACCCCATCGCACATGTTCAGCTCGACCGCCTTCCTTATCGCTTCCACATCTGCCGTGTCCATGAAGAATTTCATATTTCCACCTAGATGAATACCACGTTTTTCTCTCCTGCGAAATGCTCGCGGTCCCCTGTCAAGACGGCAAGCCCGGCTTCTCTTGCCTGCACCATTATGATCACATCTACGATGCCTATGTCTTTGAGCTTTTTCCTTTTCTCGACATAGACCTTGCCTGCCTCGAACGAGATGGCATTTGTGACAGGAAGCTCTTTGGACAGGGAGCACACCAAGCCGTAGCCCTCGGAGGGATCCATCCCTTTTTTCAGCAGCTTTATCGTGACTTCGGCGATGGACAGGCTGGATGTGAAGCATTCGCTGGTTTCGAGCAGCCGCTTCACCTTCTCGCCTGCGCTGCTGCCATCGAAGTACTCTATCCAGGCGTAGCTGTCGATGATGTACCTAGTCATTGAGCTGCAACTCGTCTTCCTTTGTGAACTTTCCGATGCCGCGATAAAGGCCGAACCCGCTTTTCGGGACTTTCTTGACCTCCAGTTCGACCTGCTCATTGGGGCGGATGTTGAGCATCTCGACTATCTGTTTAGGTATGGTGACCATGATGGAGCCGCCCACACCCACAGCTTTTGAGATGAATCCCATTAAATCACCGATTAAATATTGTTTAATAGAAGATTTAATAAAAGGACATGACAGAGGCGCGGCCGGCCTTCGACGAGCCTTCATGGATTCTCCGCGACGGGGTTGCAGTCATGCCACCGCACACGCCCTGCCCCACCGCCCCCTTATCGCTTTCGCATCCGCCATGTCCATGAAGAATTTCATGACATCGCCTAGAAAGATACCACTTTGTCGCTCTCTTTGACAATCCCATACAGGTCTCTTAGCGAGGAGATCGGGCATATGCCGGTCCCTTCCTGATGGCGGGATTCCATGCACGTCCCGCATGCGAGGATGGCTCCGCCTGCTTCCACGAAAGACCGCGCCTGTCCGACTGCGTCGAACTTCTGGGTGCTGTGCTTCTCGTATTCGACGGCCTTCCCGACAAGGAAGACCTTGACCTCGTCCCGGGCCTTCAGAGAGAAGTTCGCGAGCCTGAATGCGTTCCAAACGGTTTCAGGGTCATCCGTGATTATGATTATCCCTAGCTTCATATATTCACCTGTGTTTAAGTCCGATTGCCTGTTCAGCAGCCTTTTCTATCGCCGCCGAATCAACGCCATACTTCTTGAACAGTTCTTTCGCCGAGCCAGACTCCCCGAAGGTGTCTTTCGCCCCGACCCTCAGCAACGGAACCGGGAACTCTGAACACAAGACCTCGGCTATCGCCCCGCCCAAACCGCCGGTTATCTGGTGGTCCTCGGCACTCACGAGGGCGCCGCACTGCTTGGCGAACCTGACGATGGCTTCTTTGTCTATCGGCTTTATGCTGTGCATGTCGATGACCGCGGCGTCTATGCCCTTGGCCTTGAGAGCTTCTGCCGCCTTGAGCGATTCGAAGACCTGGAGGCCGCAGGCGAATATCGCCACATCCTTGCCTTCTCGGTAGACGTTGGCCTTGCCGATGACGAATGGGGTAGCGGAGGTCGTGAAGACTGGATAGTTCTCGCGGGAGGTGCGGATGTAACATGGAGTTTTGAGTTTCGCGCTCTCGAGCGTCGCCTTCTTGGCCTGCTCAAGGTCGCAGGGGACCAGGACGGTCATGTTCGGAAGGGCTCGCATCATGGCCAGGTCCTCCAGCATCTGATGGGATGCGCCGTCTGAGCCGACCGAGAGGCCGGCATGCGAGGCATGTATCTTGACATCCAGGTTGCTGTAGCAGATGGAGACGCGTATCTGGTCGAAGTTCCGGCCTGGAGAGAATGCCGCGAAGGCTGATATGAAGGCCTTCTTGCCGCAGGAAGCGATGCCTGCCGCCGCACCGGCCATGTTCTGTTCTGCCACCCCCACCTGGACGAACCGGTCCGGGAACTTCTCGGCGAACCAGTGGGTGCGGGTGGATTCGGAGACGTCGGCTGAAAGGGCCCAGATGTTCTGGTCCTTCTCCCCCAGCTCCAGCAACGCCTTGCCGAAGCCGTCGCGGTTCGGCTTCTTTGGGACGGTGTCTGCGAATATGTCCGGAACGAGATGCATGCCATTGCCGGCTGCTGGGTGCTGGGTGCCGGAGGCGTGGTGCCCGTGTTGATGTGTTTTGTGTTCTGGGTGATGGGTCGTCATGCTGATCCCTCCAGTCTCTTTCTCTGTTCGGCAAGCTCCTTGAGCGCCGCTTCGGCCTCATCTGGCTTGGGCACCTTGCCGTGCCAGCCGAACTTGCCCTCCATGTAGGAGACGCCTTTTCCGCTGAGCGTCTTGGCGATTATCATGGTCGGCTGGTCCTCGCAGGACTGCGCCATCGAGAACGCGTGCAGGATGGCGTTCATGTTGTTGCCGTCTATCACGATGGCGTTCCAGCCGAATGAGGAGAATTTCTCGGTGAGGGGCTCGAGCGGGAGCACGTCGTCGCTGGTGCCGTCTATCTGGATGTTGTTGCGGTCGATGACCGCCACCAGGTTGTCGAGCTTGTATTTGGCCGCCAGCATGAAGGCCTCCCAGGCCTGGCCCTCGTTTATCTCCCCGTCTCCTAGTATGGCATAGATGCGCCAGGGTTTCTTCTCCCTCTTGGCGACTATTGCCATGCCGACCGCCATGGAGATGCCCTGGCCCAGCGGCCCGGACGAATTCTCCACCCCTGGAACGGTGCCCAGATGCGGATGGCCCTGCAGATGCGAGCCGAGTTTCCTCAGGCTCATGAGTTCTTCCTTCGGGAAGTAACCCGCTTCGGCGAGGGATGCGTAGAGGACCGGGCATATGTGGCCGTTTGAGAGCACGAGCCGGTCGCGCTCCGCCATGGACGGATTCGATGGGTCGTGCTTCATGATTTTGAAGTATAGCGCCGTGAATATGTCTGCCATGCCCAAGGAGCCGGCAGGGTGGCCGCTCTTGGCCTCGGTGAGCATGCGGACGATGCTCTGCCTTATGGAATTCGCTCTAAGCTCCAGCCGTTTGTGTTCAGTTTCCATGGGAACAGCCCTTGATAGCGCGCTTCTTCAGTTCTGCTATCGCGCCATCGATATCTTTCGAGGAGAATATGGCGCTTGCGGCCGCCAGGATATTGGCGCCGCTTGAATATGCGTGGGGTCCGGTCTCGTTGTTGACCCCGCCATCCACCTCGATGTCAAGCGAAGGATACAGTTCACGCAGCTTCCTGACCTTGTGTTCCATCTCATAGATATACTTCTGTCCTGAGAAGCCGGGGCGGACGGTCATGACTAGAACACGCTTTGCTTTATCTACGTATGGAAGGAGCCTTTCCAGAGGAGTCTCAGGGTTGATGGCAAGGCCGAGCCTGCCGCCGGATTTCTTGACCGCCGCTTCTATGCGCGAGAAATCCGTGATCGTCTCCACATGGACGAGGTGCATGTGCGGTCCGGAGATGGCCGGGATCCAGTTCTCGGGATCCTTGACCATCCAATGGAATTCGTAGCGGGCGTCTGGGAGGTCTTTGAGGGATTCCATGCCGAGCGTCTTGTTCGGGACGAAGACCCCGTCCATGATATCCAGCTGGATCTCCTTGACGCGGCCGAGCACCTGGCCGATGCGCTCTATGAGCTCGGCTCGGGTCTTGACTAGGATTGCTGGTATTACCTCTGGCTCCATATTGCTTGCCCCTCTCCCGCGTTGAATGATATGCGTTACTAGTAAATATAAACGTTGCACAGGGGGGCCGAGTTGGAAAAGGTGGTTGAATAAGTTTTTAAGCTTAATGCCGCATAAAATATGAATCGTGCTTTTGGTTTTTTCACGGACCGGCAAGCGATTTGCGGGCCGAAAATGGCCGAAAACACAGGAAAACGGGAATAGCTTTATAAAATTTTTTCCGAAAGAATCTGAACAACAAAAAAATAAGGAGAAAACAGACCCAAGATGAAACTGGAACACATCCATATAACGGTGAACGCACGGATCGCTCCTAGTTTTAAGGCACTGCCGAAGGACGAAGCCCAGCGTTTTGTGGATAGGTTGCTAAAGGCCATCAACATGAAGCCGTTGGGCCCGCTCAACTGGGCTGACGCCGAGGATCTTGATTTCCCCGGACAGAGCTTCGTCCAGATGATCACCACCAGCCACTGCTCATTGCACTTCTTCGCTCACAAGGACGGAAGCAATGAACTGTATTTCGACCTCTATTCATGCAAACCGTTCGATGACAAAAGAGTCGTCGAGATGCTGGATCAGAAGTTCGGCCTGCAGGACTGGCACGGGGTGCTCTACACCAGGGCGAGCGGATGCAAGCCCCAAGTGAAGATGATCGGCACCAAGGCCAAGCAGGTCATGGTCGCCAAGGTCAGGAACTGATTCTTTTCTGGCCGGGCGACCCGGCGGTTTGTTTTTATTAATCTTAGATGCCGCAGTGATTGCTATGAAAATCCGGATACTCGCGATACTGTTCGTTTTGGCCGGGGCAGCCTTCGCAGGCTGCGCTCTTGACGCATACAACAAGGCGTGCGCATCATGCTCTTTCGATGATAGCGGCAAGATTGACAGGTCCTGCCAGCAGGGATATCAGGCGTCCGGCACGACCTGCGTGAGCACCAGCTATCCGATAATGTCCGGCAAGTATGCCGCGGGAGAGTGCCCGAAGGTGGATGCGTGCGCCTCCGAGCTCAGGAGCTGCACGGCCCAGTATTCCAGCGGCAATGACCGGGAGGATTGCGCCGAAGGCTCGGTCTCGGTCTGCTATGCGGCCGCAGATGTCTGCGTCCGGGATGCTGCGGTGAAATGCGGCGAGATTACACAACAATGCCCGGGCTCTAGCGCAGGGCTCATCCTGCTTGTGGCAGGGACTCTTTTCTTCGCCAGAAGATAAACGGTTCATTCCACGACGAAGATGCCACGGTGAGCTTCTTTGGCGCCGGTGCCATGTCCCATCAGCTTGCTTGCTTTCTCGAGAGTGGCCTTGAGCATGGGCAGTTCTATCCCTGGCGGGCAGTAGATGAGCATGAGGACGGATTTCGTCTCTGCGGTCACCTGGGTGCGGGCCGAGTCCGCTGTCGGGCCTCCGAAAATCGATTTCTGGTCGGCGGTAAGCAAGCGGTTGGCCGCTTCCACCGGCCTTCCCCCGAGACCTTCATATTCCGTCCCCGGAGCGCCCAGCAGCACGGTTATCTCACTGCCTTCTATCTTACCAGCATCATAGACGCCGCACGGGAAACCTGTGAGAAGCGAGACGATGTTGTTTATATCCACCACCGCGCTGATGCGGTAGATGCCCTTGCCAATGACCACACGTCGGATGAGCGCCTCCCCGGAGGGGCGTTCCTTTGTCGGGTCGCGGCCTATGCTGGAGAAGAGCTTCCGGGTGGCCAGGATTATGGTATCCTCCAGGATGGCCTCCTGGTCCTTGAACTTGGCCTTCATTGCGTTGCATGTGGCCTCCATCGTGGAACCCACCACGGCGTTGGCCTTCTCGTTCCTGACGTCCGTGAAAAGGAGGTATCCGAGGGCGAGCCCTTTGAGCCGCTCCCTGGAGCCCTCATCCACAGCGAATATGAAGCGCTCCATGCGCTCACTTGTTCTTGTAGATGTGCACGACGGCTGTCGCGCCGCTTCCGCCCACGTTGTGGCTGAGGCCTATGTGGGCATCCTTGACCTGGCGCCCTTCTGCCTGGCCCCGGAGCTGCCATACGCACTCCACAGCTTGTTTCACACCGGTGGCGCCGACAGGGTGGCCGCACGCCTTCAGACCCCCCGAGGTGTTGACAGGTATCTCGCCGCCGAGCGCGGTCTTGCCTTCGAGGGACGCCGGCCCGCCATCGCCCTTCTTGAAGAATCCGAGGTCCTCGATGGCCATTATCTCGGCTATCGTGAAGCAGTCATGTATCTCGGCGAAGTCTATGTCCTTGGGTTTGAGGCCGCAGAGCTCGAACGCCCTCTTGCCAGCCACCTGGGTGGCTTTGAGACCGCTCATGGTCTCGCGTGAATGCAATGCGATGGCATCGCTGGCCTGCGCGCTGGAGATGATCTCTACCGGCTTCTTGGTGAAACTTTCAGCCATGTCGGCAGGGCAGAGCACCACGCCGGCCGCGCCGTCGGAAATCGGTGAGCAGTCGAAGACCTTGAGCGGGTCCGCTATCATCTTGGATGACATGACGGTCTCCATGGATATCTCCTTGGGGAACTGGGCGTATTTGTTCTTGGCGCCGTGCTTGTGGTTCTTGACAGCCACGCTGGCCATCATCTCCTCGGTGGTGCCGAACTCCTGCATGTGCCTGCGGGCCATGAGGGCGTATATCGCCGGGAAGGTCGCGCCGAGGAACAGCTCCCATTCCTGGTCGCCAGCCCCGCCGAGGATATCGCTGACGGTGTTGACGCCAAGGTCGGTCATCTTCTCCACACCGCCCACGACGACTATGTCGTGCATGCCGCTGGCGACAGCCGCGATGCCCTGGCGGAGCGCAAGAGAACCGGATGCGCACGCACCCTCCACACGGGTTATGGGGATCGGGTTGAGGCCCATGTAGTCGGCTATGAGGGCCCCTATGTGCTCCTGGCCGATGAGGCGGCCGGACGCCATGGTGCCGATGAAGCCGGCGTCTATCTTATCTCCCGAAATGCCCGCATCGGTGATGGCCTTGACGCCCGCCTCCACGACAAGCTCGCGGAAGCCGGACTCCCACCTCTCGCCGAACGAGGTCATCCCTGCCCCTATGATAGCGACTTTTCTCATGAGGATTACCGGGGATGATATTGTGGCGGGGCTATTAAAAGGATTTCCGGGTGGAATAAGACATCCATAAACAGAGCTGGGACCATGGTTGTCGTCGAATTCGCTTATGAGGATATGAAGCGCCTGGTGGACCTCCCGCGGGAGAGGATGGTCGATTCGTTGAACGAGCTCGGAGCCCCTGCCGAATACGAGAAGGAGGTCGGCAAGATAATAGCCGAGCTGACCCCGAACAGGCCGGATTGGTATTCCATGGAGGGGCTCGCCAGGGCGCTCAAGGCATACCACGGGAAGGAGAGGCCGGCCTACAAGGCGAAGAAATCAGGCTATAAGGTGATAGTGGATTCTTCAGTCAAGAAACTCAGGCCGTACACGGTCTGCGCTGTCGTCAAGGGGGTGGGGTTCGACGACCAGCGGATAAAGGACATGGTCCTCCTGCAGGAGAAGCTGCTCGGGACGCTTGGTAGGAGGGTGAAGAAATTCGGGCTCGGGATATACCCGCTCCGAGCCATCAGGTTCCCGGTCCATTACACGAGCATGAAACCGGGTGAGATAAGGTACGTGCCCTTGGGTTCAGAGAAGGAGATGTCTGCCGATGATATACTCAAGGAGCACAAGAAAGGGCTAGAGCACGGCCACATCCTGAAGGGTTTCGAGAGATATCCGGTATATGCCGATGCTGATGGCAAGATCATGGCACTCATACCGGTCGTGAACTCTGCCCAGACCGGCAAGGTGGATGAGAGCACCAAGGACCTGTTCATCGAGGTTACCGGCACCGGATTGCACGCCTGCCAGGCGGCCCTGAACATCCTCGTCTGCACGTTCATCGATATGGGGGGGGAAGCGTACACCGTGCAGGTGGATTACGGCAAGGAGAAGATT
Source organism: Microcaldota archaeon (assembly GCA_040758595.1). Classification (GTDB taxonomy): domain Archaea; phylum Micrarchaeota; class Micrarchaeia; order Anstonellales; family Bilamarchaeaceae; genus Bilamarchaeum. Next base: position 22,449 of record JBFLVJ010000012.1, on the reverse strand, counting down.
GCCACCCCAGACCTCTCCGACAGGGAGATGGGATTCGACCTGGATTGGGCCAACAAGCTCCTCGGTCTGTCCCTCAAGGAGAAAGAGGCTGCCGGGCTGCTCTCCAGGATGGGATATGTCTACAAGAGAGGAAATGTCTATGTACCCCCCTACAGGGCGGACATCTTGGGGGAGATTGATATCATAGAGGACCTAGCCATAGCGTATGGATACAATAATTTCAAACCGACACTGCCGGATTTCTTCAATCCAGGAGAGGCCATCAGGAAGAACGATGGCCTAGGAGAGACGCTTGTCGGCATGGGTTTCATGGAGGTCAAGACATTCATCCTCACCAACAAGGAGAAGCTCGAGATGGTCGGCGCTGCCGAGGGGGTCGTCGAGATATCGAACCCTAGCACGGTGGACTACACGATTGTCAGGCCGAACCTCCTTGTGGATATGCTCGAGACATTCAAGATAAACAAGATGAAAGGCCTCCCGCAGAGGTTCTACGAGATAGGGATCGTTCATGATGGCAAGAAGGCTTCTGAGATGCTCATTTTCGGGGTGATGGACAAGAAACTTGATTTCTCCACTGTCCGTGGTTATCTCCAGACGCTTTGCACAGAGAAAGGATGGACGATGGAGCTTTCCAAGAAAGAGAGCAAAGCGTTCGACAAGGAGATATCCTGCGCGGTTCTCATAGATGGGAAGGAAGGGGGAATGTTCGGCAAGATCGATCCTGAACTTGCCAAGAGGATGGGATTGGGTTTTGATATTTACCTCTGCGAATTGAGGTTGTAGATAGGGGAGACCCCCCATTATTCCACTATTCCAGCTCTGATATCTCTTCGATCAGCGCCTTGAAGACGACTACCTTCTTCCCGAAGCGCTTGAAGAACGCGTCCATCATCTTCTCCTGTTTCAACGGAATGGCCAGCGCTGATTTGCTTTTCCAACAGCTCTTTTTCAGCGGCAGGTTGTTCATGTGATAGTAGAAAAGCCGTTTCGTGCGGTTGAACGATTTCTTGTTTTTCGCTTTCAAATCATAGATATACAAAACCTGCATCGCGACGCACCGCATCTTAGGCGTTGTCTTCTATTTCTTATGTAACTATAGTCACATAACATTAAAAACAAACAACACGCTTGGAATAGTGGAACTACGTCCCCTCCCCTGGGCTGGTGTGCTATTCATCTATCGCCGGGTTAATCTCTACTATAACGCCTCAAACCTTGCCCTTCTTCAGATTGCACTGGAATTTGCACTCCTTGTCGAGTTCCCTGCAATATCTGGAATAGGTGATGATATTGGCCATCGCCTTGACCGCCGCGCCCGGCGAGCCGTAGCTCGGGACTCCCTTGCTCTCCAGGATCTTCCTGTACGCTTCGGTGTATGCCCCGCCTATGGATATGGTCGCAATGGGCTTCCTCTTGCCATCGGTCGCCTTGGACAGCACATGTATTATCCTCTCATCTATCGGAGGCGTCTGCGTCAATACGACTATTACCAAGGCATCGATGTTCGGGTCATCCATCATGGCCTCAAGGGCCTTGTCGTAGGCCTCGACGCCAGCATCGGCCACGAGGTCCAACGGGTTGGCCACGTTGCCATAGGGGGGCAATATCGATTTGAGCTTCTTTTTCGTCTCCTCGCCGAATTCGGCCAGCTTCAAACCTTCGCTCTCTATCTTGTCGGCGGTCAGGACGCCCATGCCTCCTCCGTTGGTGATGACAGCTATCCTATCTCCATTGGGCATTGGTTGGTTGAACACCTTGACGAACTCGAAGACCTCATCTATCCCGTCAGCCTCGGTCACCTTCGCCTGCTTGAACGCAGCATGGTATGCCAGATAGCTCCCGGCGATGTTGCCGGTGTGCGAGCGGGCGGCCGCCTGGCCTCCGGCGCCCCTGCCTGCCTTCAGGGCGATTATAGGCTTGGTTTTGTTCACCTTCTTCATAGTCTCGAGCAGTTTCCTGCCGTCCTTGGCACCTTCTATGTAAAGTATTATCGTCTCTGTCTCATCATCGTTCATGAGATACTCCAGATAATCCGACTCATCTAGGACAGTGCTGTTGCCGTATGAGATGAACTTGGACACCCCTAATCCATAGAACGCTGCGAGGTCCAAAACCGTCGAGCCGACAGCCCCGCTTTGGGTGACGAATGCGATGCCTCCGGGTTTCGGCCTCTCGAGCTTGTACATCGGCAAAAATATGCTGTCCACCTTGCTGTAGGGGTTGAACACCCCGAGGCAGTTCGGGCCGACCACCGGCATGTCGCTCTTCTTAGCCGCCTCCTTTATCCTCCGTGCGAGGGCCTCTTGGCCCACTTCCTCGAAACCGCCGCTAAGCACGATGGCCCCGCCCACCTTCTTCTTGGCGCAATCATCGATGATGTCAGGCACGGTGGCCGCAGGGGTGGCGATGATGGCGCAATCCACTTTCCTTGGGATGGCGCTGACTGCGGGAAAACACTTCACGCCCAGGACCGAGCCGTATTTCGGGTTCACCGCGAATACCTCTCCTTGGAATTTGGTGTCCAGGAAGTTCTTCAGCAGCACGTTGCCTATCTTGTTCGGGGTAGGGGAGGCGCCCACGATGGCGACCGTCTTCGGCTCGAAAACCGATTTCAACCTGGTTATCATCTTTTTCATGGGCATCACCTGCTGAACCTCGCATCCACTATGTCGCACCCCTTATCGTCGAACACGACCGGGTTGAGGTCCATCTCCTTGATGTTCTCCTTCGCCATGAAAGCGCATGCGCGCAGAACCAGGCTCTCGAGCGCCTTCTTGTTTATGGGTTTCTTGCCGCGCGCCCCCTCCAATAGAGGGTGCACCTTGAGCTCTGAGACCATCTCATCCACGTCTTTTTTCGTGAGCGGACATATCCTTGCGCTGATGTCCCTGAATATCTCGACGTATATCCCGCCGAGCCCGAGCACTATCATATGGCCGAACTGGGGATCTTTCTTGCCGCCTATGATGAGCTCGACCCCTTTCCTGGCCATCTTCTGCACTAGGATGCCATCGACTTTCTTACCCTTCGCCCCCTGCATTATGTCGCGGAATGCGAATCTGAGGGCCTCCTCGTTCCTCAACTTTATCTTGACGCCCCCCACGTCCGTCTTGTGCTCTATCTCCGCAGAGACCACCTTGAGCGCGACTGGATAGCCGATTCTTTTTGCGGCCGCAGCCGCGTCATCCTCATCCTTGGCCAACTCATAAGGGAGGAGGGAGAATCCATGCCTCTTGAGGAGGGAGAAATCATCGGTCAGCGTCATGGATAGCTAAAACCAATCCACATTTATTAATCTGACCCAGCCGGCCCTCCCGCAACCATTTTTATCTCTCCTGCGGAAAGCCAACCATGGCAATCTATACCAGGACCGGTGACAAGGGGACGACATCGCTTATCGGCGGGGCCACCGTGCCGAAGGACGACCTGCGGGTCGAGGCATATGGCAGCGTGGATGAGCTCAATGCCGTCCTGGGCGTGGCGATCTCATTCACCGACATCGAGCGTCTTTCTATACCCCTCTCCGATGTCCAGGGGGACCTGTTCATCATAGGAGCCGAGCTGGCCACCAAAGACGCCAAGCCCAAACGTTCCATCGCCCCAGCAAGGGTCGAGGCGCTCGAGAAGGAGATCGATTCCCTGGAGAAAGAGCTCCCTCCGCTCCACAGCTTCATAGTGCCTGGTGGCAGCAAGACCGCCTCGCTGTTCCATCTGGCGCGCACCATCTCCCGCCGCGCAGAACGTTCTGTGGTGGCGCTCTCACGCAAGGAGAAGGTCAACCCGACCATAATCACATACATGAACCGTGTCGGGGACCTTCTCTTCATGCAGGCCCGCTATGTGAACTACAAGAAGAAGGTGCAGGAGAAGGCCTGGAAGCGCTAGCCCAGGACATCGCGGATATCCTTATCCAGCCTCTTGAAACTTTTCAGCCACGCTTTCCGCTCTTCCCTCAGCTCCTCGGTGAGCCTGCGATAATCCTCTTTCCCGTAAAAAGCCTCCGGGTCGAAGTGGCCGATGTCCACATCCCCGACTTCCGCCGGGACTTCATACCCCCAATCCGGATCCCTCTTCCATCTGATGCTGCCGCGTGCCGCATCGGCTATCAGCCTGGCCGAATCATATACTGTTATCTTCACGCCCTCGTCCTCGCCTGGATGTGCCCCGAACCTTCCGGTGTCCAGCAGATAACATTCTATGTGCGGGTTCTTCCTCAATATCTCCAGGAACCGGTTGCCCTCCTCTTCCAGCGGCCCTATGATGAAGGGATTGGTGCCCACCACCCGTATGGGCTTGCCCGCCTGCGTCGGGTCTCCGGCCGATGATTCAACCGACTCGCCGAGCATGAAGAACGCCGCCGCCTGTTCTGGCGTCAATCTTGCAATCGGGGGCACGATGGTCTTCCTCCTGGTGATGAACACCATCATGTCCACACGGTCCAAATCTATCGAATCGTCCGTGAACCCTAGCTCCTTACGTATCACCACGCCCCGCCCGTTGGATGTCAGCGAAGAGTCGAAGAAATCCACCTTGCCGTCCTTCCCGACCTTGACATTCTCCAGTATGGCGTTCGGCGACGTCGCGCCTTTGTATAGCAAGGGCTGGGATTCCGGCTCCAGCCCATCGGTCTTGATATAGAAGTTATCCTCGGTCCCGACCGCAGAGCCATCCTCGTTCAGCATCACCACGTCATCCTGCCTTATGACTACCGACTCGCCTTTCTTCCGGTCCACCCAATGGTGGTGGCAGGTGAGGGTCGTCTTCCCGGTTGCGCTCAGGCCGAAGAGCAGCACCCCCTTATCCACCAGCTTCCCGGAAGAGTCGCGGATTCTCAACACCTTCGAGCCCGCATGGAGTCCAAGGCCGCCCCTCTCCTTCTTGTGCTGGTACATCTTCATTCGCAATCCTGCCTTCTTGACCTCCCCGGCGTAATCGCTCCCAAGGATGACGGTCACGAAACCCTCTGGGGCAACCAATATCTTCCGCGCGGGCCATTCCGGAACATCGACTATAGCGAAGTCAGGCTCTCCAGGTGTTTCTGGTTCGAAGAGCATCTCCCCCCACATATAAGCGAGCCTAGCGTATCTTTTCGTGACGAAGAAACGTATCCTGGTCCGATATCCTTCTTTCGCGCACATCATCCGGTCCAGCGCTATCAGCTCCTTGCCTTCAAGATATGCGGCCACACCCCCTAGAAGTTTCTTCTGCTCTGGGTTGGCTCTGAAAACTATTTCTGTAACTCCCGCGCTCCTGGACCTGACCTTGGTTATATAAGATGCGCTGCCGTACTCGGTCGTCCTCTCATCCTGCCCGGCAAGTTTCCGGAGCGCTCCGTTCTTAGGATCCCGGATCACGGCGGCCTTTTCTGCCCTATCCACCACATTCTGGAAGGCGCTTCCCATGCATCCCAATCAATCTTGAATTTTATTAAACCCGAGCCGGCATAAACGATACCGATGGACCGGCTTCTGGAGCGGATAATCTCCCTCAAAACGACCTCTGTCGGGGAGCGCGTGCGATTCCGCATGCGTGAGTTCTACTCGAAAGGCCAGGAGCCCGAAGGCTCGATATTCAATGAGCTCTGCTTCTGCCTGTTGACCGCGAACTACTCGGCCGAAGGGGCGATCCGCATCCAGAGCGCCATAGGCGACGGGTTCATCACCCTTCCCGAACCAGAGCTCGCATTCAAGCTAAAATCGCTCGGCTACCGTTTCCCCAACGCCCGCGCCAGATACATAGCGAAGGCCCGCGAGCACCACGGGAAACTCAAAACCCTGCTCAAAACACAGAACGGCTCCGCCCGCGACTGGCTGGCAGACAACGTCCTTGGCCTCGGCTACAAGGAGGCCAGCCACTTCCTCCGCAATGTGGGCAAAGACAGCCATGCGATAATCGATTTCCACATAATCGACATCCTGGCTGAAAACAGGATCACCGAGCGCCCCAAGACGCTCACACGCAAGAAATATCTGGAGATCGAGCGGGTGCTCGCCACCATCGCTGAACGGGCAGGAATCAACCAGGGCGAGCTGGACCTCTACCTCTGGTATCTGGAGACCGGCAAGATACTCAAGTAGGTCTCCGAAGGCGGGTGCATCGGCGCTTCGATTCGACCCAGAGCTCCTTGATGGGGGCATCGACCGCCCTCCAGGTCATCCTAGCCGAATGCTCGCCTCCCGGTGCCCTCTCAGGATGAAACGGACCTTCATGAGCGATATCACCGATTATCCGGAAACAGATTATCGCTGGATAGAGCAGGAACGGCAGGAGCGCTACATAAGAGTCGAGCGCTATAGGCGTTGCGAGATAAAGGATGTTCGAGCCGAGATACATCAGGTGCCTCACGATGGCATACGGCCTGCTCAGTCCTGCATCATGCCGAATCGCTTGTTCTTGGCGGTCATCCTGACAAAATTCCCCAGGCTCCTCAGGAAAGCACCCCTCCCATGGCGCCTCTGGCTCTCTATGTATGCGATGCGTATCCGCCTATATGATTCCGGCAGTTTCCAGAAGTTTCTCCAGGCATCAGATTCCTTCCGTATCGCTGCCAGGATGTCGGCAGCCACCGCGGATTCGCTATGGTCCGGTTCGTGGCTGAAGGCATGGGACACCGCATCCAGTCCGGCCTTCGTCATCTTCCCGGCAGCGAAGAGCCTCCGTATCCTCTCCCTGTTCATCTGGGAGAGCGCGCTTCCCCTGCGCCTCGGGGAAAATCGCTGTGCGAACCGTTCGTCGTCGAGCCTCTTGACAATGCTGTCTATCCAGCCGAAGCAGAGCGCCTCCTCGACAGCGTCATTGTACGAAATCCGGGGCTTGCCGCTCGCCATCCTGTAGTAGACAAGCCAGACCTCCCTCTCGCTCTTGTGGTGTTTAGACAACCATGCGCGCCAGGCCTTCCTGTCGCTGACATAGAGGGTTTTCCCGATCTTCATCGCCAATGCCTCCCGGGCCTCACCTTCTCTTCTTGGTTCTGGGCTTCGGCTCTATATCTATGTGGACTTTGGGCACCTCGAAATCCTTGGCCCACTCCTTGAACTTCTTTTCGTCGCACTCATCCTTCTTGTCGCCGCCCTTGTGGTCCCACTGCTTGAAGAAGCCGGCTATGAAACCGAGCATCGCGCCCATGGCGACCAGGTCAGGCGATTCTATCTCGAACACCGAGGTGAATCCAGCCTTCACCGCATCTCCCAGTACTGGGGTCATGCTGAGGATCCATCCGGTCACGGCTCCGATGAGCGCGCCGAATATGGCGAAGAGGAAAATCCCTATTATCCCGACCAGGACGACGATGAATCCGATGACGATGCCACCGATCACCATGCCTGCTGTCTTTCCGAAATCCATGGTCTCACGGTTATGCCCCGGATTTAACATTTTAATACGTTACCGGAGCCAGGCCGGGGCGGGCTGGTAAATGGAATATAAACCTTGAACACAAAAAAAGCCCATGGACGCAAATGGGAAAACGGTTCTATCCGCATCCGTTTTTTTGGCCCTCGCCCTAGCCGGCTGTTGCACAGAGCCGCCCTGGCCGGATGGGAACGACATCGTTTTTATCGTACCCCGGGAGCTTCCGTCCGGAGCAGTGGATGCGCCCTATAGCTATTCTTTTTGCGAACCGGATGATGCACGGTCGGGCGCAGTGTGCGGGGGGTTGGCGCCGGCGACAAACCCGATCGGCGGAAGACCGCCATATTCAATCGTTTATGGGAGCGGGCTCCATCCGACCGGGATAAACCTGCTGCCCAACGGCCTTTTCAACGGGTCACCTGCTATCGCAGGGACCTATGATTTCGAAGTATGCGCACGGGACGGCTTCGGCACGAGCGATTGCGAGCAGGTTCGGATGGTGGTCGATGAGAAAAGATTCGTTGCTGGCATAGAAGCAAATCCATCGAATGTCGTCGTCACGGCGCCTCTTTGCATGAAAAACCCATGTAAAGCGTCTACAAAGATCACAGTCTCATCAAATGTGCCGTGGCGTGTGGATTATGCGACAGGAAGCGCGTCCAAGAGGTGTTTCGATCCGGTCGCTGAATTCTCGAGGTCCTGGTCTATGTGTCCTTCATCCGGCGGAGTTGGAGAAACAGAGGTCGAGCTCTCGACTATGGTCTATGGTGAAGCCACACCTGATTATCTCGGAACGCCGCTCCAGGACCGCGGCTCTCTCTGGAGGATCGAATCGGTCGATGATCCGACTGCGTATAGCGAACTGAGGGTTATACTCGAGCTGCCATATGCCGACTAGCAAGAATCTTGTTGTCAGACCGCACGCTAAGATAGAATCGATCTGCCTGAGCTACGAGGTTTCAGGACACACAATGCATTTCCCTAGGAAACGTACCTCCTCTACCCTTACATTTTAAGTAAAAAAGAAAAATATATAAATATGTAAGGGTAATGAATTAGCATGGTAACGATAAAGAAAAAGACAGTGGGCACGAAAACTTACTATTACCTGGAGCATACTGTCCGCACCGGACACGGCGTTACTACTAAGGAAAAATACCTCGGCACGAAAATACCAAACAAAATTGAGGAACTCAAAACCCAGTTTCTTTCAGAGATTTATAAGGAACGTTGGTACCCCCAATTGAATAAAATCAAGAAAAATTATTCGAAGGAGGAACAGAAAACCCCAAAGAGTGTACTAGAAAAGCAAGTTCACTCGTTTTCAGTCAAGTTTACCTATGATACTAATAGGATTGAAGGTTCGAAACTTACCTATCGCGAGACGGCAGACCTTCTTGAACGCGGACTTACGCCTCGCTCCAAACCAGTGAAGGATATAAAAGAAGCTGAAGCGCATGAAAAATTATTCTATGAAATTCTTGATTACAAGAAAGAATTAACGCTGCAGATCGTTCTTTATTGGCACAAGAAATTCTTTGAAGGGACCAAACCAGATATGGCAGGCAAGATGCGCGAGTATCAACTTGCCATTTCAGGAAGCAAGTTCATGCCGCCCAGCCCGATCGAGGTTCCGATTTTGCTTAACGAATTCTTCAAATGGTACAATAGGAACAGGGAAAAACTACATCCAGTTGAACTGGCAGCATTGGTGCATCTGAAATTCGTAACTATCCACCCATTTGGTGATGGTAATGGGAGAACAGGCCGGCTTCTGATGAATTTCGTTTTGCACAAGCATAGTTTCCCCTTGTTGAACATTCATTATGAAAACAGAAGCAGTTACTACACTGCGCTTGAGCGTTCGCAGGTGAAGAAGAATGACGCAGTATTTGTGCAGTGGTTCTTCAAAAGGTACGTGAAGGAGTACAAGAACTATGCACGCTAGCCGATTCTAATATCAATCTGGGGGTAGTTCCCCACAGCTTGCTGTGGGGTGGGGGCGAGCAGGTCTACTTGTTTGCACTTTGCGATGACCTGTCCTTCTTCCACTCGCTAAAAAGCGCGTGTATCAGGCTAATGAAATCTACTCAGACCGCACGTCAATCTTCATCGCGATGCTGCGACGCTTGCGCGTAGCAACCGACCAAAACGCTCGCGCGTTTTGACCGCCCCGTGGCCGGGACGAACCCTGGCCCGAAGGATGCGGACGCATCATAACGGGCGCAAGCTTAGGGAGACCGCTCGGCGATCACCTTTATCATCACAGGATAAGCTATCTCATCGAGGATATTTAATCACTCCGTTGCATATCCCATTAGATGATCCGGTCAATCCGGCTGGTCAACTGGCGATCCCACCAGGATAGCCGGCTCGAATTCAGCAAAGGCACGAACCTCCTGGTCGGCATCATGGGTGCCGGCAAATCCTCGATCCTCGAAGGCATCAGCTTCGCCCTCTACGGCACCTTCCCTGCCTTGGAGCGCAGGAAGCTCAAGCTGGAGAACATCGTCCGCCTCAACGAGCCCCAGGCCAAGGCAGTCCTGGTGTTCGACTGGGACGGCTCCTCATATAGGATAGAGCGTGCCATAGAGCGTGACAAGAAAGGGGCATCATCGAGCGCCGAGCTCTACAAGGACAATGCCATGCTCGAGCACGGCCCGAGCGCCGTCACCAAACACATAGAGGCCATAACCGGCGTCGATTACGACCTCTTCACAAGGGCCATCTATTCAGAGCAGAACAACATCGACTATTTCCTGAACCTGGATCCAAGACGGAGGAAGGAAGAGATAGACGCCCTCCTCGGCCTGGACAGGTTCGAGACCGCAAGGGCCAGCGTCATCTCGGTCATCCACCGCCTCAAATCCCGCCGCCAGGGCCTGGAGGGCCAGTTCAGCAGAGAGCGCCTCTCCTCATTGGAGGGCGATGAGAAAATCCGGAACTCGAAACTCGAAACCACAAAGACAGAACTCGCCAAAGCCGCGGCCGCCTATGACAAGCACCGCCAGGACGTGCAGCGCCTCCAGAAAGAGTTCGAGGGGCTGCGGCAGAAGAAAGAGCAGGCCGAATCCCTCGCAAAGGAGGACATCCGCCTCACCGCCCAGCACTCCTCCCTGGCAAAAGAGCTCGAGGGCAAGACGGTCGACGAAGCCGCTCTCGAGACACTGAACGCAGAGCTCAAGGCCTTGGATATCAAGCGGACCGGCCTCCGGCAGAAGCTCAAACGGATCGAAGAAACCATCGCGTCCCTCTCCAAGGAATCCGGCATGCTAGATGCCAAGGCAAAATCCATCGCCGAAGCGAAATCCCGTCTCGAGAGCGCCAGGGAAGAGCGGATCCGGCTCCTCGCAGGAAAGACCTCGGATCAGCTCGAATCACTCCAGAAAGAAGCCGAGAAAAGCATCCTGTCTCTCGAATCCGAGCGCAAATCGCTCGAGCGCGAGATCGCAGAGCGCACGGAATCCCTGAGGAAGCTCAAGCCCGGTCTATCAGAATGCCCGCTCTGCCTCTCCAAGCTCACCGAAGACGGTCTGGCCCATGTCAAAAAAGAGCAGGTGGCCCACATCACCGAAGCGAAAGCCCGCTCGGAAGAGCTCCCGGCCCTTCTCGCAGAGCAGAAGAAGCGGGCGGAATCCTCGCAATCCGCCATCCGGAAGCTATCGCTCCTCTCCGAGCGCATACAGGCTCTCGAGAAAGAATCGAAGGAGGTTCCGGCTCTCGCAGAGCGGAAGATGGCCGTCGAAGGCGAGCTTTCCGCCAGACAAAAAGAGCGCATCGCTTGCCAATCAGATCAGGAAAGACTGAGCGAAAATATGGAATCCACCCGGGCCAAGGCCACAGAGCTCAAATCTTTGCTAATCAAGAAATCCGAGGCCGCGAAGCTCCAGGAGCGCCTCCAGCAGATAAAGCAGTCCCTCGCCCAGCTCAGCTTCGATGAGAAGTCTTATGAGTCATCCAGAAGCGCGACCGAGCAGGCCCGCCTGGAGAGCGAGCGCGCCTCAGCGGCTAAATCTGCCTTAGAGAAGGAGCTCCAGCTGACTACAGAGATGCTCCTGCAACTGCGCAAGGAGCTGGGGGCTCTGCGCTCGATGGAGAAGGAGATATCCGCCCTCGCTTCACTGGATGAGCAGCTATCGCTATACAAGAACGCCCTGCTGGAGACCCAGACGAGCCTCAGGCTCACCTTGGCGGATGCCATAAACACGGCCATGAACGAGATATGGGGCATGTTCTATCCATACAAGAACTACGCCGCCCTGAAGCTCGGGGTCACCGAAAAAGATTACCTCTTCGAGGTGGACGACGGGAGCGGCTGGCACCCTCTGGAGACGATAGCCAGCGGGGGAGAGCGAGCCTGCGCGGCGCTGGCCCTGCGCATCTCTTTGGCCATGGTCCTCACCCCGAAACTGGGCTGGCTTATCCTGGACGAACCCACCCACAACCTGGACACAGAGGCGGTGGAATTGCTCTCGTCCGCCCTGCAGACAAGAGTGCCTGAAGTCGTCAAGCAGATATTCGTGATAACCCACGAGGAGCGTTTCATCGGCTCTGATTTCGCCTCGAGCTACCGCTTGAAGCGGGATAAAGAGAGCAACGGGCAGACCATCGTGGAAGCTGATTAGTTGTAGACTTCCTCTTCTATCTTGCCGACGACATCGAGCTGGTCCGCGGCCTTTTTCCCCATCTTCTCCTGGTACCACTCATCGCAGCCAGCTTCATTGCGCGCCGCATAATAGGCTATGGAGGCGTATATGTCCTCCCTGGTGGCCAGCCCGATGGCGAACAGATACTGGAGTATGCTCTTGAACTCCTCGATCACAAAAGGCCTTCTCCTGGATACGCGGAGCTTCCGCAGGTCGGTGAACCTCATGTCATCGCTGCCAAGGAGTATATTGTTGAGCGTGAATCTGCCTATGATGAGGTTCTCGGCGTGGAGGTCGGCCACCTTCTCGGATATCATCTCGACCAGCCTGTCCTTGGATCTGGGATCGAGCGTGTCGACATCGACGTAGTGGACGCTTCCCTTGGCGACCCTCCTGTCGAATGCCCATGATTCGCCTTCCACCTTGGATATCACATAATCATTGCCGATGACCGTCTTCATGTAGCCGACGATGTTCTCCAGAGCGCCCTTTATCTTGCCATAGGCGTTGTAGATGGCCTGGGCGACCTCCTTGACGGTCTTCCTCAGTATATAGGTGTTGTTGTTGTGCTTGAAGCAGATGCTGTCCGCTCCATCCCTGGCGGCTATCCGATAAAGGTCAGCCAGGTCCTCCCCGGTGCGGAAGTCTATCTTCTTCACCCGCACCCTCTGGGCTGGGGACTCCTTCCATTCGTATTCCACGGTGGTGGTGCCGCCGGATTCCTTCTTCCTCGAAGAAGTCGGCACGTCCTTGGAGAATTCGGGGAGCTCGTAGTCCTCATGCTTTCCGGCGTCCAGGCTGGTCTGCCTGTCCTCCGGGCTCTGCATGAACGCGAACTCAGTCTTTTTCATGGTCGGACACTCCTGTTTCTGCCTGATATCAATTGTGCTACATTGTGTTTAAAAACCTGTGTCACGGATTACGACAATCGTCTTAATCCGTTTCTATCCTGGGGGCGAGGTAATAGACGACCTTGGCACCCTCTACGTCGTATTCGAGCTTGAGGGGCCTGTCGGTCTCCAGGTTTATGGTAACGGCAGACGACGACGGGGTGGCTTTCACCATGTCCTCCAGGTACTGGAGGGGGAATGTGGCCCTTGCCCCTTCGCCCACCGTCAGTTCGGTCAGATCGCTGCTGCCTTTCTCGAACTCGGCCTTCACGTCGCCGCTCTCTCCCCTGACATCCACCACGAACTGCTCCGGGCTCAGCTGCAGCCTCACATGGGAGCTGATGAGTTTCGCGTCTTTCAGGGTGTCCTTGAGGGCGTCGGCCTTTATCCTGGCGGTGTTCTTGAACTCTATCCTCGGTTCTCTCTGGACGCGGTCTCCGGTCTCGATGAGTGGCACCTTGAACGTCTTCTTGTGCTTCTCCCCGCTGAACTTCACGATGAGCCTGCCCTCTTCGACGGAGAGCTCGGCCCTCTCTCCCTTCTTGCCCCTGGAGAGCACGCTGGCCAGCTGGCCGATATCCACACCGATTTTCATCTCCTCCGGGACGCTGTACTCCACGAAGGCCTCCTTGGGCATGGAGAACGAGACCATCGATATCTGCGATGGGTCCATGGCTTTTAGCTGGAGCCCGTCGGCCTTCACCTCGAACTGGCCCTCCTCCACGAGGCAGACTATGGCATCGATGGCGGATTTCAGCGCTGGCGCGTCTTGGATAATCAGTCTCATGTTATTCCTCCCGCCCATATATCCGCAACAAGGATATTAATGTTTTCCTAGGGCTGGGCAGAGGATTGAAGCGGCAACTCCTTAGCTACTCTTGTCATCATCGATCAGCCTGGGACGGTGCAGTCATCGTTGCCGAGGTTATTACTCAGCGCCGCCTTTTAAACCGCTCCACCGCTGTTCTGAAAGCTAACCCGAGGCGGTTTCGGGTCTCAAGTCCCTGTTTAGGGTTCACGGGCGGGACCCGGAATCCGCTGCCGGAAACCGCAGAAGGCCTCTGCCACTGCCGCGGTCTACCCGCGATCAGCGGTAGCTGGCTGATTCGTCCTTCTTGTCCATACCCGGGACCGGAGGCGGCCGGGCGACCGCTCTTGGCCGAGGGGGCGGCATGGATGCCATCTGCCTCTTGGATATGGAAAGCAGCGCCGCCCCGATAAGGCACAGCGCGAGCCCCACCAGGAACTCCCCGGCGCCTTTCACCCCGAATAGGTCGGTGACGAATGCCGCTATCCCCAGAAGCGCGAATATGATGCCGAACGCTATTATCAGGTCCGCGGTCATGCTCAGCGCTGCGACCCTCATCACGGGCGGCATCGCCATCTGGGGCGCGACCATCTCTTCTTCCTCTTCCATGCTATCCCTCTATCTTGTGCTGCCTGACCTTGACCCCCGCCTCCTTGAGCAGCGCGAGCGGGGTCTCTGCCATCGGGTAGTCCACATTGTAGACGACCTCCTTTATCCCGGCGTTGATTATCATCTTGGTGCAGATGAGGCAGGGCGAAAAGGTGGTGTATATTATCGAATCCCTTATGCTGATGCCATGATACGAGGCCTGCACTATGGCGTTCTCCTCCCCGTGGCTGCAGAGGCACTCCTCCAGGTTCTTGCCCGACTCGGTGAAGTTGTTGCACCTCGGGCATCCGCCCTCGGAGCAGTTCCTTGTCCCGCGCGGGGTCCCGTTGTAGCCGGTGGATATTATCCTCTTGTCCTTCACTATGACGGCCGCCACCTTCCTCTTCACGCAATTGCTGCGCATGGCCACCATCTTGGCGATCCCCATGAAATAGTCGTCCCAGCTGGGCCTGCTGAGCTTGAACTCGTTCGACACCTCGCCAAGGGCGCCGTTGGCTTCGTCATAGAGCTCGTTGAGGTCGCCGTCGTTGGTTATGCTCCTGTCTGCAAGGGCAAAAGTGCCCTTCAGGTTCTGCTTGGTCTTCTCGGCGTTCTCCATCTCCAGTTTCTCTATCTCCTGGAAGGCGGCGAATGTCCGGGGGTCCTCCTCCCTCTCGCGCTTCTTCATCCTCTCGAACCGCATCTGCGGGGGCGCGGTCACATAGAAGAGGAAGAATCCGCCCTTCTTCCTCAGGGCCTCGACCTCTGCCGGGTTCCTGATGGAGTCCACGACGTAGTTCTTGTCGGCCTGCATCTTCTGGGCGAGCTTGACTGCCAGGATATCCGGTCCGAACCTCTCCCGCAGCTCATTGCCCTTCTTTATCATGCTCTCGCGCGTCGCTGCCTTGCCCTCGGCCTTCATCTCCTCGCGGATGACGTCCGAGAGTGAATAGTAATAGAATCCCTTCTTCTGGAGGTACTCCGCGATGGTGCTCTTGCCGGCGCAGTTCTCTCCCGTCAATCCTATTATCATAAAAACACCAGAACCCGTGTCATCTATCTCCACTTCTTTCATTAAATAGCTTTGCGGCGAGCGTGTGGGTGGCCGCCAGCACCACCCCAGCGAAGGCTATCACTGGAAGCTCCAGCGGCGCGAAGCTTATGGCTCCGCACAGCGGCCCGTACCACGAGCTGAAGCCCCGCAGGTGCCCGAAAGCGAGCGCATAGAAGACGCCCAGAGAAACGAAACCCGCATACGGGACCCGGAACCTGTTCAATGCCAGCACAAGACCTGCCCAGAGCGCTATCCACAACATGCTCGCGATGGGCGGCCCCCAGAACCCGGCATGGGTGAAGGTGAACGCAGCCAGCGGGTTCGCCTCGTTGCTTGGGTCGCCGTAGGTCCCCCGCGCCGTGATGAGTATGTCGAGCGTCCCGAAAAGTATCCACAAGGCCAGAGGGACCGCTAAAACCCGCAATCCGATACCCTGCTTCCAATAGGCCCAAACCCAGAACACGATGCTAGCGGCTATCGAAAAGAGCGTGAGCGCCTGCACCAGGAGCGCAGGGCCGCCGGCCAGCACATCATCATAGCTGCACATCAGAAGTATTTCCTCAGCATCCTCTTGGTCTGCTCGAACAGCTCGAGCTCTTCGGGGCTCAGCATGGAGAGCTGCTTCTCCCAGGTCTCCAGCTCATCGACAGTCATGTAGGTGTATAGCACGTCGCCTTCATTCACATCCTTGCCGATGGTCATCCCGTCGCATGATACCGCCAGCTGGTCGCCCGCTGACGCTTCAAGCACTTTCTCCTTGTCCTTCTGTATCTCCCTTATCTCGCCCACCGGCGTGCCGCTCTTGTCCATGAGCCGGTAGCCTTTCTTCACCCTGCCGGAGAGCACATCGACCCCGAATATGGCAGGCTTCGAAGCCCGAAACACGTAACCATCGAGTATCTTCACCCTTCCGGGCCAGGGCAGGCTCTCAAGGGCCTGCTTCCGCTTCCTCTCCTTCTCCTCTTTCACCCAGGCCTGGTAATCCTCCACGAGCCGGTAGATGATGTCGCTGTATATTATAGGCACTTTTGAGCTGCGGCTCTCCTCCCAGGCCTCGTCCAGCACACGGACGTTGAATCCTAGCACCACCGAGAGCATGGGCTCATCTTCCTGTTTGACCGATGCGCCCAGCACGTCCTTCTTGGTGATGTTGCCGACCGCCGCATCCTTGACCGGTATCTGCGCGTCTTTGAGCAGCTTGAGCAGGGCTTCTACCGAGCCCAGGGAATCAGCCCTAAGCACGACACCTGAGGCTTCCTTGTGGAATATCACGCTCTTGAACTGCTTCTCTATCGTCTTGCAGTCCATCTCGAAATCGACTATCCCCTCCATGGGCGAGCCGGGTATCGCGCCTTCCAGGTCCGGGGCTGATATCTTGACGCCTGCAGCCGCGACGACCTTCTCGACCCCGCGGTACTTCTCCCCGTCCACGCCCGGCTCCAGCAGGCACCTGACCTTGCTGCGTTTGATCCCGCCAGCGGTCATGAACAGTATCTCGTCGTTCCTTCTGATGACGCCGTCATAGAGTATGACGTCTATCGTTGTGCCCATCCCCTTCTCTTCCTTGACCTCGATGATGCTGCCCTTGCCCCGGCCGCACTCGTCTATCTCGAGCCGGTTCCCCAGGAACTTCTGGCTGAGGCCGCCTATGAGGACGAGCAGCTCGCTGAGGCCCTCTTTGGTCTTGGCGCTGATTGGCACGATGCCGATGTTCTTGGTGAAATCGGTCACCCGGTCGAAGCGTTCGCTGTCGAACCCGTGCTGGGAGATGTGGCCCACAAGTTCGTACAGTTTCTCGTCCAGGCGGTTCTTGACGTGTTCAGGCTGCTCTGAGAGCGATTCGAAGAACGATGTGGTGGGGTGGCTCTTCCATCCGCTCACGACATCTATCTTGTTGGCCGCTATTATGAAGGGCGTCTTGTACTGCTTGAGTATCCTGACGCTTTCCACGGTCTGCGGCTGGAATCCCTGGTTGATGTCCACCACCAGGATGGCCAAATCCGCCAGGCTCCCGCCCCGATCCCTGAGGTTTGTGAACGCTTCGTGCCCGGGGGTGTCTATGAAAAGCAGGCCCGGTATCGTTATGTTGAACTTCATCCTCTCGGCCAGCTTGCCAGCGACGCGGTCTATGACCTCCTTGGTTATGTAGCTGGCGCCGATCATCTGGGTTATGCCTCCGGCCTCCTTCTTCGCGACGGCGGTCCCCCTGATGCTGTCAAGAAGGGTGGTCTTGCCATGGTCCACATGGCCCAGTATGCAGATTATCGGTGAACGTTTGAGCGACATCTCTCCCTACCTCAAGTCCCGCAGAAACGGACGGCAACCCGCCAGCCCTACGGCCGGTGGTTTCCTGTTTCGGGTCTCCAGTCCCGCATTTCTGAGTTCAGAATCCAAAACACAAAACCCAAAACCGTAAACCGCCAGCTCCGCCCGTCATTCCCGGATTTATCATTATGTTTCCCCTGCGCATATTCTAATCCTTTGCCCATACATGAAAAGACACATTTAAAAACACTTATAGCCACAATAGCTACAGGTGACCGGATGACATTCAAGAAACCCAGCGGCGAGCGCAAGGCCTGCCCGTGGGAATCGCACAGGAAGCGCAAGATTCGCGGCGACATATTGGGCGAAGATATCCAGAAGAAACAGCTTCACATCGCCAGGAAGGCGCTCAAGCTGGCGCTAGAATCGGGGGAGATGAAGCATGCCATCGCTGCGGCCGAGCACCTGCTGCAGTTGCCAGCGCGCTACCGCAACGAAGCGCTGGACGGAATCAACAGGCTGCTCGCGGACTGCAAATCAGGCGAGGCTGATGAGATCGAGGCCATCCGGGCGCTCTCATTCGTGCTCATGAACCTCAACAAGAGCGGCTGGGCGATGCTGGAATCCTGGGAAAAGACACAACCTCTTCTCGACAAGCATTCCGGACTGCTCGCAGACTCCCTTTTCATGGGGAATATGAACGGGACGGACAACCTCTCCCTGGAGGCTCTCGGCTTTTTGGCCAATTGCGGCTCCTATTCCTATGATGCCCCGACCCTCAGATACATGCTCCAAAGATTCATCGGCAAGCCCGAGTCTGCCCCGGGCTATTACACTCTGACCGGCGCCCTCTCCCGGGAAGGCCCCGACGGCCACCGCCAGGTCGCGCAGGAGATGGAAGACGAGCGCATCGAGCGGGCGATCGCGAAGCTGGAGTATGGCGATGACCGCCAGTTCGAAGGCAGCAGGGAACTCATATTCCTGGTGGCGAGCGGCCGCGGCTATCTCGTGCCCCAGCTCGGAAAAGTCCGGCAGGAGATGCTCAGCCTCATGGAGGACCCCGGAATCTATCCAGACGGGGACGAGGATGAGGAAGGGATCCAGGCGGTCAAGGGCCGCCAGGATGAAGTATTCTCGAAGGCAGCATCCATACTCGGAGAGCTCGGATCCATAGGCCTGCCAGCTCTGCTGAGGCTGGAAGGCAACGACAGCAAGGAAATGAGAAAGGCGCTCGCATTGTTCCGCAAACTGGCCGCGCATGGGGTGGATCTCCATGTGGTCGTGCCGGCTGCTGCGGCGGATAAAGCCAAGAAGATGCTCGCTTCGGTCCCTGAAGGGCAGCTCCATATGGAATCAGAAGGAGACGAGGCCGCGATGCTAATCCAGAGCGTGCTCTCTCCGCATGATGGCGATGCTGAAGAGCGTGCCAAAGCCGTTTCGCGCCTGAAGGCGCTGCAGGAGAAGGGCCTGGCGCTCGAATTCGCGGTCGACTGCTCTGAAGAGCACGATGCCGGGGAGCAGGCGGCCGACCTCTCAAGGATCCTTTCGCTTCTCGAAGAAGAAGGGCTCGCGGCCAAGGTCTCCCTGACAGGCCCGAACGCCGAAGCGGTCCGGATGCTCGTCGGAGCGGACCCGGCGCTGGTCGGCGATGAATGTCCGTCCGGACAAGCGCAAAATGCATCAGGTATGATGGGCCCCGAGAGGCTCCTGCAGATGGCCATGTTCCCGGCAGGAGAGGATGCGGAAGAGGCCGAGCTGGTGCGGCTCCAGGCAATCGCGGCGCTGAAACCGATTCAGGATGCTGGAGCGGTTCTGTCCCTCACAATAGACTGCCCTGCCGACATCCCTCCCAAAGACATAGCAAAACACCTGAACCTGGCGCTTGATATACTCGAGATGAACGGCCTGTTCCCTGAAGTGAGATTGAGCGGCGATAACGCCCGGGCCGTGGCTTATCTCATGAACCTCGGAGCATGATACCATGGATGAACTATCTGTCATATTGGAGCAATTGTCGAGCAAGAGCGCATTGGAGAGGAAGAGGGCCATAATCAGGCTGAAGAAGCACATCCATCGTAGCAACCTCGCCCGCCTATCGTTGCATTACGTCTCCGAGCACGACCCGTCCTACACCGTCAGGAACCTTGCGAGGCAGGCTTTCTATAGGGTGGGCGAGCCGCCCTCATCTGGCACGTGGGAGAGGCATCATCTATTCCATTCGGAATAATTCTTTCACTAATCTATTTATACGCTCGACCTGTTCTCTCTCCGCTGATTTTATGGAGAGGAACATCATAGTCGAGAAAGGGGATTACACGCCTGTCGGCCAGAGAGAAGTCGAGATAGTCGAACGCAAGGGCATCGGCCATCCCGACAGCCTCATAGACGGCATCATGGAGGACATCAGCCGGAGCCTGAGCAAGGCCTACCTGGCAGAGTTCGGGAAGATACTCCACCACAACGTGGACAAGGGCCAGATATGCGGCGGGGGCACAAAAGTCGAGTTCGGAGGGGGCATCTTCACGAAGCCCATCTACATACTGCTCACAGGCCGCGCCACCGAAGAGGCGAACGGCAAGACATTCCCGATACACCACATCGCGCTAGAGGCCGCGCACAGCTACCTGAAGCGGGCGGTGCCTGACCTCAATGTCCAGGACGACGTGGAGTTCGAATCGCGCATATCGCCCGGCTCCAGCGACCTTGTCGATCTGTTCTTGCGCGGTCCTGCGATACCGTTCTCCAATGACACATCCTTCGGCACCGGCTTCGCGCCGCTCACCGATCTGGAGCGCGTGGTGCTCGAATCCGAGAGATATCTGAATTCCCCTGATTACAAGAAGTCCCATCCAGGAGTTGGCACGGACATCAAGGTCATGGGATGCCGCGAGAAGGACAAGATAAAACTGACGGTCGCCTGCGCGTTCATATCGAAACACATCCCGGACATCGAGACATACGTGAAGGCCAAGGAGCGCGTCAGGGATGACTTGCAGAAGCTGTGCACGAAACTCACCCGGAAGCAGGTCGACATCTTCGTGAACACGGCAGACGATATCGAGAGCAAGTCCGTGTACATAACGCTGACAGGCACCAGCGCCGAGATGGGCGATGACGGCAGCGTCGGCAGGGGGAATCGGGTCAACGGCCTGATAACCCCCATGCGCTCGATGACCATGGAGGCAGCCGCCGGCAAGAACCCGGTCAACCACGTGGGCAAGATATATTCGGTGATGGCGAGCGAGATAGCATCATCCGTGGCCAAAGAGCACCCGGATATCGAGGACATAACGATAACCTTGCTCTCCCAGATAGGGAAGCCCATCGACCAGCCGAAGGTGGCTTCCGTGTCTTTGATAGCCAAGGACTCGGAATACGAGAGGCTCAAGTCGCTGGTCCACAAGGACATCGATTCCAGGCTGGAGAACATCGTCGAAGTGACCAACCGGATAGTGGAAGGGAAACTGGCGACGTTCTAGCCCTGGTCGCCGGGGCGAACCAGCGGCCTTGGTTTTCTTGGGAAAAGACAAGGTATAAAAACCGTTTTCGGCATCTTCCTTTTCCTGGGCCCGTAGTCGACTGCGCTTTTTGGGAAAAAGCGCCCAAAAACGTGCTGATTTTGGTTAAGACGCCTGCTTGACATGCAGGAGATACGCGGTTCGATTCCGCGCGGGCCCAATTTCCGTTTTCTGTTTCCTGTTTTGGGTTTTGAGTTTTGTCTAGCTACGTCTGAGTTCTTGCTGCCACAGTATCCTGAAATAGGGCCAATTCCAGGCCAGTTCGGATTCCCGAACGTTCGGGCCGCGCCAAAAGCGAACCCAACCCAAGACGCGGAACCCAAAACCCGCTTCTGGGCCCCGCCAAATCCGAACTCGAAACCCACTAGACACGAAACCAAGCAATTGTGGCCAGAAGCCAAGGAAACCCTTGAATGGCTGGGGCAGCATCTGCCCAAGCAGAGGCTTGTCCGGGCCATAGAAATCCTCTCTACGGCAAGGAAAAGGCGGTTCCTGAGGCGCAGAGTGCCCAAATACGGCACCATGAACAAAGGCTTCACAGAGCAGGAGCTGGTCCGCTTCCTGAATGCCGTGGAAGACCCGAGAATGGCCTTGCTTTTCACTTTCCAGGCGGTCTTAGGGCTCAGGATAGGGGAAGCCGTCAAGCTCCATATAAGGGACCTGAACCTCGAATCCCGAGACCTCAGGATAGACAACGAGAAAGGAGGCAGGGCAGACTGCCTGCCGATCCCGCCTCAGCTCTTCGAGCAGACGCTGAAGTACATCGACGACTATGAGAATCTTATTGTGAGGGCCAAGGGTTATCTCTTCTGGTCGGAGACCTACCCGGAGCGGAACCATTGCCCTCACGTGGACAAGAACTATGCCCGCAACTTCTTCAGGCGGACGATAAGGAAGCTCAAGATGGATGAAACCTACGGCCTGGCCGATAGCAGCGTGCCGAAGCAGCTCCACAGGCTGACGACGCACAGTCTCAGGCACTATGCCATCACGAACTTCTCAAAGAAGAACAATGGCAACGTCGTCCTGACGAGCAAGTTCGCGAGGCACCATCGCGTCGAAACGACGATGACGTATGTACATAATGACAGAGAGGAGTTGTGCAGGGGCATAACTGTTGCTCAGAATGAAAGCATTCTCTGCAATGTGAAGGAGATTCAAAAAAAGTCAAGCAACTCAGAATTAGGGGCCTAATTCTGATTGAAAAAACGGCCGAGAGTACTGCCGGCTTCAGCCGAGCAGGTGAATCGGCCCACTCTTTTTCTTAAAATTCTAATTCTTAATGTCAGGAATAGCTTCAGTAGCGGGCGCGCCGCCGCCTTCGGCG
>JBFLVJ010000011.1:0-53243 GCA_040758595.1 Microcaldota archaeon | reverse complement strand
TGGTTGCCTTTCTCTTCACAGCCATCTTTTTTCACCTTTTTCCTGAATGATCCTCTTTTTTACCGGAAATTTCCGGTAAAGATTCTGACTTGACATAACAGTATACCTTTTTATTGTTTTGTCAAGTTTTCCGAACGCGCGCGTCCGGAAAAACGATTTTTTCTCAAAAAACTTTTTTGCGCCCGATGCGCATCTTCCTGCGGCAAACAAAAGCGAAATAAACCGTTGCGCCTATCTTCCAGTCCATGAAACGGGGGATGATGTTCTTCGCAGGCTTGGCGAGCGGAGCGGTCATCGTGTTTTTTTTGCAGACCATCTTCTATGCGCCTTATATCGATCCGGTGTTCTCTCCGGCAGAAGGCGGCGAGATCATCAATCTGATAGAGAGCGCGCAGCGTTCCATCGACATCGAGGTGTACGTATTCACGTCGCGCGATGTGATATCCGCGCTCGAGCGGGCGAAAGCGCGGGGAGTGGACGTCCGGATCATCATGGAGCGCAACGTGATATCCGGGCAGAACGCGCAGACATTCCTGGAGCTTGCCGCCAAAGGCTTCGATGTGCGCTATGCGAGCCGCTCTTTCCAGCTCACGCACTCCAAATTCATCATAGTGGATGAGGAGTCGGTCCTGGTCGGCTCGCACAACTTGAGCAATACCGCGCTATATGAGAATCGCGAGGCATCGGTCATAATCCGCGATAGCGCCGCGGTCCGCGAATTCCAGGACGTGTTCGATGCGGACTGGTCGTTGGCAACATGAATCCGGAGCGGGAAGCTGTGCGCACTGATGCGGCAAGCGGATGTCAGCTCCGCTGCGCGACATATTTCGCGTAAAGCCTTGAGAAGACCCTGTACTTCCCGCGATCCATCCTGGTTATCTGGCCGCGCTCTAGCAGCCGCCTGGTCAGCGCGGTCACAGGCCCGAGCGGTTTCCCGATGGATCTGGCGACATCCGAGACATGGATGCCTCCCTCTTCCTTCGCGATGGCCTGCAGTATCTCTCGCTCCGCGTTGGGTGTCTCCTGGTACATCTTGCCGAACCATTCCCTGGAAAGCGAGCCCAGTATCTGCGGCAGATATGCGAGATAATGCCCCTTGCTTATGACCTTCTCGTTGTCCCTGAGCCTGGTGTAGATGTCATGGCATATGCGTTTGAGCAGTTTCGGGTTCCCCTCAGTATCAGCCATCAGCGAGTTGAAGCATTCATCCCCCATCTTGACCTGCCCGCTCTTGAGCGCCTTGTCGATCATCTCGCGGGCTTCGTGCTCCTCCAGCGGACCTAGGACGATCGAACCGACCGGGCCTTCCCTTTCCTTGAAGACCCGGGTCGAGCTGATTGCGAAGGCGATCTTGCGCTTGCCCCATCCGGCCCTGGCGAGCCCCACTATCGCGGATACCGCATCATCGGCTCTCTTCATCCGGTCTATATTATCTATTATAAGGACCGTGGCCTTGCCGGCTCCGATCCCTTGGACCAGGCTTTCGAAGGACGAGGGCGTCCTACCGGTGCCAGGCGCTCCGGCTGCGAGCTCCTGGTGCAGCTTGTCGGCCACAGCGCTCTCGCCTTCTCCCTTCTCGGCATTGACGTACGGGGATAGCAGCCCGGCTCTCTCGGCTTGGCTCTTGAGATACCTGAGCATGCTGCTCTTCCCGGAGCCAGGGATGCCGGTGACGAGGAGCACTCCTGCCTGTCCGGATGCGGCTGATTCTACGAAAGCGGTGATGGAGCGCATCTCATCTCGCCTGCCTGAAATGCCGCCCGGGTCGTCTTCCCACAGGCTGAACGGGTTCGGGCCCTTCATTCTTATCACCATGGTTTATTTTTTATCACAAAAAACTACAGAATTTGTAGTTTTTGTATTTTTCATAAACATCTTCACCCTAAACATTTATAAAGCGCCTGAGACTCGAATATACCATCCAGTAGGTGTGAGTTATGGAAAACATGAAATATTTGTTCGGTCTTGCGGCGCTCGTCATGCTGGTCACAGCAGGCTTCGCCCAGGGTGGAGATTCCGCGGGTACAAATAAGACGCAGGTCTTCATATACGAGACCCCTGAGAACCCGCAGGTGGTCCAGATAAGCGTCCTCTCTTTCGCTGAGGCCACAAGCCCCACGGGAGAGACTGCCTCAGAGCTGATGAAGAAATGGCAGCAGGACTGCGCAAATGAGGGCAGGTCCGATCTCCAGACGTGTGTCAACGAGAAGGCGGTCGCCGCCAATTCATTGTCGAGCGGCTACAGCTTCAACCCGGTCTCAGTGCAGGGCGCCCGCGTGACTGTGGAATACTTCAACCCCATGGGCAACGCTTATGCGGGCGTGTGGACTCCTGTGGATGGATGCATCGATATGGAGGCCACCGGAACCGGCACTTCGCAGGCTACCGATGTGATGCCTGAATACACCTACTATTATGCAACCTGTAATGTCAAGGAGGCGACCTCCGGCCGCGCGACCACTCTCCTTCGGGCAAGATTCGAGCCGAGGGATATGCCTCTGCAGTCCAGCACATACGAATGGGAGTACAGCAACCCTGAGGTCACAGTCCCAGGGCAGTTCTCCCAGGCGATACGCGACCTGGTATCAGCCGTCTCCAGCGGCGGCGGATCCGCCATAGGCGCAGGCGGCAGCCTGCCTTGCATGGCGGTGTTCATGATACTCGGCCTCCTGCTGGCATCGCTTTACTTCTCCGGCAAGTCCCCGGTGTCGCTGCTCGACATAACCACGCCGAGGCTCCCTACGCCCAAAGGCGTCACCGCGAGCGGACAGATACTCGCTCCGTTCGGTTACGGCGAGATGAAGAAGACGACGGGCGCCAAGATGGCCAAGGGCGCGGCGGCAGCCGCCCTCTCAGCCAAGAATCTGGCCAGCAAGATGAGGGGAGACGCAGAGCTGAACTCAGCTCTCGCCACCGTGAAGGGCCAGAAAGGCACCGCGGCAGACCGCGCCAGCGGCGATGTCGCGCAGCAGAAATCGGTATCAGAGGCATTCGTCGTGGGGGCAAGGTCCGCAGGTTTCGGCAAAGAGACCATGGACAGGCTCGCGAAGCTCCCCTACCACTGGGGAGATGCCGAGCACAAGGAAGCCGCCCAGGTATTAGCGGCCCTCGAGAAGATGGGCGGCCGCCAGGCGCTTCTTGGCATGACCCTCAGAGACTACCTCTACAGCATGAGGACCAAGATGAGCCTCGAAGCGGTCACGGGCCACCCGGAGCTCGGCAAGAGGAGCGCGTTCCATGCGAACCTCTCAGGCAAACTCGGGAAGTTCTTCGGCGGAAACAGATATGCCAACCTCAGCGGCGTGGTGATGGCCGGAACCGATTCCACAGTCCGTTCGGCCCGCATAATGGGCAGGATGGGCAAGGCTATGGTCACGACCGCTCCTGAACTGGCAAGGGCCTCAGCGAGGACCACGATGGAGGTCCTTGGCGGCAAGCAGGCCATGGAGCGCCTCAAGGAGAAGGGCAAGACATCTGCCACTGCGGGATGGCTCGCGGGACAGGTGGAGAAGCACCCTTCGAAGGTGGTCGTAGGCTCCATGTTCCCGGTGAGCGACAAGATGGGCCACCTCTACCGCACCCTCAGGGATGAGACCGTGCGGGACGAGATGCGCTACGTACTGCGCCAGATGTACAAGAAATTCGGCATGAAGTTCGACGTCAACGCAGAGGAGCTCGCAGCGATGGGCCACAAGGACGTGGACATACTGAAGAGATCCAACTACGTCGCATCGGCAGAAATGGCCCACGCCGAAGCCGAGATAAGGCACATACTCTCCAACAGCGCGATGAGCGGGAAGGAGAAGCTCGCAGAGCTGGTCAAGCTCGCAGAGAAGAACGGCGCGCACCTGGACCACCAGATGCTGGCGTTCTCGCAGAGGCTCGACAAGATAGACGCCTCACCTCACGCCGAGCACGAGAAGCTCTTCCAGCTCCAGCAGCTGCTCGAGGAGCAGAACAAGGTCAAGATGGCCATAAACGGCGGGGCCAAGGTGCACGATGATGCGTTCGTCTGCCACGTGGGCGGCGAATCGCTCAGGGAGCACCAGGTCTGGGAGACCATGGTCCTGCGCACGATGGTATGGGATGGCGAGAACGGCTACCTCAGGGGCGGCATAGAGCAGGAGCTCAAGTCCGCCAGGCTGAACGTGGTCAACAGGCTCGCCTCTCTCGATCCGACCGCTGGCATGGAGCACCTTCCGGAGCACATGCGCAATCCGGCCGAGCTGAAGAAGGTCGCAGAGCGCAACAGGCAGGACCTGCTCTCGCTCTTCACCGATGAGGGCAAGCAGGCATTCACCCAGTACTCCAAGGGCAAGAGCGTCAACTCAGCCAGCATAAGCGAGATAGTCGGCTTCATGTATGGCGGCCTGACCCCCCGCGCCGGCGATATAGACAAGAAGACCGGCAGGATGACCTGGAGGGCTTCTGATCTGGAGCTCCAGCTCCCGCAGAGCTATACCCTGGTGGACACCAAGCGCCACTGGGTTGCAGGCCTCGATCCGAGGGAGAACTTCGCGATAGGCCAGTGGGTCGAATCCCGCTTCACCAAGAGCTATGTCCCTGCGCTCAAGCAGTCCATAGAGGCAGAGCTCAACCGGATGGCCGGATCTGCCAGCTGGACTGTCGAGCAGAGGACACAGGCCGCCAAGAAGCTGTGGATAGCCGACCAGCTCCACCAGGACATGGAGCAGAGGTTCAACTCGCACTTCGGCCAGAACGCCTACGGCACCACCAGGGAGACCATGAGGTTCTATGCCGGCGTGGTCGCAGGCTTCATGGAGAAGGCGCTCGAAGAGAAGGGTCTCTCCAACAACCACCCCGACAGGGTCTTCCTCGAGAAGCTCGACATGACCAACCCGAAGCACATAAACAAGCTGAGGGAGCTCATGGAGACCCACAGGGATGCCTACAACAGCGTCCTCTCCAAGCCCATGACCTACGATGACATAACCCGGTCCAAGCAGGCTGTCGTCATGCTCCACGAAGGCGGATTCGCCTTCTACAAGAAGGGCATGATGCTCAGCGACATGGACCGTGTCATGGCAGGAGAGACGGCGCTGCGCGACGACAAGGGCGTGATGAGGAAGTTCATAGCCGAGGAGGTCTCGATAAGCTTCGGCGGCAGGAACGACCTCATGAGCCAGTACGGCAAGCTCCGCAGCTCCAAGGATGTCAACGACTGGCAGCCCTTCGTGCAGGAGACCGTGAAGTGGGCCAAGAGCGGCGGCTACAGCTACGACAAGGAGAAAGTGCTGGCAGCGGTCCTCTGGCAGTATGGCCAGACCACCCACGACTACTCCAAGTTCTGGGAGCACAGCGCGGTGAGCGTGCAGAACAAGACGCACGTCCAGCCTGTGGCGCCTTCGCCGCTGAGGTTCTTCGGAGCGGATGGCCACACCATGAGCGGCGTGATAAAGCCGTTCAGGGACATAGGCAACCACATGGGTGACTATGTCTCCAAGGTCGCTCTGGCGGCCGGCGGTGCGGTCCACCAGACATCATACGACCTGACTCCGGTATCGTCCCAGATGAGGATGCAGTCCTTCAGGATGGCGAACGCCATACAGTCGGGCCAGGTGCTCAAGGGACTCACCGAGGAGGAGAAGGTGGCCTACAGGGCCGCAGCCGCACAGCACGGCGCCTTCATCCAGGTGTGGCAGTACGCCATAGACAGGAACCCCTGGAGGATGTCTTCCTCGCACAGCCACCAGCAGGCGGCTTCGGCTTCGTTCCAGTTCGGTCCTGGCCTGCCCTTCAACGTGAAGGACAACCTCAGGGCGTTCATGAGCAAGGGCGAGTATGCCAGCTTCATGGCGACTTCGGGGCACACCCTGGACTTCGCCGGCAAGGTCATGAGGCCTTATGTCGGTATGATCAGGGGGCTCCAGATGTCCATGCAGGGCTACTCATCCAGGTGGGATGCCACCCAGGATGCCCTTCGGACCTGGAACTACACCGAACCGAGGATCCACGAGGCCATGCAGTCTCTGAACCCGTTCTCCTTCAAGTGGGGCTCGGGCAAGACCGCAGGCAGGATAGCCAGCCTCAACAAGATGGGAGGCAGCCTCGAGAAGCACCAGCTCTCCGGCTATGACTATCTCTCAGGCCTGAGGCAGGCCCCGCAGGACATATTCCTGGCCAAGAAGGGCGTATACGTCAACGCCAGGACCGGAGACGTCAACCCCGGCGAGACCGTCTACGACTACCGGATGACGATGAAGGCCGACGCTCCGATGGCGGAGTACCTGTACAGGACCAAGGAAGGAGCCTTCATGTACGACAAGGAGCTCCAGAAAGCGGCCCTGGACAACACCACCAGGAGAACCGTCTCGGCAGAAGCCCTCGCCATAAAGAGAGACCAGGAGATCAGAGGGTTCGGCATAATGCAGAACTCGCTGTTCGGCTGGGCGAACCCGGTGGCGTTCCTCTGGCACATGCCGGTCCCAGGCTTCCCGCAGTCGCTCTCCCCCAAGGAGATCGTCGCAAGGAGGGTGGCGCGCGCCAAGCAGGGCCACGGACAGAGCTTCGGAGATGCCATGCGCGGCATGGCCGAGAGCATGGGCAACGGAGCCTCGAGGTTCTTCCAGCCCAACAAGATGTCCATGGTGGTTTACTGCCCCAAGTGCGGCATGTCCAACTACCGCGGAAGCATCTGCAAGAACCCGAGCTGCAGGCAGGCCCAGTATTAGTCTTTTCTTCTTTCTTTTCTCATTTTCTTATATGGTCTCCAGTCTTGGGTCTGGGGTCTTAAAAGCCGGCCGCAGAACCCGAGACCAGAACGCAGAACCCGAGACTCAAAACCAATATTTTTATATTCCCGGTCAGTCTAATATGTTGCGATATCTATGCGGCCGGCCACGATAGTCATACTCCTATTCGGTATTGTGCTTCTTTCCGCTTGTCTCCAGAGGCTGAGCAGCGGCCATACCGGCTTCGAGGAGATGTATCGTGATTCCCTCAAACCGGTCGCCATGTCCAGCACAGATGGCCTGGCCGAGTGCCAGGAAGGCAGCTGCTGGTGCATGGTCTGCAGGAACAACACCCCTCTCTTTCCGGGCAGGAAGAATCTCATCGGAGGGTATTGCTATGTAGAGAAGGAGTGCAAGCCGGAGAAGCTGGCCGAGCTCAATGACAACGCCAAGAAAGGCGAGCCGTTCCCGCTCGAGTTCATGGTCGGCCAGGGCCCCACATTCGGTGATTTCGGGCTCGCGAACACCTACTGCGCCGACCGCATGACAATGTCGGTGCAGTGGCTGGTCGGCTCCCAGAACGAGCCCTACCTCCTTCCGGATGCGAAGCGGGCCATGTGCTTCCTCAGCAAGGGCGTGGTCCCTGTCTTCGTCCTCTACAGCAACGGCACGAACGTCAATGCCAGCCGGGCATACGAGATCAGCCGCATCCTCGGCAACGACGGCAGGAACTACTACAACGGACTGCTCACCAAGGACCATGTAGGTCCGGTGGTGGTGGTGTCAGAGATGAACTTCGACCAGTCGCAGGCTGCGATGGTGGCCGAGCAGGTGCGCCAGATAAACCGCGGCTGCGGAAACGACCGCGACAACAACAAGATATACTGCTTCGTTGCGGTAGCCCCCAAGCTCAATGATTATGCGGCCCTTGATGCCGTCATGGACGAACTCGGCCTCGACAGCAAGATGGTGGATCTCGTCGCCTACGGGGTGGACAGCCGGTTCACCAAGACCTGCATGGGAAGCCGGGCGATACAGGAAGCGACGCTATTCTCATCATATGCCCTCTACAACCTCACAAAGCCCAGCATCATCCCATATGTCATGTTCGACAATGGGAGCACCAGCGTTTCCGGGGCGTGCACCTGGAGCGAGAACGAGGTCGTGGAGGGATACAAGTCATTCTTCCCCTTCGGCATCCAGGACCTGCAGAAGCGCGGAGTGATCGGCATAGCAGCCTACACGTTCAACAGCACGAACGCCCCCGGCCTCACGAATCCGCTCAACTGCACGTCTTGCAGCGCCGCATCCACCGATGCGCGCCTCAAGGCATGGTACGGAGGCTGCCAGTCATACACCACCTACCGCGGGAACCCCTCGGACACCACCCAGATATACTTCGGGAACACGTCCGGCACGGTCTGCAACCAGAACACCCAGTACAGCTATGTGGGCGGTTTCGGTTTCCAGGGCGGGAACATACTCAACGCCATCGCCCCGAACATATCCAAAGCGAACCTTTCATATTCCTGCGACATGTGCCTGACAGACAACCTGTCTAAACCCCTTACCGAATATTTCACCGGCCTGAGGATGAGCCGGGCCATGCAGTGGTACAAGGAGGAATACTGCACAGCTTACCCTGAGATCAACCAGTGGGCGAGCGCGAGGAACCTGGACCCGATGCTCATCCGCGCGATCGTCGCGACCGAGAGCGGCTTCAAGCCATGTTCTGTGGCCAAGGTCTGCGCCGCAGGTCCGGCCTCATCTTTCCAGACCGCGGACGGCGTGCCTTGCTTCGATACCAATTTCAACCGGGCGGATGAGTGCTACTCCATCGCGTTCGACGAGATGTACGTGCCCGAGAACACTCCTGGACTGGGGACGCCCGACTGCCCGGTCCTGGTGAACGATATCGTCTCCGGCAGCCAGCAACCCAAGTGGCGCTGGTGCGCATTCGGCCTGATGCAGAGCCTCGAGCCGCCCATATCGTTCTGGCCGGCTGAATTCCGCCAGGACGGGCAGAGCGGCCAGTACGTGGATGTCTTCATGCGCGCGGGCATCAGGAGCAGCCTGGACATGGCGTCTGCGAAGGCGTGCGACCCGGTCGATTTCAACCCGTTCACCGCCAGCGACTCTATATGCGTGGGCGTCGCCAAGATGGAGACCCGCTTCCAGCAGGCCAAGCAATGGATACAGAACCCTGCCAACCGCGCGACCCTGCCCTGGTTCACCGGCAGCAAGGATAACGATCCCGACAAGACGAACATGTTCGCTGCATACATCGCGGTCAACAAATACTCCGGCCTCTGGGACATGCCAGGGACGCAGAGGATATCCACAACCCAGTGGCCGGTCCACCCGAGATGCACCACGGACATACCGAACGGGGACTGCTGGGCGATAGGTTTCAAGGACAGCTGGCTCGCAAAGCCCGGAGTGATGCTCGATGCCGCCTACTGCTCCAGCTCGGAGGGCCAGGCCGACACCCAGAGATGCAAGAACGGTCTTCCCCGCAACGAGCCGCCCGGATACTGCTACGGATACACCGATTTCATAGAGTTCGTGGAGAAGTGCGAAGTGCCTTTCCTGCCGGTAGAATCCGACAGGGGCCGGGTGAAGATGGAAGCGTACATCGCCCTCGCCACCAACTGCAAGGACAGCACCTGCCCGGACGGCAAACAGTACTTCACGCTGGCCGAGAAAGACCTCAGCAAAGTCGGCAATCCGTATATGCCGGCGGACCTGGTCAACCCCCCGTGATCCGATGCCAAAAGAAGCGTTCGGAGGAGATGACGAGGGCGGCCCGGCTCCTGAGAAGAAGAAACTCTCGCTCGGCAAGTTCAACCTCTCCCCGGATTTGAACATCCGCGACCTGTTCTGGAGCATCATGGGCTCCTACGCAGCAGCGAAGAAGCCCGGCACCGATCTCAAGGCGCTGGATAACGACCGCTTCGCATTGATGCGTGTGGCCCTTTCAGTGCTCACGACCCAGAACACGGAACACTACGGCCTCTTACCCAGATTCGTCGCGATGTACTCCTTGATGATGATGCTGGACGGGGGCTGGGACGATGCCCTCTCGGATTTCCTCCAGCGCGCCGCAGGGGACAAAGCCATAAAGGAGCCCCTCTCACATTCGCTCAAGCGATTGATGGCCAATGACGCGTATGGGGAGAAGCTGTCAGCGCTGCTCGCATCGTTGGTGCGGAGCCGGGACACCAGCGAGGCAGGCCTCGTCCTGATAGCCTCCATGGGGAGCAGGCCGATCGTCCAGTCGCTCAAGAAGGAGCTGGTGATAATCGCCAGGGGGGATATCGGAGCCAACCAGCTCAATGCTATAAAAGCGTTGTCTCTCATCAAAGAGGATGAAGGGGTGAAGCGGTCGCTCATGATGCTCCTCTCGCACTGGGATTCCCAGGCCAGGATGGCGGCTGCAGAGGTCCTGTCATCGATGGGCGGTGACGCGGAGGTCAAGGAGGCGGCATCCAAACGGCTCCAGACCGAATCCGACGAGGAAATCAAGAAGATACTGAAGAGGATTGCGAAATGAACGAACTGATCAAGATACCCGCCGAGCGCGTCAGCGTCATTCTGGGAAAAGACGGGCGCACGAAGAAGAGGATAGAGAAGAGGTGCAATGTCCAGCTGGAAGTCCACGAGGATGGCGACATAGAGATGGCCGGCGACTCGGCCGATGTGTTCTTCGCCAGGGACGTCATAAAGGCGATAGGGCGCGGCTTCAATCCGGACATCGCGATCAAGCTTTCTAGGGACGATTTCTGCTTCTATCTCATATCATTGAAGGAGGTCGCCGGCTCGGACAGCGCCGTCACCAGGATAAAGGGCCGGGTGATAGGGGAAGAGGGCCGCATAAAGACGGCCATAGAGGAGGCGACCGACTCATATCTGAGCATATACGGCAATACTATAGCGGTCATATCAAGGATAGACGGCATGGAGTACGCCAAGGAGGCCATAGGCCTGCTCATAGACGGGGCGAGGCACGCGACTGTCCTGGGATATCTGGCCAAAGCCAAGCGCAGCCTCATGGAATCCAGGCTCAAAGGCCAGTAGCAGGACAGCGTTTAGTGTTTTGGGTTTCGTGTTTTGGTTTGCCGACGGGACCGGAAACCCGGAAAACGGAACCCCGAACCGGAAACTGGAAACACCAGGCCCGAAACCGGAAACCCCTGGCTGGAAACCGGTTTCCCTGACGCCAACATATTAATATGATAGCGGCGATAAGCCTTCGACCAGAGTGATTTTCATGGCAGAGGACATATTCAAGCAGTTCAAGGAGCACTCGGTGGCCGAATTCTTCAAGAAGAACCGGCAGATGCTCGGCTTCTCAGGGAAGGTCCGGTCGCTCACAATCATCGTGCATGAGTTCGTGACGAACTCGCTGGACGCATGCGAAGAGGCCGGGGTGCTCCCCGAGCTTTTCGTCCAGGTCGATGAGCTGGACAAGGACAAAGGCCACTACCGGATGACGATAAAGGACAACGGGCCGGGCATCCCGAAGACGCATCTGGGCAAGGCCCTGGGGCAGATGCTAGCTGGCACCAAGTTCCACAGATACATCCAGCAGAGGGGCCAGCAGGGAATCGGAGCCGCGGCTTGCACGATGTTCTCCTATCTCACCACCGGCCAGCCGACTAAGGCGGTCTCCTGCCACAAGGGAGAGAAGCTGAGCGCAGAGATAAGCATGGATTTCAAGGCGAACAAGCCGAACGTGACGGTTACCGGGACCGAACCTACCGAGGAGAGCGGCCTCACGGTGATATCAGAGTTCAAGGACGTCAAATACGAGAGGAGCAACTACGGCGTCTATGAATACCTCAGGAGGACCGCCCTGGCGAACCCCCACTGCATAATCACGCTCATCGAGCCGGACGACCAGAGATCCGTGTTCCCGCGCTCGGTCATGGACAACCCCCCGCGCCCGTTCGAGATAAAGCCCCATCCTCTGGGGATAACGACGCACGACATGCTCGAGTTCGCCAGGCACAGCCAGGAACAGAAGCGCATCTCATCATTCCTCCAGCAGACGTTCTCGAGGGTGAGCGCCGGGAAGGTGGAGGAGCTAAGAGGCATCCTCCCGGACATGGACTTCAACAAGGATCCGGCCAAGCTCTCATGGGATGAAGCCGAAGCGCTCGTGCGCGCTTTCTCGCAGGTCAAATGGATATCACCGGCCACCGACTCGCTGGTGCCGATCGGAAAAGACCATGTGGAGGTCTCATTCACCAACATATTCAATCCGGAGGTGCTTGTCGTCACCGAAAGGAGCCCGAAGGTCTATCGAGGCGGGATCCCGTTCATGGTGGAGGTCGCTATCGCATACGGCGGCGGGGTCGCGGCTGCAGGCAAGAAGGGGGAAGTGATGCGTTTCGCCAACCGGGTGCCGCTCCTCTTCGATTCAGGTGGCTGCGCGATAACCGAGACCATCAAATCGATGGATTGGAAGCGCTACGGCGTCAAGGCGTTCGAAGAAGAGCCGATCGCGGTGCTCGTCAACCTCGTGAGCGTCCATGTGCCATATACCAGCGCGGGAAAGCAGGCCATCTCGACCGAAGAGGATGTCATGGACGAGATCAAGTTCGCCCTCATGGAAGCCTCGAGGGGAGTGCAGAAGTACCTCTCCGGAAAGAGGAAGGCCCATGAGATCGCCACCAAGAGGAAGGTCGTGAGCAGGTATGTGGAGCAGATCGCAAGCGATCTGGCATCGCTATCGGGCTCCAAGAAAGCCGAGATAGAATCAGCGCTCAACAGGATAATCGATGAGAAGTACTCCCGGGAGGAAAACTCCCAAGAGGAAGAGAAGGGCGAAGAGGACGGGAAGAAGCCCGCGGCCGAGCCTGATGACGCTCCGGCCGGGGAAGAAGGTGAGGAATGATGACCGACGCTTCAAAGAAACTATCAGACCTGGGCAAAGACATGGTGGGCCAGGTGAATGAGGGGGATGGCCCGACGTTCGAGACCGTGCTTCGGACCCGGAGCAACACCATTTTCGATGAATCACTGGGATGCCTCAGGACCGGCGACAAGAAAGAAGTGAGGAAGTTCCTCAGCGTCGCCCAGGCCAGGACGTTCATGCAGACGGTCGCGATAGCCGCCAAGACCAAGCAGTTCCTCTCCCAGAACCTGCATACATCGATCAGGGGTCTTTTCTACCAGCTCAAATTCACACTCGGCGAGGACATGGACGAGGACCTCTTCACAGAGCAGAGCGAATCCAACGCTTTGATAGAGGATCTGGAGGTCGCCCTCAAGATAAAGAGGGAGGACCTGAACCTCACGACAGACCGGAAGGGCTTCGTTGCAGGTCCGATGGTGATCCAGGACAAATTCGGCGGCGATGAGACGCTCATCGACCTGGAGAAGCAGGGAAGGAGCGGCTGGAGCATCCCGAGCGACGTGGACAACGGCATGAACATAAAGAGCCTTGATGCCGACTACGTGCTTGTCGTGGAGAAAGACGCCCTGTGGCAGAGGCTCAACGAGGACAAGTTCTGGAAAAAGGAGAACTGCCTGCTGGTGACTCCAAAAGGGCAGTCGACCAGGGGCACGAGAAGGCTGCTAAGGAAGCTCGCCGACAAGAAGCTCCCGATATACTGCCTCATGGACTGCGATGCCTGGGGATGGTACATCTACTGGACCATCAAGACCGGCTCCATGAACCTTGCCTACCTGGGCCGTGATTTCGCTGTGCCCGAGGCCAAGTTCCTCGGAGTCACCATGGCCGATATCCGCGAGTTCGATTTCCTCCAGAAATTGACCATCAAGGCCAAGGACGTGGACATCAAAAGGGCCGAGGAGATGCTCAGCTACCCCTGGATAAACCGCTACTCGGACTGGGTCAAGGAGCTCAAGGAGGTCCTCAAGACCAAGAAGAAGCTGGAGCAGGATGCCCTTCAGGGACAGAGGCTCACTTTCGTCGGCGAATACATCAACAAGAAGATAAACGAGAAGGACTGGCTGTCTTGATGTCTGATGAGTACGATGTCGTTATCGTCGGAGCCGGCCCCGCCGGGCTCTCCTGTGCCAGACATCTATCCGGTTCCGGGTTGCGCGTTCTGGTACTTGAGAAGAACGACCGGCTCGGCAAGAAAATCTGCTCCGGGGAGATATCCCCGAAAGTCCTCCCTGATGAGGAATTCGACCGGGGCCATCCATGGACCGAGATTACGGTCGGGACCGACGACACGAAACAGACCATAAAGTTCGACCGCCCGTTCCTCTGGACGATAGGCAGGTACGAATTCGAGAGCTATCTGGCTAGTAAGTGCGGTCCCGACATCGAAATCCACTACTCCGAACCCGTAACCCGCATAACCCAAAACCACGTCGAAACCAGCAAAACCCGCTACCGCTACAAGCATCTGGTCGGCGCGGACGGCTCGTTCTCGATAGTGCGCAAGCACCTGGGCCTTCCGACAGAGGATATCGCCGGCTGGGCATACCATTTCGTTCTGGAGGTTCCGTGTCCTGAGTTCAGGATGTATTGGCTCCCCAAGAGCTTCCCGGGCTCATATGGCTATATGATGTCCCGGGGCCGGAATCATACAATGGTCGGTCTTGCCTGGCGGGCAAAGGAGTTCGACCACGGGATGGCGAAGCGGGCGAAGGAGTGGGTGGCGAAGGAGTTCGGGGCGGACGTCGTGAAGCACCGCTCAGAGGCCATGAGAGGCAACGCCGACTATAGGGGCTGGAAGTTCGGCAACATATATCTAATCGGCGATGCTGGGGGTTTCCTCAACCCGCTCACCACCGAAGGCATCTACTACGCCATCACGAGCGGAGAAGGCGTCGCGAAACACATAACCCGGAAACCCCAAGGCGAAACCATCATGAGGCGGCTCGCCTCCGCCCACCGCAATCAGGTGCGCATCTTCCATCTGGCGACCGACAGGAGACTCCCGTTCCGCTGGATGATAGACTGGATACTCAAAGACCCGCGCCATGGTCTGAGAAGACGACTGTTCGACTGGGTGTTCTGGAGCTTCATGGATGGCTGAATCCATCACTCCTCTTTCCTCAGCTTGAAGAATCTGATAGCGCAGTCGAAGCAGATGTCCGCGAATCCCCTGGCGCTCCCGATGAACAGGCGCCTGGTGTCCGCTTCTTCGCCGCACAAGAAACATTTCGCCATGGCATGTTTTCAAGGGTACTATTTTAAACATCCCCTGAGTGGCCCTCACCGTGATGACATGAGATACGCATTCATCCTCGCGTTAGTGATGCTCGCAGGCATTTCCGCCGCGTGGGCCAACGACGCCAACAAGGAGATGATGGACGCCCGCTACGATTATGTCGCATGCGATGTCGATTATGCCGAGGAATGGCTCGCCATGCGAGAAGGATGCGGCGAAGAGAACGGCGTCGAGGTATTCGATTCATCCAGCTATGTGGACGACCTGAACGACGACCTGGAAGACCTGGCAGAAGCGAGGGACGAGAACCGGCCTTTCGAGTTCGGCCTCGGGATGGTCCAGATGGCCGCCGATTCGCTCCGTCTGGTCGGCAGGGTGGTTCAGGATGCGTTCGACCACAAGAACGGACCGTTCTTCTCATGCGTCCGGGACGGGGAGACGCCTTTGATGGATGACCGGGACCAATGCAGGGACCGGGCCATGGAGAAGGCGCGCGAAGCTTCCCGACATTACGTGCAGAACGAGCTCGAATACGCGGAGGGCCAGATCGATGACATGGATGCCCTCGGGGCAGATACCTCCGGCATGGAGCGCGTCGCCGGGGACGGCGAGGAGCTGCTGGATGACCTGGATCCGGCATTCGACAGCGGGGATCCCCAGGAGCTCAGGAAGCTCCACATGAGGAATTTCAGGCTCGTCCTGCTCTTCAGGGCAGAGAAGATGCTCGCCACTATAGACTATGCGAGGCCCATCATCGAAGACAGCCAGAATGGCAACAAGGAAGAGGTGCTGGACCGGATGGACTCGCTCCAGGAAGACGTCGAGGATTATCTGGACGCCTGCGCCTACTCCGAGAGCGTGGGCAACCCCAACGAATATTCCAGGGAGAATCTGGAGTGCTGGGATGGCGGCATAGACCTGTTCCAGGAGTTCAATTCCATACGCGCCCTCATAATCGGAGGTGCATTTTCATGAATCTCAAGCTGATGCTATTGGTGGTGCTGGCGGCATCGTTCCTGATGCTCGGCTGCGCAGGGAAGGCAAAGACATCTGACACAGGCCAAGCGGCTGGCGAAGTGAATGCCCCCGCAGACAGCCCGGGCCAGGACGAGGATGCCGCCGGAGTAGACGCAGTCCAAGACGGCTCTTCCGACGCCGTTGACCCCAGCGAACTGGCGGACCTGTTCCAGATAGACACCGACAAGCCCCTCTCTGATGAGGGTCTGGATGTGAGCACGCCCTCGTCGGGACAAGGATAAGCATAAAAACCACAATCCCGATTAAGTGCCATGGCGTTCCTAGAAGAAGTGCTCGCTCGATTGTCGATCCTGGTTTTCGCTCCGCTCAACGACCAGCATCTGCTCTGGGCGGCGTTGCCTCTCGTGCTGGCCACCCTCTTCATGACGCTCTATTTCGGGAAGTACAGCAAGGAGGAGCTTGGCTGGAACACCGCCTTCGGAAACACCATGGTATTCCTGTTCGTATCCTTGAACCTGATCCAGAGGATGTTCTACTCGGATGGGGTCGGTTCCTGGGACAATGTCTTCTCGAACACGTTCTACCTTTCCATATCCTCCGCCCTGGTGGCCTCAGCGTTCTTCCTCATGCTCATAACATACTACCACCTCCTCCCCAAGAGGGCCGCATTCTTCCTGTTCTCCGCGCCGCCGGTCAACGTCTCGGTATACGTGCTGATGACAATCATATATGCAGGGGTGCCGGCCGACTCCATAACCCTGGTAGCCGCCATCCTTCTCTTCGCTTTGATATTCGCGCTCCTGAAGGCGATACAGA
The DNA here is from genome assembly GCA_040758595.1 of Microcaldota archaeon. Classification (GTDB taxonomy): domain Archaea; phylum Micrarchaeota; class Micrarchaeia; order Anstonellales; family Bilamarchaeaceae; genus Bilamarchaeum. Next base: position 36,601 of record JBFLVJ010000011.1, on the reverse strand, counting down.
TACTCGAGAGCATGGCGAGCCGCCCCGAGGGGCTCGAACTCCCGCCGGCCGAGACCAAGGAAGAGCAGCTATTGAAGAAGCTCAAGAAGAAGAACGTGAAGCTCCAGAAAGATTTGGCCGAAAAGTGATTGGCAGATGAACGAACTCTTCTTCATCCTGGGCCTGACGATCCTCACCGGCTTCCTGTCCACGATCATTTCGGAGCGGACGCGCGTCTCGCAGGTGCTCCTGCTGATGCTGTTCGGCTTCCTGCTCGGCCCGGCATCAGGCATCGTGGATGCGTCCGAGGATTCGGTCATCGTCTCCCTGCTCCCGTTCCTTTCCACCCTCGCCCTCATAGTCCTGCTGTTCGACGGCGGGATGTCATTCGACATGTTCTCGCTGGCCCGGGCGATACCGCGGAGCACCGCGTTCAGCGTCGCCACGTTCCTATCGGGCGCCATCTTCATCGGCCTGGCGGCCGCCCTGATGCTCGGATGGCCGCCCATCCACGGGCTCCTTCTCGGCACGGTGCTCGGAGGCACCAGCTCCGCGATAGTCATCGCCATGGCCGAGCGGACGGGCGTCTCCAAGGAGACAAAGTCCCTGCTGGCCGTGGAATCCACCCTCACCGATGCGTTCTGCATAATCATGGCGGTCATAGTGATAAACCTCATCCAGGCGGACCGGCTTCCGGAAGCCGGCGACTTCATACACAATCTCCTCTCCTCGTTCACCCTCGCCATGGTCGTGGGGGCGTTCTCTGCCCTCGCCTGGATGTTCCTGGTGAGCCGGTTCAAGGTCCAGAAATACTCCTACATGCTGACCCTCGCCCTCGTGTTCGGCCTGTTCGCTTTCACGGATGCGATACGCGGCAACGGCGGGTTCGCTGTGTTCGTGTTCGGGCTCATGCTCGGGAACGCCGAGGAGCTGGACAAATACCTGAAATGGAAGATCCACAGGCCCATCGGCCGTGCCATAAAGATATTCCAGGAGGAGATGACCTTCTTCGTCAGGACCTTCTTCTTCGTCTATATGGGCCTGCTGCTCGCGCCGAGCTATTTCGGTTTCCATGTGCTCGCGGTCTCGGTGGTGGTGCTGGCCCTCATCGCGGCCTCCAGGCTCCTCTCGAAGCGGCTCCTGCTCAACGACTTCCCGAAGCGGGACGCGAACGTGGCGGTGGCGATGATGCCCCGCGGGCTCGCGGCCGCCGTGCTCGCCACCCTTCCGCTCACATACGGCATCGCAATCCCTATCTTCAGGGAGCTCGCGTTCGCCTCCATACTCCTCACCAACATCGCGGCCACCGTGGGCGTCTTCCTCCTAGACAAGGACGAAGAGAAGAAGACCGAATCAGAGAAGCTCACAGAAGCGGTGGAGGCGGCCGAAAAGGAGCCGGAAGAGCCCCCGGAAGCGAAAGAGGCCGAGGGCAGCGACAAGCGGCTCTAAGCAATGCGGCCGTCAGTGCCCGAGCACGTAGGAGAATATCAGCGGAGCCACTATCGTCGCGTCCGATTCTATCATGAATCTAGGCGTGTCGGGCTTCAGCTTGCCCCAGGTTATCTTCTCGTTGGGGACCGCCCCGGAATAGGAGCCGTAGCTGGTGGTGGAATCGCTTATCTGGCAGAAATAACCCCAGGAGGGGACGTCCTCCAGCTTCACATCCTGGTTTATGAGCGGCACCACGCATATCGGGAAGTCGCCCGCTATCCCGCCCCCTATCTGGAAGAAGCCCACGCTGCCCTCTTTGGATTCCCTCTGGTACCATGAGATCAGCTCTTTCATGTATCCTAGCCCTTCCTTGACTATGCCCATGTCCTTTATGTTGCCCTTGATGTGCTCTGCCACGAACACATTCCCCAGGGTGGAATCCGCCCACCCCGGGACGAATATCGGTATGCCTTTCTCGCAGGCCGCGACCATCCAGCTGTCCTCGGGATCTATCTGGTAGTGCTTCTCCAGCTCTCCGGACCGTATGAGCTCGTAGAGGTACTCGTGGGGGAATGCGCTCTTCCCCTCCCGCTCATATCTTTGCCATATCGGGATGATGAGGCTCTCTATCTTCCTCATGGCGGATCCCTCCGGTATGCACGTATCGGTGACGCGGTTGAGCCCCCTCTCCAGCAGCTCCAGTTCCTGCTCCGGGGTGAGATCCCGGTACCTCCTGACCATATGATAGTGCTTATGGGCCACCAGATTGAATATGTCCTCTTCCAGATTGGCACCCGTGGTCGATATGGCGTGTATCTTGCCCTCCCGTATCATCTCGGCGAGGGTTATCCCAAGCTCGGCGGTCGACATCGCCCCGGCCATGGCCAGGAGCATCTTCCCGCCCGAATCCACATGCTTCTTGTACGCTTTGGCCGCATCGGCCAGCTCTGCGGAATTGAAATGCCTGTAGTTCCTATCGATGAAATCAGATATCTTTCTTTCCACTACGCAACCCTCAACTAGAACCTCGCTATCTCTTGTATCTATTTCTACCCGAAAAGCTTTAAGCGTTTGGACATTTTTCAGGACGCGCGCGTTCGGAGGATGGGCAATCCTTTTATTGTTTCACGGCGATTGTCATCCATGTCGACCGAAAAGAAAGGGCTTCTCAGGCTCGGATACTGGCTTCCCTACCGGAAGACCATGACAAGCGTCACCTACGAAACGCCGGGTGCGCTGCTGGAAGCCATGCGGGACGGGATGCTCTCCCACCTAAGGAAGAATGCCGCCCTGGAGCTGGTCGGCTACGATGATTTCAGGGACTGGACCCTCTCATCTGGAGAGATACTACTGGAAGACGGCAGCAAGCCCGAGCTGGACGGGTTCGTCTGGTTCGGGGAGATAGGCCGCGATTACCGGAGGAATTACCATCTGGAGCTTCTCAAGGCCCTTCAGAAGGGCAACACCACGGTCATAAACAACCCGCTGGGATACGAGCTCGCCATGGACAAGTACCTCACGAGCAGCGAGCTCAGCCGGCACGGCATCCCGGTCCCCCGGTTCATGCTGCTCAAGAGGCAGCATTCAGAGGACGCGATAAAGCACCTCAAATCATGGGAGAGCCCCATCCTGCTCAAGCCGAGGCTCGGCTCCTACGGCATCGGCATAATCAAGATAGACGACCCGGAAGACGTCGTGAACGTAATAGACTACGCCCCGCCCGAAAACCACTATGTCGAGCAGATGATACCCAACGACCCGGCCAAATGGATAGGCATCAACATAATCGGCGGCAAGCATGCCTATTCCTACAGGAAAGGGCCGGAGAGCTTCTTCGGCGGCTGGAAGGTGATGGACCGCAAGAGCGTCGGAGGGAAGATGCTGCTCGCTCACCCGTCTTCTGAGCAACTGGAGATCGCGATGAAAATCGCCGAGCTCTTCGACATGGCGTGGGTGGGTGTGGATATGGTAGTGGACAGCTCGGGGAACTCCTATGTGGTCGACGTGAACGCGTTCCCGGGCCTCTATCCGGAGATGTTCTCCCAGGCCGGAGTGGACGGGCCTAAGATGATGGCCGACGCCGTCCTCAGGAAGCTCGGCATCTGATCATCTCTTTTTCTTGCGGGAAGCGGCCGCGGGCTTTTCCATGGTGTTGAACCCGATGAGGCTGTAGAGCGCGCAGGAGCCGGTAAGGCCGGTCACCGTGACTATCAGGCCGATTAACATGACGGCGTATGAGAGCGGCGCCACTGCAAAAAAGAGTCCGCCTGCGAGCAGACCGACGCCGGCAACAATCCTCGCTATCCTGTCCAATCTCCCCTCGTTCGGTTCGAAGAGCTTCATAGCATCACTCCTTTTTCCATCCCATGATAGGCTTTTATCCACTTACCCCGCCATCAGAAGCATCCGCCAGTATGCTTTCCCCCATCCAAGCCTTTTTAATCTAGGCCAAGAATTAGTGCCGATGGATCCGAAGACCCGTCTTCTTTACTGGCTTCTCAACGCCTCCAGGGGCGGCCCTACACGGCTTAGGATACTCCGGGCGCTGGACAGGAAGCCCATGAACATCCGCCAGCTCGCGATAAATCTGGGCATGGACTACAAGACGGTGCAGGGCCATGTGGAGCTCCTGAAGGAAGAAGGGGTGCTCGAGACCCCGAAAAAGAAGTACGGCTCGGTCTATTTCATAAGCCCCGAGTGGGATGGCAATCAGTATTTAATAGGACTTTTGAGAGATGATGGCGATGGAAAATAAAAATGATTTCACCCTGAAGGCCGTTGGCGGAACGCTGCTCGCCCTGCTGCTGGCGATGGGGATATTCGTGCTGGCCGACCAGCTCTTCCCCTTCAGGCAGCTCGGACCGCGGGCAGAGCAGCCGGACATAATGCCCTACATATTCATGGCGCAGATATTCCTCTCGCTCCTCATGCTGCTGCTCTCCTTCTATCTCATGTTCATCTATATGAAGGACTACCTCCAGCTCAAGAGCAGGTTCACGTTCGGCCTGCTGGTGGCGGTCTTCTCATTCATGCTCTTCGCCATCGCGGCCAACCCGATGCTCCACGCGTTTTTGGGTGTCTATGGGGGGCGTGGCCTCTTCCCGCTGATACCCTATGTCTTCGCCACCCTGTCGCTCGGCATACTGGTCTGGGTGAGCTCGAAATAGGAGATATTACGGCGTAATTTGGGGGATATTCCGGTAAATCTATTTATAATCGGCTTGGCGCGTCCCATCAGGTGATATAGATGGGAAACAACAAGGTTTTGTTAGGTGGGCTGGCATTGCTGGCTCTTTTAGGTGCGGCCTTCGCGTGGGGCGGCTTCTCCGGCCATTTCGCGGACAGTTTGCCTGATGATGTGAAGGTCCAGCTTAAGCAAGCTCTTGAAGAAAGGGATCTCGAGACTATCCATGCTATCCGGCAGGAGTACGCTCCTGCGGACGGTCCGCTTTCCCAGCTGACCGATGAGCAGAGGGCGGAGCTGGACTCCCTCAGGGAGCAGATACGCGCCGCGAGGGAGTCTGGTGATTCAGAGACCGCGGAAGAGCTCCGTTCGCAGATGCGCGAGCTGCTCCCGGAGCCGCCGGAAGGTTTTGGACAGAAGGGGCCGAGAGCGGGCCGGATGCGCGGTTTCGGCATGAGAGGTCCCGGTCCGATGGGGCTGCAGAACGGCACAGCGCCTGGATGCGACTGTCCGTGCATGCAGGAGTGATATGGTGAGAGGTTGCCGGGCCTGAAAGGCGTCCTGTCAGAGAGTTTTCACCTTATAGGATCGCTGGCCCGGCTCTCATTGGAGGGCGACGGGCCGTTCGGGACAGTGCCCCGCAGCGGTCCCCTCGGCCTGCCCCTCCACATGGTGTTCGTGGCGGCTGTGGCACTGATATGCCTCGCGGGATTAGCGTTGTCATGGTGGATGAATACAAGGAAGAAGGTGCGATGACGTGCTTGAGCTGAGGAACATAACCAAGGAATACCAGACCGGAGCATCGAGATTCAGGGCTCTGGACGATGTCAGCCTCAAGATACGGCAGGGCGAGTTCGTCTCCATCATGGGGCCATCCGGCTCAGGGAAGAGCACCCTGCTCCATTTCCTCGGTTTCCTCGACAAGCCTACGAGCGGGGATGCGCTCATCGACGGCGTGGCGATGTCGGCCCTGGACAAGGACGGGCTCGCGGCTGTGCGCAACAAGAGGATAGGCTTCGTGTTCCAGTCGTTCAACCTGGCACCCACCCTCAGCGTGGCCAAGAACGTCGAGCTGCCCCTCATCATCGCTGAGGAGGAGAAGGCAGGGCGGCAAAGAAAGGTCGCGGCGCTGCTTTCCGAGGTGGGGCTTTCGGCCAAACACGACAATCTGCCTTCCCAGCTGAGCGGCGGAGAAAGGCAGAGGGTGGCCATAGCCCGGGCACTGGCGACCGGCCCGGACATAATCCTGGCCGACGAGCCCACGGGCAACCTCGATTCCTCGTCTGGCAAGCACGTGATGGACATCATACACGATATGTGGGAGGGCCACCGCAAGACCGTGGTCATAGTCACGCACGAGCCGGTCGTCGCGGCGTATGCGAAAAGGACCATCCACATCCGGGACGGGAAAGTGGAGAGGGATGTCGAGCAGCCCGGCAGGAAGGCCGGAGCAGGCGAACTGAAGATGAAGGAACTGAAAGCCAGGAAGTGATATTATGGTCAGATGGAATGTCTTGATGGCAGTGCTGTTGTTGTCCCTGACGCTGAGCTTCGCTCAGAGCGCATCGGGTCCGGTCGTGCAGATCGTGGGTTACGAGATCGTCCCAGGTGACGTGTATCCGGGCACGACAGGCCAGCTCGAGCTCACGCTCGAGAACAGCGGAAGCGAGACCGCGAAGACCGTCACGGTGTATTACAACTACAACATCGGAGACCGGTCGAGCGTCTATGTAGGGCAGATCGGTCCGGGTTCCGAAGCGATAACCTCCATCCCGTTCAAGGTCCCGGAAAAAGTGGACAGCGGCATGATAATACTGACGCTGGATATCTACTACCTTGATGAGGACGAGACGGCGTCGAAGCTTTCAACGGCATCCATTCCGGTGACGGTCAGCCAGCACCAGATACTGGAAGTGAAGACTCTCAGCCTGAGCAAGGACACCCTGAGGAAAGGCGACACGCTGACCGCAGATATAGAGATAACGAACACCGGCGGGGTGATGAAGAACGTGGTGATATCCGCCGCGGACAGCTCCCAGTTCAGCCTTTCCGGGACCACCCAGCAGCGCGTCGGGGACATCCCCACGGGCTCCAGCATGAATGTCACGGTCTCGCTCGTCTCCTCGTCTTCCGCGGAGGCCGGTAAATATCTGATTCCCCTGAAGATAACCTTCAATGACGCCCTTCAGAGCACGGCTGAAGAGACGGTGTACGTAGGTCCGGTGACGGTAAGCGGCTCATCGTCATCCTTCAAGATATCATGCGAGCCTTTATCCGGCAGCGAGATAGGATCCGAGCTCGCATATAGCATAACCCTGGAGAACCCAGGGGGGAGCGTCCAGTCGGCCGTCATCGTCATCGACGGCAACGATATCTTCACCCCCATAGGGCAGAACATCATCTATTTCGACGATATCCAGCCCGGCGAGAGGCGCTCCGAGATAGTCTATCTGGGGGTGGATTCCGCTTCGTCATCCGGCTACTACACCCTCCCGCTGACTCTCAAGGCCAACAACGAGGAGGTCGGATTCGATGCAGGCATATATGTGCAGGCGACCCCTGGCCTGACGCTGACATCCGAAGCGGAATCATCCGGCTCGGAGATAGAGGTCACGGTGAAGATAGCGAACTCGGGCAACACCGCGATACGCTCGGTCTATGCATATGCCGAATCCACAGACAGCTATGAGGTCGTAGGCACCGCGGAGAAATTCATCGGGACGCTCAGCGTGGACGACTATTCGAGCTTCCAGATGACGCTGAGGCGGAAAGGGACCGGAGGGGAGGCATCCATGCCTATCACCATAATCTTCAAAGACAGCGACAACGTGGAGCACGTGGTCAGGGAAAGCGCGAGAGTCGGCCTTGATACGGGCGTCGTGGCGCTCCCGGGCGAGGAAGACGCTGCCGTTTCCACTCCGCCCAGCGCGTTCAGCGGCCCCAGGAACGGCATGATGGGCGGGACCGCGCAGACGGCGAACATCCCGTTGTATGCAGGCGTCGGCCTCGTCATCATAGGAGCGATATACCTCGGATACGGGAAGCTCAAAGGGAAGCCGAAGCCGGTGGCCTGATATGAAGCTCAGGGACATCATGGATATAACGCTGGCGAACCTTCTCCACCAGAAGGTCCGCAGCTGGCTCACAATACTGGGCATCGTGATAGGCGTCGCCTCGATAATCAGCCTGATATCCATAAGCATCGGGATGCAGGAGAACGTCAACGCGCAGACGAGCGCATTCGGCACAAACCAGATAACCGTGACCGCCGGCTCGCAGAGGGCGGGGCAGATGGGGGGCATGATGGGCGGAGGAGGCGGTCCGCCGCCGGGCGGAGGATTCACGCAGAGCTCTTCAGAGGATCCTGTGATAACCTTCCAGGAAGCGGAGGAGCTGCGGTCGTTATCCGGGATTTCTGCGATAGACGCCCAGCTCACGGACCGGTCGGATATAGTATACGAAGACAAGACCATATCGCTCTCGGTGATCGGGACGGATCCGGAGGCGCTTCCCGAAGTGCTCACCGTGGAGCTCGAGGACGGGAGATACCTGAGCTCGAGCGACAGGTACTCCGCGGTGGTCGGCTACAGCGTCGCCCACGAGGTCTTCAGCGATGATGAAGAAGAGATGAACCTGCTCAACAAGGAGATAGAGATCGAGGATATCTCGTTCAAGGTCGTCGGGGTGCTCGAAGAATCCGGCGGCATGCAGGGAAGCGACAATGGCATCTACATCCCAATCGAGACCGCCAAGGATGTCTTCGAGCAGGACAATAACGTCAGCCAGCTCATCGTGGTCGTGAAAGAAGGCGATGATGTGGACGGGGTAGCCGCGGAAATAGAAGGGGTTCTCCGGTCCCTCCACGACCTCGGCGACGATGAGGATCCGGATTTCTCCGTCATCACCGCGACCTCGATGTCGTCTGCGGTCTCTTCCATAACCGAGACGCTCACCCTGTTCCTGGGCGGGATAGCGTCCATATCGCTGATTGTCGGCGGCATAGGCGTCCTCAACACGATGTATATGAGCGTGCTGGAGCAGACCAAGACCATCGGCGTCCTCAAGGCGCTCGGCGCGAAAGACCGGGACATCATCAACCTTTTCCTGGTGGAGGCGGCGACGCTGGGCTTCATCGGAGGGGCCGCGGGGGTCGGCCTGAGCTTCTTCGGCTCCATAGTGCTGTCCATGTTCAGCCTGCCTTCGGTGATATCCATAGAGCTCGTGGCCATGGGGCTGGCGTTCTCGATCGTGGTCGGCATCGTGGCAGGGATAGTGCCCGCGCGCAATGCTGCGGGTATATCGCCGGTGGAATGCCTTAGGTACGAATGATCAGCCTTCCTCGTTGAGGAGCTGCTCGATATCGGCCTTGCGGTTCTTATGGCACTGCTCGCAGAACACGTATGTGTGGCCGCTGAGGTTCATGCTGTACTTCTTCTTGTCCTGGACTTCCCTGTCGCAGATGTTGCATCTCCTGTCGCCATCGAACATGACATCACTCTCCATATCGCCCGAAAGAAGAAAAAAAGAGGAAAAAGGTGTTGGCTTGATCCTGATCGTGATTCACTGTTCCGGTTCCTGCGGTTTCGGTTTGGGCTTCTTCGCCATGCACACCCCTCCGATGCGCCTCAGACGGCCTCTTTAAGCCGCCGGTCTTTTTCTGGCGGGTACCGCGCCATTCTTAGCGCAGCGGATTATGCTCGTGATGGGAATATAAACAGCATTATTCACCTCGGAGAAAAAATCTCGCCGTGGAATCGAGAGCGGAAATCAGGGGGTATTTTTTGTGGTAACAGGTAGCGTAGGATGAATAGTCATCACCGCACCAATATAAAACCTCCGCCAGTATCTTGAACATGATCCCCAAATACATATTCGGGCTGGTCGCCGTCGCGGCCTTCCTAAACGGATGCTGCTGCGCCGCCTCTGACTTAGCAGAATCCGGCGGATTCTGCGCAGGACCGACCTTCAGCCAGTCCTGCGAGAAATCCTGCAGCGCTCTGAGCTATACGGATTACTCGAGCTGCCTCTACGAATGCAAGGATTTGATATCCCAGGAAGGGTTCGATCCGGATTCATGCTGTCCTGACGAATACAAGATGCGCAATATCTGCGAGATCGAATGCAGCTACAACGAGTATTCCGGCCCAGGCACATGCGTGGAGAACTGCGGAAGCCTGATGTACCAGGAGATGGGCCTCGGCCTCGACGACTGCATAGTACCTGCGTGACAGCGCCGATATCGTCTTTTTTTCTTCTATCCTAGGTAATCAGACTTCCAATCCGAAGCAGGTCTTGACCAGCACACCGATGCCTAATGATATAGCCGAGACGCCCAGGCTTATTGCGGCCATCTCCAGAAACCTCCTCTTGAAATCGTATCCCTTTGCCACCGCGATGTAGAAATTGAACGCGAAGATGATGGTGAGTGCGACCAGGAGGCTGCCGGCCAATGCAAGCAAGTAATGACCGAAGAGGAAGAATGGCGTTATCAGCAGCGTGACTGTGCAGATATAAGCCGCCCCGGTATAGAAGCTCGATCGGAGCGGATTAGAATGATCCTCGCTTCTTTTGGAGAGGTACTCGCTCGCCGCCATGGAGAGGGAGGCGGCTATGCCGGTTATCAGGCCGGTGACCGCTATCAAGCTGTTGTTCTGGAATGCGAACGAAAGGCCAGCGAGCACTCCGGTCAGTTCGACAAGGGCGTCATTGAGCCCCAGCACTATTGAGCCGACATATCGGAGCGTCTCCTCTTCTATCATCCCGATGAGCAGTTTCTCGTGTTTCTCCTCATCGGCTATCACATCTTTCATCTCGGGGAACCGCTTCTGGAACGAGGCATAAATCTCCTGGGCGTCCTCCTCGCTGCTCTCCAGGAGCTTGCATCCGAAGGTCAGCCCGAGCAGCCTGGAGACCCACTCGTAGAATGACACCTGGAGCATATCTGGCCCCATCTCCTTGCCGGTGACGCCTTTCCAGAATCCGTAGTGCTTCAGTTCGTCCTTGGCCATCTCATGGAGAAGTTTTCGGTTCTTCGCATCCTTGGTGATCCTGGCCAGCCTGGAATAGACATGATACGAAGTGATCTCGTCTTTCTGCGAGCGCACCGCCGCAGAACGTTCTCTTTTATCAAGCGTTTTGTCCATCTCTCTCGCCCTATGGAGAGATATCACGGACCGCAGGATTATATCCCTGCCGCCCATCCGCATCATGCTGATTGGAGAAAAAGACGCCCTGGGGACATGCCGGCTTTGTCGGCCGTCCGTCCCCGAGGCTCGCGTCGCTCGCCACGGGGATAAAGCCGACCGCGGTCGCCAATCCTAGCGCTCACTGAGTCAAAACACAAGGCCCGAAACTGTGAACATATCCCGCCCCTGGGATGACCCAGGAATTTGTTCTGGACATCGGCTCTAGACCCAAAATCATGCTCTTATTGTATAAGATATCGACTGTAAATATTTAAGGGTTTCTGATCGATAACTTAACCTTTTATAAATATATTAGAATATTCTAATATCTATGGATGAGGACATTTACCAGTTGCATGCCGAGATGTGCAAGGTCTTCTCGAATCCGGTGAGGCTTAAGCTGCTGGATTTGCTCAAGGATGGCAGGACGCACCCGGTCGGCGAGCTTCAGAAGAAGTCCGGCTTGGGGCAAGCCAACGTATCGCAGCATCTTTCCCTCATGAAACAGCGCGGGGTCGTGCTGTCGAAAAGGGAGGGGCGGAAGATATTGTATTGCCTCTCAAATCAGAGAATTGTCGAAGCATTCGAGATAATACGCTCGGTTTTATCGGAACGGATGACCGCCCGGGAACGGGTGCTTAGAAAAAAGAGGTGAATCTGATGAAATCATTGATTTTTGGTTTGTTGATTGCAGGTATGATCTTCGCTACGATGGGCGAGGACGGACTTGCCTCAGCAAAACAGCTAATCGATTCTAATGTCAGTTGTGATAAATTAGACGACACACAGCTGGAACTGATCGGCGACTATTACATGGAGCAGATGCACCCCGGAGAGGCGCATGAAACGATGGATCGGATGATGGGCGGCGAGGGCTCCGCGAGCCTGAAGCAGGCACACATACAGATGGCGCTTGTGCTTTATTGCGGAGAGACGAATACGACGCCGACTTATGGAGGCATGATGGGCATGATGCCGTTCATGTCCCGAAGCGGCCTAGGTGGTGGGATGATGGGGTATCCTTATGGCGGGATGATGGGTGATGGTGTGATGGGCTATTATAGCTGGGGCTGGATTGTCGGCCTTGTTTTCTGGGTTCTGGTGTTTGTGGCCATTGTGCTGCTCATATACTGGCTTTACCGCAGCATTCGCGGCGGAGCACCGGCGCGTTCAGCACTTGAAATCCTCAAGCAGAGGTACGCCAGAGGCGAAATAACGAAAAAGCAGTTCGAGGAGATGAGAAAGGATCTGGAATAACCGGAGGTGAATGCGTGAAACTGGGAATTGTGATCTCCACGAACGAGCCGGAAACGGTCTGGAATGCCTTCAGATTCGCTACAGCGGCGCTCAGCAAAAGCCATGATGTGACGGTTTTCCTGCTGGGGAAAGGGGTCGAGAGCGAAACGCTGGAAGATGCGAGGTTCGATGTCAGAAAGGCTGTCGATCTGTTCAGGAAGAAGAAGGGGAGGACGCTCGGCTGCGGTACCTGCCTGACGATGAGGGGCAGGGATGGGAGCGGGATATGCGATGTCTCTACAATGGCAGAGCTGTTGCAGCTGGTCGAGGACTCCGACAGGGTGATTAACTGGGGCTGATTATATGAAACTGGGAGATTTCGCATATATCGCAGAGACGAAAAAGGATTTTGACGAAGCTGTGATATCTGTACTCAAGGCAGCCGACAAGAAAGGATGGGCGGTCTTCGCTGTTTATGACGTACGGGAGCGGCTCGCTGCGAAGGGATTCAGCCAAGGGAAGCTGAAGATAATCGAGATATGCAGCGCTAAACATGCCGATGCTTTCCTTCGGAAGAACCGTTTTGTCTCATTATGTATGCCGTGCAAGATAAATGTACTGGGGCAAGGGGAAAAGGCACTCATCGCCGGGATGAAGCCCGGTATGCTGCCGGAATTCTTTCCGGAAGTGAGCAAAGAGGAGGCGATGCCAATTGAGGAGGAGCGCATCGAGATCATCGAAAACGCACGATGATCTCCCCGCAGCAGCCAAAGACCCGGTGGTCGAGAAGTTCATCCGCTTCTGTGAGAGTGATTTCGGGAAGCGCGTGATGAACCTGGAGGCGGATTACCTGCGGAAAGAGCTTGCCGGATGCGGAAAGATCCTCGATATCGGATGCGGCATAGGTAGCATCGAGGAGCGGCTTCCTGACCTGGATATAACCGGGCTTGAAAGCTCTGGAAAGATGATTGAGGAAGCTAGGCGCAGGTCGGATAAAACCTTTATCCGCGGCGATGCCTATTCCATGCCATTCCCGGATTCTTCTTTTGACGGCGCTTTCTTCGTAACGGCATTGGAGTTTTTGGAGAACTATCGACTGGCCGTGGTAGAAGCTGCCCGGGTTCTGAAGAAAGGCGGCAGGATAGTTGTTATGATGCTCAATCCAGAATCCGAATATTTCAAGGCGCATCTCCAGAAGCCGGGCGATTATTTCAGGAACATAAAACACGCGGGTTATGAGCAGATCGAAGAGCGCATGTCCAGGTTTTTTGAGCTTGGATCAGAATACTTCTTGGGAATTAACGGCGAGGAAACTTTTGAAACACAGGATAAAAAGTGGGCAAGCTTGTATGTGCTAAAAGGAATCCGAGAATAGTCGTATCATTAGTCCGGAAACCCGAAAATGGTGACCTGCAACCACCTAAGTCAAATTGTTATTATTGATGTAAAAAATGAGTCTCGCCCCGGGGAAGATTCGAACTTCCGGCCTGCTGATTTCAGAAGCTTCGGCCTTGGGTTTCCTCAGGGCTTTTCCCGAGGGTTTTGCCCTTTGAAGGGCCCAAGCCAAAAGGCTCTAACAGTCAGCCGCTCTACCTACTGAGCTACCGAGGCAGAAATATGGAGCTAATCTTGGCGGATTACTTTTATAAAGCATTCAGGCTTCGAGACACTTGCTCCAGCCGCATCTCTCGCATTCGAGGCAGCCTTCTGTGTGGATGAGTTTCGACTTGCAGAACGGGCATATCCCCCGATCTATCAGGTCCTTTTCATCCTCTTTCTCTTCCATCAGCCTTTGCCACCTAGGATGCTTTTGAGGCCTTTCATGATGCCGCTCGGGGTCGCCTTCATGCCTGCCAGGAAGCCGGTCAGGCCATCCTCTCCCCTGAGCATCTTGAGCACGTTGTCAGCGGCCTTTATGACCGCCTTGTCGCTTTCATACCTGGGGAAGAGCTCCCTGAGGAGCTGGTTGATGCCGCGTTTGGTATAATTGGGTTCGCCCTTCCTCACCCAGTTGTTGACGAAATTCTTGGTCCCGGCGGATTTGAAGAACTCATCGGCGCTCGATGACTTCTGCTGCTCCGGAGGCTTCTCAGCGGTCTCTTCTCCGGGTTGTTTCATGGCAGGTCTGAACTGGCCGAGGAATCCCAACATGGCACTAGAACTCATAAAATGTTTATAAATACTCTGTCAAAGCCCCAGTTCCTCGAGGATTTTGCTGGTCTTGAAGCGTTTCTCGTCTATCTTTTTCTCGAGCTTCACGACCTCGACCCCTTCGGGCCTGAAGGAATCCCGTTGGTCATAGCCATAGGCTATTACATCCGGTCCCACGAGCTTCAGCATCTTCTCCGGCTCGTCGAACCCTTCCAGGGAGATATCCACAGGCTTGAGAGCCTCCACCATCACCTTGCGGTACCCAACGTCATGAAGCGGCTCCCGCCCCTTCTTCCTGATGTGTTCGTCCCGGGCGATGGCCACCACCAGCACGTCGCCGTGTTTCTTGGCCTCGGTGAGGGTGGCTATGTGCCCTATGTGGAGCACGTCGAAGACCCCTCCGGTCAGCACCACCCTCAGCCGCCTGCGCTCCTCGTCCTTCAGGAAGAATCTCCCGTCCTTTTGGATCAGCATCTTCCGCTCGCGCTTGGGCAGGAAGTGGTAGGCGTCCTCGGGTATGCCCCCGTACCGGAGCGCCATCACGAAAAGCTTCGCGGCCTCCTTCATGAGCTCTCTTCAGCGCCGAATCTTATAAATTAATCCTCTATCTGCGCCTTCTGGAGCCTGCCCGAGTAGTCCACATAGACGGTCTTGATGTTGGAGAACTCGTCCAGCCCTAGTATCCCGGCTTCCTTGGTGTGGCCGGTCTTCTTCACCCCGCCGAACGGCAGGTGCACCTCTGAGCCTATGGTGCTGGAATTGACATATGTCAGCCCGGCGTCTATCCGTTCGATGGCCCTGAAAGCCGCATTCACGTCCCGGGTGTATATGGAAGAGCTGAGCCCGTACTCAACGGAGTTGGCGATGTCTATCGCCTCATCCAACGTGGAGAACTCCAGCACGGACAGCACCGGGCCGAATATCTCCTCCCGGGCTATCCTCATGTCCGGAGCGACCGAATCGAAGATGGTCGGTTTGAAGAAGAACCCTTTGCCAGATGGCTTCTTGCCGCCGCAGAGCAGCTTCGCTCCCTCGTCCTTACCGATGCCGACATATCGTTCGACCTTCTTCTGCGCGGCCCTGTTGATGAGGGGCCCCACATCGGTGGTCTTCTTAGTCGGATCGCCGAGCCTCAGCTTATCCGCCCTCGTCACCAGCGCCTTGAGCAGCCTCCCCTTCACCTTGGAGCTGACGATGACGCGGCTGGCCGCTGTGCATCTCTGCCCGGTGGTCCCGAAAGCGCCCCAGAGTATCCCGTCCACAGCGAGGGCCAGATCAGCATCCTCCATGACGATTATCGGGTTCTTGCCGCCCAGCTCCAGCCCCACCTTCTTGAGCCCTGCGTTGGCAGTTATCCATTCCCCGGTGCCCTTGGAGCCCGTGAAAGAGAGCCCTTCGATATCCGGATGTTTGACTATCCTCTCGCCCACGGCCGCCGCAGGCCCAGTCACCATATTCACGACGCCCGGAGGCACGCCTGCCCTCTCCAGCACCTTCACCATCTCATAGGCGCACAATGGAGTATCAGAGCTGGGCTTGAACACCACGGTGTTGCCGCAGACGAGCGCCGGAGCCAGTTTCCAGGCAGGTATCGCTATGGGGAAATTCCAGGGGGTTATCAGCCCCATCACCCCGACCGGCCTCCGGACCGTCATCGAGAACTTGTCGTTGAGCTCGCTCGTCGTCGTGTGCCCGAAAAGCCGCCTTCCCTCTGCAGCGAAGTATTCGAAGGTGTCGATCGCTTCCTGCACGTCTCCTAGGGCCTCGGGCATCACCTTGCCCATCTCGGTGGCGACCAGCCTGCCGAGCCTGGCCTTCTCTTTCCGAAGTATCCCGGCCGCATTGAGCAGTATCAGCCCTCGCTTGGGCGGCGGCATCCTGGACCAGGATTGGAATGCTTTCTGCGCAGCCTCCACCGCCTTGTCCACATGGCCCGCGCTCGCCAGAGGGAAACTTGCTATCGGCTTCTCGCTGGATGGATTGAGCGTCTCGAAAGACTTGCCCGCGATCATCCACTTCCCCCCGATGAACATCTTATGGACTGCCATAGGAAGCGAAATCCTCCAAACGTTATAAACCTTTGGCGGGATATCTACCCATGATCCTGCCCAAGCAGCACCTGGAGGGAGCGAAGATATTCGAGAACCTGCACAGCAGCCAGTACCAGCCCGCCGGCATAGACATCACCTTGAAAGAGGTCTATGGATTCAAGTCAGGCGGCATCATCGATTTCGACAACTCGGAGCGGAAGATAAGCGAGGTGGAGCCGCTAGCATTCGAGTCGGACAAGGTCTCCCTAGAGCCCGGGGCCTACAAGGTCATCTTCAACGAATACGTAAGGATACCAAAGGACGTCGCGGGCCTTTGCCTGCCGCGTTCCTCGCTTCTCCGCTGCGGGGTCACGCTGGAATGCGCGGTCTGGGATCCTGGATACGAGGGCAGGAGCGAAGCGCTGCTCCTGGTGAAGAACGAGCACGGCATCATATTCAAGAAGAACGCGAAAATCGGCCAGATGGTCTTCATAAGGCTGGCCGAAGGCGCATCCTCGCTCTACGAGGGGCGCTACAAGGGTGAGAACAGGTGATCATCCGAGCAGCTTCTCGACCGCTTTCTCCAGGCTTCCCGATCTCTCGGCCATAGTGAAAATCACGTGGAGGACGGGGATATCTATCTTGAGCAGCTTGCTCAAATCTATGGGCGTGCCTGATATCACCATCTCGGCATCGCTCCTCTTTATGGTCTGCGCCAAATCCTTCAGCTGGTCCTCGTAATATCCCATGGAGGGCACGACGTTTCCCATGTGCTCGTAGTGGTGGTAAGTCTCCTTCAGGCTGCCTACCGCGAATGGCCTCGGGTCTATCACATCCGCGCCGTTCCTGGCCGCGAACTCGAAGCCCGCGCCGAACTTCATGCCACCGTGGGTTACTGTGGGTCCGTCCTCGACAACGATGACCCTCTTGCCATAGATGTTGGCATCCATGGACGGGGTGAGCTCCATATCCGTCTCGATGATCATGGCCCTGGGATTCACCTTCTCAGCGCTCTTCGTTATCCTCCGCACGTCCATCGGGTTGTCGCTTACCTTGTTTATCACTATTACATCCGCGGCCCTGAAATTGGTCTCCCCTGGATAATACCACATCTCGTGGCCGGGCCGGAGCGCATCTGCTATCACGAAATAGAGATCTGGCTTGATGAACGGTATGTCGTTGTTGCCACCGTCCCATATGATGACGTCGGCCTCCGTCTCCGCCTTCTCCAGTATGGCCTTGTAGTCTATACCTGCATATACGATTACCCCGTTCCTGATGTGGGGCTCGTATTCTTCCCTTTCCTCGATTGTGCACTGAGCCTTGTCCAGGTCCTCCAGGCCTGCGAACCTCTGGACCTTCTGTTTGGTGAGCTCGCCATAGGGCATAGGGTGCCTTATGACCACGAACCTGATGCCCCGCCTGCTCAGCATGGATGCAAGTGTCCGGGAGAGGGCGCTCTTGCCGGCCCCGGTCCGGACGGCAGTGATCGCGATGACTTTCTTCTTGCTCTTGAGCATGGTCTCCCTTGGCCCCAGGAGGACGAAGCTCGCTCCCTTGGCCTGAGCCCTGGATGCGAGGTGCATAACGTATTCATGCGAGACGTCAGAGTACGAGAAGTACACCTCCTCTATCGAATGCTTCTCGATAAGGGATTCCAAATCCTTCTCATCATAGATGGGTATGCCCTCGGGGTAGAGCTTCCCTGCGAGCTCGGCCGGGTATTTCCTGCCGGCTATCTTCGGTATCTGCGTGGCTGTGAATCCTACGACTTGGTAAGTAGGGTTATCACGGAAAAACATGTTGAAATTGTGGAAATCCCTACCCGCCGCTCCAAGCACTAACACCCTCCTTTTCATGAGTGCCTATTCTCGGCTCAGGTTTTTTATCTTAACCCGCGAATCCATCTCATGAGAATCGTCATAGCTCTGGGCGGGAACGCCCTCCTCCCGAAAGGCGCGGAAGGGACCGCCGAGGGGCAGCTCCAAGCCGCCAAGACGGCTATAGGCCATCTGGACCGGATACTCCGGGAAAACGAAGTCGTCCTCACGCACGGGAACGGGCCGCAGGTCGGGAACCTGCTCATCCAGCAGCATGCCACCAAAGAGGTGGCGCCCATGCCGCTCGATGTCCTCGATGCCATGACCCAGGGGCAGATAGGCTATTTCATAGCGAGCGCGGTCTCCTTGACCGGGCTCCATTCGGCTACGCTCATCACCCGCGTCGTAGTGGATCCGGAAGACCCTGCCTTCAAGGAACCTTCCAAACCCATCGGTCCTTTCTACGAGGCGAAACCCGAAACCCCCAAAACACAAAACACAAAACGCGAGACCGGAAACCCAAAACCCAAAACACAAGACCCTAAACCCGAGACCCGCTACGCCATGGACGCCGGGCGCGGCTACCGCCTCTTCGTGGCATCGCCGGAACCGGTCAAGATCCGCGAGCATGACGCCATCAGCGCCCTTCTCGAGAAAGGATTCGTGGTGATAGCGGTCGGGGGCGGTGGCATTCCGATAAAGAAGAACGGAGAGGGGCTCGAAGCGGTGATAGACAAAGACAAGGCCACGTCGCTCCTGGCTAGCCAGATTGGGGCGGACATGCTTGTCTTCGTGACATCGGTAGATGCAGTCTATCAGGATTTCGGCAAGCCATCTCAGAGCGTGCTGCGCATGATGTCTCTGCATGAAGCACGCAGTCGCATGGAAAGCGGCCATTTCGCTGAAGGGAGCATGAAGCCGAAGATCGAAGCTTCGCTCCGTTTCCTGGAATCAGGCGGGAAGAAAGTAGTCATCTGCTCCATAGACGGCATCGGAAAAGCCCTGGAAGGCAAGGCCGGGACCACGATAGCTGGCTAGACGTCTATTATGGCGACCGCTTTCCAGCCGTCGATGACCTGCTCCAGCTTGAACATGTGCCAGCTGACCGCTTTCACATCGACCAGCATGTTGTGCTTCTTCGGGTCTATCTCTTCGCCCTTCGCCTTGCAGGTCAGCCTGTACCCGTCCCTTATCTTCTCCACTCTCAGCTCGTACTTCCTGAAGATCAGCTGCTCGGCGTCCTTGTAGAATATGAGCTCCTGGAGGAAATCATGCAGGAGGCGGTCCAATTGCCCGGTGGTGAGCGTGAAGGATTTCTCGACCTTGGTGCCGATTGACTTCCAGTTCTCGACCTGGGTCTCCATCATGGCATTCGCACAGCTTTCGAACACTTCCTCGAGGCTCTTTCCGGTGGCTTCGAACGCGACATCGGCCATCGTCAGGCCTTCAACGAACTTGTATGGCATCGCACCGTTATCTGCGTGCCAGATTAAATCATTATGCCCCGGAGCGCTTGAACGACGCTCTCTTTGTGCTCCAGGACGCCTTCACCTATGAAGACCAGATCGGTCCGCCCGCAGGGGTGGGGCTCCAACCCGCCCCTTCCGGCGACCAAGTTCATCAGCTGGCCGCCCCTATCAGTCAGGACGAATCCCTTCGCCCGGTAGATATCCTGAGGCAGGCGCCCGAGAAGCTCCAACAGCCCCTCATGGGATACCTTGCTATCAGAAGAGTAAGTGAAGCTCTCCATCAGGCTCTCGTGTTTCCCGTGCCCCCGCTCCGGGACATCCCTTCCGATGCCGAAAAGCAAGGCAGTATCCACTTCGCACCGCTCGCTTCCGATCAGCACCGCCCGTCCATTCAGTTCCCGCACCGCTCCTTCCAGTTCACTCAGTTTCCCTTCAGGGACCAGGTCTCTCTTGTTGAGAAGTATTATGTCCGCGAGCTCTATCTGCTCCCTTCCGGTCTGCCCCAGCACAGGGAATCTGGAGAGCGCATCCGCATCGGCCACAGTGACTATCGCATCGAGCCGGATATCGGGCATGCTCTCCTTGATGTCGTGCGCCAGCGCCCCAGGCTCGGCAGCTCCTGTGGTCTCGACGACTATCCATTCCGGCTTGGCGGTCTCTATCAGCTCTTTCACCGCGAGCTCGAAATCCCCGGAGAGCGAACAGCACACGCACCCTCCTGAGAGCTCGGCTATCCGCACTCCTTTGCCCTCCAGCACCTTGCCGTCTATGGATAGCTCGCCGAATTCGTTCATGACTACGGCTATCTTGAAAGGCGGTCCATCCAGAATCCGCTTGAGCAGGGTGGTCTTGCCCGCCCCGAGGTATCCGGTCACGAGGGTGACTGGCGTCCTCATATCAGCGCGCCGTCCAGCTGCATGTTGCAGCGCTTCCTCAATTTATCCAGGGCCTTGCTCTCTATCTGCCTCACCCTCTCCCTGGTCAGGTTGAATATGTCCCCTATCTCCTGGAGAGTGCGTTCCGGCTCGTCATCGAAACCGAACCGCATCCTGATGACATCCAGCTCCCTTTGGGTGAGCATACGGAATACGGTCCCGACAAGGCGCCGTCTATCGTCTTCCATGAGCGATTGCTCTGCGCATACCGGATTAGGGTCCGGCAGCTCGAACCGCATCTCCCCCTCATCTCCATCGAACATCTGATCCGTGCTCATCCTCCATTGCCTGATGCCGTCGAACTCTTTCGGATCTATCCCGGTCGCTCTCATCGTCCGTTCATCGGAAGGCCGAACTCCGGTCCTGGCAATCTCCTCTCTCCTGAATCTCTCCAGGCAGCTTAGGCGTTCGTGGATATTGACAGGGACACGGACGCCTGCCACATCCTCCTTGTTGGCTATCGAGCGGTTCATGGCCTGGCGTATCCACCATGTCACATATGTCGCGAACCTGTATCCTTTGGTCGGGTCGAACCGGTCCACGGCTTTCTCGAGTATCGCGATATTGCCCTCCTGCACAAGATCCCGTATCCCGAGGTGCTCGAGCCTGCGCTTTCTCCAGACCTTGCCTGCCATGGAGTATACCAGGCCCTGGTTGGCCAGCACCGCGATCGACTTTATCGTCTTCATGATGTGCTGAAGGCGCTCCATCTCGGCCCTGGCAGCCTTCCCCTCCCCATCCGAGGCATGCGACATCTCCTCTTTGGCCGCGGCATGGAGGCCCTTCGCCTTCACATAAGTGGTGAAAATCTTCTCCTCTTCCTCTCTGGTCAGGATCCTGACGTGGTGCTTTCGTATGCGTTTCTTGTTCCTGATGTCATCCTCGGTCTGAAGCCCCCTTTCGGCGACATGTTCCCTGAATTCGGTCTCGAGCCTGATGAGCTGCGTGAAATCCGCGTAGCTTATGCCTTCCTTCAGAATGGGTTCTATGTTCGGAGGCAAGCGTATCCTCACAGCATCGCCCCCCCTGGGTCCGACCTTAGGCATTCTGGGGCCATGGATAGCCTTTATTCTCATGCAGATGGATATGCCCGATTATCTTTATAAAGTCGCATTTTATGGTCTAAACAGCTGATAAAACCCATCAGCCCTTGACGTTGCCTATCGGTACGAGCTTGGCGACCTTCTTGGAAAGCCCTGCCTGGTGGGTGGCTTCTATGACATCATCGATATCCTTGTAGGCTCCTCCTGCCTCCTCAGCCAGACCTGCGAAAGAGGTAGTCTTCACATATATTCCTCTCTTTTCCATGTCTTTTTGGAGCTGGTCTCCTCTATAGAGCTGTTTAGCTCTGGTCCTGGACATGGTCCTCCCGGAGCCGTGGGCTGTTGTGAACCAGGTGGCGGCTCCGCTCTCCACACCGGCTAGCAGGTAGCTGCCCGTCTCCATGCTGCCGCCGATTATGACCGGCTGGCCGTCTTCCTTGTACCTGGCTCCGAGTTCGGGCCTGCCGGGGCCGTATGCCGCGGTCGCTCCCTTCCTGTGCACGACCAGCTCTTTCATGCTGCCATCTATCTTGTGCTTCTCCACAGAAGCCCTGTTGTGCGACACGTCATATATCTGGTGCATGCCGAGATCCTCGGCATCCTTGCCGAACACCTCGCTGAACGCCTCGCGCACCCTGTGGACTATGGTCTGCCTGTTGGCGAAGCTCATGTTCATGGCGCATTTCATGGCCTTGAAGTAGTCCTGTCCTTCGGGCGACCCGAATGGCGCCGAAGCCAGCTCCCGATCCAGTATCTTGATGCCGTACTTGCTCTCCATCACGTTGAGGAACAGGTTCAGGTAGTCGGTCGCCACCTGGTGGCCGAAGCCCCTGCTTCCGCAGTGGAACATGATCACGATCTGGTCAGGGAATATGCCCCACTTCTTCGCCAGCTCTTTATCGAGTATGTTCTCCTCCTTGACGTGCTGCACTTCGAGGTAGTGGTTGCCGCTGCCCAGCGTCCCTATCTGGTCTTTGCCCCGTTGGACCGCCTTGTCGCTGACCGTCCTCTCTTCCGCGCCCTGATCGCAGCCGCCAAGCTCGGTCGCCTCCAGATCCTCTCTCCAGCCATATCCCTGCTCAACGCACCAGGGCGCTCCCTCTTCTATGACCTTCCTGAAAGTGGCTGCATCGAGTTTGACGAATCCTTTGCTCCCGACCCCCGCTGGGACCTTGTTGAAAAGGGCGTCGACCAGCTCCTTCAGCTTGGGCTTGACATCGTCGAAAGTCAGGTCGGTCCGTATCAGTCTCATGCCGCAGTTGATGTCGAATCCTATGCCACCCGGGCTGATGACCCCATCGACCGAGTCCATGGCAGCGACACCCCCGATAGGGAATCCGTAGCCGCTATGCCCGTCAGGCATGCAGAACGCATAATCCACAATCCCCGGCAGGGTGGCGACATTGCTTATCTGTTCGAATACCTGCATATCCATGGCATCGAGCAGCTCTTTTGTCGCGTATATGCGGGCAGGGACCCTCATGCCATCCTTGTAGGCCTTGTCGATCTCCCATATGTGATCAGATATCTTCCTGAAGTCCGGCTTCCTGAGCTCTTTCTGGAAATGCATCGCGTCACCTATAATTCGCTCAAAGAGCTATGATAGATAGATAAATTAAAGTTGATGCGGAAAGCCACCCATGGAACACGATCCGCAAAGGCTCAGAAAGAAGGCTCAATCATTATCATCCGCGGGCAAACCTGCAGGCGAAGCATGGATGGAGATGCGGGAGTGGGCGCACTCGGCGGGCCCGCTCGCGATGGACATCGCGGTGCAGGAATTCCTCAGCGCATACGGAAGGGATCCGGCCTCGGCGAGGCTCATCCCGGACATACTCCACGGGAGCGCATTCTCTCCGATAAGGGCCCCATCCGCAGCCCCCTCGCTTCCAAGAGCCGCCTTCAACAGGCCCTCGGCGATTCTCAACATGAGCCCCAAACCAGCATTCGCAGTCCAAAGGGAAGCGCCCGGTGCGATCAAGGCCATCTCCGTGATCTCTTCCGGAGCAGACAAATCTTCAATCCGCGATATGCCGCTGCGCATGCACGAGGGCGCAAGGCATCCGTTGCACCTGCCAGTGCCTCCAGAAAGCAGGAGGGGATCAGCGGAAAATCAGATGGCAATGGCAGCGGCCAAACCCGGAGAGCGCATAATTCAGACCCTCATCAGGCACTTGCGCTCCCACGGCCGCAGCGAGGTCCCGGGCCACCGTCACAAGACGGCTGCCAGGAAGGCCAAGGGAAGCGCCTCTGCGCCGGACGGGAAGAAGGCCAAAGCTGGCACGGTTAAGAAGACTGCTGCGAAGAGAAAGCCTGCTAAAAAGAAGGCCATGGGGAAAAAGGCCCGGAAGCGGAGGAAACCGCGCAAGCGATGAACAATATAAACGTTCACTTTCAATCACCATCATGCAGAATGCCTTTTTCCTGTTGCTTCTCATCTCTTTCTCTTCCGCCGCCATCACATCCATGGCTCTTGATGGCTCCCTGGACGACTCGGGCGCTTCGGACATCATGATTGAAGCCGCCTTCTCCTCTTCCGCAGGGCAGGTCGTGCTATTGAATCTCACCGGTCACCACGACGATGTCCTGGTAAGCGACCGGAGCGGTCTCATTATAGAACACGGCCTGGAGTACTCCGGTGATAATACTCTGATAACAGCCAAGGTCCCGGTGGATTACCTCAGTTTCGATATCTCTTCTGATTCACTTACCATGAAAGAGGGCTCAGACTGGACGTTCGACCTCGGGATATCGGCATCCCAGGACATCGATGCGTTCTCCGCTTCGCTCAGCCTCCCGAAGGGCGCGGTGCTCAGAAGCACGAATGGGGCGGTGCAGAGCGGCAGCGATTCCCTTTTGATAAGCTGGCATGCGGAGGATATCCCGGAGAATAGCCGAGCCAGGATGAAGGCGGGCTACACCATATCCGCGCTCGAAGAACAGCCCGACTACATGGTTCTGCTGTCGGGCGGCCTCGCGATCCTCGTGGTGATCGGAGCCCTATTGGTTTTCCTCTCACGGAAGAAAGCCGCCGATGTGAGGCCTGCTCAGCCGGCAGAACCCGCACCGCGGCCATCGCTCGAGGAGAACAAGGTCTTTCTAACCCTCAGTGCGACCGACAAGGAGATTGTCAGGGAGATAGCATCCAGGGGAGGGAAGACCACCCAGTCGACCCTGAACCTGAACACCCACATCCCGAAGGCCACATTGTCCCGCAGGCTCTCTTCGTTGGAGAATAGGGGGATCCTCCGCCGCTCCCAGAAGGGCACCCGCAATCTGGTCAGCCTCACAGACATCATGCAGGAATAGCTGGGTTTGCATCCGTTCCATTCTTCTCAGACGTTGGTCGTTCCACACGTTCCAGGAAAAATATAAATACCGTTCCAAAAAGCCCATACCAGCAATCCAGCGTTTCGCTGGATGAACGAGGTGAATATGATGGAAGGAAAATATGTGGTATTGTTCGCATTGTTCCTCGTGCCATCGGTGTTCGCTCTGGGGCCTCAAGCCGAGGATATCCAGGCAGAGCGACTCGTTGCCGCGATGGACAATGTCGAATGCAAGGCCCAGTTCATGGTGGGTACGCTTGAATCCATGATGGAGCATGTGGACGGGGCGGGATATCTGCAGGATGATATCGACACCATAAACGATGATGTCGAAACCCTGCAGGATTACGTGGACGACGGCGACAATGCCGCCTTCTGGCAGTACTCATGGGGAGGCTTTACCACCCACATGCGCGAAGCCAAGCAGAATCTCGCCCAGGCGAGAATGGGCGGAAACTATTCAATTGGCGTGATGAAGGAGCTGCGGGATGATTATGACATCCTGAAAGCGCAGTACGAGGCATGCAACTTCGAGTCGGCCAAGAGGTTCGGCCAGGGCAAGGTGGATGCGTACGAGCTGGTGCTGGAGACGGCAGACGACAAGATCGAGCGCCTGGAAGAGAAAGGCATCGAGACGTCGGGGCTCTCCCAGCTGGTCGGAGAAGCCCGCTCTGAAGTCATCGATCCTCTCCAGGATGCGCTCGATGACGCAGAGACCCATGCAGAGGTGAGGGAGGCGCTCAGGGGTTATTGCCTGTTCAATGGCTGCCCTGAGGGGAGCAATTTCCATTTCGCCGCAAGGTTCGAGATAGAGAAGGTCGACAGTATACTCGATGCCATCAGCAGCGACGCGGTGGAAGCAGGCCTCGGGGATGAAGTGGAAACGGCGGAAGGCCACATAGGGGACGCCCAAGATGTCCTCGATGCCGTAGGGTCCGAGCAGTACTCCGGAAGCCAGCATGAGGATATGTGGGACAGCATCCGCTCAGCGGCGGACGCGGTGAAGGATATACTATCAGCTCTGAGGTCGGTTTGATGAGGACGTTGATGGCAGCGACCCTGGTGGCGGTATTGCTGTTCGGATGCCTCGGCGGTGTCCGGACCGGTGAGCAGGCACAGCCTTCTCTTCCCGGACCGGCCGTGGGTTCAACGCCCGGGGTCGGAGACATCGATCTTTCGCCCATGGAGGATGGGCCGGACGAGATGCTTCCCGATGAAGACATCGTCCCGCCTCCGGACACATCCCTCGAGGACATGCCTGAAGAAGGGACTCATGCGGACTACGCGGCCCTCTCGGATGAGCTCTCTGACATGTTCTCTGATGGAGAGGAGGTGCCCGACCTCATCAGCGAGGGAGACATCATCGAGCGCCCCTGATTCTTCTCTTTTTCCCTTTTTCCCATTATTTAAAAATCCTTATCCCCCTAGTCCTCTTGATTTTGCTTCCGTAGTCTAGGAAACTTTTGGCTGATGCCCTTCGTAGGGCAAAAGTTTCATCAAAAGCCTTGAGGAAAGCGCAGCCAGAGGTTTGGACATCCCGGTTAAGGACAACGGACTCTCAGAAACTTTGCCCCGGTTCTTCTGCGGGCAAAGTTTCATCAAAGGGCCTGAGACTATCTCCGGCCTCGGAGAACTCCGTAAACCCGGGTTCGAATCCCGGCGGGAGCAATCCTGTTTTTCTTCTATATCCACGGTCTGATCTGTGGGTTTTCGGTTCAGTGTTTCGGGTTCCGGGTTCTGTGGCTATGGCGCAGTATATCCGCCATCCAGGCTGGTTTATATACTGGAGGCCGCAATATAGTAATCAGATCCTACCCAGAATTTTCCCGGAGAAACACGGGACTGCTTCTGAAATATCGGAAAACGAAGAGTGGAAAATATGAAATTCGAAGAGTTGAAACTAAGCGAGAGGAGCCTCAGGTCTATCAAGAACTACGGCTATGAGGAGACGACAGAAGTCCAGGAAAAGACCATCCCAGAGATAATAGAAGGCAATGATCTAATCGTTCGGAGCCAGACAGGGACCGGCAAGACGGCCGCGTTCTCCATCGGGCTCATGGAGCGGATGGCATCCGGCAAGGCGCGCAAGGCGCTCATCCTTGTGCCCACACGCGAACTAGCGGTGCAGGTCTCAAAAGAGATGAACGGGCTGAGCCAAGTGCATCAGCTGCGCATCTATGCGGTGTATGGCGGGACGCCCATCAATCTGCAGATGAGGGAGCTGGAAAAACGCTATGACGCTCTTGTCGCGACGCCGGGGCGCCTTCTCGATTTGATCGCCCGGGACCGGGTCGACATGCCGCAGTTCGATGCCATCGTCCTGGACGAGGCGGACCACATGCTCGACATGGGGTTCCAGCGGGATGTGCTCATGATAATGGACAAGATGCCCCGAGGGAGCCAGAAGCTCCTCTTCTCAGCCACTGTGGACGAAGGGATACAGAAGATATCATCGCGCTACATGCCGGAAGCGAAGATGATAACGATCGGGCACAAAGCCCCGGTCCAGACCATCAAGGAAGAGCATCTCCATGTATCTTTCTCGGAGCGCTTCCAGAAGCTCAAAGGCCTAATGTCCTCGCATGATGGGATGAAGATGATCGTCTTCGCCAGGACCAAGCGCGGGGTCATGGGCCTCAAGAGGCGGCTGGAGAAAGGCGGCTTCCTGGGCAGAGTGGGGATGCTGCAGGGGGATATGCCCCAGCCGCGGCGTCTCAAAGTGCTCGACATGTACAAGGAAGGACGCCTCTCCGTCCTGGTAGCGACCAATGTGGCCGCAAGAGGCATACATGTAGACGATGTGGACCTTATAATCAATTATGACGAAGCCGAGGACAAGGAGACGCATCTCCATCGCATCGGAAGGACCGGAAGGATGGGACGAGAGGGCAAGGTGATCAACCTGATATGCACCGACAAGCCCGCGCATGCGCCGAGGCACGGCGGCAGGGAAGGGCATCATCAGGGAAGGCATGGCGAAAGCCACCATATATGCCACCGATCACCCGGACGTCGCCAACAAAGAAGGCGCAGGCGCTAATGCAATCCGAATCGCTTATAGTGGCGAACATAAATCTACGGGCTCTCTGACGCCTTTGGCTCTCTTTCTCTTATCAACCGGGTGGACGTCGTCTTCGGCAATCTCCAGGCTCCGCCGGCATTCGGGGCACGACAACTGTCCGCTCATCTATGTCCTCTGCTATTATAAAAGGTCCGACCGAATCCCGGATGGTGGAATCCCAATGGGACTTAGCAAGAAAGACCTATCAAGGAAGAAAAGCAACCTGAAGACCAGGCTCGAAGAGCTCGAGAAGAAGGCGAAGATGGATCCTCTCAAGCGCGACAGGGCGCTCCATGACGAGATCGCCCAGCTGAAGAAGAAGCTCGCCAACGAATAGCTCATTCATAATCTATATGGACGAACGCCCTGGAGACCATCTTCAGGGATTCGACCGACTTCTGCACCCTGACGGCTATGTTGTGGCTGGACGGGCCGTCGATCCCCTTATGGAGTACGATGTCTATCTCGGCATGGACCCGGTCCCCGACATAGTGGGCTCTTATGGTGCCGACCCTCTCGACGCCTTTGACCCGGGCCTTCTCCCTGATCGAGCCTATCGTCTCTTCGTCAGGCCTTGCCCCGACTATGTAGTCGATGTTCTTCTTGGCCACGACATACCCCGAGCGGGCGATATATGCGGCTATCAGGATGGCGGCGATGTCATCGAACATCGGGATGCCGAAATACGCCCCCCCGATGCCTATCATAGCGACGGTATTGGAGAGCACGTCGTTCCTGCTGTCCATAGCCATGGCGTCGAGGGCGGTGCTCATGGCCTTCTCGGCCTTGTCGCGGAGGATTACATACATTACGCTCTTGATGGCCGCCGTGACGATCAAAACGCCGAAAGTGAACGCCGTTATCTCTATGGCGTCCTTGCCGACGAAGATGTTTGTTAATGCCGACCTGAGTATCTCTATCGAGAGCACGCCGGCCAGGATGGCGAGGACCAGCCCGGCCAAAGGCTCGAGCCTTCGGTGGCCATAAGGATGGTCGAAATCAGGGCCGCGGGCGGCCTCTTTGATGGAGTAATATCCGAGGAAATAGGAGATTATGTCGTTGAACGAGTCGAACGCGCTGGATAGCACTGCAAGGCTGCCGGACGTTATTGCCGCCGCAAGTTTGAGGATGAACAGCAGTATGTTGGCCGTGAAGCTCAGGAACGCGGTCATCTCGGAGTTCTTCATCCCTCCTAAAACACGACCAAGGTTTTAAAGGATTGATTCATCATTGCCGTGCTATCTGCGCTGGAACCGTCTGATTGCATGGGCCGCTATAATGCCGATGATGAGGCCCGTCGCGGCTCCATCGAGTGCGCTCGCGCCCGAACCAGGGGCCACATCCGCGTTGCCCGCACTGGAAATGGACATCCAGCCCTTTCCGCCCGGGCAAACTAGGGCGCCTGCGGCAGAGCAGCCTAGCGGGGCAGCGATCAGCAGCGCCTTCCCTCCCCAAGGGGAACGCTTATCTTGCGTTGGGTGCCTCTGGGACGATAACTGTTTCATGTGGTTGCTTATGTCTAAACGCTCTTAAAAACCTTATGAAAAAGGAGGATAAAAAAAAGAAAACTCAGTCGAGGTCTATCTCCATCTTGACAAGCCCGCCGTCGTTGAAGGTGAGCTGGAGCTCATAGTCCTCGCCCAGATACTCGAAGGTGTCCCCGTCTTCCAGGTCCTCGTGGTCCTCTCCATCAAGCCTGAAGCTGACGGTGTCGGTGCCCACATCGAGCAGCCTGGCATCCTCCCCGAACATCGCGAAGCTTTCGCCTTCAAGGTCGAGCCCTGATGGGTCGGTATCGATCCTCGGGAAGAACTCTATGACCTGGCTGGCGTACCTTGCGGTATCCTCCGGACAGCTCGGATCGTCGGTCCAGTCATCGACCGTGCCTTGGAGGCTGTAGTACTCCATCGCATAGTATTCGTCTAGCACAAGCTCCACGTAGCCGTCGGCATCGTTCACCGTGACCACCTCGATGTTCCTCGTGTCCTTACCGCAAAGGTCGTTCTGGCTGTTGCCCTGAGCTATGGTGACGGCGCATTCGATGTCGTTGTCCTTGAGATCCTCATAATTCAGGTAGACCCTGAAAATCGCATTCGTCCCCGAGACCGAGTATACCTTGAGGACGAGGCCGTCGTTGAGGACCACCGAATCGCCCATGTACATTGTGAGCGGGTCGAGATCGTCGTATTCGGCTATCTCGTAATCCACGCCCGCTTCGTTCACTGTAGATGTCTGCTTTTCGCATTCTATCTGCTGGCATCTGCCATCCAAGCATTCGTGGCCGGTGCCGCAGCTTATCCTCTCGTTGCTTATCGTGGTGGCGGAAGCGCAGAAATACTCTATCACCTGTGAATCGCTGTAGCAGGTGTCCGCCTGGGAGACATCCCCATATGAGGCGGTTCCTTCGGTGTACTGGTCCTTGCCTCCGTCAGAGTCCAAGCACCTGCTCTGGACACATCTCCCGCTTATGCATTCATATCCGGATGCGCAGTCGATCTCTTCGCTCGTTATCCCGTTGTCCAGGCAATAATATTCCCTAACCAATGATTTGTCCAGGCAGCTGTCCTCCTGGGATAGCGCACCCTTGCTCGTCGTGCCTGCCTTGGAGGCGTCCTTTCCACCGTCAGAGTCCTCGCATGCGCTCTCGACGCATGCGCCATCCTCGCAGACGAAGCCCGCCTCGCAGGCGATGTCCTTCGAGACCGCTTTGCCCGCTGAGCAATAGTATTCAGTGACCTTGGCAGAAGAAGCGCAGCTGTCGCTCTGGCTCTCCGAACCCATCTCCACCGTGCCCCTCTCGGTTTCATCCTGGCCGCCATCGGAATCAGAGCATTCGGATTCCACGCACGCTCCGGCGAGGCACTCATAGCCCGTCGGGCATGCTATCGTCTTGACCATGGCTTTGCCTTCCTCGCAGTAGACCTCGTCCACCCTCAAGGAGTCAGCGCACTCGTCGTCGTAGGTGCCGCTGCCGTCGACCGCCTGGCCGATGGTGAACAGCTCCTTGCCGCCGTCGGAATCAGTACAGCCGGATGGTCCGCACTGGCCTGGCCTGACGCTGCTGATGCCTGCCTGCTGGGCGAAGCATGCGTTCTTGTATGTGGTCCCGTCGGATCCGCATACCGGATCGTCCACCTCGGGGCATACGGGTCCGAGGCATCCCCCCGCTAACATCGCCAGCATGAGCATGGCGGCCAAATATGCTTTCATGCATCGGAAAAGCAGTCTAATGCTTTTATTGCTTTCTTCGCTGCGGAAATCCAGTTTATAATCTTTGGCCGCCCATGCTGCCCATGCAACAGGACAAGGACCTCAAGGAAGCGATCGAGGCCTGCGCGAAGATAATGCAGGAGAAGTGCGGCAACCGGCCCTTCATGCTGGTGGCCACCAAAGCTGACGTGGGCTTCAAGAACGATGAGGATCAGAAGAAGGGCATCCTCACCGGCACCGCGTCTTTCATGTACGTCTCCAGGCCGAAACTCAAGAAGGATGGCCTCAGCAAGCTGCTCATCGACACAACCCGCCATGGAGTAGGGCAGGCGGAGAAGAAGATAATGGAAGAAGCCGGGGATTCCTGAGCCATGGGACTTAAGAAGGAGCTGGGGCTGCTCAGCACCACTCTCTATGGCATCGGCGTCATTCTGGGCGCTGGCATCTATGCCCTCATAGCTGTAGGTGCAGGGCTGGCGGGAAACATGCTCTGGCTGGCCTTCCTGCTCTCCGCGGTGATCGCGGTCTTCACCGGTATGAGCTACGCCGAACTATCAGGGATGTTCCCGAAGGAAGCGGCCGAGTACAACTATACCCGGAAGGCGTTCGGGCGGGAAACGTTTTCATTTGTTGTGGGTTGGGTGCTCGCCATCGGAACGGTCATCGCGGCATCCACCGTAGCGCTCGCTTTCGGGGGATACCTGTCTGCTCTTAGCGGCATCGAGCCGAAGATCGGTGCGGTGGCGCTCATCGGCGCCATGACGCTCCTCAACTATGTCGGCATCAAGGAGTCCGCCCGCTTCAATGCGGTGGCGACCATCATCGAAGCGATCGGCCTGGTCATCGTCATAATCGCAGGATTCCTCGCCGCGCCAGCGGTGGAGGCGGATTTTCTGGAGCTTCCCTCAGGGGGCATCCACGGCATCCTGGCCGCCATCTCCGTGATATTCTTCGCATATATCGGATTCGAGAATCTGGCAAACATATCGGAAGAGGTCAAGGAAAGCAGGAAGACCGTTCCGAAAGCCCTCGTCCTCTCGCTGGCCATCTCTACGATATTATACATCCTCGTGGCGCTCGCCGCGGTCCGGGAGCTTGGATGGGAGACGCTTTCGCAATCACAGGCCCCGCTGACGCTGGTGGTCTCCAGGCTTTTGGGCGATTATGCCCATGTGCTCTCCTATATCGCCCTGTTCGCGACCGCGAACACGGTGCTCATGTTCCTGATCGCCTCATCGCGGATAATCTACGGAATGTCGGAAGGCGGCTCCCTCCACAGATCGCTCTCATCTGTCGGCGGCCGGGGCACACCATATCTTTCGGTCGCTGCCATCGGCATACTATCCGCCCTCATAGCTTCGGCATGGGACCTCAAGACAGTGGCCCAGCTCGCGGATTTGGCGGTGTTCCTCGCCTATCTGGCCGTGAACGCCTCGCTGATATGGCTGGCCGCCAGGAGCGTCAAGGACAAAGGGGGATTCGTGAGTCCGCGATTCATGGGCACCCCGGTGCTCGCATGGCTGGGTGCCATAAGCGCCATCTTCATGCTCCTCTTCTTCGACCCTGGATTGTGGCTGATGCAAGGGGCGATAATGGCGGCCGGGCTCGCGCTCTTCTGGATCAGCCGCCAAGCTCCCTGAACTGCAGGCCGAAGATGACTGCTATATATATGGCGTATATGAGCAGCAGCAGCGCACCTGAAAGCCTCTGCATCTTCCTGTTCACCGCTGAGAGGTAGAGGAGAAGGGTGTTCGCTATCACCGCGAACAGCAGCGCTGCGATGAAGACCGGAAGTCGGACTTCTATGGGGTTTATGGCCGCTGCAGTGCCGAGGACCAGTGTGATGTTGGTCATGTTGCTTCCGATGGCGTCGCCCAATGCAATGCCATACTTCCGTTTCTTTATCGCCTGCAGGTCGATGCTGAGTTCCGGAAGCGACGTGCCGACGGCTATTATGGTCGCGCCGATGAAGCTCTCTGCGATGCCTAGCGCCTGGGCGAGGTGCACTGCCGAGCTGACCACGAACCCCGAGCTCGTTATCACTATCACTATGCCTGCTCCGAAAAGGATGAACGCTTCCAGGGCCTCTCTCTTTGTGATGGCGGTGCCGTTCCCATCATCAAGCCTTTTCTTGCGGAGGCTGTACCAGACATATATGCCGAAGATGCCGAGAAGAACCATCCCCTCGAAGAATCCGAGCACCTGCTGCTGGATAGAGCTATTGAATACGATATATGCCGAGATGACTGTTGTAAGCAGGAGGACCAGGCCGATTTCGCTCAGGTTGTGCCGGTTGATACGCACACCGAAAAGGAACGCACCGGCTCCCAGCACGAGCAGGATATTGGCTATGTTGGACCCGAACACGTTTCCGGCCGCAATTGCTCCCTCCCCTACGGCCGATGATGTCACTGAAACAGAAAGCTCCGGGAGGCTTGTGGCTGTGGCGAGAAAGAGGAATCCTATCGCGATCTGGCTGATTCGGAAGAATTTGGAGATAAGGGCTATCTTCTCCACCACCAAGCTGGAGGACTTTGCCAGCACCATCACTGAAATGACGAGTATCGCGAGTTGGTCGAAAACCATCAGTAGAGCAACCCATAAAAACTTTAAATGGGTAACGGCCTGCAATGAAGACAACATTAGAGCGGCTGGCGCCCCTATTCGTTCTCGCCGTGTTCGCCATACTCGTCCTATCCGTCCTCCGCACGAGCGTGTTCGGCCATGTGGAGGAGGAGAAGCACATCTATTTCGAGATGGTCTTCCTGCTGCTCCTGGCCGTGGTCGGGGAACTGGCCGTCATATATCTCAAGCAGCCGTCGGTCATGATCCTCATGGTGCTCGGGATGCTCATGAGCCATAGCTTCCTGGTGATGGCGTGGGGGTATCTAGAAGGGCTCGAGCTCCCGTTCGCCCTTCCCGCCGAACCCCCCGATATCCTCCGCTTAGAAGAAGTGATACATGTCTTCGCCCAGCTCGGAGCGGTCATCCTGCTGTTCAAGGTCGGGCTCCACAACAAGATAGAAGGCATCTTCGCCATCGACAATATCATGGTAGCGGTTGCGGGTGTCGTGTTCCCGTTCCTGGTCGGCCTCCTCTACGCCCTCTATGCGGGAGGGGATTTCGCATACTCGATGTTCGTGGGAGCTGCGCTCACAGCGACAAGCGTCGGTGTGACCGTCGCTCTCCTCAAGGAGTTCGGCTTGATGGAGAAGCGCTTCGCCCAGATAATCATCGGCGCTGCCATCATAGACGATGTCCTTGGCCTGCTGGTGCTCTCATTCGTGATAAACATCTCTGGCGGGGGAGGCTCGCTCGAGCCGCTCGTCTATACAGCAATCTCCGCCGCGGTCTTCCTCTCGGGAAGCATTATGGCAGGAAACCATTTCATCAAGTACCTGGACCGCAAGGAGATGAGCCCCAGGAGGTTCCTGCTGGTGCTCGCGTTCATGCTGTTGTACGCTTATCTGGCAGAGTTCATCAAGCTATCTGCCATAGTGGGCGCGTTCATAGCCGGCGTCGTGCTCAACCAGAGCAGGCACATCAAGGACATAGAGGAGAAGAGCTACGGGCTGGAGATGCTCTTCATGCCGATATTCTTCATTTCGCTGGGCATCTTGATGGATGTTGCCGCCCTCTCGGAGTTCGCCCTGCCCATCTTGGCAATAACAGTACTCGCCCTGCTCAGCAAGACCATCGCATGCGCCTTGGCAGGGTTCTGGGCCAAGCTGAATCTGAAAGAGTCCTTGATGGTCGGGGTCGGCATGGCCCCGAGAGGGGAAGTGGCGCTCATCGTGGCATCCATCGGATTGACCAGCGGCGTGCTGGACGCTGCCCAGTACTCGATAATCTCGGCCATGGCCCTATTGACCACGTTCGCGGTGCCGCCCCTGTTGCAGAGGCTGCTTAAGATGGGATGATCAAGCCGTCTCAGGCCCTGCGCGATCGCTCTTGACGCCGTAGTCGGCGACCTCTGCCGAATACCAGCTGCCGTATTTCTCCCGCAGCTTCTCCTCTATCGGCTTGGACTCCTTGATGGCCTTCTGCACGTGCTCCTTGCCGATGAGCTTCTTCTTCTCGGTGGATGCAATGTCCCCGGCCATCTTTATGATGCCGCTCAGGTTCCTCAGCCTCAGCGTCAAGCCGCGGACATTATCCACCTTTCTGGCTATCGTCCGGGCTTCTTCTATGACGAGTTCCACCGCTTCCATGTCGGCATGCGGTATCTTCCCGTCCTTGATTATCTCCTGTGCGATGAACTGCCTCAGCTTCTGGACGTTTTCCGGGGTATCGTCCATATAGGCGTTCATCAGCACCTCGTAGCCGTCTCCCCGGATGCGCGAGCGCAAAGGAGGCACGATGCTCTTGACGTCGTTGATGTTGCACGCCCCTACGAAGATGAAATCGCACGGGACGCTCTCGACGCGCACCGCCGCCCCGCTGCTCATGGGATTCCTCCCCACAATCGGGAACTGCTTGTCCTGCATGGCGGTGAGAAGGTGCCTTTGGGTCTCGCCTAAAGTCGAAAGCTCGTCAATGAAAAGGACGCCTTCGTGGGCCTCATGGACCGCGCCCGGGACCACTCTTGTGTATGGGGGCGTCCCGAGATTCTGGTGCCCGCCGTAAGGATCATGCCTGATATCTCCCAAGAGCTCGGTCTCGCTACCCCCGCTCGCCTGGACGAACGTCGCCCTCTTGAGCGGCACGATGACCTTCCTCTTGGATTTCTTGCTCTGCTCCTCCATCTTCTTGATGTCGTCCTGGCGGAGCATTACTATCTTGCCCTCTGGAGTCCGGTCGTAGATGATGACCTCCTCCTTCCCGTCGATGCTCCTCCTGGTGGTGGCCACCCTCATGGTGTCTTCGGGCTGGTTGTTGCCCTGCTGGCCCACCCCGTACCGATCGAAGCTGTTCTTCATAATCTTGGAGGCCCCGCACTGCGGGCAGATGCTTTCGGTGAAGGGGCTCAATGCCGAGCATCTCCTGCACCGGAATCCGAGCCTCTCGGCGACGAACGAAGGCACATCGAACGGAGAGACCACGGTTCCCAGGTCCTTGTCCTTCCGTTTGTCCTTCTTTATCTGGTTCTCGGTGCGTATCTCGACGATGGGCCGCTCCGCGTTCTCCGGGTTATCCAAAACAGAGACCTCATGCTTCGGGATGGTCAAAACGCTGGCAATCGCCTGGGCTATCATGCTCTTGCCGGTGCCGGGCGGACCGACCAGGAACAGGTGGCGTCTCTGGAATGGTACCATCTTGGCTATGGCTACCGCTTCATCTTGGCCGATGATCCTCTCGAACGGATCCTTGGGTATCTCTATATCCTTTGTCGTCTTGAAATCCGCTGCCGCCATAGAGATATTCTGCCACCAACTACTATTTATAAGTGAGTCACAGGTCACGACGGCCAGGCGGAGCGGTTTCGAGTCTAGGGTTCAGTGTTTCGGGTTTCAGGTTCTGTGTCTTGAAAGACGACCTGGAAAAATGCGCCGCATTTTTCTGGTCCGAAGAACGCAACGGCGTTCTTCCGGGATTCCG
>JBFLVJ010000010.1:0-57680 GCA_040758595.1 Microcaldota archaeon | reverse complement strand
ACACAAAACCCACGAAACTAAACCCGAAACCGGAAACCAGAGGCTGGAGGGTCGTCTCGTCGAGGGCGATCCCGCCCCCAAGAAGCCCCAGTGGGTCTCCGACAAGGTCGCCTGCGAGGTGCTCATACCCGGCGACCTATTGGATGATAGGGGCGGATTCGATCCCAAGAGCCTCCAGAAGAGGGAAGGATTCTGCGAAGCGGCCTGCACCTCTCTGAAAGCAGGCGACATAGTGCAGTTCGAGCGCTTCGGGTTCTGCCGATTGGACAGGAAGGAGAACGGGAAGCTGGTATTCATCTTCTCCTGTTAGGTGCGGGCATGCTTTCCAGGGCGCAGAGGCGGGCAATATCCCGGTTCGCAGCGCAGGAAACGGCGGGAAACGATGAGCATCATTCCATGCCACATCTCCGTCAGACCGCGAGGCTCGCTCTTCGGCTGGCCGAGGCAGAGGGAGCGGACCCGGATGTCTGCTGGAGCGCGGCCATGCTCCATGACATCAGGAAAAACGCAGCCGGAGACCACGGTGCGCTCGGCGCAGAAGCCGCAGCCGCATTTCTGCGTTCCATCGGCCTCCCGACACGGTTCATAGATAAAGTCCGCGATGCCATCCATTTCCACAACAAGGATTTTTGCAGATGCCCGAAAGAGAGGGCCGTGCTGTACGATTCCGACAAATTGCCGCTCATGTCGCCCAAGGGCTTCAAGGAGAGGTTGATCCCCTACTGGGAGATGAGACTGGGCAAAAAAGCAGGTCTGGAGATGGCGATAAAGGAGTATCACTTCTTTTTCGGCCGATTCCATACCAAGACCGGCCGGAAACGCGTCAGGATGCGCCGAGGCCGCATGGAGCTGCTCATAGAACGCCTGAAATCTAGCTCTGATTTATAAATTTTGCACTCTCATCCAGTCCAGGTGACCAAATGGCAGAAAGACAGGTAGACGTGCGCAGGATACTCACCGCTTCATTGTTGACGATAGGCATCGGCATCGTCCTATCCATACTCTCCATGATACTCCAGCTGCTATCCACGATAATCACCGATGACATAGGAGACATCCTCGACATCACCAACGGGCTCTACCTGCTCATCCTGTTCCCGCTGTTCTTTGTCCTCTTCTTCTGGACCGGCATCCGGGCGGTCAAGCTCTATGGTTTCGACGTGATGGAGGCCGGCTACATCACGGCTTTCTCATATTTCATGATCGGCCTGGTGGAGATGGTCCTCCACATACTCCTGGCGATACTGCTGGTCCGCGGACCTCTCGACACCGTGGGCTTCGGCTCCACCGAGATGGTCATCGCATCCTCGATATTCGGCGGTCTCATAGGCCTTAGCGGCGTGGCACTCTCTGCGGTGTGCGGATTCGGAATGCTCGTATTCGGCAGCATGGTGAACTTCGTCGTCGGCGGATTCGGGGCCCTGTTCATCCTGAACAGGCGCCAGCAATAGTTTTCTCCCTTCTTTCGGTCGGCGACTGTGTACATTTAGTGTAGATACCTTCACGCCGTGGAATGCCACATTTAAATTGATTATCAATGAATATGTCCTGCTCGGCCTGACCTTGGCGGGATAGGGCCGCGCTCCTTCTTCTTCGTGGAGAAGCGATCGGTGATTCCATGACTATCAAGAAAATCAGGAAACGCGACGGCTCTATCGTCGACTTCGACAAAGAGAAGATAACGAATGCCATATTCAAGGCCGCGGAATCAGTGGGCGGGACCGACAAGGAGGAATCCAGCCGAGTAGCGGGAAAGGTCGTCGAGTACATCAACGCCAAGTTCAAGGAGGACTACGTCCCGACAGTGGAAGAAGTGCAGGATTTGGTGGAGAAGGCGCTCATCGAGACCGGGCACGCGACCACGGCGAAATCATACATCCTCTACAGGCACCGCAAGAACGTGGAGCGCGAGATGAAGAGCGCCTTGGGCGTCAAGGATGACCTGAAGCTCCCTCTCAACTCTGTCCAGGTCCTAGAGCGCAGATACCTGCTCAAGGACGAGGAGGGCAAGATAATCGAGACTCCGAGCGAGCTCTTCCAGAGGGTCGCGAGGTACCTCGCATCCAATGAGAAGGCGTACGGGGCCGACGAGGCCACCATGAAACATTATGAAGACGCGTTCTTCGAGATAATGACCAACTTTGAGTTCC
Organism: Microcaldota archaeon; assembly: GCA_040758595.1. Classification (GTDB taxonomy): domain Archaea; phylum Micrarchaeota; class Micrarchaeia; order Anstonellales; family Bilamarchaeaceae; genus Bilamarchaeum. The sequence goes on along the minus strand of JBFLVJ010000010.1, from coordinate 55,530 downwards.
TGCCCAACTCCCCAACGCTGATGAACGCCGGCACCGAGCTCGGACAGCTGGCCGCGTGCTTCGTGCTGCCGGTCGGCGATGACATCGAGCAGATATTCGAGTCTGTCAAGCACCAAGCGATAATACACAAGACCGGGGGAGGGACCGGATTCTGCTTCTCCTATCTGAGACCCAAAGGCGATTTCGTCAAGAGCACCGCCGGAATCGCATCCGGTCCGATATCCTTCATGAGCGCCTTCGACAACGCCACCAACGTGATCAAGCAGGGCGGCAAGAGGAGGGGTGCAAACATGGCCACCATGCACGTCTGGCATCCTGATATCGAGGAGTTCATCACCATGAAGCAGACTCCTGGCGTGATGGAGAACTTCAACGTGAGCGTGATGCTCGACGACAAGTTCATGAAGGCAGTCGAGAGCAATGGCGATTATGATCTGCTCAATCCCAGGAACATGCAGCCCATCCGCAAAGTGAACGCCCGCAGCCTCTTCAAGCTCATAGCCTATAGCGCCTGGAAGTGCGCTGAGCCCGGCGTACTGTTCATCGACGAGATAAACAGTCACAATCCGACACCAGACCACCCTATCCACGCCACCAATCCTTGCGGCGAGGTGCCCATGCCAGACTATGAGTCATGCAACCTCGGCAGCATAAACCTGGTCAAGTTCGTGGAGCTCGACTGGAGCCGCGGCGACTGGAAGAAGAAGGTGGACTGGAAACGCCTGAGATACGTGGTAAGGGTAGCCTTCCAGTTCCTGGATAACGTCATAGACCTAAACAAGTACCCGATCCAGCAGATCAAGGAGCAGACGCAGAGGAGCCGGAGGATAGGCCTTGGCGTCATGGGATTCGCCAGGATGCTCTTCAAGATGGGCATCCGCTACGATTCCGAAACAGGATACGGAGTCGGCGAGGCCGTCATGAAGTTCATAGAGGATGAGGCTAGGAAGATGAGCCACGAGCTCGGGCGCGCCAGAGGCTCGTTCCCTGACTTCAAGAGCAGCCCGCTATCGAAGAAGTACGACGCCATGCGCAACGCGACCTGCACGTCCATCGCTCCGACCGGCACGATATCCATGATAGCCGACAGCAGCAGCGGCATCGAGCCCGTCTTCGCGCTCTCCTTCCTGAAGACTGTCAGGGCCGGACAGTACTACTACTGCGATGACATCTTCGAGAAAGTGCTCAAGGTCCGAGGCCTCTACAGCCAGGAGCTGATGCAGAAGGTCATGGAAGAGGGCACCATCCAGCACATGGACGAGATACCGGAAGACGTGAAGAACGTGTTCCGGGTGTCGCACGACCTCACTCCGGATGCCCATGTGAGGATGCAGGCCGCCTTCCAGAAGAACGTGGACCTGGCAGTCAGCAAGACCATCAACATGCCTGCCGAAGCGACGGTCGAGGATGTGGAGGCGGTCTACACCCAAGCCTGGAAGCTCCACTGCAAGGGGATGACCATCTATAGGGACAGTTCGAGGAGCGAGCAGGTCCTGCACGTGGGGAAGAAAGCGAAGACCAAGATCGTGGAGGAGGACAAGTTCAAGATCCTCCAGACCCAGGTCGCGCAGAACAGATAGCTTTATTTTTTCCGTATCCTCCTGGTGGCGCAGAAGAGCTCTCCGGCACGGACGCCCGGGCCATCCCTCGCGTTCATGGCCTTCTTTATTATCCTGGCCACCCTCCGGTGTTTCTCGGCCAGATCTTCCGGCGCCTTGAGCCCGTCGACCTTCTCCATGAAGTATCCGGCGGCAGCGTCGCGCACGTCCTTCTTCGTCATGAAATCCCCGGATTCCAGGCCGCCGAGAAGCTTGGCCAACACGCAGAAGTCTATGCTGTGGACCGGCTCGAGCATGCTCTCCAAAACCATGCGTTCGTGCTCTGCCTGCACAATGTCGATGACGTGGTGCTTCTGGCCTTTGTTGATGAGCCGCTTCCTGCCCTTGAAATTCCTGCGCACGAGCTCGCTCCCGTTCCCTCCGACGTCCTCGGATCTCAAACGGACCGCCTCCGCTATCCTTCCGGCAGCGTCAAGCTCGGTTATCGAGCGCACGTGTATCATCTGCGCTCCGGTGCCGGTGAGCAGGATTCCCCTGGCATTGTAGAGCGTCTTGAGATCAAGCGAGCCGTACCTCAGCTCGATCCCCAGGTTGCCGAGCGTCTTGATGACGCGATCCCTTGTGGTGCCGGGGAGGCAGCCGTCGCCGATAGGCGGAGTGTAGGCCACCACCTCCTTGCCTTCCTGCATGAACACGAACACATTCTCAGCAGAGCCTTCGACGAATCGTCCGTTTCCGTTGAAGGCGAGTATCTCTCCGAACCCGAACATGGCGCCCAGGTTGATGGGCATCAGGGAGTTGACGTAGTTGCCGGCCACCTTGGCGTTCGCCGGCATGACATTATCCATGATGCGGTTATATGGCGAAACCATGACATCGAGCCCTTTGGCATAGTCGCTTTCCGTGAGGTAGAGGCCCCAGGGCAGGGTCGCTGCCGCGAAGTACATGGACTTGTTGGTTATGGATAGGCCATCCGCAGCCCTCTTCACAACGATGGACGGTACCTTCAGGCCCTGTTCGCCGGCAACCCAGCCGAACGGCCTGATATATCCTGCCGCGGTCATCTCCAGGCTCTGGGGGAAATATCCCGAGCTAACAAGCCTGCCGGTGTAAGCCAAGACCTTGATGATGGTATCCATCTGTTTCATGGTGAGGCGGGAGATGGCTCCGTCTCTTCCTGCGACGCGCAGCGCCATATCGACCTCTATCATCTCCTTCTTCCCGCCCCTGCGATCGAGCCTGAGGGTGTATGCCATGTCTTTGCCCTCCCTGAACCTCTGCTCTGCCATCTCGTAGAACACTGATGGTGTGAGAGGGGTGCCGAAGCTGATCTTCATGAGCTCCGGATCAGAGCCGAAATTCTCCATCGCCAGCCTCGCCAGGAGAGGGTGGAACACTGTGGCCGAGTGCATGAACCTCGCGTAGTTCGCGGATGGCTGGACGAGCACCAGACCGTAGGGCGAGTCATAGAATCTCATCCCCTCGAAGAATCCCTGGCCGTAATGGCTGGCTTGCCCGAAGCAGGTATCCCCGGCCACTCCCGGCGGGACGAACCCTCCCGCTCTGCTCTGGTATACTGCGGTCGCCCCGGAATCCATGGGATATGTGGCGACCACATAGGCGGTGCTGGTCTGGGGGTCCAACCCGTAAATCGGTATCTGGATCGTCTCCAGAGTCTTCCTCCCTTCTATCAACAATCCGGAACCCTTCTTGTCTAGCGCGTCCATCGAAAAACCTCTCTAGAATCCGCAATCTACTTTATTGGGTAAGCTATAAATAGTTGCCGAAAGTATATAGCGATGTTCGTCAATCCACGGAATTCTAAGGAAGATTTTTATTCTATCGCTGATAGTTATCGCCAGAGAGAGGTGTATCGACTTATGAAAGTGACTCTCAGTGTGATTAAAGCAGATATAGGAGGCATGCCAGGCCACGAGACAGTCAATCCGGATGTGGTGAAGGCTGTCAAGGACAAGCTCGCAGGAGCGAAGGCCTCCGGATTGCTCATAGATTATTTCGTCGGCTGGTGCGGCGATGACATCAATCTCATCATGACGCACACCAAGGGCGTGGACAGCAAGGAAGTGCACGGCCTGGCCTGGGATGCGTTCGTGGCAGGGACGGCCATCGCCAAGAAGCTCAAGCTCTACGGCGCCGGACAGGACCTTCTCAAAGACGCATTCTCGGGGAACATAAAGGGCATGGGCCCGGGCTGCGCGGAACTGGAGTTCGAGGAGAGGGGATCCGAACCGGTCATCGTGTTCATGATGGACAAGACCGACCCCGGCGCGTTCAACCTCCCGGTCTACCGCATGTTCGCCGACCCGTTCAACACCCCTGGCCTGGTCATCGACCCGAATATGTCCGGAGGGTTCCACTTCGAGGTCTATGACACCATCGAAGGCAGGAAGATAACATTCAAGACGCCCGAGGAGATGTACTCCATGCTGGCGTTCATCGGCTCCAGATCGCGCTATGTGATCAAGCGCGTATTCCCGGGACCGGCCAACAAGGTCAAGGAAAGCGAAGCGGTATGCGCGGTCTCGACCGACAAGCTCTCGCAGGTGGCCGGCACCTATGTGGGCAAGGATGACCCGGTGGCGGTAGTCCGCTGCCAGTCAGGGCTTCCCTCGGTCGGCGAGGCGCTCGAGCCGTTCTCGTTCCCGCACCTGGTCTCAGGATGGATGCGGGGCTCTCACCAAGGCCCGATGATGCCCTGCTCGATGGAGATGGCCATCCCGACGAGGCTGGACGGTCCGCCCAGGGTTGTCGCCCTCGGCTTCCAGCTCGCTGAAGGCAAGCTGGTCGGTCCGGTGGACATCTTCAAGGACCACTCGTACGAGTACACGCGGGCGAAAGCCAACGACATCGCCGAATACATGCGCAGGCACGGCCCGTTCGAGCCCCACCGCCTCCCCGAGGAGGACATGGAGTACACGAACCTGCCGAAGCTGCAGCAGAAGTTCAAGGACAGGTTCAAGAAGATATGAAGCCCGATGCGGCCGCCATAGTGATTGTGGCGGTCCTGATAATCCTTATCCTTCTTTTCATGACCGCCAAAGGGGAGAAGAGGCGGATAACGCTCGTCAATTCCGAGAACGAGCGCTTCGAGATTTCTGTCGAGGTAGCCAACAATTCCATCACCCGGGCCAAGGGCCTGATGGGCCGCTCTTCCCTGGGCGAATACGAGGGCATGCTCTTCGAGTTCGACAGGCCTGGCATCTACCCGTTCTGGATGCTCAACACCACGATCCCCCTGGATGCTATCTACATAGCTGGAGACGGGTCTGTGGTCGATATCCTGGAGATGGAGCCCTGCGGGCTGAATATCACGAAATGCAGGCTCTACACCCCGAAGGCAGAAGCCATGTACGTGCTCGAAGTGAATCGCGGATTCTCAGGGAAGCATTCTGTCATGGCCGGTAAGAGCGCCCTTCTCATGGACTGAATGAGGGTGTTGCGCAACTGGTGGAGAATGGCACCGCCTACCGACGATGTTGCCACAAATCAACATTATCCTGCCCAGAAAGACCGCACGTCGCGAAGTGCTGAGTTATGCAACACAGTCGACTGAATCATATAAAACCATCAGATTCAACAACTTTTAAAAGCGTTCGATAGACATTTATACTTATGAATGCTAAATATGTTGGGGTAATATGAAATCCCTGCGGCAAAGAGAAGCCTCCTGGAAAAGGGGAAGCGAACCGGCCAGAAAGAAGTTCGGCAGATGGTTCGGAGAACGTTTCGGAGCGCCTCTCATAGCGACTGCATTGGCCCTCTCGGGCGGCTGCATACCCCGCACTCCAGGCCAGAAGGAGGATGGTACAGACCACACTTACCGCCCCGATCCCTGCGAGACGATAAGCAATGTCCGTCGGGTGAACGAGCACACGACCCAGGAACAGGAGCTCACATACTGCGAGGGGCTTCTCATGATGGAGGTCTCCGTCTTCTCACCGTCGCTGGACGACGGATTCACGCGGCAGTCTGTGTGGGTGGGGGAGCGGGAGTTTTCCCTGCTCGGGACCTCGCCGGGAATCGTCACCATTGTGTCCAAGGGCACAAGATATGTGCTTTCCCCGGACCACCCGGTAGAGATACTCGGAGGCCCATACACCCTGGAAGTGGTGGATTTTGTGGATGCGGACCCAGTACGGGGCGCATATGTCACTATAACCGATGGTGCCTCGGTCCTGTTCGAACGCCATCTGCTGAGGTCGGATTATTCCTGGTACCAGTTCCCTTTGGGAAACGGCACCACCCTCATCGCGGACATCTACGGGTTGGGTATGACCGACTGCCGGGAGAAGTCCTTCGCGGACATAAGCGTATTCCGCGGGAAGACCAGCGAGGCAGGTTTCCTGGTGGGCTACTCAGAAGTCAATGACGAGACACTCGTGACCCTTATCCACGGGTATCGTGTCACGACTCCTGACGGCGTGTTCCATGTGGAAGGGGCTTGGGGAGGCCACCACCTCTTCGGATGGACCCTCAGCAGGGCGGATGGTGAGGGTGGATGAGGCACATCCGGAAAAATCCGATGCAGGAACCGCTGAAGGGACGTCTTGGACCGCCCAGTAAGAGATTCACCAGATGGCTTGCCGCCCCGCTCCTAGCCGCCGGCCTGGCCCTGGCCGGCGGATGTGAGATGGAGGGCTACAGCCCCGGTCAATCGCGGCATCTTGTCCTGCCCGACGCAGGCACCCGGCAGTGCGAGACCACGTCCTATCAGAGACCTGTGGGTGATTCCACGACACAGCATGTCGAGCAGACACGCTGCGATGGGGTGCTTGAGGTGGAGGTGTCGGCATTCGTGCCTCCCCTCCAGAACGATGTCCAGCGCAAGGCGCTCGATATCGTGGACTCGGAGCACATTCTCCTCAACGGCGAGCCCACAATAGTGCTTCTCGGCTCAGAGGCCCTCCGCGCCACGCTACCGCCTGGCGGTTCGATCGAACACCATGGTTATACGGTCGTCGTGGATGAGATAGCTGGCGGGAAGGCGTACATCACGATAAAGAACGCCGACGGCGAGACAATAGAGGCCGGCCATGAGCTGGAGCTCAACAGGCTCTGGTACACGTTCTATGTGGGTGCAGATGATGTGATCCTGCTGGACGTCTATGGCATCTCGGGGGCTGCCGAGATAAGCCTGTTCTACGGGCGGCTCGACAACGGCACGCTGGTGTCTTCGGCCGATCTGGAAGACCGCGCTCTCGTGTGCTTTTGGGACGGGAGTTCCATCATGACAGCCGAAGGCGAATTCACCGTCAGCACGGTATGGGGAGGTGAAGGGCTGCTGGGCTGGACGCTCAGCAAGTCGGTGTCATCCTCGTCTATATAATCACTAACAGCCATAATTATACACCTTTAAAAACCCTCCGATACTAATTTATATCTCCAAAGCGCGATAATAGAGTGGAGTGGCGATGAAAAAACTGAAGGGACCCGAGGCCCCTGGAAGGCAGGGATGCCGCGAACCGGCCAGAAAGAAGTTCGGCAGATGGCTCGCCGCCCCCATGCTCGCCGTCGGGATAGCTCTTTCCGGCGGCTGCATAGCCAGCACCGGCGACCGCTCGCCCACCGGGTCTGACCATATGCTTCCGCCGCCGGAATGCGAAACCATCCGCGACAGCCGCGTCGTGAACAGCACAACTGTGCAGGAGCAGGAGCGCACTTATTGCAATGGTATCCTAAAGATAGAAGTGTCCACATTCACGCCCACCCTCAACAACGGCCTCACCCGCCAGTCAGTATGGGTCGGGGACGAGGAGGTCTCGCTCCTCGGCACCTCTGCGCCAAGCACCCAAGCGCCGGATACATACGGCGGAATCATACAAATGATACCTAAGGGCACCGATCACACCCTCTCGCCAGGGTCATCCATATCAGTCTTCGATGGCGCCCATACGCTCAGGCTGGACGAGATAGACGAGCACGGCGCTTTTATCACTATCGATCCAGGATCCAATCCGATCGTCGAGCATTTTCTCCTGAGGTTCGATTACCTCTGGTATTCCTTTCCGCTTGGGGATGGCACCGTCCTGGTGGCCGACCTCTATGGTACCTGGAGGACCGATAATCCTCAGAAGTCCACCGCTCACATAAGCGTCTTCCGCGGCCTCGCCAGCGAGAACGGTCTCGGCATGGTGGGCTCCTCAGAACTCAACGACGATACCTCGTTCTTCATGGCAAAGGACTATCGGTTCACTACGCCTTACGGCGTGTTCGATGTCGATGCGGAATGGGTAGGCCGGGGGCTGGCCGGCTGGACGCTCAGCAGAAGGGAAGGCGAATGACTTCCGTTTGTGATGGTTCATGAAAAAAATAAGGAAACCCGAGGACCCTAGGAGGCAGGGATGCCGCGAACCGGCCAGAAAGAAGTTCGGCAGATGGCTCGCCGCCCCTGTCATAGCCGGCGGTATGCTGCTGGCTGGTTGCATGGCTTCGGTCGGCAACGACAACCGCAATACCGCCGCCCATGAGACTGGCCCATCCAATCCTGAATGCGTGACCCGCCCCTCACAGAGAGAGCTGCCGGATTCCATGCAATACGTGGAGACCACCTATTGCAAAGGCGAGCTTAGCGCAGAGGTATCCACATTCGACCCGCCTCTAGATAAAATCTTCAAGCGCGCCCAGGTGAAGCTGCTCGACTCAGAACCGATACTCCTCTATTTCGACCAGGATGTCGTCGTCATAGCCGAAGAGACCGAGAACGCCGCCTTGAGGGCAGGGGAACTCTTCGATGTTACAGGATACCACGTCCACAACGGCGTTCCGGTCAACGAACTCGACCACGTGGTGGAGGTCCTGTCCATATCAGGAGGCACGGTGCAGATAGCCATAAAGGACACATTATATGCACAGGGTGGGCTTTTCGGCCCTGACGAGCTCTCCGCAGAGCACTATGGCTGGTATGCCTTCAATGTGCTTCCTGGCGAATGGATATATCTCAAGTTCTACGGTTTCTCGAATGTGGAGCAGGACAATCCCAGCGCCGAGCTGGGCGTGATATCCCAACCCGCCGTGTTGTTCCAGCGCCAGCGCCTAGAAGAAAGCGGTCTAGTGTTTCGTGCAGAGCGCCAGGGAGACAGACTGGTCGGCTGGACGCTGAGCACAGAATGAAGAGGAAACGCGAGGGGTAGGGGGATGGTGATGTTTGACCCCTGCGCGTTATCCTTTCTATGAAGAAAGGACCGTGATTTTACCCTTTGGGGATGGAGCTTATATGTGTCTCAAAGTATACTGTAGCGGGTTCGGTTTATAAATCTTACGACAGTCATCTAATCATGGCTCTTTTCCTCATCGGCACCGGGGTGGCCTTCGATATCACCCTCTCCGGCATGGACGCCTTGAAATCATGCGACGAGGCCTACCTAGAGACCTACACCAACCCCGTCACCGAGGAGACGCTCTCTGCCCTGGAGAAGACCGCAGGCAGGAAGATAATCCGCCTTCCCAGGGAGTCGGTGGAAAGCTCCTTTCTCGTGGAGAAGGCCAAATCCGCCGACGTGTGCATCCTGGCATCCGGCGATCCGCTGACAGCGACCACCCATATCACGCTCGTCCTGGAGGCGAGGGAGAAAGGGGTTCCGGTCCGTGTGATCCACAACTCCTCGATATATTCGGTCGCTCCGGCCCGCGCCGGCCTGCAGATATATCGCTTCGGGAAGACGGCGACACTGGTCAATCCCAGGGAGAACTACAAGCCCACCTCCTCGCTGGAGATAATCCGGCAGAACCTGAAGATGGACATGCACAGCCTGGTTTTGCTGGATACCGAGCCATCGCCGATGGAGGCGACCGCCGCCTTGGAGATGCTCTCGGAGTTCGATAGCGCCATAGTGCTCTCCAGCCTGGGCTATCCTGACGAGAGGATAAGCTACGGTAAAATAGGAGATTTGAAGAAAAAGGATCTGGGCAGGCCGCCTTTTACGGTGATAATCCCTGCCAGACTGCATGCGGTCGAAGAAGAATACCTGGCGGCGCTCTGATTACCTGCACTTCCTGCAGGACTTCTTGCACTTCGCGCTCCTGCACTTCTTCGAGGTCTTCTTCACAGCCTTCCTGATAGTCCTGGCCGCCTTCGCGGACTTGGGAGCCTTCACGCTCTTCTCTCCCACGACTAACGGGGACACTGTGCCGACGACCTTGCTAACGAAACTGTTTATGGTTCCGATCATTCAATCCCACCTCTGGTTGGATCAATTGTTGTTATTTACTGTGGTCAGAAGTGTATTTAAACCTATGTTTTCATTAATCATAACATGAAGATCCGCTGCGCAGGGCCCATGAGAGGCAGGCGAGAACCTCTCTGCAAGACCGACGAGGCCACTCTCAGCAAGCTCTTCACAAAAGGCGGCCGAGAGATGGTGGAGAGGCTCCAGCCTCTTGATGATACGCCTCAGCACTTCGTATTGGCATTCACATCTTGGGATTTTGGTACCCGTCTCAATCCGAAGAAGCCTGCGTACCATCTCATCAAGGCGCTGGCCCTGGAGTTCGCGCATTCCCTGTTTCCAGAGAACTTCCTGACCTATCATGAGCTGCGCTTCTTCAGAAAGGGAAGTCTCAGCTATTCGGCCGCCTACTCGGATGTCATCCCGGATGATACCGGGGTAATCGCCCGCCGCAGGGCAGCTATGCGAAGCTATTATGCCGCCTCTGATGACGCTGCCAAGAATGCCATAAAGGAAGAGGCCAACGCGGTCGAGAGGTCCTTGAATCCCGATATACCTCTTCTGGTCAACATGGTGGGTGGCGCTGGCGTAGGCATCGCGCATCCGGAAGCCAATTACCATATCCATGACGGACGGACGATTTTTTTCGAGGTCGGGACTCTAGATCTCTCCAGCGCGATCCAATTTGCGAGAGCGGCCGGTGCTGCTGATGCTATCGGCTTGTTAGCTATGATATATTCGATCGAGATTCACAACGCCGCTGGAAATTATACGGCGAGAACTACGACCGATGACCTGACCCGGCGATGCTGCATGACGTATCTCAGTAAAAGCTTCAGCGAACTCAAGGAGATATTCCACTCGATATTCATGCACGATCACTTGCCTGAGACGCTACTGGTAGCGGGAGGGGATGTTGTGAAGTACCCGGTCAGCCATCATGCCGCATATGGAACAGGATTGCGTCGTTGGCATGATATCTCTGAGGGTTCACTTGCGCTCGATCCGGCGACGAGCGAGAGCATAGACCGCATCCTTCGCAACCAGTACTAGAACAGCGTCGTCTGCCCGCCCATCTCCATGAAATTGCTGAAGCGGATGCCTATCCTTCTCACCATCAGGCCGTTCTCAGTAAGGAACTCCTTGACGAGCTCTTCCTTCTCCCTCTTGATGGGTTCCTCCCATGAATGGGGCTTCTTGAACGAATGCGATTTCGTGTGCGTCTTGAGGTCCTCGGTTATGAATGTCAGCCCCAGCGTCCGGTAAGATTTTTTCATCGCCATCAGGCGCTCCTTGGCCTCTCCTTCCAGCTCGTCTAGCTTGGCAATCAGCATGTTGGGGTCCCTTGTCATCTCCTTGAGAGTGCCTATCCGGCTGACCTCCTCCTGCTCCTTCTCCTCGCCGAGCACGGTCGCATACCTTCCCTGGCCCAGCTCGTGCAGCCAGCCGCCGGTCTTTTTCCCGAACGTCTCGGCCAGCATCACCGGGTCTAGTTTGCTGATATCTCCCACCCGGGCCACTCCGAGCGTCCGAAGAGCCATCCCGGTCTTGGGCCCTATCCCGGGCACTTTCTCGACATCGGAATCGTCTATCATCCGTTTCTCAGCTCTCGCATCCAGCACCAGCAGGCCGTCAGGCTTGGATTTCGAGGCCGCCATCTTGGCCCCCAGGAGCGAAGGAGCCACGCCTACGCTGCAGGTGAGGTCGAACCTCTTCTTTATCAGCACCTTCAGCTCTTCGGCCTTCTCGACCGCCTGCGGATCCTCCACGTTCCATTCATCCACGCTGGCCTGCACCACCTTCCCGAACAGCTCGCGTATCGTAGCATCGATATGCGCGGACATCTCGCCATAGTGCTCATGGTCCACCGGGACGAATATCGTGTCTGCTGGAGGGGCCCTCTTCTTGGCGAAGGCTATGGGCATGCCCGAGCGTATCCCTATCTCCCTTCCGGGATAATTTACGGTGCTGACAACACCGGAATCGGATGTCCTTCCGCTGTAGACGCACACCACGATTATCTTGTCTTTGGCCATGGGCCGCCGCTTCTCCTCCAGCTGGGCGAAGAAATAGTCCATGTCTATATGGAGGAACACGGATGATTCTCTCAGGCAAGCATTAATTATCTTGCGCACGCAATCCTATCGTGGACGTCTACGAGAGGCTGGCGGGATATTACGACCTGATATACTGCGACAGGCTGGATCTTGATTTCTATATGCTGGAGGCAAAGAACGCGCGAGGGCCGGTACTGGAGGCAGGCTGCGGCACGGGCCGGATACTGCTCCGCCTGCTTTCGGAGGGCATCGAAGCTGTCGGCATGGACATCTCGCCGCCTATGATAGAGAGGCTGAAGCAGAAGGCCGAGGGCATGGGGCTAAATCCCGAGGTCCACGTGGCGGATATGGCGGATTTCGATTTGGGCCGGACATTCTCGCTCATAATAGTACCTTACCGCAGCCTCCTCCATCTGGATGGGGTCCAGAGGAAAAAAGCGCTCGCCTGCTTCATGGAGCACCTGGATAAGGGCGGCCGCCTCATACTCCATACCTACGATCCCTCGGATGAGGAGCGCTCGATGACCGAAGGCTATCATCTCTTCGAATCCGAGAGCCTGGTCTCGCCCGAAGGCAAGCCCTACAAGCTTGACTGGTATCTCAAGTACGAGAAGAAGGGCGACCAGGGCCATTACAGGATAGCAATCACTACCTATGGGGAGCGCGAGGAGTTCGAGATGGACATCCATTATGTGGAGCCCAAGGAGATGCGCCAGCTACTCTCATCATCCGGCTTCAGGAACATCAAGGCGTATTGCGGATTCGATTACTCTCCGTTCGACGCAGATTGCAGAGAGGTGATATGGGTTGCGGAGAAATGACCTGCTATCGAGCATGCTCTCGCTTTTCAGCAAGCCCAAGCCCAGCTTCGAGCGTTTCATGGACGGCATGGGCAACTTCGAGTTCGACCTGCCTTCGGGATGGAAGTACGACGAGGACATCGCTCTCGTGGATGGCAGCTATACGATATCCTTCCGCTCTCCGGATAAAAAGAGGGTGTTCACTGTCGCCGTGGATGCCAAGATCCCGAAAAAGTTCAGTTTCGCCAAGTACGTGAAGGCTGAGTGCGGCCCTAAATCAGGCATCATCGCTGAGATCAAGATGGCGAGATTCCACGGCATCCCGGCATACAAGAGGGAATACTCCTTCCAGTGCGGGAGCAGGAAGCATTTCGGCGGGAATATCATCTTCCGCGGTCCTGACAAGGTCTTCTCGCTGACCTGGAGCGCCCCGGAGAGCGAGAGGAAAGATGCAAAGAAGCTGTTCGGGCGCATGATGGAGTCGTTCATCATCAAGCGGGGATTCGCCATAAAGAGGGTGTGACCATGGAGATACCAGAAAGATTCCAGGAGCGCTATTGCCCGATGGTGGATGACGAGGGGGCGTTCCTCTCCTCGCTGGAGCGCCTCCTCCCCAAATCGTTCCGCGTCAATACGCTCAAGTCATCGGCCGAAGAAGCCAAGGAGCGTTTCGCCGGCTATGGCATGGCCATCAGGCAGATGCCCTGGTACGAGGACGCCTTCATCTCCGAGGATCCGGCTGTCGGCTCCACCCTGGAGCATTTCACCGGAGCCATCTACATGCAGGAGCTGGTCTCCATGCTCCCGCCCCTCTTGGTGCTGGAGGAGCTCAAATCAGCCAAGCTCGTGCTGGACGCCTGCGCGGCCCCCGGCTCCAAGACAACCCAGCTATCCGCTCTCATGGGAAACCGTAACACAGTCATCGCCAACGATATCGATTACAGCCGGATAAGGGCGCTGAAATTCAACCTTGAGAAGACTGGGGCGGTGAATGCCGTGGTGACCAACCAGGATCTGCGCATGTTCCCCGAGCTGAAGTTCGACATCGTGATGCTGGACGCTCCCTGCTCATCGGAGGGCACCATAAGGAAGAACGACGAACTGTTCCGGGCATGGTCCGAGAAATCCATCAAGGGATGCGCAGGTCTGCAGAAGAAGCTCATAATCAAGGCATATGACCTGCTCGCACCAAACGGCGTGCTCATCTATTCGACATGCACCTTCGCGCCAGAGGAGAATGAATGCGTGCTACAGCATCTGATCCAGGAGCGGGAGGCTAAACTCGAAACCATCGCCCCATTTCCAGGGCTCAAAACATCAAAACCCCTGGACTCCTGGTCCGGGAGCACGTTCGATGGGGAAGTGGCGAAAGCGGTGCGCATCTGGCCGCACCACAACGACACGGGCGGATTCTTTTTGGCTAGGGTGAGGGCATGAGGAAACAGAAGAAAGAGCTCCCCCCGGACAAGCTGAAGGACGCCGTGCTGGAGTACCTTGAGGAGCGCTTCGGCTTGGGACCCGAGGTCTTCAAGGATTTCGGATTTTATCTCGCTTCAAAGGGGCGGGTCTATCTCGGTCCCAGGAGGGCCATAGACCGGCCCAAGGTGGTCACCGTCGGCCTTCTAATCGCCAGGGCCGGGGATTCCATCAAGCCGACGACGAACCTCCTGCAGGCATTCGGGAGACAGGTGAAAAAGAACGAAATCCGGCTCAGCCGCGAGCAGACGCTCTCCTATGTGCGGGGGGAGGACATCCGGATGGCAGGCCCCGGTTCCAGCGCATCGCCCCAGACGGTTTCCGGTCTCGGGTCTCCGGTCTCCGGCGACGGTTATGTCCTGCTGACCTACGAAGGCTATCCGCTGGGGTGCGGCCTCCTGAAGGCCGGGACAATAAAGAACATGCTCCCCAAGGCGAAGCGGCTGGAGCTCAAATATCTATAAAAATCACGGCCGAGAGTGTCCGGTATGGACAGCTGCATATTCTGCAAGATAGCAAACGGCGGGATCCCGAGCTCGAAGATATGGGAGGATGAAAGGCACATCGCTTTCCTGGACATCAACCCCGTGAACCCAGGGCACACGCTCATCATACCGAAGAAGCACGTGGACAGCGTATTCGACATGGACGAGAAGGCATACTCGGACCTGTTCCTTGCCGCCAAGCGCCTTTCCGGTCCGCTCAAGGAAGCGATGGCAGCAAAACGCATCGGCGTCATCATCGAAGGATTCCTCGTCCCTCACGCCCACATCCATCTGGTCCCGATAAACTCGGGAAGCGAGCTTTATGAGAGGGCGAAGAAAGCCGCTCCGGAAGAGCTCTCCTCCGTCGCCGAGCGCATCCGGCGACAGATTTAAATCCTGGAGCCCGGAATCCATCAACCAATGGTGATATCTTGGACAAGAAAGACTATCTGAAGACGCCAGTGGAGCATATAGATATCAAGAAGCACGACCTGACCGCTCTGGTCGAAGCCATGAAGAAGATGTCCTTCACATCCAGAGACACGGGCAGGGCCGCAGAGATATACGACATGATGCTGAAAGAGAAGGACTGTGCCATCATACTCACGTTGGCCGGCAGCACCAGCGCAGGCGGCTGCATGGACCTCTACACCGATTTGGTGAAGCACAAGATGGTGGACGCTATCGTAGCGACAGGCGCATCCATCGTGGACATGGACTTCTTCGAGGCGCTCGGGTACAAGCATTATCAGGGTTCCCAGACCATGGATGACAGCAAGCTGCGCGGCATGTACATCGACCGCATCTACGACACCTACATCGACGAAGAGCAGCTTCAGGCCTGCGACAAGACCGTCGGGGAGATAGCGGATTCGCTGGAACCAAGGCCATATTCGTCGAGAGAATTCATCAAAGAGATGGGCAGATGGCTCACCAAGCACTCGAAAAAGAAGAACTCGCTGGTCCAGACCGCCTTCGAGCACAATGTCCCGATATTCGTGCCTGCATTCTCGGACTGCAGCGCCGGCTTCGGCCTGGTGCTCCACCAGCACAGGCACCCAGAGAAGCACGTCAGCATAGATTCGGTGAAGGACTTCTATGAGCTCACGAAAATCAAGATGGCGGTCGCATCCAGCGGCCTGCTGATGATAGGCGGCGGGGTCCCGAAGAACTTCGCCCAGGACACCGTCATCTGCGCAGAGATCCTCGGGAAAGAGGTGCCCATGCACAAATACGCCATCCAGATAACCGTGGCCGACGTGCGCGATGGGGCATGCTCCAGCTCCACATTGAAAGAGGCGAGCTCCTGGGGCAAGGTGGACACCACCTACGAGCAGATGGTCTATGCCGAAGCCACATCCGTGCTTCCCATGATAGCCAGCTACGCTTACCACAAGGGCTCTTGGAAGAGCAGGAAGAAGTGGGAGTTCGCGAAGATGTTTGACTGAGATTCGACAACCTCCCTTCATTCTCCGTACGATAGCCGTAATCCCCATACGAAAGTTTATAAACGTCCAGCGGACGCTCGCCTCCAGTATCCCATGCGAGGTGAAATATCTATGGAAAAAAACCCATTGGATCTGGTGGCCGAGGTATTGGTCATCATCGGCGGCCTGAACTGGGGCCTGGTAGGATTGCTTAAGTTGGACCTCGTCCAGCTTCTGTTCGGTTCGATCCCGATCCTTGCGCAGGTCATCTATATCTTGGTCGGACTCTCCGCCCTGTATATGCTGTACGCGCTATTCATGAAGAAATGATGTTTGTTTTTCCCTCTTTTAGTATTTCGAGCGCCTTCGTGGCGCTCTTTTTTTATCTTTGATTTCGAGCATGAGGCCCTAATCCATCCCTTCCAGTCGTATGTGCATCTCGGATGGGATGCGAACGGGACGATGTCAGAGCTCAGCCTGAAGAAAAAGAACCCGTTATCGCGGTTATATCCGAATATCCTCTCGAGACGTGAGAGATTGTTGGCTGTCGTGCTCTCCATGCTCTCTTCAGAATAGGGTGCGAGCCTGAAGGTGGAATTGGATATGCATCCTATCGAGCGGCTTATGCAGGGATAGCAGAGCCTCATCAGAAGAGAACCTATCTCAACGTATATAAATCTTGTATGGATTCTCTGTCCATGATCAGCCTGAAGACGCCTGTCCCGGGGCCTAAATCGCTTCGCCTGCTCAAGAAGCTCAAGCAGAAGAACGGCGGCTGGTCGGTATCATATCCCCTGATTTTTTCAGGCGAGGGCCAAGGCCCATATTGCGAAGACATCGACGGCAATGTCTTTTTGGACATGGCGAGCCAGATAGCGTCGAACCCTTTGGGGTATAACCACCCGGACCTCCTTGAGGTCGTCAAAAGATATTCCTCCCGCTTCCCGATAAAATACGCCGGCCAGGATTTCGCCCAGGAGGAGCACGTCCGGATGATAGAGGAGCTGACATCGATATCTCCCAGGAGTTTCGACAGCGCATTCCTGATAAACTCCGGAGCCGAGGCGGTCGAGAATGCCATCAAGATATGCATGAGGAAGCGGAACGGGACGAAGTTCGGCATCTCCATGATGAACGGCTGGCACGGCCGGACATTAGGTGCGTTATCGCTCACGAATTCCAACAAGACGCACAAGAAAGGATATATGAGATTGCCGATGCTCCGGCTCCCCTACGACGAGAGCGCTCCATCGCACCTCGAGCGGATGCTCCGGAGCGAAGCGGTCGCTGCCGAGATAGGCTTCGTGATAATCGAGCACGTCCAAGGGGAGGGCGGTTATTATCCAGCGCCTAAGAAGATGGTCCCAGAGCTCCGTCGCATCTGCGCTGATAGCGGCATCCCTTATATATCTGATGAGGTGCAAGCTGGTATGGGCCGCACTGGGAGATGGTGGGCCTTCGAGCATTATGGGATAAAACCCGACGTGTTCGCATCTGCCAAGGCGCTCCAGGTCGGTGCGGTGGTCGCACCCCGGAAAATGTTCCCCGGCGAGCCCGGAGCGATATCGAGCACCTGGGGCGGCGGCCACATCCTCGATTTGGCTCTCGGGGTGGAGACCATCAGGATAATCAAGCGGGAGAAGCTGCTCTTGAAGAACGCTTCTCTTGGAAGATACATGCTCAAGTCTTTGCAGGATATGAAATGGATTTCCGGGCAGAGGGGCATCGGGCTCATGCTCGCATTCGACCTAAAAGACGCCAGACGCAGAGACAACCTGATCGCAGAATGCGCAAGGAATGGTCTGCTTATAGTCGGATGCGGACAGAGTAGCGTCCGTCTGATTCCGCCCTATGTCACCGAGAAGGATGATGCTGATCGGGCGCTCGACATAATCCAATCCTCTCTGAGGCGGATATCCGACCGGGGCTTCACCCACCATGGGCCGATATGCGATTTCGTCCATTGCGGAAAGCACCACGGCTGATCCTATGAAGAACACAGTGGAGATATGCGCCAATTGCGGGAAGATATCCAAGGATATCAAGGATAGTTTCCATTGTCCTGACTGCGGTTCTGACGTATCGGTGGTAGTGCCAGCCGCTATGTTCAAACAGATGGTCAAAGACGGTTTGGCCAAGGAATGAGCCACGACGTAGAAAGCTATTTATTACATGCGTTCGATAGGTTGCCCATGGAAGACACAATCGAGATATGCTCTGGTTGTGGCAAGATGCCCCGCGCGATCGATCTCGCCGAAGGCCAATTCATGTGCTCCAGGTGCGGATGCACTGTCACTATGGCGGTCAGCGCCGACGAATACGAGCGGGTCGTGACCGAACTGGACCAGAGATTCCACATGAACAGCCAGAAGGAGCGCATCGAGGCAGCGGCTTCCCATCCGGTGGAGATGAAAAACAATCCCCGGAAAGCGGTCAAAAAACCCGCCGCAAAAAAAGCGGCTCCGAAAAAGACCGCGAAGAAGCAGGCCAAGAAAAAGGCATCTGTCAAAAGGAAGTGAATCAGGGCGAGAAAAGAGATGTTTTCGCTAGTATCAGAAATATATCTAGAATTTCTAGAACTATTCTTCCCCATAAGAAATTTAAACCGAATCTCCAGAATAAGATATCATGCAACGCACCATACCTAAGGCGAAACAAGTGGATGGCAGACTCAGGCCCGTTCCGAGCGAAGCGCCAAAGCGTGATGATTGTTTCACCCTGCAGTTGTTGCTCACCCGTGGGTTCTCCGGAGCGCAGAGCTATTCGACAATGAACCGGGACCGCTACTATCCTGCGTTGAAGGAGGGAGTTTCCCTCGAGCGTCTGCTTGCTTTCTGCTCTACCTTCCTTAAAGGCAGTCCGGTGCCAGATGGCCGTGATGTGGTGGCCCACTCCAGGATCCTCCTCCCTATGTTCCGGGCAGCAGAAAATGCTGGACTGATTCTGCTCAACCATGTCCAGGCTGATCGGCAGTTCATGCCTGAATTGAGGTAGTGTTATTATAAGTGGTCAAAAAAGAACCTTTATAAACACTATGTACTATTCTATTATATGTCCAGCATAGAAAAGACAAACCACTGGTCAGCCCACTGGAAAACGGTGGGCTGCCTATGTTTGTTAAATCTTTCTAGAATTTCTAATTGTCTTTTAGATTCCATTCTTTTAGGCTGTTTCAGATGCGTAGGCCTACCTATATGGTGCAGATATCCAATCTGTTTTTTGTTTCAAAAACAGGAAGAATAAGATTATAAAATCATTGAAGCATAATCCTGTTATGGGATTCTTCAGAAAACTATTCTGCAGGCAGGCCCCACAGATGCCGGTCGCAAGGCCCGAGGATCCGCAGCTTTGGAAACCGAACGGCAAGCTCGATCTCAGTGCTGTCGATGCGGTGTTCAAGCAAGGTCTTCGCGGAAGCCACTACCATTTCGCTGGCCGCGACTATGGGCAGAACTGCAGGGTCGAGATGCAGCCTGGGAAAACAAAGAGTGCGCTCGTCGCATTTTTATCCGGCATCCAGCCTTGTCCGACATGGGATGCTTTTGTCGGTGCAGAGCATCATGGCATAGTCCGGATAACAGCCCCGTCTTTGGATGCACGCGGAATGCTAGAAACACTGCGTAAGTAAACCGTTTCTATTTGTTCAAAACCATATCAGTAAACCTTTGAATCATGGGTTTTGGCATTTTTCGGCCCATGGTTCACCGATACGATATTGATTGGAAAACCCTGAACACAGAAGCTGGCTTTCACGGGTAAAACAGGCCAAAAGAATGGAATTGGGTGTTTTTCCCCTGTTTCTAGTTTACTGTAATGGTGTGAAAGCTATTTGGGTTTACTTATTGGGTGTTATTCTTCGTTACTTTTGCCTATGTTGCACACTGAACATAAAGTCTCCAAATTCTCTATTGTCGTTTCTCCACCTTTTGAGTATGGTTTGATATGATCTACATGAAGAATTACAGATTGGTCGGTCGCTGGTGACCTGCCACATTTTTTACATTTGAAGTTATCTCGTTTCATTACGATGAAGCGTAAGCGCCAATTCACTCCTCGTTTAGTCCTATGTCCTGTCTTTAAGGAACCCCTCTTTGAGGGTCCGTTCACGTTCAGCTTTGATTTTTTGATGGGATTCAATTTCTCTGTCAGTAGCATCTTCTATATGGTTAGCTACACCGTCTAATTTGTTTAACAGTTCCTTAGAGTCCCCCTGCTGGTTCTTGAAGGTTATTTTAGCCAATATAATTGCAATTATTACTGCGGCCCATGTTCCCACCATGGAAATAAAGGAAAAAAGAGAAGAATTTTTTGCCTCGTTTACTGCCTCGAGCTCTTCTCTTGATTTTACTGCAAATAGTTGTCGGTCCGCACTGCTCGTTTGGACGCCGTTTACATAAAAGCTATATCCTCCAAAAATAGTGGCATCCCCGCCAGTGAACTCTCTATCTCGGAAAATCGGGGTTGATTGGGCCTCGAATACCAAATAATAATTCCCTAACTCTTCGTATGCCTGGGGGCAACTTAAAAAGCCTGTTCCCCCGGGGTTGTCGTGCTCATCAAATACTTTCGTTCCATCCGGATCTAATGACTTAACTTCGAGGAAAGGCGCAAGGCAAAATAGCATTTCTTTTCTGGATGGAGAATTCATTGAAATACGTAATGTGATATTTTTCACAGTACAACTTCCGAAGTTGGTGATGGTGAGATTCTTGATGAAAAAATAGTCGAATTGACGTTGTTGTATAGGGTCTGTATATGGAGACAACTCAAGGCTAGCCCCTTCCTTAGTCATAGTTTGAGTCCAAACATCAATCCTTAGCGGACCACAAGAGTCTACATATGCAAAAGTTATGGTCGTTAGAAGTATCAAAAAGGCATATATCTTCATTCCTCGCATCACTCAGATTCCCTCGATTGTCATCTCTTCGACGTTATTTAAACATTCCTTCCAGACAATAAACTCTCAGGTTTCCTTTGTATCCTTCCTTCACGCAGAGCGTGGCCATATAGCACCGTTTACTGTCTGAAGGTGGCATACTCTTAAATCCTTTTAGTATTTCTAAATATATCAAAGAATAGTAAAACTAGCGGCACGCAAGCTCTTTCAAAACTGCTTTTTTTGCATCCATAACCTCAGACATCAATTTGTCTATATAAATGTGGCCACCTCTCTTTTCTATCAGGGTGCCTTTTTCTGTTCTCCTATCCATTTATCATCACCTACCATGACATTCTCAGCCAGTAATTGTTTTGATAGAAACCTCTTAATAAGCCTTTTTATTTCAACATCCGATTTTCCCCCACCTTCAGCTAGCTTTGTTATCTCTTTTGCCTCGTCAGGAGCACTCAATACGTGTTTGGTGATTTCCAATAGCATTTTCTCTTCGGGGTTTCGAATTCCTGTATTAAGTATTATATTGGAGTAATATAATGATAACGCCATTATGTATGCAGTACTTTTATTCCCATCATGGAATGGGTGCTGGCATGCAATATAAAAAAATGCCTCGCTAGCTACGTACAAACTATCCTCGACAATGGTTGATTTGTATTTATGCATGCGGTCAGATAAGCTATCACACAGATGCGTTAGTATGCCCCGATCTCTTATTGCTGGGCGGTCTGTTTTCCCGAAATTCTCGTTTCTGTATTCGATAATCATCTTATGAGTTTCAATAATCATCTCTTCAGTTGGGATGAACATGCCATTTTGAAGTCTTTTTAACTTAAGTTTTCTTCTCAGCTCAGCCGTCATCCATCACACCTTTCCAATATTCTTTTAGTAATCTTTAACCCTTCTTCCCCGTTTTCCCTAGCTCGGCAAGCAGATTCTTATCAAAAGTCAAAACCCCGAATCCATGCCTTTTCGCCATCCAAAGTATCGAGCAATCCACAAAGCTCAGATGATCCTTCTGCTCGCGGAACTCTTTGACGACCTCCGCGAACCCTTTCTCATCCATATGGAAAATCTCCAATTGCTTGTAGTCCAGCAGGAAATCCAGCGTCTCCTTCGCCTTCTCCAGCCCCCTTTTCCGCAGTATGACCGTGACGGCCTCATTGAGGATGTAATCAGAGATGGCCAAACCGCGCCCGCTTTTTTCCAACCCATCCATCTTCCTGAGCGCCTCTTCGTGGAACACATCTTCTTCGTTCAGAAGGGCGATCAGGTGGGACGAATCGAGGAGCATCATGGCACTTACCCGTAGACGACCTCGTCCACTTGCTGGCTCAGTTCGCGGCCGCCCTTGAATCTCAGCTTGTCAAAAACGTCCCGGAAGCTAGAATACTTCTTCCCTTTCCGGGTATGCTTCATGTGCTGGAGGCCATAGAAGACTAGGTCGCGTATCGCTTCCGCTATCGAAACGTCCTTGTCCTCTGCATACGCCTGTATCTCGCGCTTCGTTTTCTCGTCCAGATTGCGGACGGCGAAGAAATCCGACATAGTATAACATGTTAAACAAAGGGTTTATATTGCTGTGTTTTACTTGTTATACCGATTTAACATCTATGAGCCTGCCAGCTTCGCGACGGCGACTTTCTTCACCGCGATAAGTTCCATCGGGTTCTCGATCTTGTCTTTGGCGTATTCAAGATAAAGCCCGAACCGATATCCTTTTACTTCCTCATACTGATCCATTTCTCATATCCCTTATGGGTCCCGACGAAGTAAAATCTCCTCGATTTCTTATCTTCAATTGACTTGTAGCAGATTCTGTACTGGCCGACTTACTCGACGAAGAAGTCCACTCCGAAACGGAAATGGCGGCTAGGCAACCCATCTAGGGCCCTCTTGATTTTCTTAACGACTCTGGTTTTGAGATCCTCTGGCAGATCGTCAAAGTGTTTCTTCCAGCCGTTATCAAAATCCAGTTCGTACATTTGATCTACTCTAGCATCTTCGCATATTTCTTACCGAGAGCTTCCTCTGCGGTAAGGGTCTTCCGCTTCCCTTCTTCGATTTCCTTATCGATCTGCTGCATCTTCTTGATCGCCATCATATCTTCTATGTATTGTTCCACGGTTTCTATCCGGTGGTGTTCGTTATAGTCCAATATTGCTAGTTTGACGGTCTCTGTTTTGCTTGAAGCAAGACCCAGTTCAATCATCCTAATACTACTCATCCACTTTTCTACTACTAGGCATGCTACCAGAGATTATCTGGGAGAGCATGAGCTTGACGGCTATGCCGAATATGGATCCATCCCTCAAGCCCGACCAGAAAGCAACACCCCCACGAACGGCAGGATGAATATGAAGAAAAACCCGTCGCAGAGCGCAGGGTCGGGGGCGACGTTCTCGAGCTCGCCTGGAGGGTCCTCGTCGCAGTTCTTTACAGCGTATGCCACGCAGCTATCCGCGCTCCGGAAGCACTTGCTTATGGAGCCAGTAGCGCAGTCGTACTTGTCGCTGCCGCTCGAATAGATGGCTTTGCAGGTCTCGAGACGATCCTTGCACACGTCCACTGCCGGGCAGTTCCCTGCCTGATAAGACAGGGTTTCCAGGGGATATGCTGCAAAAAGGCACGCAACGCCACTGCCCTGTTCTGCTCCGAAGCATACCGGGTCCATCTTTCCGCCTGAATCAAAGGCGCATTTGGCGCATGAGGCGCTATATGCCTTCGAAGCGCATGTGGCAGCCGAGGCAAGGCTTGTCAGCGCCAGGAGGCATGCCATGATTATAAAGAGAGTCTTCATACCCCAGACTCCTAAAAACGGCTTTATAACCCTATGCGATGTCACGTGAAAACAAGGTAGCGGCACCTAAAGAAGAAAATAAGAAAAAAGAGATTATTTTTTCATCATCCTGCCTTCCATTCCCTTGCACATCGGACAGAGATACAAGGCATGCATTAATACGCCAAGACCGTTCAGCAGCAGGAGCACACCTGCGATCTGCACCCCGGTGAGTCCTGCGACCGATACGTTGGCATACAATTCTGCGCCCGCAAGCAAGACCAGGACGCCCATGGCCGATTTGCACAATCTATGCATCATACCAGCACCTTGGGAATGGCTCCCAGAGAACATTTGTAACTCTTTTTGTAAACGGGAAAAAGGAAAAACGGTCAATCGGACGGATTGACCACGTACCATCTGCCGTCGACGCCTTGACCATCCACATCGCCAGGTTCATCATCACCGGCGTAGTAATACAGCGGCATGCCGTCGTAGGTCACCTGCGTAGAACCATCCACCCTCATGATCGCGCCGAACTCTCCTGGAAGGCCGTTCGGTATGGATATGGTGTCTCCGCCTAGTATCAAAGGCGGCCAGTCGGCCTCGCATGTATCATAGCAGGTGCTCACGCCTTCGGTGTCCGGCGTGAACCTGTACAGGGTGTAGCCGCCGTTGTCCACCAGTATCTCGCCGAGCGAGCTGTTGGCGCTCTTCACGGTATAGACTATCACGCCGGTGCATCTCCAGTTCACCTCTGCGCTCCCGTTCCCAAAGACCACGCAGGCCGGGTTGCAGCCGGGCTGGTCCACGTCCATCCCGAACCACCATGTATCGGAATCCTCGTTGTACATGGCATCGGTCGCGACGACCGCATCGCAGTTCTCCCGGGCTATTCCGAGCGCATCCGCCTCGGTCATCGGGCATGGGGTCTCCCAGGAGCGAACGCACTCCTGCAGCGTATCGCACCAGGAATATCCGGCCGAACCTATGCAGCCATGTTCATCGGAATCGTTGCCCACCAGCTGCGGGCATGGCGCGAATTCGCAGTCCGGCCCCACTCTGCCGACTGCAGTTCCGTCCGGACAGAGTCTTGCGTCTGCCGGACAAGCCACCTGCTGCGTGCACCCGAGGGCGAGCAACAGCGCGATAGAAAGCAATATGTATCTCAGAAAATCACCGGAGAGCTTATCCCCTGGGGGTTATTTAAGCTTCGGGTTCAGGACGTCCTCAGGGACGCCCCTCTCGCGGCAGAACCTCTCCACTTCCTTGACGCTCCGATACCCGACCGACTTGATCTTGAGCATCTCCACTTTCCAGTTCGATTCCTCGTTCATCCGTCTCATCCAGGATACGAGGTCTATCAGCGCGGGGTTATCCAGCCCGACCGCTCTCCTCACGCAGTTGAGCGCTTTCCCCTTGAGGAATCGCAGGCTATGGGGATCCTCCATCTCGCCGTCCTTGAACTGCTCGTAGATCTGCCTGGCCCTCTCTCTGGTCATGCCGAATCTCCTGGCCACCTCGGCCATCGGCACCCCATCATCGCGCATCCGGGTTATCGCCTGATTCCTCTCCCGATGCTCTCTGGCAGCGACAAGAGTCCTCATCAGTCCAACCTGTCTGTCTTAGGTTCTTTCCCGGCCATGGGTTTCCTGATTTTCGCGGTTATGTCGGCAGCCAAAGACCGGAGGTATTTTTCGATGGCCAACACTTGCTCTTCAAGCGGAAGGCCGTCTATCAGCCTTTTTATGGCGGTCTCGTGCCTGATCATTATCTGATGCCTGGCAGAGCCTTCGAGGCGGTCTCTTCCGTCGGCATCCATGGCCATCTTCATGATAGCAGGACAGTTCTTGAAGCTGAACTGCCTCCATTTGAGGGCGGCGAGTGCCGTCTCTATCTGAGGATTCCGCGGGTTTTTCTGCATCCAATCACCAGGATAGACATTATCCAGCCACAATTTAAAATCGTTTACTGGAAGCAATAAAATCTTTTCCTGCGATCCATCCGCATGAAGACACACCTCCTCGCATTGATTTTGGCGGTATCCGCAGGCTGCTGCGGTTTGACCCCGGAGAGTCTTCCCGAAGCCCCACCTGGCGATAGCCTCCCCCCTGCCCAGGATGACGTGATCCCCACCGGCTTGTCGTCATTCTATCTTTACATGTACGACTCGGAGGATCCGGTCGATTTCGGGGGCAGCACGGTGTACTACTTCGAGGTCGTCAATCAGGGACCTCGCTCTGATGCGGAGATATCATTCATGCTGCCGGAAGGGACCAGTTTCTCAAGCGCTTCAGGAGGGCATGTCGTAGAAGGGAATGAGGTATCCTGGAACGCTCAGCTATCCACAGACGAGGCATTCGAGGGATGGGTCGGAGTCGAAGTCGGCAAAACCGGCACCCTGGAAGCGATCCTCACAGTGGGAACAGGGGATCGCATCCAGAGCATTACTGAGGATACGACCGTATACGGCTAGCCCTTCTTGGGACCCTCGGCCATCCCGTTGCATCTGGCGAACGGCCTGCCTTGCTCTGGTCTAGACAGAGAGTCCAGGAAAAGCTCGACCGAGTTCACCCTGGCATCCATGCTGAGTCCTTTCAGGCGTTGCGCCAGCGAGCCTTCATGGCCTTTTATGAGGACGTTCCCGCTTTCAGCCCCCGCGGTTCCCAGCCTGGGGTCGCCCGCCACCACCATGGCGAGTATCCCCGGGCATTCCTTGAACGTGAACGGTTTCCTGCCGAGCTTCTGGAGCTCCAAGGTTATCGTTTCGATCCTGTTCTTGGGCTTCACAATCATATCATCAACTCATACGAGCATATGCGCGTTCTCTGCCACCAGCTTGCGGACTCTGTCACGTGTCCTCACCCATGAATGGTATATGCCGGAGCCCCCGCTCGGCATCTCGCAATAAGCATCCACTACTATCTCATCCAGCCTCCCTATGTTGGCCGACAGGTGGTGCAAGGCCTCCTTCTGTACTTGGGTGGGGAATGTGGAGAAGTTCTCGATTACGTAATCAATCTCGGCGCGGTTGGCCGGATAGAGGTGGGGATATGCCTTGGCTATCCTGCGCGAGTATTTGAGCCTCTGCTTTTCGGTAAGCTCATACCTGCCGGAGATACCCTTCCTTGCCACCTCTAGCAGGGGCTCGGCGTTCCTGAAGCCATTGACAAGAGCCCTGGCTCTCTCGGCGAAGGGATAAGCGGTCCTTTGGTTGTCGCCTGCCATATACTGGGTGTATGTGTAACCTTATGATTAAATATGCTGCGATTAAAGAAAAACCAGTCTGGGGAAATGGAAAAGTAAGAAGACGAGAAGGCTTCAGAGCTTCTCGACTTTCTCTGCTTTCGGGCCGCGATCGCCCTGGACGACCTCGAATCTGACCTTGTCGCCCTCTTTGATATTCGTCCCCGGAGCGAGCCCGGTCACATGGACGAAATACTCTTTCCCATCATCGCCGGTAATGAAACCGAACTGCTTCGTCGTGTTGAAAAACTTCACTGTACCTTCAACCATTGTTCACACCTACTATTGATGTCCTATTCTCCCTCTTGCCTTTAGAATGTTCCGGTCATCCGGGTAACGCCCCCATGCATCTCCAGTTTATTTCTGCGCTCCGATTCTCAAGGAAAACCACGCATGCGGGCATGCAGCCTTCCTTCTCGATGGTCGTCCCGAGCCAGTATGTGCCGGTGATCTCGTTGCAGAGATATGTCGGTTGGCACCTCATCGAGGGCGCCAGGCAAGGCGGAACGCTCTTATAGCACGAAGGGTCGCATGACCCTCCGTTCTTGTCATACCCTTCAGGGCATACGCATCTGATGTCGAGTCGGTCCCCGCATCCGCTCGCCTTAGCTATACCTATTGCATCGCCGAGCGTGAGGATATCACCTCCAGAACTGCAGGTCTCTTCGGTATATGTCTGCCCCCCATAGGCGCATTGGCGCGGATAGCTCTCCATCACCGCCCCGCTCGCTTCTGCGCATGACTGGAAATCGAAGACGCTTGCATCCTGCCCGCACTGCTCCTCCCAGGTCCGAAGGCACCTCTGTTTCTCTTCGCACCAGGAATAGCCTGCGGATATCAGGCAGCCGTGTTCGTCCATATCCCCACCGATAGGCTTCTCGCCGGTGCATCCGGCCGTGAAAAGCGCCATGGCTACGATGAGCAGTATCGTTCTATCCATATGACCACCAGGAAAAGGGATTCAAAAGAAAGAATAAATGCGATGTGTTTTTCTGCGCCCGGAACCGAAGCTCACTTCTTCCTTCGGGACGGCTTCTTCCTGGATTTCGTGTTTTTAGGCCTTGGGGATGCGCTCATGACCGGAGGCTTCGCGGACGGGCTGCTCTTGAAAGCTGCCTCTGCTTCATCTGCCATCCTCGGCTCTGCGCCGAATCCGATGAGCATGAGGCCCAGCATGTAAGCGGCCACCATCAACGGCAGAACGAAGAAGCTCCCCATGATCAGAAGTCCTGTGCCTAAGACGATGCTGAAAATCCTGTGGTGTTTGGGAGATTTCATAGAGTGGGATACTCCAATCAGGTTTTTAAATGTTTTTTCGAATTCACTCTGAAAACACGCCGCACACGGTGGTTTATCATCCTCTATTAAATGTTTCCGAGCCCATCCAACAATATGGAGGAGCGAGCGTACCTGGAATGGCTATCATCCTACACAGATGCAGAGACAGCCATGGCAGCTTTCCGCATCCAGAAGCAGTTCTTCCGCGTCAATACCATCAAGATATCTCCGGAGGAGTTCTCATCCAGATCCGGCCTCAAGAAGGCGATGGTGCCATACTGCGGCCATGCCTTCGAGTTCCAGGAGAGCTTCCAGATAGGCAGGACGTGGGAGTATTTCCTGGGCCTGATACACCCCCAGAGCCTGCCATCCATACTGGTTTCGCTGGTTCTGGGTCCTGTGTCCGGCGAGACTGTTCTGGATGTCGCATCTGCGCCCGGATCCAAGCTCTCGCACATGGCCGCCCTGATGGAGAACAAGGGCGTTCTAGTGGGCAACGATTTGAAGAAAGAGAAGATATCGGCCATATACTCCACCATCAACCGGCTCAACATCCTCAATTGCATAGTCACCGATTTGGACGGCAGCAGGCTCCCCTGGAAGGAGAGGTTCGACAGGGTATTGTTGGATGCGCCCTGTACTGCTTTGGGGAGCGGGGCGAGCGCATCCTCACGCTGGGAGCCTGAGAACTCTTCGAAGATATCCATCCTACAGAAGGCCATGATAGAGAAAGCATACGACGCCCTGAAGCCCGGAGGCGTCATGGTCTATTCCACCTGCACCTACGCAAAAGAGGAGAACGAGGAAGTCGTCAAACACGTTCTCGAGAGCCGAAGCGGGGCGGGATTGGAGGATATCGCGCTCGATTTCCCGCACGAGAGAGGGATAAGCGATTTCGGGGAGGAGTTCTCCAAGGTCCGCAGGATATACCCTCAGCATCTCTCCAGCGAGGGGTTCTTCATGGCGAAAATCAGGAAGGGATAGGATGGCGTTCATAGGCAACAAGGAGAAGAACTTCAGGAAATACCTGCTCAATCACTTCGGCATCGCGCTGCCGCCGGGCGTGCGGATTTTCTTCCATCATGGGGTGCGCGCGGGCAACTCGGATATCATCAAATCAGACATCAAGGGCGAGAAGGGATATGCGGCCTGCGACCCCGGCTTCAACCCCACCAACTCATTCATCCAGAACTTCGGCCACCTGGCGACCAAAAATTTCGTCGAGGTGGACGCTCCGAAGGCGAGGGAGTTCGCGCTTGGGCGCGGCCTCGGGAAGATGGCATTAGGCCAGAGATCCATGTGGATTGCGGTCCGACACAAGGGCTTCACCGTGGGCATGGGCTATTATGATGCGAAGGACGGCAAATTGAAGAATCACATCCCCAAGAAGCGATGCAGGAACATGGTCAATACTCTGTGACATCGCAGTTCAATTCGGTCCTGAGGTACTCGACGCTGGCCTCTGCGAGCGAGAGATGGCTCTTAGAGCTGATCTCGGCTATCTTCGAGAACTCTTCCTTGCCGAAATGGAAGATCCGGGTGTTCGCGGTGTTCTGGACGTAGTCCAGGAACCATTCCTTGTGCTTTTTCTTTTCGTCCAGCCAGAGGACGACCTCGGCGGCCACCAGCTGGCTGACCAATATCCTTTCCCTGTCGAAAACGAGGACGTCCGAGCGGGCCTTAGAATGCTTCGGGTCTTCGGGGTCGAAGAATGCCATCCAGAAAGCCGTAGTCGTCGCTATCATGCTCACCACTCCGGAAGGCCTGCCATAGCGCCTTTCACGTCGGCGTATCTCTTCGGGTTCCTCTTGTTCTGCATGTGGTATTCCACCCCGTAATCCACCAGCTGGCCCAATGCTTCTGCCATCGTCAGGTTGTGCTCTTCGGCGTAGCGGTTGAGCAGCTCCTTGGTCCGGGGGCTCACGTTTCGGATCGTATACATCATGTGATCGCCATGCGTATTACATGTATTACATTTATAAAGAAAGCGGCGTTCCGCGAAAAAAAGCCCAGGCCGACCCCGCATCCCGGCCTAGCGCTCCCGCATCGCCTGAAGACCGGCCGCCGACTCGGACGTCCCCGCCCGGACCCCGGAATCAGCTCAACCAGACTTCAGCCACTTCTCATAATCGCTCTTCGACATCTCGATGGGAAGGCCGCGATAGCCGCAGCGGCAGTAGATTTTCGGCAGGACCGATTCCATGAGCCCGAGGATCGCCGGGTTCATGTAGTCTTTCGCTTCCACCAGCCGCTTGCACTTAGGACAGCATTTCACTTCGGCTTGAGGTGCCCCCATTTCTCCAAAGCCTCCCTCAGCTCCTTGTGGTTTTTGGCCTTCTCTTCCAGCGTGAGCCCTTCATCATGGGCTTCTATGGCCTGAATGGTGGCTTTGGCGCCGGCCCTGGTCCCTTTCGGGTGGCCGTGGATGCCGCCGCTGACGAGCAGGACAAGTTCGTTCCCGTAGATGTCTAGGACGTCCGGGACCAGACCTGGATGGAGGCCTCCGGATGCTACCGGGAAGGCGCTCTTGATGTGGCCCCAGTCCTGCTCCATGAGGATGTGCTTGAGCGGCTTCGTATGCTTCTCCCTCAGGACATCCGCCAGGGCGGCGACCTCCACCTTGCTTCCAACCAGCTTTCCGACCGCGGTGCCGGTGTGTATCTGGCTCACCCCCACCAGGCGGTTCATCTTCGCGATGAACTGCATTGTCATGCCGTGCTTGGGGTTCCTGTCGAATGAGGCGTGCATGGCCCTGTGGGCGTGTATCGCCAATCCGAGGTCAGAGCAATGATCCCTCAGGGTCATCACCGAAGCGGTCCCTGCCACGACGACATCTATCATCGCGTAGGTCCATCCGTTGTCTGCCAGCAGGTCAGCCCTCTTCTTCATGGTCTCGGTATCCGCGGTGATGTTGATGAATGCGCCTTTCTTCTCTCCGGTGAGCTTCTCGGCCTTGTCTCTCAGTTTCGTCATCAGCCTGACGCGTTCGTCGAACCGGTTGAAGGAAGTGGATGTGAGATTCTCATCGTCCTTCACGAAGTCGAATCCGCCCATCCATGTCTCGAAGCCGATCGCCGCATGCTCTTTCGCGCTGAACCCTATCTTGGGCTTGGGGACGGCCCCGGTCAGCGGCCTTTTCTTGATCCCGGTTAGTCTCCGCACACCGTCGTTGCCGAAATGAGGGCCCTTGAAATGCTTGATGTATGCCTTCGGAAGGGTGACGTCGATGAGCCTCAGGTTCTTGATGGCCTTCATGCCGAAGATGTTGCCCGCTATGCCGCTGAGCAACTGCACCGCGTTGCCTTCCTCCCATAGGCCCAGCGGATATGCGACCTTCACATAGTTGCCTTCCACGTGGAATGCTATGGCCTGGAGCTTCTTCATCCTGGGCGGGAGCTTGAAGAGCGTGGTCCATGTACCGGTGGAGCTCTCGGATGCTATCCTCCCCAGGGCCTCCTTGACAGATATGCCTTTGTCGGGCTCGAAGTAGAAGAGGCAGACGAGATCGTCCTTCGCCGGCTTGTATCCAAAGTCTACGAATTCGCTGTACCATTCCACTTTCTTTGACATGCATTGGAAAAACAGGCAAGCAATAAAAAACTATGATACGAGACGGGGCAGCACCCGTCTGGGTGTTATTAAAAATGTTGTTTTACAGAATCATCCATATGTCCGCACGGCCAGAGCTGAGAGGGGCTCCTAAATGGCGCAAGCACGCCCAGAGCGAGCTTCGCGGCATGAAACTCGCGGTCTCGGCCCTGCCGCTGGCTGAAGCACTCAGAAACACCATCGTGAGCCTGGATAAGGCGAAGAACAGGATAGTCATCCTTCAAGACGGCAGATGCCTTGAAACCAACGGAATAGGCGTATGTGGCAACGGCCTGCGGAGACTCCTAGGCTATCTCGAGAGTGCCAAGTCTGGCAGGGAGCTGGTCATCGATGGCAAGAAGCTGCTGGCCATGCCGCCAGAGGGTTTCCTGGACCCGATAGATATGGGAGACCTCACGCAAGGAGATACGCTGGCACGCATAGGCCAGATTCGTTTTGCCGTAGATAGATGGCGCGATGAGAAGGCTGCCGACATCGATTCAGACTCTGATCTCCTTGGTAGATGTGGTATCAAGCACGAGTTTTTCGAGAAGATCATCAAGAGGGTACCCAGCACGTCTGGTGTCGGAACGCTAAACGATAAAGAAAGAAAAAAGGCCTCCAAGAAACTCAAGAGAACCATCCGCGAGGTGTTGGAGATGAGCGGCCTTTTATCCTCCATACATACGATGGCAATGATTCTCAGCCCTGATGAGATAGCCGCGCTATCCGAACTCGATGCCCGCGGACAAGAGGAGGTCGGAAAATATATCGCCCACTCCAAAGCGCTCGAGAAGAGCGGAACGATCCGCGGAAGGGCTGCACTCTTGAAAGCGAAATACTCCATCGCATGCCCTGAAGCGCTCATGGCGCTAAGAGCGCAATGGACAGCTCCGGAGACATCCTGGCAGGCCGAAGCGCCTGAACCTCTTGGCGGAATGAACGCGCAGGCTCTGAAAGAACCCCGAAGAAGCGAAGCAGAAGACATCGCATCCGTCAGCGTTGGGTTCCCGAACCTCTTCAAGCGCATGATGAAGCCGACTGCTGATGAGCAACGCCTTCGGAGGTTGAAGAACATCGCCAAGCGGCTGAGGCGGACTGGGATGGGATTCGAAGAGATACATGAACGCATCCTAGTGGAAAGCGGCGCCCAGAGGGCGAATGCGGCTTCAGAAGAGTCCCCGAAAAAAGTCAAACGGAGACATCTGGCGAAGACCGAACCGACGCAGGCAGAAAGGCGCAGATCCGCCCGGAACGAGACCATAGACAAGGACGAGTTCATCGCATCGATCCGGCTCAGCGCGACGGCTGAGAACGCCATACGGGGCCATGGGCTCGTGCCAGAAGACGTGGTGCTTTGCATGTTCAAGGGCTTCAATCTGGGCGCGAGAAGCTCTGCAATAGGCAATGCCCACTATCGCGGAACCATCGTGAGGAGGAACATGCTCAAGGCGCTCAGGATGAGATACCGGGAGCTGCCCGGCCAGCCTCCCCATGCCGACGACATAATCAGGTTCCTGAAATCCGTGGATCTGATGCGCGATTTCGGGAGCGGTGCATCGACCAAGACCAAGGACGATGCCATGTCGCTCAACACCTCGCCCGACACCGAGATAGGCCGGGACATGATGCGCACCATAACGGTGGCGCTCCATAGACTCAGGGGTGCTCCTGCCTGAGCGCCTTCCTGAGGGCGTCCAATGGAAGAAGAGCGCATTTCATCCTCGTCGGGTTCTTAGATAAGTCGATCTTGATGAGCTTCAGGACGTCTTCTTTCGTCATCTTCCCCAGCTCTTCGAGCCTCTTCCCTTTCAGGAACCCGGTGAAAAGCGATGAGCTGGCCTGGGAGATGGCGCACCCTTTCCCGGTGAATTTCGCGCCCGCCACCACGCCGTCCTTGACCTTCAGGTAAATCTCTATCATGTCCCCGCAGGTCGTGTTGTGTATCTCGGCATGGTGGGTCGCCCCCTCCAGCTTCCCGAAATTGAGCGGGTTCTTGTACAATTCGATTATGAACTCCTGGTAGATGTCTTCCATGCCATCACTTGAAGACCTTCCTGGCCCTCTTCAGCGATTCCGCGAGCGCATCCACCTCGTCTTTGGTGTTGTAGAGATAGACGCTCGCCCTTGTGCTCGCCTCTATCCCCAGCAGCTCGTGCAGCGGCATGGCGCAGTGGTGTCCGCTCCGGACGCAGATGCCGTCCGCATCCAGCATGGCCGCCACGTCATGGGGATGTATCCTCTCCATGGTGAATGCCACGAGCCCGACGCGCTTCTTCGCGTCCTTCGGGCCGAGCACCGTGAGGCCGTCCACTTCGCCCAGCCGCTCCAGCATATGCGATATCAGCATGCGCTCGTGCGAATGTATCCTGTCCATGCCGACCTTGTCCAGATAATCGATGGCCGCCCCCAGGCCCACGATAGCATCCACCGAAGGCGTCCCGGCCTCGAACTTGTGCGGCAGATCGTTCCACTCGCTCTTCTCCTTCCTCACCGAGCGTATCATCTCGCTGCCGTAGAGGAACGGATCCATCTTCTCCAGCAGCTCCTCCCTCCCGTAGAGCACGCCCGAGCCGAACGGGGCGAGCATCTTGTGGCCTGAAAAGATGAGGAAATCGCAGCCCATGGACATCACATCGGTCTTCATGCCCGGCACGCTCTGGGCGCCATCCACCACCGAGACAGCGCCGTTCTCTGAGGCGAGCGCGCATATCCTCTTGGTGTCGTTCATTGTGCCCAAGACGTTGGATGCGGCTGAGAATGCCATAAGCTTTGCTCCTCTGGCTTTCTTCTCCAGGTCCGCCCAATCGAGTTCGCCCTCTTCGGTGATGCCGACCACTTCCAGCCTGGCCCCTTTCACCTTGGCCAGCTGCTGCCATGGGACGAAATCCGAGTGATGCTCCATGACAGTCACCAGTATCCGGTCTCCGCTCTT
Source organism: Microcaldota archaeon (assembly GCA_040758595.1). Classification (GTDB taxonomy): domain Archaea; phylum Micrarchaeota; class Micrarchaeia; order Anstonellales; family Bilamarchaeaceae; genus Bilamarchaeum. The sequence goes on along the minus strand of JBFLVJ010000010.1, from coordinate 20,820 downwards.
GACGAACTTCTCGCCCCAGCCGCGCATGACCAGGTTGGCACCTTCGGTGGTGTTCTTCGCGAATATGACCTCTTCCTTCTTCGGAGCGTTGATGAAACGCCGGACCTTATCGCGCACACCCTCATATCCGAGCGTGGCCTGCTCGGCGATGGAATAGAGCCCCCTCGCGACATTGGAGTTCTTGTTCTTGTAGAAATCGCAGACCGCGTCTATGACCTGCTTCGGCCTCTGCGATGTGGCCGCGGAATCAAGGTAGATTAGCGCCTTCCCTCCGGGCCTGGTCGAGAGGATGGGGAAATCCTTCCGGATAGATGATACGTCCATCAGCCAGCACCTCCGTTGTACTTAGAATAGCCGATCTTCTCTATCTCATGGGCTAGCTTCGCCCCGCCCGAATCCACGATCCTGCCTTTGGCGAGCACATGCACGAAATCCGGCTCCAGGTGCTTCAGTATGTCTGCATGATGGGTGATTATCAGGAAACTGCGCTTGCCGTCCGACATCTCCTTTATCACGGATGCGATGAGCTTGATGCCATCCACGTCAAGGCCGGAATCCGGCTCGTCCAGCACGGCTATCTTCGGCTCAAGGGCCATCATCTGGAGGACCTCCATGCGCTTCTTCTCCCCGCCTGAGAAGCCGACGTTGAGCTCCCTGGAGACCATGGCATTGTCCATCCCGAGCCTCTGCGCGGAATCGGTGAGCTTCTGGTGCATCCTCAGCATGGCATCCATGTCAGGCGACCGCTTCTCCCCGGCCGACATGGCCTTGCGCATGAGGTTGCTCATCTTGACTCCCTCTATCTCCTCTGGGTTCTGGAATCCCATGAACAGGCCCAGCCTCGCCCTCTCGTCCGGAGAGAGCTCCAGCAGCTCCCTGTCATCCAGCTTCACGCTGCCGGATACCTTGAGCTTGGGCTGACCCATGAGGGCCTGGGCTAACGATGTCTTGCCAGAGCCGTTGGGACCCATCAGGAGATGTATCTCGCCGGGGCCGACCTTGAGGCTGACGCCCTTTATGATGGCCCTGCCATCCACGCTGACGCGAAGCTTCATTATCTCGAACACTGATGCACCTGTGAACTGCCCACGGCTGACCTAGAGAGCTTTGCTCTCTGGGTCCCCGCGGCCACTAGCCGCGAGGAAGCCGTGGGCTTCCTGTTTCATTGAAGATACTTGCTCGTCATATTTATAACGAGTAGGGGTCTCTTCTCCGCAGACTTGACTTTCCGACGTTCCGCCGGTAGCTCTTTGGAGTATATTTATCGCTGCATTGAGGTCCCTATGCATCGATGCCCCGCATGGGCATTCATGCCACCGCTCCGCTAGCGATTTCTTACGTATCAGACCGCAGCTGCTGCACATCGACGTGGTATGGGCTGGATTGACAAGAATCACTTCGCAACCAGTTTCTTCCGCTTTGTATCGAAGCATGCTTGAGAATTCTGCCCAGCCACAGTCCAATACCTCTTTCGCAAGGAACCCTCGGGCCAATCCTTCATTGTTGAGGGATTCCATCGCTATGAGCGCATATCGATTTACGAGAATATGACTGGCTTTGTGAAGGAAGTCACGTCTCTTGTTTGTGAGTTTTTCATGAGCGATAGCGACATCCTTACGGGCTTTAGCTCGGTTCAGGCTCCCGTTCTTTTTCTTAGACATGCGTCTCTGGGCGAGCTTCAGCCGTTCTTCCGCCAACCTCAGATATCGTGGATTTTCTATTTTTGAGCCGTCGCTCAGATGGGCGAATGTCTCTATGCCCAGGTCAAGGCCGACACTTTTCCCGGTCTTCCTCAGGACTTCTGAAGTTTCGACTTCCGAGGTAAAAATGGCAAACCATTTTCCGGAAGGCATTTTCTTCATCGTCAGGGTTTTGATTTCGCCCTCAAGCATCCTATGTTTCTTGATTGCGATGCTTCCGAGGCCTGAAAGCTCAAGACGTTCGGCCAGCCTGAAACCGAATTGGGGACATGTGAAGGACTTGACACGTTCAATCGACTTGAATCTGGGAAACCCGGCTCTTTTGCCGGCTTTTTTCTTCGACATCATCACTTTCAGGGATTTTGAAAGACGATCAGCGACGTTCTGAGCTACTTGGGAGAAGAGATTGTGTCCTTTTGTCAAAAGATAGAGTCCATTTCTTGTCGGGAATCTTCCTGTTGCCGTATAGTATGCTTTTGTATATTCAAGAAGGGCGTTCCAAAGGGTCTTGCATTCGTGCAGATGGTTGTCCAGGCTCTTTTGCTGGGCTTTGGAAGGGTACAACCTGTAGCGCCATGCTCTATTCATCCCCATGAAGAGGGTTGGCACAAACCTTCTTTATAAAGAAAAGTCAGGTTCATTTCCGCGACCCTTTCACCCACAACAGGGAACGTCGAAACGTTCCCTGTGCCCCTTGTTCGTTGCGACGAACAAGTGGGACGGCTGAAGCCGTGTCTCTCATGCCCTTCTTAGGAGGATTTCCAGGGCCGGTTCAATTAAGAACGATATGCATATATCTCATAGCAATCTCTTTTAAGTGGTAATCATGGCGCTGGATACTCCGGACTATGGGAAGTACGCGGCGGGCGACCCCATAGCCTACAAGCATCTGCTCTCCCAAGGCCTTGACGAGAAGAAGGTCAAGCTCATCTCCGAGCTGAAAGAGGAGCCTGAATGGATGACCGATATCCGGCTGAAGGCGTTCAAAGTCTTCAAGGCCAAAAAGATGCCTCCTTGGGGGCCGAAACTGGATCTGGACCTGGGTTCCATCAGCTACTATGCCAGCCCGGTGGACGGCAAATACGATGCCTGGGAAGATGTGCCTGGGGAGATAAAGAAGACCTTCGACAGGATAGGGATACCTGAGGCCGAGCGGAAGTTCCTGGCCGGCTCGACCGCACAATACGATTCCGAAGCGGTCTACCATAAGCTCAAGAAGGAGTGGGAGGACCTGGGCGTGATATTCACGGACATGGACACGGCGCTCAAGGAGCATCCGGACATAATCAGGAAGCACTTCGGGAGCGTGGTGCCGATGAACGACAACAAGTTCGCGGCATTGAACACCGCGGTATGGTCCGGGGGCAGCTTCGTGCTCATCCCAAAGGGCGTCAAGGTCAAGATCCCGCTCCAGGCATACTTCAGGATAAACACCAAGAGCGCCGGCCAGTTCGAGAGGACCATGATAATCGCTGATGACGGCGCATCGGTCCATTACGTCGAAGGATGCTCGGCGCCCATATATTCCGCTTCTTCGCTACATGCCGCGGTCGTGGAGGTCATCGCCAGGAAGCGCTCGTACATAAGATACACCACTATCCAGAACTGGTCCAACAACGTCTACAACCTGGTCACGAAAAGGGCGGTGGCCCACGAGGATTCGGTGGTGGAATGGCTGGACGGCAACATCGGTTGTCTGACCAAAGACACCATGATATTCACTAACAGCGACGTAAAAACGATAGAGCATGTTGGGATGGGCGATTATGTATACTCATTGAACCAGGATTTTGAGATTGTCAGGAGTATCGTCAGGGCGAAAAAAGAGAACCCCCCGACACCGGTGTTCGAGATAAAGACGATGAATCACCGCAGTGTGAAGGCCACTGCCAATCACCCGTTCCTGGTTCTCAGAAAGGAAGGAAGACTGTCCAAGATAAAGTGGATGCGTTTGGATGATATCAAGACCGGGGATCTGATTGCAGTGACCGGAGAATTGCCGGACGGTGGGCATCCGAGGAAACTGGATTTCAAGCAAGAGAGAGGACTGAGGCGGATTCGGATACCGAGCGAGAGTTCTGATGAACTGATGTGGCTGCTCGGATTCTATACAGGCGACGGATATAAAGAGAGAACGAGGGTGTGTTTTGCGGTCCCTAAGAGCGATAAAAGCCGTGGGAGAGTCATCAGCAGCGTAGAGAAGCTGTTCGGGGTTGCATGTCAGGCCCATGGAGAGGTCGTGCTGAGGATAAACTCGGCTGCTTTGGTGGACTTCTTCTCTCACCTGGGATTCACAGGGACTGCAAAGAAAAAACGGATTCCGCAATGGGTTTTCTCCCTCCCGAAAACCCAGAAGGTGGCATTTATCCAGGGGTATATGGATGCTGACGGATATGTGAAGAAGGGACACCGTAACATGTGCATATCCAGCGCAAACAGACATCTTCTGGAGGACACAAAAAGCCTGGCGATCGCGTGCGGTTTGCAGCCTCTAAAGATATCCCGGTGGACAAGAAGAGACAGGCTACCGCTCGGGAAAGAAGTGAAGGGATACACGAACTATTTCCTGTACTTTTCCCAAGAGAGAATCGATGCGCAGGTGGCATTCGTCCCCGTGACGTCCATCGAATATGTGGGCAAGGAAAAAACATATGATATCGAAGTCGATGAAACACACAATTTCATTGCCAATGGGATAATCACCCATAATAGCAAGCTCACGATGAAATATCCGTGCATCACCCTGAGCGGCCCGAGGGCCAGGGGAGAGGTGCTCTCCATCGCATTCGCCGGGGCTGGCCAGGTCCAGGATGCCGGGGCGAAGATGATACACCTGGCCCCAGAGACCAAGTCCAGGATAATCTCCAAGAGCATCTCCCAGGGAGGAGGGCGCAGCTCCTACCGCGGGCTCGTCAACATCGCCAAAGGCTCCAAGGGCTGCAAGTCGTTCGTGCAATGCGACGCCTACCTGCTGGACGCGCAGTCGCGCTCGGACACCTACCCGTCCATCAAGATAGATGAGGAGGACGCCGCCGTAGGGCACGAGGCCAAGGTGGGAAGGATAAGCGACAGCAAGCTTTTCTACCTGATGAGCAGGGGCATACCTGAGAAAGAGGCCCTCGCGATGATAGTGCTTGGGTTCATCGAATCGTTCACCAAAGAGCTGCCCATGGAGTATGCGGTGGAATTGAACCGGCTGGTGGAGCTGCAACTCGAAGGCGCGGTCGGCTAGTCGCTATCCTTGATGAATTGCTCCTCCCTGATCATGTAGAGCTTCCCATTGTCGTTCAGCCAGCAGAGCGGCTTAGATTCCTTGTCGGGCTCGAACTCCTTGGCGCCCTGCTGGAGCCGCTTCCAGGGCTTGTCATAGGAGATGCTATAGACACGGTCGTCCTGGAGCGCGACCACATAGCATTTCGAGTAATTCCCGTTGTCGAACTCGCGGCAGACCGCGATGGCATGGATGAACGCGCGCAGGTCGAATCCCGGGTCTGTGTATTCCACGCCCCAGCGCAAGAGGCGCGATTTCAGCTCGGCCACATCCTGGAGCGTCTTCTCGCCGATAGGCATGGCCTCCTTCGGGACGCCGCGCGCCTCCTCGCCGGCCTTCTCAGGCATCGACAGGGTCGATAGCGCCAGCACGGCCGCCAGCTCTGCGCTGTCCATCTGCACCACGCATACCTTCTCTTCCTTTGATACCGCCAGGATGGAGCGGTTGGAGAAGTTGGTCCCGGGCACCAGGCCGTTGAGATGACTGAAGTCCGGCAGGCCCCTGAACACCATGAACGCAGAGCTGCGGGTGAATATGACGTCGGCTTCCTGCGAGGATAGCTGCACATGGGCCACGGCCCTGATGTTCCTCGAGAGCGCCTTGAAATCCAGCTCGGTTATGGCCGCTGGAGTTACCATCACGAAGCGTGAGAGATATTCCCTGTACTGGATGAAGTCCATCGGCCTGCGCAGCAGCGCCGCCGCGGCCAGCCGGTCTATCGCCGGGTCGCGCCTGATACCCGTCTTCATGGTCGACGCGGGCGTCTGGGTGTCTGTGGGAATCCCTTTGCGCATCCTTTTGCTTATCATAGAAATCATCCGTGGGTAGGTCTGATTGGCTCGTTTTATTGTGTTACAACGCGCAAGAATAAGAAGCTTTGGTCAAACGTAATCCGCCCGTCTGATGTAATAGGCGACCCCGAGGTAGTTCAGCCTGCAAATGGCGTCCTGGGGGTCGGTCGATATGACATATGCGGAATCCTCTCCCTTGAGCGCCACGAAATAGCAACGCGCCCCGGTGCCGTCATCCAGGTGCCTGCATAACTCGACCATATTGATGAACGGGGATATGGAGAAACCGGGCTTCGCGGACTCTATCTGGCACTGGCCGAGCATGTCCGAGAGGAGCGTCAGCGACTGGGAAGATAGTTCCTGCTCCATCGGATCGTTCACGGACTGTGGGGAGAGCAAGGCGTTCAGCTCTGCGCCGGTCAGCCTTATCAGGGCGATGGGGACGCCTTCGAAGATCGGCTTGGCGATGCTCACCTTGCCGGTGAAATCCACCGCAGGATATCTTTCCTTAAGGAAACCGAAGTCGGGCAGTCCGTGGAAAACCAGGAACGCAGAGCTCCTGGTGAAGAAAAGGTCCACTTCCTGCCTGCCCAGTGTGATGAAGCAGCCCGCCCGTATGTTATTCACGAACGCCTCGTAATTCAGCCCTGCCGGATCCGTGCTGTGGAGCAGATAGAAGTCCGAGAAATATGCACGGAAACGCTCGAGCGATGACGGGGAGCGGTCAGCCTGCATGGCCACCTTGTCGAGTTGGGGGTCCTTGAGCCTGAACTCGAGGGTGTTGTCCCCCCTGGCACATCCCGCTTTGGGCTGCTGTGTCCTGTTGCCCGCCATACAAACCACTAGTAATTGACATCGATATATAGGAAGCAGAGCTCACGGCCGTGCATAAGGCTCGCCTTGTGCTTGTAGCTGCCTTCAGGGTGTTTTGGGTCCTTGCCTATGTGCAGTTCGCATTCCCTCGGGTTATCCGGATTGCCTGACTGCAGATAGTAGTAGGAACCTTGATCGCCCTGGGTCGGGGTCATGAACAGTATCTGCGCGGTGAATACGACCGGATCGAAATAGACGTCCGTGCAGTGCATGAGCGCGCACTTCATCAGGCGCGAGCGCGTCTCTTCGAACGAGAACACGCCATCCTGCGGAGACAATGTGTCGGCGGACTGCGCTTTGCCCGAGCACATCGCGTCCCTCGCGGATATGTTCTGCAGGACCCTGAGGTCCTGGGTCCTGATGCTGGAGAGATACATCACCTTGCCCGCAGGGGTGAGGGACTTATCCCTTTTCTTGAGGTCGGCCTCCATCAGCTGGGGCTCCCGGTCGTGGAGCGTCTCGTGCGGAGTGTCATAGAGCGCGAACCAGGTGCTCCTGGTCCTGCCGATGAGGAATGTGGCGGCGTTCGTCTTGATTATGGATGCCCCGATTATCCTCTCAGGGAGCGGATGGTAGACCTCGTCGCCGGCATGGTCGCGGCTGGTGTTGATGACCGAGCGGTGGTCGATCACCCTGAGCTGGGAGACCTGCTCCTTGAGCTTGGCGAGCAGTTTGCTCGATGTCTGCGGCACAGCCACGCTCCCGGTCAATTGCTCGAGATCCATGAATGTGGTCTTTGCCGGCCCATCAGACTTCGGCGCGCCGGATTTCAAGGAGCCCAATATCTCCTGGATGGGAGACTGCGAAGGCGGCTGCGCCTGGGCCGGTTTGGGAGGTTCGGCGCCCCTCCTTGTGAATCGACCGAAGAATCTTGATTTCGGCTCTGACATGGATATAGAGATGCCCGGTTCGTTTTTTAATCCTTTTCTTCCTTTTTTGCCCACTCCCATCAGACGATATTTTAATCCCATATTGAGAATACAATCCGATGAGAGAGCTGGTTGTGAGCGGCAGGCAAAGGCTGGATATAGATTCCGATGCCGCGATCACGGTGTCTGATGGAGCAGATGCGGTCATCATGGTAAGACCCAGGAGATGCATCGCGATAAGCCTCAGCATAGGAGATGGGTGCACCGTGGACTGCATGACCATAGCCGATACACCCTCCACGTTATCGCAGGAGAATCGCATCGGCAGGGGCTCGGTGCTCCGGACGACCTCCTTATGGCTCTCCGAGGGGAGGCAGAAGATGGTGAACGTGCTTTCCGGGGAGCGCTCCGAGGCCTACGACATGCACCTCTTCATCGGGAAGAAGGGGGATCTGGTGATAGACACCACCCTCAGGCATATCGCCAAGGACACCAAAGGAGATGTCCTGATCAAGGGTGTCGTGCAGGACGGAGCGTACGCCGGGCTCGACGGGATTGTCAAGATAGAGAAGGGCGCGTCCGGAGCGGAATCGTTCATCGCCGAGCACGTCCTGCTTTTGAGCCCGCAAGCGCGCGCAAGAGCGAGGCCGAGATTGGAGATCGAGAACAACGACGTGTCCTCCAGGCACGCCGCATCGGTCACACCCATAGACAAGGACAAGGCATTCTATCTGATGAGCAGGGGGATCTCTGAGAAGGATTCGGGGAGGCTCATAGTGGAGGGGTTCATGCTCTCGGCGATAGAGCGGATGCCTGTCGAGGCGAAAGAGCGCATCGGCGCAAGGCTCGCTTCCGAGCTTTCAGAATCTTTATAATACTCTGCGGACAAATTCGGTCAAAAACTAATCGTGTAGAGGCGAATGTATGCAAATGGAAGACGAGTATGGATTCGAGAAGATAATACAGGTGTACGACCAGAAGACCGGCATGCAGGGCGTCTGTTGCATCCACAACACGGCACGCGGCCCGGGCAAAGGCGGAATCAGGATGGTCCCGGACCTCACCACCGAAGAGGTGATGGGGCTGGCGCGCGCCATGACCTGGAAGAATGCGATGGCCGACCTGCCTTTCGGCGGCGCCAAGAGCGGCATAAAGGCCGATCCGCGCAAAATCACCCCTGAGCAGAAAGAGCAGCTCATGCGAGCATTCGCGAGGAAGATAGCCGATGTCATCCCGGGCGAATACATCGCAGGGCCCGACATGAACATCACCGAGAGGGAGATGGCGCAGTTCTCGGACGAAATGGGCTCCCCCCTGGCCTGCACCGGAAAACCGTCGTCTTTGGGCGGGCTCCCCCACGAGCTGGGCTCGACCGGTTTCGGCGTCGCTGTGTCCCTCAGGACCGCGGTCGAGCACCAGGGCAAGAGCCTGGACGGCATGACCGTGGCGATAGAAGGCTTCGGCAATGTGGGCACCTTCACCATGAAGTTCCTCACCGAGTGGGGGGCGAAGGTGGTGGCGCTCTCAGACTCGAAAGGCACGATCTACGACAAGAACGGCCTCGACTACGAGACCATGATGAAGGTAAAGAGCGAGAAGGGCACCGTCACGGCCGGCCACGGCGAGAAACTGGAGGCCGCCAAGCTCTTCGAGCTGCCGGTGGACATACTAGTCCCTGGCGCGAGGCCGGATGTCATCCACAAGGGCAACGTGGAGCACGTCAAGGCGAAATTCGTGGCAGAAGCGGCCAACCTGCCTGCCAAGCATGACATCGAGAAGGTGCTCATGAAGAGAGGCGTCGTCGTCCTTCCGGACTTCGTGGCCAACGCCGGCGGAGTGATATCCAGCTGGTGCGAGACCATGAGCTGGAACCCGGACACCATGTTCAAGGTCGTCGAGGACAAGATCTCGAAGAACACCAAGGTCATGCTGGAGCGGGCGGAGCACCACGACACCAGGAAATCCGCGATGGAGATCGCGAAAGAGCGTGTCTCGGATGCCATGAGGTACAGGGGATGGATGAGGAAGTGAAGGACTCCACCCTCATCGCCCTTTCGGCCCTCTCGGTCGTCGTCCTCCTTCTGATAGCCTGCGGGCTGGTCACCTTCCTCCTCGCAAGCGATTACCTGGGCGCCCAGCCCGGAACCCAAAACGCGGAACCCGGAACGAACGAGGGGCCTGCTGGCGGAAGCGATATCCAGCAGGATCAGGTGGATGCCTCTGAGGAACCGGACGCGAGCGCGGCGGACCTTGAGAGGTGGGATCGCATAACGCTGGATAGCGTGGAGGACGGCTGCCTCAGGGCCGCCAAAGACGAGGCCGGAGAGAACGCGGCACTGGTCTATGGCTGCTCCTGCGAGGAGACCGCATCCAGCGGAAGGAAGACATACGGCTGCGAGATAGACACCGCGGACCCCTTCACCGAGTATTTCGCCAACATCGACTGCTTCCTTGAGGAGGCGTCCTGCTCCATCGAGACCAATTACGGGATGGTGATCCTCACCTTCGAGGAGATGGACGCATGGTACGGTTAGGACGATGACTGTCAGAGAGCCTTCCGTAGAGGTTCCGTGTCTTCTGTCTTGGGTTTTGGGAGGATATCGCGGTCCGGAACCGGCGACCCGCAACCGGAAACCGATTACCATCTGGATGGCAGAAGAACCCCGGCTTGCCGGCACGGATAGCAATATAAGCATTCCAGGGTTTGAGACACCATGGCGCTAAGAAGGATCTCCTACTACGGCCTCGAGACCGAGATGCTGACCCTTGATAGCGAGGGCAAGCTGGTCGAAGGAGGGCCGTCCGTCATCAAGGCGGCCAAGGAAAGCAGGATATCCAAGTTCGTCGAGAAAGAATTATCCAGGGCCCAGGTGGAGCTCCTCGCCAAGGAGAAGCGCGGCGTCAGGGAAGTGGCATCCGAATACCTGGACAACCTGCTCGAGCTATCCGATATCGCGATGAAGGAGGGGTTCCACCTCCTGCCGCTCGGGGCGCACCCCGGAAGGGTGGTCCCGAAGCTCGAGAGGAACGACTGGTACGACTCCCTGAGGACTGTGCTCGAAGAGGACGTCTTCATCGAGGGGAGGATATGCGGCTTCCATTTCCACTACACCCTTCCCGAAGGGATCGTGCACCGCGATACCCAGCAGATAAAGACCGTCAGGCGCTCGCGGGCGCGCGAGATATTCCTCCATCAGTACAATTTCCTTCTGGCCGCAGACCCGGCCATCCTGACATTCTGCCAATCGTCCCCGTTCTGGATGGGATACCACTGGGGCAAGGATTGCAGGGTCCTGCTCTACCGGGACATGCGGGTCGACAAGGGAGAGAGGAGGCTCAAGGGCATGCACTACCACCTGCCCATCTTCGGAGCCTTGCCTTCCTATGAGTTCACGCTCGAGGACATCAGGGTGATGGCCGATCGGAGGAAGACCGAGTGGATGAGGATATTGGAGAGGAAACGCTTCCCGACCAACAAGATAGCCAGCGTCCCGGCCCTCAAATTCATGTGGGGCCCCATCAGGGTCAACAAGATAGGCACGTTCGAATACCGCGGGCCGGACATGAACAATCCCCAGATAATCTTCATGGCATCCAGGCTCCTGGTATATCTGCTCAAGGCCATCGAGAAGCAGGGCCTCAAAGTGCTTCCCTCTGACATAGGTGCGGATGAGCCGTTCACCCTGGAAGGGGATACCATATACGTCCCGCCCCACAGCACGTTGAAATACCTTGAGAAGCAGAGCGCAACCAGCGGCTTCGATTCCAGGGATGTGCGCGATTACTGCTCCTCCCTGTTCTCCCTCATGGAGAAACTTTGCGGCAGGAGGATCGCGGCGAGGCTGACCCCGCTCAGAAGGATGATAGATGAGCGCAGGAGCGTCTCGGATGAGATACTCTCGATTGTGAAGAAGAACGGATATAGCCTGGAGGAGGAGGTGCCCGAGGACATGCTCAACCACGTCGCCCTCGTCTACGCCGACAGGCTTAGATCCGACATAGAGGCCGCCAAGGCCTACGTCCGGGACTGATTTATAAATTTTCCATGGTTTAAGAGACCATGGCGGACGTGATTCTTGTAGATGGAGCGGAGCGGTTGCTGCTCGCCGGGGCGCTGTTCATCGCGTGCTTCGTTGCCCTGCTCCTGGCATGGACCGCATCGGTCCAGGTGCTCTTCTCTGTGCTGGGGAGGTCAAGGCTCTTTTTCATACCAAGGACGCTCAAGGAGCTTTTCCTGACGATGGCGTTCATAATAGCGCTCGTGTCCGCAGAGCTGGTCTCGCTCCTTGTCGACAGGACGCTCATCGCAGACGAGCTCTTCAAGATATGGCAGGTCTTGCTGGTCTTCGCCATATCGAACGTGTTCGTGAGGGTTGTGCTGACAGGCCTGGACTTCCAGTACCGCAAATCCAAGGACCGCTCCGGGCTTTACCGCTCGATAGGGCTGATGAAGGGCACGATAGGCATCGTACTCTACCTGATAGCCCTGCTGATAGCCATATACATCCTTAGCACCGAACTGGGTTTGGCTGTGATGGCCACCGGATTCTTCATCATAATGCTGATATTCGCCGCGGGCTACGACCAGGTGAAGTCCATAGTGGCCGGGCTCCAGCTGGGCGATTACTATGTGGATGTGGGCAACCTCGTCACCATAGACGAGAACACCGGTTTCGTGGAGGCCATCCACGGCAGGTCCACCATGATAAGGACCCTCGACAAGAGGCTGATAATCATCCCGAACCACCAGTTCTTCAAGTCCGAGTTCATGGTGGATGCAGAGGATGTGAGCGATCTGCGCATCCGCGTGGAGCTGGCGGCCAAGGATCCCCTCAAGGCAAAAGAGAGGATATCGGCCATCGCGTCCAAGATATCGATAGCCCAGCCGGACATACCGAAGGAATACAAGCCGAAGGTGTTCCAGAAGGGGATCGGAGGCGGGAAACACGTGTTCATGATCATGACGAAGGTGACCCCTGCATCGGATGTCTGGAGGATGATGGATTCTCTTTCCGCTGAGCTTTCATCTGAATTCAAAGGAGCGATATCAGAGCTCAGGTTGGAAGATGACAAAGGCTAAATGCGCCAGGCCTTCCTTTGGAGGCTTCCGTTCGGACGGTTCTCCAGAGAGGCCTGGGTGCGACAGGAAGCGCACTTCGAGAGGCCGGCGATCCCCCGGACTGGCGTTCTCCTAAGGAGCCGGGTTTCCCTGCGGAACCTGGCTGCTCAGGCAGCCGAACAGCAGTAGGATCACTAAAAGCGCGAGGGTGGTTCTCATAGGACCGCATCGCTTGTTTATAAAGCTGGCTAGCTGCAATGGTAATCCGAGCAGGTCCAGGGCTCGTAGCAGTAGAGCATCTTGCCTTCGAGGCAGCACTGGGCACCCCTGTAGCCGCACTCCACCCGATCGATGAATATCTGGGTAACCACGAGGTAATCATTCACCTGGGCGACCCCGATGGCGCTCTGGTCGAACTCCGGCTCCAGTATGTTGGCGCGGTGGCCAGGGCTTTCCATCCAGCCCTGCACGATGCTGTCCTCCACCTCTCCCTGTGATTTCCATTCGATCGATGCCCAGCTGACGCGCTGGGCGGAATCGACGAATGCGAGGCGCTCGCGGTAATCATCCAGCAGGGCCTCTACTTCCTGGACCGTCTTCACGGATCCGTCCTCAGGACAGACTTGCGGCGGGTCGTAGGTGAGCGACTCCCCTGATGTCGGTGCGACGAAGAGGTTCTCCCCCACTGATGCGAAGTGATAGACGCTCATGTTGTAGAGGCGATCTATCGCATAGAGGCCGCCATCGAAGCCCTCATGGTGAAGGAACGGCCTCTTGCAGAACAAGGCAGGCTCGGTGATGGGAAGGTTCTCCTCTGCCAAAGCCAGGCTGTGCGAGCGGGCCGCCGGGAGCAGGTCGTCGTCCCATACCAACGCGTGAAGGCCTTCCTTCTCCCGCTCAGCATTCACCTTCTTGAAGAGCCCATGTTCGACTTCTGTCAGCAGGAACCTGCCGCCGGTCTGGTTGCCGATAGTCATCCGCTCAGGCGATGGGCCCGGGATGTTCTGGGTTCCTGATTGCGGAGCCGGAGATTCCTGGGTTTCGGGGCTTGCGGACCCGGAAAAGTTGGGCTGCGGGATCATCGGCATGGAGATGTTGCCGGATATCGGACCGTCTGGGATGGTCCCGGGGATCGTTGTGGGTATCTCCGGGGATATGCATCCCGGCAGGGTAGCGCATAGCAGGAGGATGAGTAGCCGGTTCGCCATGCAGGGATATCCCCCTCGGGTTTAAATTGCTTTTGGGGCAAATAGTGTATTGATATGGGATATCTTGTCAATGGCCTGAGACTGTACGCTGCCCAAGTGAATGCCCAGTCGATGGGTCTCCACGGCACAGCCGGGAGGCTAAAGATCCTGAGGAAGCGGTTCAGGGGCTACCACGAGCTCTCCGATCATGGAAAACGGGACAAGCTCGAATGGGGGGTCGCCAAGTGCAAGGAGACCAGAGAGCACATGACCAGCGAAGCGACCGACCTTGGCAGGAAGCCCGAGGTATGGGATTACCAGGGAAGCTCTGGGGCCACCAACAAGATGGCCAAGTTCATCGGTGTCGTGGGCACCATGGTACTGCTCGGGGACACCATCAGGAAGCTGCTCACAGAGCAGTGTGGCCAGCCATATGCGTTCAGGGTGATCGCGATGACGGCAACCGCAGTGGTCTCCATCTTCCGCATAGCAGACATCTTCTTCTCGAGAGATATAGACGAGAGCGTCCGCAACGTGAAAAAGGCTATAGACAAGTGCAGCCTGTCTTACTCCAGGCAGCTCGAGGAGATGGACCGTACGCCTCCCGGCGCCAGAAAAGAGCAGGAGTAGGCTTTTTTTTAAAACCATCCCACAGAAAGCAATCCCATGTCAGAGGTGAGAGTGACCAGACGCTTAGCGAAATCCATGGCCAATATCAGCGGCCCGCGGGGAGAGCGGCTGTAGGATAGATGGAAAGAACAGGGGGTTGCGCCCCTGGATGTACGAGGTCCTGGTGGCGGACGGCTACGAGAACAGGCGATGATGTGGATGTCGGATACACACCGACGCCGGATAACGCCCTCATGGCCGCGCTGATGGCAGACAAAAGATTCAAGCGCTACCTTTGAACTCCAATGAGAGGGAATTGACGCAGTAGCGTTTGCCTGTCGGTTTCGGGCCGTCGTCGAAGACATGGCCCAGGTGGCCTCCGCACTTCTTGCAGAACACTTCTGTGCGCTCCATCCCGTGGGAGGAGTCGTTCCGGGTCCCGACGTTATCTGTCGCAGACGAGAAGCTGGGCCAGCCGGTGTTGGACTCGAACTTGTCATCTGATTTGAAGAGCAAAGCGCCACATGAGGCGCAGTGGTATGTGCCCTCCCCCTTGTTGTGGAGGAGCTTGCCGGTGAATGGAGGCTCGGTGCCCCTCTCCCTGAGGATATGATACTGTTCTTTGGTGAGCTTTTTTTCCATAGGTGGAGATATACTGCGGGCATTAAAAAAGTCCGGGTCGGAGTAGGCCCATGGCAAGGGACCCCGTATGCAAGATGGAAGTGGATGAGAAGAGATCGCAGAAGGAGGAACACAAGGGCAAGACGTACTATTTCTGCAGCCCTGGCTGCAAGAAGGCGTTCCACGAGGATCCGGGGAGATATCTGAAATGATCAGAGCTCCATCGCTTCGCCTTTCCCGGCCAGGTAGACGGGGAGCCCGCTCTCCTTGAAGAGTTCAGCGTATTGCGTGTGCACCGGGATGATCTTCTTCGGGGAGATGGTTTTGCACATCTCGAAGATTTCGTCCTTGGACGCGTGACCCGATGCGTGGAGCTGGTGGTGCTCCATCGAGAATCTATTCAACCAGTTGTGGAGTATCTCGTCCTGGAGCTGTGACATCGGGTCCTCTTCGAACGGCTCGCTCATGGAGTGGATGCACGCACCGCCCGGCTCGGGCTTGACGTCTATAAGTTCCTGTAATTGAGAGAAGTCCAGCTCCCAGATGATTTTGTTTTGATGTTTTTTCACCCAGTCGAATCCGACGCATTCGAATTTCGAGCGGATCTCCGCTTCGTATGGCCTGGGCCTCAGCATCTCCCTGGCATATACCTTGATGTGCGGATCATCAAAGGGATGTGGGGTGTCCAGGTGGATGTCGCTGTTCAGTGTCAGTAATAGATGGGCGGTCTTGACTGTGGTGACCAGCGTCTTGCCTGTGGCCTTGGCGAGGTCATGGAACGTCCTGAAGCGGTCCAGATCCTTGGGATAACGCATCGCGAGTATCAAGCGGTCTCTATTCGCGACTTCCAGGCCGTTGCTGTAGACAGACTGCTCGGTGTGGTTTTTTCTTTTTTCTTCAGGAGCGACCCGCGTTCCCTCCACCAATAACGCGTCCGATCCCGCTTCCCGGGCCGCAGCTATAAAATCGTCCGTGAGCTCGGGCTTGCTGCCGTGCCTCCTTATGTCGCCGGTGTAGGCTATGGAGCCTTCAGAGCCGTGGATGATGAAGCCATATGCGCCCGGGACCGAGTGGTCGACGTGGACCGGGACGATTTCGAGGGTTCCGAGCGTTATCTTGTTTCCGGTCCTGAATGTCTTGAGCGTGTTGGGCGGGACGTATGTCTTGGCGTATGGGCGCTCGAAGCCCTCTTCTGTGAAGAAGAACGAGCCGGCGGTCTGCATGTGAGATTCTAAAATGGTTTTGCAGGTCTCGCCCATGTAGATGGGAATCTTCTCGTGAAGGTACTTGAGATGGGCGACATGGTCGTAGTGGGCGTGGGAGATGAAGACGGCATCGAAATCAGGCTCTTTCGGTTTCATGTCGGTCGGCTTCAACGCGTTGTCGTTGTAGAGCCCTTCGATTTTCGGCATCAGGTCCAAAGCGAAGTAGTCTCGTAATCCGAAGCGCTCCCTGGGCTGGAGCCAGTCCACGAAGTAATCGTCGAGCAATCCGAAGGACTGGCCGAAATCCAGGAAGATCTTCGTGTCTTTGTCCTTGATTAGGAACTTGTTTCCGCCGATCTCGTTGATTCCGCCGTAGCATGTGATTTCCATCATAGCACCTTGAGGAGCTCTTCTATGCTGTCGATTTCGTAATCAGGCTTTATGTCCGATTTCTTGTTCAGCCAGCCGTATTTGGCAAGGCAGGTGGCCATGCCGGTCTGCTGCGCCCCTTTCATGTCCCTGTCCGGGTTGTCCCCCACGAACAGGCAGGCGGGCGGGAGCATGTTGAGCTGCTTTAATGCCAAATTGAATGGGGTCGGGTTCGGCTTGAAGAATAATGTGTCGTCATGGGTGATGACCAAATCGAAATAGTCCGCCAATCCGGTTAGGATGAGCCTCTGCCAGGCCTTGTTTCGCGGGGCGTCCGTGACTATGGCCAGCTTGTGTTTGAGCCTGATTTTGGCCAATACGGGCTTCACGGATGGGTATGGGCGGAGGACCTCGAACTTCTTCTGGAGGTATGCTAAAATGGCTGCCTGCTGGATGCGCTCTGCTTTGTTTATTTCTAAGCCGTATGGGGCGATGACATCGTGGAAGGTCTTCTGGTATTCTATGCCTTTCTCATCGTAGATGGTGAAGATTTTGCCATATGCCTCTGATTCCGTCGCAGGGAGGCCGTTCTGGACCATGGCCTTTGCGGCTGCTTTTGCAGTCTCTACTTTGAATTCCAGGAAGTTGATGAGAGTGTTGTCTAAATCGAAGAGGATTGCCTTGAACATCTTAAGTGGATATCTGAGGAGGTTTAAACTGGTTTCGACGGGACTGTGGAACATGTGATCCCTATCCGTAAACTGTGCAGAGCCACAGTCTTCGTGCAGTATGGCATACATATCGAAGGTGCGGGAAAACCCATAATCAGACGAAGACGGGTTTGATGAATGGCTGGAAACAGACGAAAGGTAGCTGCATTGAAGAGATTCGCAAAGGATAGCGAACTGACTGAAGAGGACGCTTTAAGGCTGGGGAAAGAAGTGGGCAAAGCAGTGGCCAGACGCCATAAACTGAACAAAACGGTTCAATATGCTGAACGATAGTTTTATATAATGAACTATCGTTCAATATATCCATGTTATTCGATGAGACCGTCAAGTGGAAGATACTCGTGAGATTCTTCGAAGAGCCTGAAAAAGAGCTTTATGTCAAGGAGCTGGCGAGGAAGCTTAAAATCAGCCCCGGATCGGCGAGCAGCATGTGCAGGGAGCTTGAAAAAGAGCATATCCTGCGGAGCGAGGAGAAAGGGCGGGCGTTGTTCTATTCCCTGAGAAACGATGAGCCGTTTGTTAGACGTTTGAAATCCGCCTGGTTCCTGGATGTCCTGATGGGGTTCCGCGGCTGCTGGGAGAACGGGGAAATCCAGTCCGCTGCGCTCTATGGGTCGCGGGCCTCCGGGGAGTTCATATCCAAAAGCGATGTTGACATCCTGCTCATCTCCAACGCCGACAAGAAGGAGTTAGAGAAGGGAGTTGAGAGGATGAGGAAGAGATTCGGGGAAGGGCTGACGCTGACGATATTCTCTATCGCGGAGTGGAGGGGGATGAGAAAGGAGAGATTCTATACTGAGGTCCTGTCCAACCATGTCCTGCTTCACGGATCCCCATTGGTGGTGGGATGAGCCTGGATGAGCTTTTCAGGGAGGGGCATCTCAAAAAGATAGCACCATCCAGGGAGCGTGCCGAGAAATCGATAGAGGTTGCCAGGAGATACCTCCACGAGGCCAGGAAGAACCTGGAGATAGATATCAGCGACCTTGCGGTGATAGCCTCTTACAGCTCTGTGTTCCATGCGGCGAGGGCCATACTCTTCGTCGATGGGATAGCAGAACGCTCGCATTTCGCCATATACGCCTATCTGAAGGAGAAGCATAAGGACTTCGGGGAGGGGCTGATAAACGCTTTCGACGTCTATAGGAAGCTCAGGCACTCCGTAGCATATGGTCTGGATACCCAGGTCGGAAAGGAGGATGCCAAAGGCATAATAGAATTCGCGGATGAATTCATCGGGAAAGTGAAGGATTACCTGAAGCTTTGAGTTCCGGCCCGTCTGCAGGGACCGCATTTATTTCTTGTAAACGTTCTTCCTATGCCCGACCTTGAGAATCGAGATCGATTTCTCTTTTTCATCGATGTCCATGATTATCCGGTAATCGCCTATCCGCAGTTTCCAGGCCTTGACATCGGTCAGATGCTCGGCGAAATGGTATGGGGTGTGCTTTATCTGCTCCACCCGGTCGATTATGCGCTTCGCCATGTCTTTGGGCAGGGCGGCAAGGCCTTCCTGGGCCTTGGGAGACCAGACGACCGAATACATCTAGATGCCCATCTTGGCCATGAGCTCCTTGGTGCTCATGCCCTTGCCCTGTTTAATCTGCTCTCTCGCTTCTTTGATATCTTCCAGGGTCTTGTCGCTGAGTTTCCCCTCTTCCTTCATGAGTTTGACGATGGTGATGAGCTTGTTGATGACCTCGTCATAGCTCTCCTTGGCATACTCCTTCATCTCTTCCAATCGCTCTTTGGTTTCCTTATGGAGCAAGACCGTCGTATAGCCACCCATATAATCACATATATACTGTATATATGCCGTATATATAAAACTGCCCATAGAATAGGGTCTGCCCGAGCGGTATTTATTCGAGAGCAAAGGCCATTTCCGCGGATTAGAGGACATCATCAGCCGATTAGACGATAGCTAAAGCCGGCCCTCCTGGTCCGGTAGAACATACGTTTCTTCGGAGGCTTGATCCTTGCGGGGAGCATCAGGCCGCCCTGGCTTTTCTTGGCTTCTGCCCGGGCGAGCCTCACGTATGCGTCAACGGCCCACTCCGTATCTTTCCGGGATTTTAGCGATTCGGCGACCTTCGGCAGATCGATATCGACCGAGTCGGCCATCCTGTGAAGAACGACCGCGGCCCGCTCTCCTGTGGCTTTATCCGCCAGGGCATCTATCAGGGCAGGGACCGCAGGGGCGCCCATCTGGACCAATCCCTCTATGGTGCTATCCTGTATGCCGATGAATGGATCCCTCAGGGCATCCATCAATTCCGGAAGGGCATCCGTCCTTTTGCTGAGGACTTCGGCGGCCTTCTTGCGGACGAGCGAGGAGCTGTCTCTCAAGGCGGCGCTCAACGCAGGCAGGATGCGCGGGTCGTCCATCAGGGCGAGCAATGCGATGGCATCCTTCTTCGGTCCGCCATGCTCCAGTATCTCCAGCAGGCCAGGTATCGCTTGATAGGGCCTCATCGGATATAGCAACAGATAGACGGAGTTCGCCAGAGGGATGTCATCGCCCCTGAAAGCCTCCATCAGCGCAGGCACCGCAGGATCGCCTATCGCGAAGATGGCATCGCGGGCGCAGTTCCGCAGGATGAGATCCCCGTGCTTCAATGCTTCTATCAATGATGGGGCGCCCTGCGGATCGCCTATCTCACCTAGCGCCCAGATGGCGGCGGATGCGTGATCCCAATCTCCTGGTTCCCAGCCCCGCATGATACGGCATGACAGAGCGGCCCAGTCGGTGTTTTCTATGACTTCTATCAAAGGATGGACGGATTGTTCTCCGATGTCTGAGAGTTTTTGGGCTGCCTCGCGGATGGACTGCTGGTCGTGGCTATAGAGCTGTTCGATGAGGGCCGCTATGTCGTCCATGATGAACTATTGTTGTGGAAGATTAAAAAAAGAGATTTCAGGGGAGCGAGACGGACGGGAGTGGATTTCGGGTGTGCTTGCTTGGAAACGTACTTTTTCGGATGTCGCGGAATAGTGGAGGGGTGATAGTCAGACGGTGTAGTTATAGACGGTGACAAATTGACAATCAACTGCGCAAAGTGCAGAAAAGACAAAGTCATAGGCGAAGTCAGCATGAACAGGGCGAAGACCTACATACAGCTCTATTTCTGCAGCAACGAGTGCTCGAAGGCATTGACCAGGGCGCTACCTAAGAAGAAGTAATTTTTTCGTTCATAGAGTAATTATAACATTTTTCAGAACACCACTCGCCGAGAATAAAGTTGAACGGAGAGCTTTCGACGTATCTTCTCAGGACTACGATTTCCCCGACCAACTCTTCGTCTTGCAGGGTTTTGGCACCGCAATAATCACATTTCCCATCAAGGTATTGTTTGGCTTTCATATGCGGATCGATCTGGGATCGATGTTTAAAGATTGACGGTGGCTTTATAGTCAGGGACATAAATAGGCGAACATTTTAGGCATCACAAAACCCTTCTTCACAAAGTTGCGGATAGACTGTTGAACCGCATGGATATTGCGATAATACCTGTTCCACAGGGGCTTCTTGATT
>JBFLVJ010000009.1:0-59717 GCA_040758595.1 Microcaldota archaeon | reverse complement strand
ATCAAGAAGCCCCTGTGGAACAGGTATTATCGCAATATCCATGCGGTTCAACAGTCTATCCGCAACTTTGTGAAGAAGGGTTTTGTGATGCCTAAAATGTTCGCCTATTTATGTCCCTGACTATTAGAGGTATAGAAAGAGATAATCCCGACCTATTACAGGAGGACCTAAAAAAACAGATCGAAAGTGATATGTCAAAACTCAAATCCGTTTCAATAAAAGACCACGAGATTCTCTCAATCGCATGGTCCGTATTTTTGTTGGATCTGGATAACGCTGAGTCTAAGATGGTGCAAACGGCAGTGCTATACCATCATTATAATGACTTTTACGGCCGGGAAACATTTTTGGATTATGTTTATGACCATTCCAACGAATTCCAAGATTATGTGGAATTTTTAGACTCCCAAAAAGATGAGATGGAAAATTTTTTGGCAGACCTGGCCAAGGTCGTATGTGATTCTAAGTTTAATGAGGGCATTCGTTCTGCGATTGTAGAACTTCAGACCTCCCTTGTGAGCGCATCGAAAAGCAATAGGTTCAAGATTGCACTGGACGCTCTTAAGAAAAAGGAGAATTTGTCCGAGTTCTTCTCGTTATATGAACCATCTCACAAAGAAATACGCGGGGACCAGGAATTCAGTTCCGAGGACTATCAATTCTTTTCCATGCTAGGAACACTTAGGAGATGCGATCATGCGTCAAGTGCGCATGTCCCTCTAGCTAGGGGGAGCGACTCTGGTGTATATTCAAACTTAAAAAGCAAAATCAAGGAAACAATTGATTCACCAAACTCAATCAGTTGGCAAGAAGAGGTTTTGGAGAGATCCGGTTCGGATGCTAAAAATCTAGTTCTTATCGCCCCAACAGGTAGCGGAAAAACCGAATTTGCGTTTTTGTGGGCAGCAAAATCCTCCAGAAAGATGCTTTATACGCTTCCGATAAGGGTGTCCCTGAATGACATTTACACTAATAGGATGGTTAAAGGGTATCTGAGTGGCATTGAGAATCCAACCGATGCCGTGTCTCTGTTACATTCAACCTCATATCTTGAATTTGATAAAGATGCTCAGACGGCACAGAAGAACATAGCTCGAAAGGTAGCATCTAGTAAAATACTATCCTCCCCGATGATCCTATCTACGGCGGACCAGATTCTTCTTTCTTCGTTGTATTACTATGGATTTGACAAGTTGTTTTCCATTTATCCATTTTCTTCTATCGTTTTGGATGAAATCCAATCTTATAATCCCGATATGGCAGCGATAATTTTCAACACCATCAAGCACATCAAAAATCTCGGAGGAAATGTTCTTGTTATGACTGCAACACTACCCCCCTTTCTCAAAACTATGCTTCAGGAACTTGACTTTAAAATCATTAATCCTGAGGAGCTATGTGAGAGACAGAAGATAAAGAACTATAAAACAAAAAGACACAAGATTAAATTTCACAATGAGCCTCTGTTAAACGAGATTGATGCAAAAAAAGGCATTTACGAGGTTCCTAGGAAAGACGAGATACTGTCTAAGAGCCGATTTAAAAGTGTCTTAGTGATAGTAAACACCGTAAAGTCTGCACTAGCCTTGTATAAACAACTTGAAGCAGAAAAACCCCCGCAAGAGATTATTCTCTTGCATGCTCGACTTGTTGAAGACGAGAAGAGCAAGAGAATTGACCATATTAAGAGACTACTTGACGAGAAGAAGCCGTTTGTATTAGTTTCCACACAGATTGTGGAGGCATCAGTCAATTTCGATTTTGATACTCTATATACTGAATTATCTACAATTGATTCACAGATACAGCGCTGGGGAAGAGTTTACCGAAATAAGGGTACGCATTATGAAGATGATGAGTACAATGTCAATATATTTTTGGGAGACGAAAAAATTTCCAGTTTAATCTACGATGAGCAGGTTTTAGCAGCTACAAAAGCGTTTTTTGAGAAGTATCAGGAATCGGACGTTGTATCCTTTGAAGGCCAACAAGAAATGATTGATTCGGTATTCAATATGCAAGCAGAGGATGGAAAGAAAATCAGCGATTCCTATGTCAAAAGAATAAGGGAAAGAATGGAATTTTTCAATTATTTCTCTGCGATTAAGAGAAGTGAAGCGCAAAGATTGTTCCGGAATTTCAGCTCAGAACTGTTCGTGTTTCCCCAACTTGCAGAGGGCACGAATGATACGATATATCATCTCCTGAGTGATAATGATGCCGATAGGATGCCTTGGAAAGAGATAGTGGCAAGGTACTACGGAATTACGGACAAGACCGAGGTATCAGATAAAATATACGAAATACGTTCAAAAATTCTTAGATACTCGGTCTCAATTCCGTCCAGAGTACAAAAACGCTTCCAAACCTCAAGAAGTTTCAAAGGTTTCAATATCATACTTGACCTCACCAAGAGCGACCTAAGTCTTATTAGAGAATACGGTCCAGAAGCCATAAAAAGTGAAGATGCTGAGGGCTGGGATTCGATAATATGAGCGTGGAGGGGGGAGAACAGAGACCGGTTACAGGCACCCAGATAAACTATCTTTTTGTATGCCCCACCGAATTATGGTATTTCTCCCACCATCTCAATATGGAGCATTCATCCGATTTGGTCGCGGCAGGACGATTCATACACCAGAACACTTATCAACGTGAGAAGAAGGACATCAAGATAGAAGGCATTGCAATTGATTTCGTGAAGAAAGGCGATACGGTAGAGCTGCACGAAGTCAAAAAATCGAAGAAGATGGAAAGAGCCCACGAGATGCAGGCCCTCTATTATCTCTACGTCTTAAGGAAAAAAGGCATAAAGGCCGTCGCGGTCCTGGATTACCCCCTGATACGAGAACGAAAAAAGCTTGAGCTGGATGAGCAGAACGGAAAGGCTGTGGAAGATGCGGTCGCGAGAGTGAAGGGGATCGCCTCGTTGAAAGTGCCCCCTCAGCCCAAAAGGATTCCTATCTGCCCCAAATGCTCTTACTACGAATTTTGCTGGGCTGAATAAGGTTATCTCTATTAAGGTTATTTCTATAACCTTAAATTTTAACCCGTGAAAAATATGAATTACTGAAAAATTAGATAACCTTAAAAAAGGTTATTAAAATAATCTATTCATGAAGCTATATGGCAGGACCGAGGAACTCGGGCTTCTTTCCGAGGCGATGCAGAGAAAACCCAACCTCGTTCTGGTGCGCGGCCGCAGGAGGGTGGGCAAGACCACGCTTATAACACACGCTATGCCGCCTGGGGGCGTTTATCTCTATGTGGACCAGAAAAAGACCGAGGCCGGGCTTCTCGAAGAGTTTGAGACGGTGCTGCGCCGAGAGCTTGGGCTGCCGGATTATGTTCGCATCCAGGACTGGGGGCAGCTTTACGACCTCATGTTTTCCCATGACCGGACCTTCGCCATAGATGAATTCCAGCGGCTTCGTGCAGTGAGCCAGTCTGCAATAATGCAGCTCCAGAACAAATGGGATACTAAAGGGCAGGGTTCCAAGACCTGTCTAGTCTTGAGCGGCTCGAACGTTGGCATGATGAAAAAAATATTCATCGAAGCAGGAGCGCCGCTGTTCCGCAGGGCCCGGCATGACCTTGCACTCAAGCCCCTTTCATTCGGGGAATGCCGGCGCATGATGGCCGACCTTGGGGTGTCTGATGTGACAGAACAGGCCAGGCTATACGCGATATTCGGCGGCATCCCCTTCTATTATGCGCTTCTTGAAGGCGCGAGGATCGGAACATGGAAAGACGCTCTGAAAGAAGCGGTTCTTAACCCACTTTCTCCGCTCAAAAACGAAGTCCGGGATACAATGGTGGAGAGTTTCGGCAAGGACCACCCGAGCTATTACGCCATAATCAGCGCCATAGCCCTCGGCAAGACCACAAAGAAAGAAATCGCGGATTTCTCCGGCATAAAGGAATCTTCCTTGTCTCCCTATCTGTACGACCTTGAGAACCTGGTCGATGTGATCTCCTACGAAGTGCCGGTGACCGAACCGAAGAAGTGGCGCACACGCAGAGGCCGGTTCGTCCTGAAAGACAATTTCTTCCGTTTCTGGTTCAGGTATATCTTCCGCAACATGAGCTATTTCGAAGAGGAGGAATATGGTTACCTTCAGGATGCGGTTTCTGAAGACATGAACTCCTTCATGGGGCCTGCGTTCGAGGCTATCTCACGCGAGTTTCTCCTCGTCATGGACAAGCAGAAAAAGCTTCCGTTTAAGATATCTGAAATCGGAAGGTGGTGGAGCAGGAAAGGAGATGAGGTCGACTGGGTGATAAAATGCCAGTCCACGGACACTATAGCATTGGTTGAATGCAAATGGAGTGAGAAGGCGGATTCAGAAAAGATCCTTGGTGAACTGATGGCACGCGAGAAACTGGTCGAGCACAAGAGGAAAAAGGTCGTCTATGTCATAATAGCCCGCGGGTTCAAGTCAAAAACAGACGGCGCGCTCTGTTTTGACATGGAAGATATATCCAAATCCCTTGGTGGCTTGTGATGAAAGCGAATTTCCATATAGTGAGCGACGGGCGGCTTGAAAGGGACGAGAACACGCTATATTTTCTCAGTGCGAAAGGCAAAAGACCGATTCCCATAGAGAACATCCATCAGATAAGCTGCCACGGTTCAGTCAGTGTGACCTCCCAGGCCCTTCACCTTCTATCAAAAAAGGGCATACCCGTCCATTTCTTCAACTACTACGGATTTTATGATGGCAGCTACTATCCGCGTGAAACACTTCTCTCAGGGGAATTGTTGGTGCGTCAGGCAGAGCATTACCTGGATCCTGAAAGGCGGCTTTTCATCGCCAGGAGGTTCGTCACGGGCTCGATAGACAATATGCGGCGTACTGTCGCGGAATATCGGATAGACGGCAAGGAAGAGTTGCTGTCGCAGCTCTCGGCTGAAACAGAGCACTCAAAAAGCATAACTGAGCTCATGAATGTGGAAGCACGTTCACGTATCTGCTATTATGACTGCTTTGAAACTATACTCAAAGGAGAACTTAGGTACGAGAAGAGGACTAGGCAGCCTCCTGAAAACGAGGTAAATGCCATGATAAGCTTCGGCAACTCCCTCCTTTACAGCACCGTTCTCGGCGAATTGTACAATACGCAGCTAAACCCGACGATTTCCTACCTCCACGAACCCGGAGAAAGAAGGTTTTCCCTATGCCTTGATATAAGTGAATTATTCAAGCCGCTTATCGTAGACAGGCTCATATTCTATCTCGTGAATAAGAGGATAATCCAAAAAGAGGATTTCAGGAATGAGTTGAACGGCATACTGTTCACTGAGAGCGGAAAAAAGACGTTCCTCAAATACTATGAAGAGAAACTCCAGACGACGATAAAACACCGGGCTCTTCGCAGAAGTGTTTCTTACCAGCGGCTGATCCGCCTAGAGGCCCACAAGCTCGTCAAGCATCTGGTCGGAGCCAGAGAATACAAGCCATTTGTGCTGTGGTGGTAATTTGTATGTGATAATCGCCTATGACATCTCAACTGGCCGCGTGAATAAGGTCAAAGGGTATCTGCGCACTCAGCTCACGTGGGTGCAGAATTCGCTTTTTGAAGGGGAACTGAGCGAATCTCGCCTGATGAAGGTCAGGGATGACCTCCCCAGACTCATTGATCCTGCGGTAGATACAATAACGATTTATGTATTTCCGAACAAAAACTCATTTGTCCGGGACGATATTGGAGTGAGGAAAGGAAATCCAGAAGAGAGGGTGATATGAAAGTCGCGAATGACGCCATGGATTTACATTATTTGGCTTGCGCGATAAAATTCTCGTAATTCCGGAATCATTCTCGTCTGAGAATGCCTTGAAAAAAAGCCTGACGAAATAAGACTATTGTAGGATTGAAACGTGGGCAGGTCGGGAAGCAGGTCAGGGAGCAGAAAAGACGAAATAAGACTATTGTAGGATTGAAACTACATATCACAAGATTCTATCGTCTCTGGCCAGGACGGACGAAATAAGACTATTGTAGGATTGAAACTCAGAAGGCGCACCAAGACCGTCGTGCCATACTAAGACGAAATAAGACTATTGTAGGATTGAAACGGGAACATGTCTCCAGACGAAAAGGCCCCAGCCCTGACGAAATAAGACTATTGTAGGATTGAAACCATAAGAACTGGCATTTTCTTGGCGCATATCGTTGAGACGACGAAATAAGACTATTGTAGGATTGAAACTCATTGATGAGAAAAACATCATCCTTGACGGGGAGCGACGAAATAAGACTATTGTAGGATTGAAACATTATCTGCGCATCCGTGGCCTCGACAAGCATACGGGACGAAATAAGACTATTGTAGGATTGAAACAGCTCTTCATGCAGGCAGACCAGACCGCGTCCCTGCGACGAAATAAGACTATTGTAGGATTGAAACCAGAAAGTGAGAAAAAAGGATTGGCATGGTATACGGACGAAATAAGACTATTGTAGGATTGAAACGGCTATCTGGAATACGGGACAGGCATATATGGCCGGACGAAATAAGACTATTGTAGGATTGAAACCATGTTACGTCGAGGACATCGCCGTCGCCGACGCCGACGAAATAAGACTATTGTAGGATTGAAACTCATGTATCCGACCGAGCCGAGGAAGTGATGGCATGGACGAAATAAGACTATTGTAGGATTGAAACTGAGCCTCCTTCCAATCCGCCCTGACAGTTTCGGAGTGACGAAATAAGACTATTGTAGGATTGAAACGACGTGGACGTAAGTATATATCGGACATCGAAACCGACGAAATAAGACTATTGTAGGATTGAAACTCCGAAAGATAACCCGCATCTTCGAGGACGATATCTGACGAAATAAGACTATTGTAGGATTGAAACACCCCTCTGTGGGGGTGAACCTCCTTGCTGGTTCTTGACGAAATAAGACTATTGTAGGATTGAAACTTCGCTCACCCCATGATTTTTAGCTGTCGCCTTCCTGGACGAAATAAGACTATTGTAGGATTGAAACCTTCCAGATACAGCCGAAAGGCACGGCAGTGATAGGACGAAATAAGACTATTGTAGGATTGAAACGAACACCCCTTCTTTCCCTTATGTATAGGACAAAAGACGAAATAAGACTATTGTAGGATTGAAACCCTTTGGATGTCCTCCCAGATATCATCCGGGACCTCCGACGAAATAAGACTATTGTAGGATTGAAACGATTTCTCACGCTCGATATGGAAGGGTTGCATCAGACGACGAAATAAGACTATTGTAGGATTGAAACAGAGGCAGTATATACTACGTTCCCAGAACGTGCAGGGACGAAATAAGACTATTGTAGGATTGAAACCACCATAGCTGTCCTGCCTCTGCCGTCCTTGGAGAAGACGAAATAAGACTATTGTAGGATTGAAACGTGCATCCCGAGGTTGCCAACACCGAATAGGGTGCAGTCTAAACAATCCTTTTTAACCTGCGGCGTAGACAAATCCCCGATGGTCCAGCAGTTGAAGGCGGCCCTGCGCGAGAAGCTTCTGAAGAAGCGGAACGCCCTCTCAGCAGATGAGGTCCGGCAGATGAGCGGAGCGATAGCCGAGCGCCTGCTTGTCCACCCGAGGTTCAAGGAAGCGAAGACCGTCGGCGTCTATCTCCCGAAAGGCAATGAGGCAGATACGAAGAGCATCATCGAAGCCGCCTGGAAGCTCAAGAAGACCGTCTGCGCCCCAGTCACAGACCACACGATAACATTCTACCAGTTCAGCTCGTTCGAAGACCTGAAGGAAGGGAAGTTCGGCATCCTCGAACCCAAAACCCGAAACGCCCACGCCAAATCCAAACCCCCGAAACCCAAAACCCAAAACACGGAACCCTCAGAACCCGACATCATCCTCGTTCCCGGGGTGGCCTTCGGCCTCTGCATGCACCGGCTCGGCTACGGCAAAGGTTACTACGACAAGCACCTGGCGAAATCCAGGGCATACCGCATCGGCATCTGCTTTGATTTCCAGGTTATGGAGAGCCTCCCGAAGCACGAAGACGACCAGAGGATGGACGAGATCCTCACAGACAAGCGCGCAATCCCCATGTAGCGAAACAATCCTGATACATATCTTTATAAACACTTATTACCACATATTATCCATAGTGATAACATGAAACGGTTCTACAAGGATCCAAATCTGGCAATCGCGCACAACGAATTCGCCAACGGCAGGCGGGAGCTGGTGATATCTCCGGGCTATGGTGATTTCCGCAAGACATTCCTCCGCACCCCTCAGAGAGCAGAGGAGATGCTGAAGGCCTCCCCCGAGTGCGTCCTGTATGCCGCATGCATGATGTCCAACGTAGAGACCGACCCGGATGTGTGCCACCAGGCGGGCGACATGCTGGTGCGCGCGGTCAAATCCGGGGTGAGCGCTGCGCACTCGCTACATGTGATCGCAGGAGTCATGATGACCGACGAATTTTCGTCCATCCGCGCCAAGGCCGCGGATATAATCGCTCTTTGCGCGGAAGCCGGAAACGATATATCCAGGGCGATGCCGGCGCTCGAAGCTGCGCTTTCAGACAGGTCCTCCGAAGTGCGTGCCAACGCGAGAAGGGCCCTGGAAGCTGCCAACCGCATCTCCTGAATGATTAAAAAACATCCATGCGATAGGAGGGCGGTGATCAGATGACCGACCTCCGAAGGACCATCAGATGCTCTAACTGCGGCATTGAATCCTCAGTCACGGTTAGCAGCGATATAGACGTCAAGGAACTGCTTTTCTCAGGAAAATGCAGGTGCGGCAGCTCCATGCAGGTTACCTACAACATCGTCGGCGAGAGCCAATCCTCTTCACAGCCCGAATCACCATCAAGTGTGATGGAAAACGGGAGCAGCTCGAGCTCGGACGATGTGGTGAACCTTGAAGAGAGCCTGTTCGGGACCGAGACCCCGAGCGATACGCTCAAGGACATCATGGAAGATTAGAGCTTCAGGTCCGCGACCGACCCGAAGACGTAATCCACTTCTTCTTTCAGCATCTCTTTTTTCGTGACTCCGCTCAGCACCAGCGCAGCCTTTATCCCGCAGTTCTTGGCGAAGTGCATGTCGGTCTCCACCCGGTCGCCGACCATGAGCATCTCCGCCTTCCTGACACCGTGTTCCTTCTCTATCAGTGAGATGACGAACGGGTTCGGTTTACCCACGACTACGTAGGGCGCGCTGCCCGAGGCCTTCTCTATCGCAGCAACGATGGCTCCCGCTCCTGGCATAGGTCCCTCTTCTGTAGGGAATGTCGGATCGAGGTTGGACGCTATGAATATCGCACCCCGCTCGAGATTCCGGTTCGCCCTGGCCAGTTTCTCGTAGGTCAGGTGCCGGTCCAGGCCCGCGACCACCATGTCCGCTTCATCCGCGCTCTTTATCCCGACCTTCTCGAATTCCTCGAATATTCCCTTCTCCCCTATAACATATGCGCTCTTTCCGGCATGCTCCTGGCGGATGTATCTTGCGAGCAGGTACGCTCCGCCATAGCACTCCTCTTCCCTGACATCGAAACCCATGCCGTTCAGCCTGTCTGCGATGCCCTTCCTGCTCATTGTCGCCGCGTTGGTCAGGAATATCGTCTTGATGCCCCTGGAGCGGAGCTCCTTTATCTTCTCAGCCGCGCCCGGTACCGGTGTCTTTCCGATGTATATGGTGCCGTCCAGGTCGAATATCACTGCCCTTATCATGGTTTTTTATTCGCTCCATCCGAATATAAAATCATGCGGACCGTAGCCTTATTCTCAGGCGGGAAGGACAGCACCTACGCGGTGCACTGGGCGCTTAGCCAGGGGCATGAAGTGGTACTGCTGACGGTAAGGCCGCCGGAATACTCGATGATGTTCCACCATCCAAATATCGATGCGACCAAGCTGCAGGCCGAAGCGATGGGACTCGAGCAGCATTTCGTGGAAGTGACCGAGGAGAACTGGCGGGACTCGGTATCCAATGCCCTCACGGCGCTCAAAGCCGAGGCTATCGTCTCGGGCGCTGTCGCCAGCACATATCAGAAGAACCGTCTAGATGCCATCGCCCGGGAACTCGGAATCGAGAGCTTCGCACCGCTCTGGCACAAGGGCAGGGAGCTTCTGGACGAGATGCTCAGGGATTATGAAATAGTCGTGATGGCGGTCTCCGCAGAGGGCCTCGGGCCGGAGTTCCTGGGCGAGCCGCTGGAGAAGCTGGTGCGAGCCAACAAACCGGGCATACATCTTTTCCTGGAGGGCGGCGAGGGCGAGACCTTCGTCACCGACGGCCCGCTTTTCAAGAAGAGGATAGAAGTGAAGAAGTGGAAAAAGGAATGGGACGGCGTCCGGGGCGTGGCCCACATACTGGAAGCCGTCCTCGTGGATAAATGATTACCTGGATGCGTAGTTGCACTGGTAGGATTCGGTCATCCAGCCGCCGAGGCAGCTATCGGTCGTAGACGCTCCTCTGCACAGGCTCCCCTGGATGCACCATTTGCACCCGCTTCCGCTGAGGCAGGAGGCGCAGTTTGTCAGCGTGCCGCACAGGTCCTCGCTCTCGACCACGTTGCATCCGCTCTCGCTGACCGCCCATTGGTCAGAGGCGCACTGGCCGTAGTCGGGCCCCTCAGCATCCCCATAGAGGCAGGAGTTGCTGGCCTTGCACCATCCGCATCCCTTCTTGGCGATGCAGGAGCCGCAGTCCGCAGTCAGCGTGGCGCAGTCCTGCTGGCTTGCGGCCACCCCTCCGGTGGAGCCGCCCACGTCGACTATGACCCCCTCTCCGGTTGCCGGGGGCGGTTCGGCGGTCCCGGATTCAGGGTCCTGGGTTCCGGGTTCTGCCTCTCCGCCCTCCACACTCCCAGCATCTTCTCCAGATCCGCCCGGCTCTGGCGCGACTGCGGTCTGGCCGCAGCATCCATACGCCAATAGCGCAATCGCCAATACTATCATTATCGCCTTCATATTCATCCCTCGATGCTGATGTCCGTTTCCTTTCCTTTATCCTTTATCCAGACCCCCTTTTTGTCGGTTATGCTTCCGATCACGTTCGCTTCGACCCCGTGCTTCTTCGCGATGTTTATCACGGTATCTGCCCGGTCGGATGGCAGGACGATGGCCATGCCGATGCCCATGTTGAATGTCCGGTGCATGTCTATGTTGCCGACCTTCTCCGCGAGCGCCTTGAATATCGGTTTGGGCTCAGGGAGCCTGTCGAGCTTGTAGCCGATGTTCTTGTTGAGCCTTGTCAGTTTCGAGAAAGCGCCTCCTGTGATGTGCGCAATGCCATGCACGTCGCAGGCGTCGATGATCTCCAGGACAGTGTTCGCGTATATCCTGGTGGGGGTGAGCATCTCTTCGCCCCACTTCTTGGGTTCGAGCGCCCTCCTCGCGAGCGTGTAGCCGTTGGAGTGGATGCCTGAGCTCTCGAGCCCGACGATGACGTCTCCCCTGGTTATCTCATCCCCCAGGACTAGCTTCTTGACCCTGCCCACCACCGTGAACGTGAGGTCGAACGGCCTCTTCCCTCCCTTTATTATGTCCGGGATTATCGCGGTCTCCCCGCCGACGATGGCGCATCCGCTCTCTTCGGCGCCCTTGACCAGGCCTTCCATGATGTCCGCCACCAGCTCATGGTCCTCTTCGGCAAGTCCGATGTAATCGACGCCGACCAGAGGCTCGGCCCCGACACAGAGGATGTCGTTGACCGACATGGCGACAGCATCGATGCCGACGGTGTCGTACTTGCCGAGCTCCTGGGCGACCAGCAGCTTGGTGCCCACCCCGTCGGTGTGTATGACGAGCTTCTCGTCGCCTGCCTTGAAGAGGCCTCCGTAGTGGCCGAAGACCGGTATTGGCTCCCCATATCCCTTCCTGAAAGAGAACGATGATTTTATCCGATCCCAGATGCCGGCCTGGATCTTCTTGACCCTCCCCACATCCACCTGATACTTCATGTTCTGATTTTCCCTCACCCGCTTAAAAGGGTTTTGTGTTCCGGGTCTCGGATTCCGGGTCTCGGAAAGCGTGCTCCGGCGACCCAAGACATTTATTAAGCTTATCCGTAATCTATCTCTGAGACATCATGAAATTCATCGGGGCTTTCTTCGAGTTCTCCAGGCGTGTCATCGATGCCGTCAAGGCAGGCGGATTGCCGAATCGTGATGTCAAGAAGCTGGACAACCTTTTGACGCGCACAGGCAAGCGCAACACCGTCCTGGCCAAGGGCATCCTGACCGCTCTTAGCGCCGGGGGGGCCAGCGACAAGGACGTCAAGGGCTTCGGCGAGCTGCTCCGCAGGGCGGAGGATCGCATCATGGAGGACCAGGAGCCGTTCACCGCGTCCGACCGGAAGGAGCTCTCCGAGATATTCAAGCGGGCATACATCTCCGCCAAGACAGCCAAATGGTTCCAGGCCCAGCTCGACGAGCTGCTGGCCGAGGAGATAACCGAGTTCATCGCCGGCTCCAGGCGTGTCGGTATCGGCATCCCCAAAAAGAAGACCGTCAGCTTCGAAAGTGAAACAGAGAAAAAGCCTTCTCCTAAAAGGAAGATGAGTGCCTGATCCGCTCTTTTGGATGTGATCTTCGATGAAGCTGAAACTGACGCCCGAGCTCTCATACGTGATTGGTCTCTGGAGAAAGGCCAGGTGCATGGAAGGGATAGGCGTCCGCGGCTCTAAGGAGGTCCTGGAGATATTCGTCAAGGAGGCGCTCGACAAGGAGCTGGCGACGTCAGACAAGATACTCACAGAGGAGGACAAGGTCTATTTCTATCACAGCGCATACCGCAAATTCTTCCAGGAAGTGGAGAAGGAGCAGCTGGAGCGCTTCAAATACCTCAACGAGTACGCTGCCAACTATCTGGCGGGTATGTTCGACGCTGTCGGCAGCATAGACGATAAGGGCGTGGTCTCGCTCGGCAACACCAACAAGCAGGACGAGATGATGCTGCTCCGGCTAGGCTTCCAGACACGGAGGCGGGCGGAGCGGCTGGTGATAGAGCGCCCGGTGCTGTTTTTGACCTTCATAAAGAACTACGTCAAGGTCTTCAAGGACCACAAGGTGTTCTCGCTTATCAAAACCCGGCCTCAGAAGGCGGACTGATTCCATACCCGCCCGGCCCCGGAGATACAAACATTTTAAACTGATTTTCATGACATAACCAGCCATGAAACTGCTAGCAGTCCATGCTGATTACATAGAGGTAGAGCCGAAGAAGAAGGCCATCAAGGACGCAGAGGCCATCAAGAGCCAGGAGCCCGAGCGCTTCGAGGAAGTGCTGGTCGTATTCACCGCGGTCGAGGATGGCGACGAAGAGGACGTGATGGCCCAGAGGCTGGTGGAGGAGACCGAGATAATATCCGGCCAGGTCAAGACCAAGAACATACTCATCTACCCCTTGGTCCATCTCACCTCGAAACCCTCGAAACCGTCGGTGGCGAAGAACGTCATCATCAAGGCGGAGGAGCTGCTCAAGCAGAAGGGCTACGCGGCCGCCCACTCCCCTTTCGGATGGTACAAGGGATACACATTGAAATGCAAGGGCCACCCGCTCTCAGAGCTCTCGCGCGAGCTCCACGGCGCGGGCGCATCCAAGCTCTCCCCGAAACCCGGCGAGGTGGAGGAGGTCTCCAAGAGCCTCCAGCAGGAGAACGCGCTCAAGAGCAGGTTCTACATCATGGACCTCGAGGGCAAGCTCCACGAGACCGAGAAGTTCGATTACAAGGGATGGACCGGCCTCAAGAAGCTCGCGACCTACGAGACCAAGAAGGTCCGGGCGTACGAGAAGGAGCCCCCGCACATAAAGATGATGAAGGAGCACTCCCTCATCGACTACGAGCCCGGCTCGGACTCCGGGAATTTCAGGCTGCTCCCCAACGGCAGGCTCATGAAGAAGATACTGGAGCGGCTGGTCACGGACTGGTGCGTGGATGACGGGGCGCTCGAGGTGGAGACGCCCATCATGTATGATTTCGAGCATCCCACCCTCAAGAAATACCTGGACCGCTTCCCGGCCAGGCAGTATGTCGTGCTCAGCGAGGACAAGAGGCTGTTCCTCAGATTCGCCGCGTGCTTCGGCCAGTTCCTGATCGCCCATGACATGGTGATGTCGCACAAGCACCTTCCGCTCAAGATGTTCGAGCTGACCAGGTACAGCTTCAGGAGGGAGCAGTCCGGCGAGCTGGCAGGCCTGAAGAGGCTCCGCGCGTTCACCATGCCGGATATGCACACGTTCGCTGCGGACATCGCGACCGCGAAAGAGCAGTTCGAGAAGCAGTACGACATGGGCCTCGAGTGGAACAAGCTCATGGGGCTGGAGACCGAGGTGGCATTCAGGATACAGGAGGACTTCTTCAACGAGAACAAGGATTGGTATCTCGGCATGGCCAGGCGGGGCGGCAAGCCCATACTGGTGGAGATGTTCAAGGAGCGCTATGCTTATTTCATAACGAAATTCGAGTTCAACTTCGTGGACGCCATGGACAAGGCGAGCGCCCTCACGACCGTCCAGATAGATGTGGAGAACGCGGACACCTACGACATCAACTTCGTGGATGCCGACGGAGCGAAGAAAAGGCCGTTCATCCTGCACGCGTCCATCAGCGGCAGCCTGGAGCGGGTGATATACGCCCTGCTCGAGACCGAGGCGATGAAGATGGCCAAGGGAAGGAAGGCGATGCTGCCGGTCTGGCTGTCGCCGACCCAGGTGCGCATCGTGCCTGTGGGCGACAAGCACCGGGAGCGCGCGATGGAGGTCCTCGCCGGGCTCAAGACCAAGCGCGTGCGGGCCGACATAGACGACCGCGACGAGCCGCTGGGCAAGAAGATAAGGGACGCGCAGAGATCCTGGGCGCCATACATCGCTGTCATCGGGGACAAGGAGATGGAGTCCGGCATGCTTTCAGTGAACATCCGGGCCACGGACGAGAAGAAGGACCTGTCTCCTGATGCGCTGGCCGCGCTGGTGGAGAAGGCCAACGAAGGGATGCCGTTCGAGCGGCTTTCCCTCCCCGCAGAGCTTTCCAAGAGACCGATAATCTGAGCGATTGCTCAGGAGATAACGGCGCGGCTCCGGCGCTCTCCAGTCTCGGGTTTCGGGTTTCCTGTCTTCGGCCTCCAGTTTCCAGTCTCCCGTTCCGCAAAACCCGTAACACTGAACCCGGAACCGCATAGGAAAAGCCTGCGGAACTTGGTGCAACCCTTAAAAATTGTGGGCGCGAATCCCCCAAACTATGGCGGGACTGAGGCAGAGGGACATCCATGATAATCGCCGTTTCACCAGCTCCTGCCCTGCCGGCCTCCGTCTGCTCTCGCCTTTCGCAAGGATGTTCGGGAAAGAGCTCGCAGGGGTGGAGATCGAAGGCCGCCTTTTCCATGCGTTCGTCCCGCAAGGCACGAAGTTCGAGCAGGCCCTGGACAGGATAATCTCCAAATACGGGGGCGGGGTCGCGAAGCTCAAATACGAGAGCATGGAAGGCAAGGAGATCGTGGCGGTGATGATAGGCGACCGCTGCATGGTCAAGGGCGAGCCGGACAAGGTGGCCAAAGCGGATTTCTCCGCGTTCGGTGAGAGCGCATCCGCCATGAGGGAGATCGCGGTGGAGCATGCGCGCTCCAGCAGGGGCGGCATCCATTTCTTCGCAGGCGCAGGCGGCATCCCGATAGCGGCAGGCAAAGACGGCGAGGTGGCGTTCCTCAACGCATCCGAGGTGGAAGTGGGCAAGGACAACCGTTTCTTCTCGGTCCGGCAGGTGGACTACGACAAGGACCCGAAGAGGATTTCCGAGCTCGGGGAGGGCTACATAAGCGTCACGGACAAGGCGAGGGGGGCGATGGCGGGCGGCCTGTCCCAGGATGACCTGGCCAGCTCCCACGGCGGCCTCCGGAGCGAGAAGCTGATGCTCCCGGAATCCAAGATACTCATCTTCGACATCAACACCCAGCAGGTCTCCACGCTCGCGGAGTTCGCTTCGCCCGAGACAGGATTCAAAGCGCCCCAATTCGTGCCAACCATGATCGCTCCTCAGCCCCAGTCAGCATTCACCAATGTCGGCATCGTCTTCCCGACTCCCCGGGTTGATATCCATCTTCCCATGGACGGCTCTCCCTCTCGCATTCCCTATCTCTTCGTGAAGGTGTTCGACGGAAAGCTCGAGGACGCCCTGAACTACAAGAAAGAAGACGGCAGGTATGTCCCGGGCTGGAGCACGGTCCCTCTCAAGAAGGAAGGCGGGAGGCTGGAGGCCGAAACCTGCGGCAGATTCACTTTCGTATCTTACGATCGGCTGCCTGCGGAACCGCATGGACCTGCCAAGGCGTCTGCCAAGCCCGTCCAGCCCGGCGAGGATACCGGGGCCTCTCCTCCAAAACAGGCACCAGCTCCGCAGAAAAAACCGGACCGCAAGCCTCGTAGGAGAACCTCCGCTTCCCGACACATCGACCGTCTTCCGGAGCAATCCTCGCTCCGCGCCGGACCTATAAGACAGGATGGACGCCCTCCAGACGCTCCAAAACGGATTCCTGCTAGCGAGCCCCCGGGCCTCCTCACAACGCCCCGGAAATCTTGCGAGGAGCGGCAGCGCAAACGGGCAAAAAACAAGAAACCGAAGAAATCCCGGCCAAAATCCGTCCCTGCGAAGGACCCCGGACAGATCGCGAAAAACTCCAAGAAGGGCGCCAAGGATGTGGAGCCGCTCCCCAAAGCGAAAACCCGTCCTAACCCTAATCCACGCTCGAAAAAACCGTTCATGGCAAGCCAAAAACCCGTTTCGGAACCGCTCCGGAAGGCAGGAAGAAAAGCGAAGGCACCGAAACCGACAACCTATGTTTCGGAACCGGTTTCTCTGGAAACCAAGCGCAGACCGAGAAAGGAAAAAACCGCTCCAAGGCCAAAGCCTGGAAAGATATCTGTCCAGAACCCATCCGGGGTCCGCAAGGCTACTCACCCGGCTGCCAAAGAGAAAAAGCGGAAATCAAAGAAGAAAGACAGATCCCACCTGGAAGAATTGCTCGCTCCTTTTCCGTCCAGGAAACGTTCCAGAAGAAGGGCATCGAAAAGAGCCGCCGGAGCGGCCTGAGCCGGAACGAAGCCAGCGACGGCATAATGATGGCTGGAGCAAAAAGCCATGACGGCGTACCAGAAGCCCATCTAAGATCTCTACTGGAAGAGGCGTGGCAGGAAGTTAAGTATGAAGAAGGCCAGGGCAGTGTAGCTCAAAGCCTTCACTATCGTCTTGTTCTTGACGTTCACATCCACTATCCTGTAGCCGTCGAACAGCGGGATGGGGAGGATGTTGACCGTGCCGACTATGAAGTTGAGCGCTATCGCCAGGCCCAGCACCACGTGGATGAACTGGAGGATGGGGTCGCTGTACCTGGTGAAGAACGAATCCTTGGAGAGGATGTAGAACTCTATTCCGAGCTTGCCCTGTCCATCCGTCTCCCTGTAGATGGTCCCCTTGTTGGTGGCCATGGTGACGTTATCGTTCGCAGGGAGCGAATAATCAGAGAAATCTATGTCGCCTACCGGCTGGCCAGCTATCTCATACACCAGGGTCCCCTGCGGCATGCCTGAAGTTATCAGGAGGGCATTGTCCCTGGAGCCTGATGTCGCGAAGAAGAACACGACGAATACGGCGAACAGCCCTATGGCAGCCATCATGTTGCCCGTCGGCCCTGCCACCAGCACCCGCGTCTGCCTCACTTTCTCGGTTTTCATCAGCCGTTCTTCGTCCGGCTCTATGAAAGCGCCCACCGGTATTATCCCGAAAAGCACTATGCCTGATGAGAGCAGCTTCACCTTAGCTATCCTTGTCAGGACCGCGTGGGCGCCCTCGTGAACTATCAGAACTATCGCCAGCGCCACGATGCCCTCCACGAAAGGCAGGTTGACTCCGGGCAGGAGCAGATCCCCGCCAGGGCTTGTATTGGCTATCGCATCGGTCCCGAAGAATATCGTGGTCACGAGAGCCTTGAAGATGACGAGCCCGTAATAGACTATCCCGAAGAGTATGAGCAGGAAGAGCCCTCCGAGCAGGAGCAGCCCCCCGATGAAAAGGGAGTATTCCATGCCACCGCCCAATCCGGTCGATTTGGATGCCGCGCCGATCCCGGCCACATAGAGCAGGAAACCGAGCGCGACCGGGGCCACGAAGAGCGATACGACCGCCAGCGCTCCCATTCCGGCCAGGAATGTGGGGAGGCTCACATTCTTCCTCATGAGCTTAAGGCTCAGGAGCCCATAGGAGAGGACCACGCCCGCATCAGCCATGAAATTGAATATCGCCTCGTTCTTCGCGAGCCGGTCTATGGCCTCCACCCCCCTCTTGCTCTTGACGAGCACGAGACCCAGTTCGCTGGGCATGTTGTATCTGCGGATGAGGAGCTGGCTGACTATTGCCATCTCTGCGAAGATCAGGATGAACTTCCACAGGCCGGGGATATCCGCCTGGAAGACTATGAGGTAGAAAAGCAAGACAGCTGTCGCTACGATGAGCAAAAGTGGTATCATGGCTTAGCATAGGGGGTTAGGTGTTTTTATAGCTATGTCGAGATAAAGATGCTCATGTCGGAGCTCTACTGTGACATTTGCGGCAAAGGCCCGGTGCGCGCCCAGATCATGATAGAGGGCGCCCGTATGCTCGCCTGCGGAAGGTGCATGCGCAGCGGCAAGATACTCCATCGGTTCGACGATGAAGGCTCGGTAGAGGCCAAGCCGCCGCCCATGACTGTCGGCGGCGGGGAAGAGATAATCGAGGGTTACGGGAAGATCATCCGCGCGGCGAGGGAGAAGGCAGGCATTCCGACATCGGTCGTCGCCGAGCGAATCAAGGAGAAGGAGAACTACATAAAGGCGATCGAGCAGGGGCGCTTCATGCCGACCATAGAGGTCGCAAGGAAGCTGGAGAAAGAGCTGAACATAAAGCTCGTGGAGAAGGTCGAGAAGACCGTCGCCCCTTCGGTCTCCGGGAAAGCTGGATTCGCGCCGCCCACGCTCGCCGACATGATAGAACCCAAGAAAAAGAAGAAGTGAAACGATGGGTGTCGATCTCGGCGACCTGGCAGTGAAGAAGACAATCTCGCTCCAATCCCTATCAGGCAAAATCGTCGCCATAGATGCCTTCAACATCCTCTACCAGTTCCTGGCCTCCATCCGCCAGGAGGACGGCACACCGCTGATGGATTTCAAGGGGAATGTCACCGCCCATCTCTCGGGCCTATTCTACAGGAACTGCAAACTGCTGGAAAGCGGGATACGCCCGGTCTATGTCTTCGACGGCATGGCCAATCCGCTCAAGGAAGAGGTGCAGACCGAGCGCTCAGAGGCGAAAAAGAAGGCCGAGAAGATGTGGAAAGAGGCCCTGGAGCAGGAGCGCTACCAGGATGCCAAGAAATTCGCCCAGGCTACATCAAGGCTCACCATGGAGATGGTGGCCGAGAGCAAGGACCTGCTCTCAAGGATGGGGATCCCCTGGGTGCAGGCGCCCTCTGACGGCGAAGCCGAAGCGGCCATGATGGTCCAGAAAGGGCTGGCCTACGCAACCGCCTCCCAGGACTATGACGCCCTGTTGTTCGGATCGACCATGCTGGTGCGCAACCTGTCGATAACCGGCAGGAGGAAAGTGCCCCGCCAGGACAGATACATACTCGTCGAGCCCGAGCTCATAGAGCTGAAGGAGACGCTCGCCTCATTGGGGCTGGATCGGGAGAAGCTGGTCATCATCGGCCTGCTGCTCGGCACCGATTTCAACAAGGGTGTCAAGCGCGTGGGCCCCAAGACCGCCCTCAAGATAGTCAAGGAATACGATTCGCTAGACGCCATCGTGGCCCATGTCAAGGAGAAATACGAGCATGAGTTCGAGGTGGAGCCCCGGGAGGTGATGGATATCTTCCTGAAGCCGAATTATATGGCCCCGCCGAAGCTGGAATGGCGCATGCTGGACGAGGCGAAAGTGAAGGAGCTCCTGGTGGAGCAGCACGATTTCTCGGACGAGCGGATAAGCCGGGTCATGGAAGGCCTGCAGAAAACGATGAAGGAGAGATCCGCCCAGAGCAAACTGGAGCAGTGGTTCTAGCGCTCTGGAAGTTCAACTAGCGTTATCTCTTTGCTGCTGCCTTCCCGGAGGACTTTCCGTTCCACCAAATCGGCCACCAGCGATGGCGAGCGGTATTTGGTCGGGCCGCCATCTATCACGAGGTCCACAGCACCCAGCACCCCGCCATCCACGCCCTCTATCCCGGTGGGTGCCGGCTGGCCGGTCGGGTT
The DNA here is from genome assembly GCA_040758595.1 of Microcaldota archaeon. Classification (GTDB taxonomy): domain Archaea; phylum Micrarchaeota; class Micrarchaeia; order Anstonellales; family Bilamarchaeaceae; genus Bilamarchaeum. Next base: position 39,472 of record JBFLVJ010000009.1, on the reverse strand, counting down.
CGCGCTGGTCGTTATTATCGGCTTGCCGAACGCCTTGCAGAGCGCCTGGCAGAAAGGCGAATCAGGTATGCGCACCCCCAGAGTCTCGCCCGTGGATGCGGCTATGTATCTCCGTCCGTCCCTTTTGAGTATGAACGTATAAGGCCCGGGCAGGTATCTGCCGAGTATCATATCCTCCCAGAGGCCGGTCTCGCAGTAATAATCTATCATGCCCACATCGGCGACCATGACCGAGAGGGGGCGTTTCTCAGCTATCCCCTTTATCTTGAGTATCTTCTCCACCACTTCATCAGAAGTGGCGTCCCCTCCGATGCCATAGACGGTGTCTGTCGGATAGACCATAACCCCTTTGGTCTGGAGGAGAGCATGCGCGACGTCCACCGCGCTCTCATAATCCGTATCTGTGATTTTTATCGTGGTCATAATCCCAAATCCTTCTTCACCCGCTCCACGCCTAGCGCGACCAGGAGCTTGCCGAGCCTCGGGCCCCTATCTTTCCCCAGGAGGCTCTGGTAGAGTCCCGCGAAGAGCGCCTTGGGCTCCATTCCGTTGGCCTTGGCCCAATCGAAGACAGCGTTGTGCACAGCGAGCGCGTCCATTCCGCCATCAAGGCTCTTGAGGAACGAGATGACCTCTGCGCTCGGCTCGGATTTCCCGGGCTGATACTTGAAGCGGTAATCATCAGGCATGAAATCCCGGGCTATCCATTCCTCGACGTATGGCTTGAGATAAGAGACGCCTCCCGGATCCCCGGTCATCCCCCCTACCTCTTTCCAGTCGTGGTAAATCTGGTAGTACAATAGCGCGTCCAGGAAAGGCACCTTCCACTTAAGCCCGTCCGCGGAGAGCTCGAAGGCTATCGCCATCTTCCGTTCGTGTCGGTTGAGGCCTTCGTGGTCTCTGGCCGCGAGCGCCGCAGCCTGCTGGAAGCTGTCCATCGTCCTTATCATGCTCTCGGCCGTAGGGTTGATGTCTACATTCTCTTCGAGGTCGGGCTTCAGGAGCATGAACTTGATTATCTCGGGCGGGACGAGCGCCACTAAATCGGTGACCCCCATGCCGATGCCCTTGGACTTGGAGTATTTCTTCCCCTGGAACAATATGAAGCCGTACTTGAAAGGGATATGATAATCCGCTTTCATGAGCTGCTTGGTTATCGCGGCGCACGTGTCCTCCGAGCCGCCCCTCGTGTGGTGGTCCATCCCGGCTCCTTCTATGCTAGTGTGGAATATCTGCTTCCATGCAGGCCAGTGGAGCCTCCAGGTTATCTTGTACCTGTGGTCGGCTATCTTCGCCTTGCCGTGGTGTCCGCAGCCTTTGGTGTACTTGACGTCCTTGTCGCAGACGTATTCGTAGCTCTCCCCGTCTTGGGAGACCACCCTCGTGGTGGCTATCCTGCCGCACTTCTCGCAGATGGGCATGATGGGCGACCAGTCTCTCTTCTCTTCCTTGCCGCTGCTCTCCTCCACGTGCCTCTTTGCCTCCTTCTCGTGCTTGAGGTAGAACCTTGCCCACTCGTCGAACCTGCCTTCGGAGTAGAGGTCGTTCATGCGCAATACCGTGGCCTTGACGCCGAAGCGCTCCATCAGTTCCACGACCTCATCGAGGAAGTGGTCGCCGAAGCTCTTGCTCTTGCCGGTGGGATCAGGCACGTCGCAGAGCGGCTTGCCCAGGTGCGGTTCGAGCTCCTTGGAGTGCTTCTCCATGGCTGCCGGGACAGAATCGAAGGCGTCCAGGATGTCCGCCAGGAAATAGAATGTCACCTTCTTGCCGTTCTTCTCCAGCTCCTTCCTTATGGCGTCCGGGAACAGGAACTCGCACAGGGTGCCCAGGTGGGCAGGGCCCGAGGTGGTGATGCCGCTCGTTATCACGTACGGCTCTTTCTTCTCTGCGATGACCCGCTCCGCGAGCCGCTCTGACCAGTGTTTGTGCTCTGACATAAGACCAAGGATAGATTATCCTCAGAATGATTTTATAGTCATCGCTTGGAGCGCCTGCCCTTCCTTTTCGGTACCTGTCTGGGCTTGGCCTCGGGCATCTGGGGAGCGCTCTTGGCAGCCACCGGCACCGCGATCTTCTTCCAGAGGAAGTAATAAGGCATCACCGTGACCGTAGTCATGACCATGCCGCTAACCAGGCTCACGAGCATGGAATAGGACATGCCCAGGAAATCGCCTGCCGAAGCGCCGAGGGATGCGATGCCCGCGAAGAGCGCGTAGAAGCTCATGACGATAAGCACAAGCATCACATCAAAGACGAAGACCGCGACCATGTTGCTCGTGGACAGTTTCCATGAGCGTTTCATGCTCTCTATGGCTCCTGTTCCCCGGAGCACTATCTCAGGCACCGCGAACTGGAGCCCGAAGATCGCAGCCACCATCGCGAAGATGCCGATCATGCCTGCCGCCAACCCGATAAGCAGATTGAGCGTCGAGCCGAGCGCGGCCAGGGCGACGGTCCCTATCATCAGCCCTATCATCAGGGCCGCGAAGGCCGCCATGTAAGCGCCAATCGGGAGCAGCAGGGCCAGCATCTTCTTTATCACATCCCCTCTCTTCCCGCCTTCCCGCTCCTGGACCAAGTAGTACGGGGTCGCGTTGATGGCCCCGTTCGTTATCACTGCCGGGATTGCGATTAGTATCGCGATCAACATGAACTCCAGCGGCGGATCAGCAACGCTCTCCAGATCGACACCCATGGCCGAGGCCAGGACGATGGTCAATCCGCTGAGCGCGAACTGCACGACCAGGCCGAGCGCGGCGACCTTGGCGAAATCGGATAGGATCGGCCCGGGCTTCGATAGCAGGAACCCGAGCGCTTCCTTGAATGAGTTGAACGCTTCTCCTATGGTGGCTGGCATGGATAGGGATGCCGTAGCAATCTTTTTAAATACCTGATAACATATACTTGACTTGTCAGCGGTCACAGGGAGGGGGTAAAACCTGATCCCGTTCCGAACTCAGAAGTTAAGGCCCTCCACGGTGTTGTGAGTACTGCCCTTCGGGCGGGAAAACGCACTGCTGCTGACACCTATATTTCTCCTGATTACTTCTGGAACTTCTGTCTTCTTTCTAGCTCAGGCCATCATGAGTCCCGTCGCGGACTACGTATAAGTCCCGGCCCGCTCCGGGGGCATTAAACGTTTCCGGTTCCCGGCCTCCGGTTCCGGCCCGCCTCCCAAATATACTATAATCTCTCCCTTCTCATTACTGACCATGGGATTCTATGAACTCATAAAAAACCGGCATTCGGTCCGGGCCTTCTCTGAGAACCCGGTGGAGCCCGAGAAGCTCAGGCGCATACTCGCGGCAATGGAACGAGCCCCCTCGGCGGGGAACCTCCAGTCATATAAGGTATATATCGTACGCTCGGAGGATGCCAGGAAGGACCTGGTTCCGGCATGCTCATATCAGGAATTCCTATCGCAGGCGCCGGCGGTGCTCGTCTTCTGCGCGGACCAGAAGCAGGCCGAATCCAAATACGAGCAGAGGGGGTTCGAGCTCTACTCCATCCAGGATGCCACCATCGCCTGCGCATACGCCCAGCTGGCCATAGAAGCCGAGGGCCTGGCCACCGTGTGGGTGGGTGGGTTCGACCCGCTGGAGGTGTCGCGCATAATACAGGCCATGCCGTTCGAAGTGCCTGTCGCCATCCTCCCGATAGGCTATGCAGCCGAGAAGCCGGAGCCTACCGGAAGGAAGCCGCTCAAACAAGTGGTGAAGGAGATTTGATGGACGAAAAGGAGAGGGCGAAGAAGGACCTGGACAAGCTGGAGAAGATAATCGCCATCTTCAAATCGCTGAGGCTGGACAGGAAGTACCCACAGGTCCTGGAGCATGCCGAGAACTACCAGAAGGACGCGCAGCACTTCTATGACAATGGCGACTATTTCACTTCTTTCGGGGCCGCCAACTACGCCTACGGCCATATAGATGCCCTGCTGCTCGTGGAGGGGAAGAGGGATGAGCATATCCTATAACCGCGGGCATGGGAAACGCCATCGCGGCGAACCACTCAAAACCCGGAACCCGAAACACAAAACCCGCCATGCCGGGTCAGGACGCGACCGCAGGCCGGACAAGTCGCTAGGCCAGCACTTCCTGAAGGACCAGAACATCCTCGCGATAGAGGCCGAGCTGGCGGATCCTGAAGGCAAGATCGTCCTCGAGGTAGGGCCCGGGGACGGCAGGCTCACGGATGCAGTTCTCGCAAAGAATCCGGCGAAGCTGATCGCCATAGAGAAGGACCCGAGATTCGCGCAGATGCTCCGCGAGAAATATTCTGGGAGCAGGAAAATCGAGATAATAGAAGGGGATTTCCTGGAGGTGCCGCTACCGGAATCCGTGGATGTCGTCGTCGGCAACATCCCCTACTACATCTCATCGGGCATAGTCTTCCACCTGCGCTACATCAGATTCGGGCGCGGGGTGCTCATGGTCCAGAAGGAATTCGCTGAGAAGATGGTGGCCAAGCCCGGAGAGCGCAACTACGGCCGCCTCAGCGTCACCTCCCAGCTCGCATTCGACATAAAATTCGAGCGCAAGGTCCTGCGCCATCTCTTCCGGCCGCCGCCTGAAGTGGATTCGGCGATAATCGTCATCAGGCCCACGGGATTCCGGGCGAGCCAGCTCCAGGAGAACATCATCCGCTGGCTCTTCCAGCACCGCAACAAGACCGTGCGCAACGCCCTGCTGGACTCGAAGATGTTCAAGGACGAAGACCTGGCCGCGATAAGCCACTATCTCAAGCGCCGCGCGCGAGAGCTCTCCAAGGAGGAATGCCTCGATATCGCAAAGCGCCTCGAAAACGTTTAAAACATCATTTCCCTAGCCATTGCGGTGATGAAATGGTGAAGACCATCGCAGAGTTCAGGGATGAATTGCGCGCCCTGAGGCAGGAGATGTTCGACAACGCTGAGGTCGCCGACACGCACCTGGTGGCGAGCTGGGTCGACCGGCTGATCATATCGCTCGAGGGGCTATCCCACTCATTGGAACTGATGGATGTCGAGATGGAGACCATGTGCAGGTGCTGCGATACCATCCCGGTGGCGAGCGCGACCGCGCCCAAGGCAAAAGCCAAGAAGCCGGTGAAATCGAAGACTGCCAAGAGCGCGGCAAAGAAGAAGCCTGCTAAAAAGAGGCGCTGAACATGAGGGCATTCATGCTATTGGCGGCCGCGCTGCTCCTTCTCGGATGCACCGCCGCACCGCAGCAATCGCCGGCTCCGGCGCAGCCCGCGCTCCCTTCAGGCCAGCCGACCGGTACCGCTCCGTCGCAAGAGCCGGTGCCGTCAGAGCCGGCAGCGCCAGCCGAGGAGACCGTCCAGCCAGCGGAACAGCCGCCGGCGCAGCCGGTGACCTCGCTCGAGAACGAGGAGTTCATCTACAACTCGGGCATCTGGAAGATACACGGCACCCTCTATGCCAGCAAGGAGGGCGTGACGAAGAAAGCGATAGTGCTGGTGCCCATGCTGGGCAAGGACCGCAACAGCTACCCCATCAGTTTCATCGAGAAGCTGCACAGCAATTTCCCGGATGCGCTCATATTGGCCATCGATCCAAGGGGCCATGGGGAGAGCGACAACCAGGGCAGCTGGGAATCGTTCAACCAGGATGGTTTCCGGGACATGAAGACTGACATACTGAACATAAAGAAGAACCTCGAACCCAGGTATCCTTCGTTGTCCCAGCTCTATGTGGTGGGTGCGAGCATGGGCTCCACCTCTGCGATAAACGCGGCGGTGCAGGACAAAGCCATAACCAAGGTGGTGATGCTCTCTCCGGGCATGGAATACCGCGGAGTGGATATACGCGATGCGCTGGAGGACTACATCAGGCCGGTATACGTGGTGGCCTCGTCCGGCGACAGCTACTCGGCCCAGAGCATAAGCGAGATAGAGGCCCTGTCATCCCGGCCGGAGATGGAGAAGAGGATATACTCCGGCTCGGCCCACGGGACCGACATGTTCGCCGCCACGGAAGGCACCTCTGATTCGCTCGAGGATGTGATAGTGGAGTTCCTCAAGTGATTCTCGGGATTCAGAACATCCCGAACAGCCCTTTCTTTTCCCCTTCTTTCTCGAATTCGCCCAGCAGCTCCTTCTGCTTCTTCGAGAGCTTGGCCGGCACGTCGATTATGACACGGACGAGCTCGTCTCCCCTGCCGTTGCGCCCGAGTTTCGGCATGCCTTCGCCTTTCAGCTTGAATATGGTATGCGAATGGGTGCCTGGAGGTATGTGCAGTTTCGCCTTCCCTCCTAGCGTCGGGACCTTGATGTCCTCCCCCAGCGCGGCCTGCGGGAACGTTATCGGGACCTCTATATAGAGGTCGTCGCCCTGCCGCTCGAACGAATCATGCGGCTCGACGAAGACCTTGACGAACAGGTCCCCTGGCCCGTCTTTGCCGAACTCACCCATGCCATCGAGCCGCAGCCTCATACCGCTCTGAACGCCCGCCGGGATATCCACCTTGAGGTGCTCCCTCTCGCTGACCTTTCCGGTGCCCCTGCACCCTTTGCAGGGGTCCTCCACGATACTGCCCTCGCCTTTGCATTTCGGGCAGGTGGTGACCGTATAGAACTGCATCGGACCGGCCCTCCTGGACTGCTGGACCTGGCCCCTTCCTCCGCATTGGCCGCACGCCCTCCTCTGGCTTCCAGGCTCGCTTCCGCTCCCTCCGCATTTGCCGCACGCCTTGCTGTGGTTGAAGCTGATATCCTTCTTGACGCCTTTGGCGGCCTCTTCGAGCGTGATGTCGAGCCGGGTCTCCAGATCAGCGCCGTACTCCCGCATCCTCCCTCCGGCTGCCCGGTACATATGGCCGAACATCTGCCCGAACATCCCTCCGAACGGTCCCCCCATGCTGCCGAACAGATCCTCGAAATCGCTGAAATCCGCGCTCCGGAAGATGTCCTCCTGGCTGTACATCCGGTCGAAGCCGGCATGGCCGTACTGGTCATAGGTGGCCCGTTTGCTCTCGTCGCTGAGGACGGCATAGGCCTCGCTTATCTCCTTGAACCTCTCGGCCGCTCCCGGTTCGCTGTTCTTGTCAGGGTGGTACTTGAGCGCGAGCTTCCTGTATGCCTTTTTTATCTCCTCCTTGCTCGCTCCCTTCTCCACCCCGAGGATCTCGTAGTAGTCTCCCTTTGCGGCCATATCACAGTTCCCTCAGCGGTACATGTTGTTGTGATCTTCCTGCTCCATGCCCATCCACACGCGCACCACGTCCCGCGTCCACATCTCCTCTTCGCTCATGGGCTCTCTGCGCCTCGGCCTTCTCGGAGGGGGAGCGGGCGGGCTCTCCTTTCCGGTGAGCACGGCATAGGCCTCGCTTATCTCACCGAACCTCTCTTTCGCTTTGGGCGAGCTGTTGCGGTCCGGGTGGTACTTGAGGGCGAGCCTCCGGTAGGCCTTCTTAATCTCCTTCTCGTCAGCGTCCTTGGACACGCCCAGCACCGCATGGTAATCCTTCACTTCTTCTCTTCACCTTTTTTGTCGTCCACCTTCTCGTATTGGCCTTCCACTACGTCATCATCCTTTTTCTTCTTTTTCTTGACCTGTTCATAATCCTTCCCTTCGGCTCCCGGTTCCGGGTTTCCGGTCCCCTGTCCAGGGCCTCCGCCCATATCCGGGCCGGCACCCTGCTGGCCGTACATGCTTCCGCCTATCTCCTGGAGCGCTTTCTTGAGATCCTCTGTCGCGGCGCGTATCGCCCCGACGTCCTCGCTCTTCATGAGGTCCTCCAGCTTCTTCTGGGCGGAGCTCAGTTTGTCGTACTGCTCCTTGGACATCTTGTCCTTGAGCTCGTCGACAGTCTTCTTCGCCACATAGATCAGGGATTCGGCTTCGTTCCTGGAGGTCGCCAGCTCTAGGGCCTTCTTGTCCTGCTCGGCGTGGCTGTCGGCTTCGGCCATCTTCTTCTTTATCTCGTCGTCAGACATCTTCAGGGGCGCGGTCACCCTCATGCTCTGCTCCTTGCCGGTGGCATTGTCCTTGGCATGGACGTGCAGGATGCCGTTGGCGTCGATATCGAAGGTGACTTCTATCTGCGGCACCCCTCTAGGCGCAGGAGGTATCCCGACCAGCGAGAACTTGCCCAATTCCACGTTGTCCTTTGCCATCGGCCTCTCGCCCTGGAGGATGTGGATATCGACAGCGGTCTGCATATCTGCGGCTGTGGAAAACACCTGGCTCTTCTTGGTCGGGATGGTGGTGTTCCTCTCTATCAGCTTGGTCATCACGCCGCCGAGCGTCTCCAGCCCGAGCGAGAGCGGGGTCACATCGAGCAGGAGGATGTCCTTCACCTCTCCGGACAGCACCCCGGCCTGGACGGCAGCGCCCATGGCGACGCATTCCATCGGATCGATGCCCCTCTCCACTTTCTTGCCGATGACGTCCTCCACGAATTTCTGCACTATGGGCATCCTCGTGGGGCCTCCCACTAGTATTATCTTGTCCACATTGGAAGGAGTTAGCTTCGCGTCCTTGAGCGCCTGCTCGACAGGGGCCCTGCACCTTTCGATGACCGGCCTCACCAGGTCCTCCAGCTTCGCGCGGGTCAGTCTGTGCACGAAGTGCTTGGGCTGGTTGTCCACAGAAGCCAGGAACGGCAGGTTTATCTCGCTGTCAAGCGAAGTGGACAGCTCTATCTTCGCCTTCTCGGCCGCCTCCAGTACCCTCTGCTTGGCCTGCCTGTCCTTGGAGATATCCACTCCGCTTTCCTTCCTGAACTGGTCGGTGAGGTATTCGGCGATTATCCTGTCCATGTCGGTCCCGCCCAGTTGCGTGTCGCCGCTTGTGGATTTGACCTCGAAGACGCCCTCTCCGAAGTCCATGACGGTGACATCCAGGGTGCCTCCACCCAGGTCGAAGACCAGTATCTTCATCTCCTTTCCGGCCTTGTCAAGCCCGTAGGCGAGGCAAGCGGCGGTCGGCTCGTTCACCAGCCTTACCACTTCCAGCCCGGCTATGGAGCCTGCATCTTTCGTCGCCTGCCTCTGGTTGTCGTTGAAGTACGCCGGGACGGTGATGACCGCCTTTTCCACCTTCTCCCCGAGGAACTCCTCAGCGTCCTTCTTGATTTTCTGGAGGAGCACGGCAGACAATTCCTGGGGCCTGTACTCCTTGCTGTGGATTTTGTACTTGTAATCCGAACCCATCTTCCTCTTGAACGCCGAGACAGTCCCCTCAGGATTGGTGACCGCCTGCCTCCTGGCGGGCTCGCCGATTATCCTCTGCCCGTCGCGCGTGAAGGCCACGTAGCTCGGGAACGCCTTCCCGTACTGCGTCATCCCCTCTGCGCTCGGTATTATCTTCGGCCTGCCTCCTTCCAGGAAAGCGGCTGCAGAGTTCGAGGTGCCCAAATCGATTCCTATTATCCTAGCCATTCCAATCAACCTCCTCACAAATCTTCTTTCTTCTTTCCGTTGCCAACGGCCACCTTCGCGTGCCGCAGGACCTTCCCCCTGAATAAATATCCCTTCTGTATCACTTCGACGACCCTGCCATCCTCCCCTTCCATGTGCCGGAGAGCGTCGTGCCTGTAGGGGTCGAAAGTCTCGCCAAGGCACTCCATCTCGGCAACTCCCTCCCGGGCCAGGAGGTCCAGGAGCTTCGCGTATATGAGTTCGATGCCTTTCTTGAACTCCTTGTCCGAGGCGCTATCCATGTGCGCTACCGCCATGCCGAAATCATCAGCCAGCGGGAGCAGCTTCAGCATCGCATCCGCAGAGGCCTTCTCGCGGAGCATGTCGTTCTCCTTCACGCTCCGCTTCTTGTAGTTCTCGAACTCGGCCTGGAGCCTCATGATGCGCTCTTCCAACGCTTTCGCGGTGTCGCCCTCGAGCATCTTCTTCTGCTCTGAAGCGAGCTCTTTCCGCTGCTCTGCATGGAGCGCTTTCTTCTCATCGGAAGGCGGAATCTCGGCCTTCTTATCGCCTCCAATCTGTCGCGCTTCTTTTTTGTCTTCCGTAGAACCACCTTTGTTTTTAGCAATTTGTTAAATATTTGGAAGGATTTTTAAATATTGCTGCGGATTATTAAACCATGTCCCAGAGGCGCTATTACCGCCAAATCGTCATAAGATACGTCACCGTCCCGAAGGCCGAGGAGGACCCTGATTCTGAACTGGATTACATATACCAGTGCCTGGGCCTCGGGGACGAGCGGGACGAAGTGGGCCGCGCCGTCTTCCGCGCTCTTGTGCGGGCCAACCTGAAGGGCGAGGGCATCTCGTCCAGGGACATCATGGAGTTGAGCGAAGTCAGCCAGGCCGCCGTGATATATCATCTCAACACGTTCATGCGCTCCGGCCTCGTGGTGAAGGACGGGCGCAACTATTTCCTGAGAGGGCGCACCCTGGAGGAGACGCTGGAGGATATGGAGAACGATATGCACCGGCGCTTCCAGCACCTCAAGGACATCGCGAAAAAAGTGGAAGATAAAGAAAAATGAAAGGATTCAACCGCTGCTCAGCACGATGCTGTAGATGCGGTCGTAGGGGAGCGGCTGCCATGAAGTCTCGGTGGCCTTGCCGGTCTTCTCGTCCACGCTGAGCTTCATCACCCGGGTGTAATCGTTGCCCGGCTGCTGCTTGTCGTTGGGCGTCATGTGGATGTAGGTGGTGTCGCTCACGGTGGATATGGATTCGGTCTGGTCGACCTTGACCACTATCCAGTAGGTGCCGGGCGCGAGAGTCGGCCTCGGGAAATCGAAGTGCACCCAGTTCTCGGTGAGGGTGGACACGTTCATCGGGCGCCTGGATTCTGCGATGAGCGGACCCGGGCTGCCCCCGCTGTCGCCGCGTATCTCCACCAGCAGCTGGGTGCCGGGCTGGCTCCTGAAGTCGAGCCTCTTCATGAAGATGCTGACCCTGTCGGGGTTTATCGCGTTCTCGACATCCACGGCCATGGCCCTCCATTCCTTGAAGGAGACCCCATCGTTCTCGGTGCCGTAGGTGCCCGAGTATCCGAGCGGGGCGACTTCCCATTCCCTGGAATGCACGGTGACGCCATCCACCTCCACGGTAACGGTCATCGGGCCGTCCTTCTTCGGGGCGAACCTGAAGCTGAGCGGAGTCGTGGCGTTGGTCTCAGGGATCAGCGCCGTGGCCTCTTCGCCATCGAGCATCACGGCCATCCTCTTGCCTGCGGCGCAGGTCACGGTGGCCACCAGCGTCGTGGTCTCGGAGAGCGTCCCTTCCTCCAGCTCGGAGAAAGAGTATGCAGGCGAGCATGCCTCGGCCGGCGCTCCTGTTCCGGGAATCCCCGGTATGCCTCCGCTCGGCTGCTGGCCGCTCGGAGCCTGGGGAGCGCTCGTGCACCCTAGAAGCAACGCTGCTGTTAACAGCAATAGCACATATCTCATCTGATTACCTCCCTTGAAATCGAGTTTTGACTTAATGGGGGCCCGAAGGATTATAATGATTGGTACGAGCCGCGCACTTCGCGGACGCCGGCGAGCCATCCGCTCACATATGCGTCGATGGAGAGGGCGCTCTCACGCATGAGGAGCCGCAGATGCAGATCCTCGTCAGAAGGCAGTATCGGTTCGCCATCCTCGGATAGCTCCGCCCATTCCCTCAATTCGAAATAATCAGCGTAATCTTCGGCCCAGATACGCCCGCGCTCGAGGCCGATGAGGTATGACTTGGCTTCGCTGGCCCCTTCGTTTCCCAGCAGCCTTTCAAGAACCTCGCTCATGTATAGCATATATGCCTGAAAGGTTTTATAAATCTATCCGATTTTACACTTTTTAACACAAAATCATCATCGTTTCGGCGGCACGGCAGCAGAACCCACCGCCACCTTGAGCTGGAACACCTTCTTCTCGACCGATGAGACTGTCGGGCGGTGCTCTCCCCTCGGCATGCGTTCGGCAGCCATAGTTATTCCGGATGCCTTGCGCTCGCAGTCCCGCGGAGCAGGCCGCGTCCATTGCGCATCCGGCCTTCCGGCCGGCCGCTCAGCCATCTGTCCTCTTCTGGATCGCCCGGTCTGTTCTCCGGAAGCTTTGGGTATAGCATGTTTCTCGCTGCCGCTCTTCGGTGCCGCCCTGCGTCTGGCGGGCCGTATATCGTTATCATTCTGCGCCGCCATCCCGGAGGCATGCGCTCTCTCTTTCCGAGTTGCTCTCTCCGTTCTGGCGTATGAAACGATCGTCGTCTTCGCGGCAGCCCTGTCGTTCCGCCCTCTGACTCCCTTCACGAAACCATCCGGAAGGCTCCTGACGGGTGTTATTCCCGGGAACCACGTGGTGTCTGTGCATTGATCCGACAAGCGTCTCGAAGTTCCCGGCATAATCGCCCATCTTGAAAGGGTCCCGGACGCCACATCCATCCCCGCCTTTGCGGCCTCCTGCTTCGTGTCCATCGCAGATCCTGACGGCGTCGCTTTCTTTTTGCTACTACCCTCGGCGCCCAGGACGAGAGAGCCTAGCCGGTGGCCCGTCACGATATCCTCCCGGAGCGGAGACATAATCCTCATCCTGGTCCGGCCTGGGGCCAGGTTGCTCATGATGCCGGCTGCGAAGGCGGATCCCGACGCTCCTGATAAGGACCTGGATAGGGGATTTCGCATCCCGGCCATCAGCCGCTGGCCGTTCTTCATGTAGAAGTTCCATTTCATGCCGCGGATGGACCTCTGCCAGAGGCCGTTGGACCTGCTACCTCTGGGGCCTTTCGCGTAGTAGTATCCGGTCCAGGGGCATCTCCTGACGAAAAAGCATCTCGGGCCGCTCTGCATGGGCTCGGGCATCGGCGAGGCCTTGAGGCGCGGCTCTTGGACCGGCTTTTTCGGCCCAGTCCTGAAATTAAGCTCTCTCATCGATTTGACTGAATGAAGCAGGAGCTTTTAAACCTTGCTGCAGGCTCTCCGATTAATGCCGTAATGCATCTCAGGGCTACGACGGTGGCTTCTGTATTCTCTTTCCTGACGCCATCCAGAACCCCGTCGGGCATATCTGCCCTTCTTATGTGCCCTCCGGGGGCAGTAGCGGGTTTCCGGTTCCCTGTTCCCAGTTCCGAGAGACACGAAACCCGAGACGGAAAACGGCTTCAGCCGCCATCGTCCTGTTGCCAGCGCCGCAGATATTCCCCGGCCGCAATCAAGAACCCGTTTATGCTCTCTTTCGGAGCCGATGCTCCTGCGGCTATTTTATGTCCGCCCCCCACGCCCCCTGCCTTCTCCGCAGCCTCTTTCATCAATTGGCCGAGGTTCATGCCTTTGGCCACCAGCGCCTTGGGGGCCCGTCCGGAGAACTTTATGGTCTCCCTCTCTCCGAAAGCCGCCCCGAGCACCGGCTTCTTCCAGCTCTGGTGCAATGCCATGCCGCACACCACGCCTATCAACCCCTCGTCGATGAGCCCCCTGCCGTCCAAGAAATAGAAAAGGCCGAAATCCTGGACATGTTCCGAGGCGTAGCTGATGCCGTCCCTCAGCATCTTCCGGTGGTGTTGCAGAAGCGCTCTCGCCTCTTCCCGGGCGCTCTCATCCCCCAGGCACACCCGCACCCCGATGTCAGGTTTTCCGTGCCGTCCGCACGCATTGAGCAATGTGCTGAATTCGTTCGCCTCGTAGGTCTCGTCCATCGGCCTTTTGGGGAACACGAAGCCCTCGCCGATCAAATCATTCGCGCTCTTCAGCCTGCCCGCCCCGGACAGGATTTTCGCGAGCGCGCTGATGAGCTTCCGCTTCTCGTCGGTGCTGAGGTCGGCATAGACGCGCCGGTTTCCGGCATCCGGTTTCCTGTTTCCGGTCTCCGGTCCCGGGTCTTGGGTTTCGTGTCCCGAGTCTCGCGTTTCGTTCTCTTTCTCGAGCGGAATCCCCAGTTCGCCTAGTAGCTCCTGCGCCCTATCCTCCCTATAAGATATCCCGGGCACGAACGGGTCATCCGAATAAGCGAGGAACTGCACCAGCGGCCTGCAATATCTCCCATAGAACCGCAAGTCGTCATCCACCTTTATATCGCCGCTTTCCACTCCTTGCCCGAGCACCCACCGGTTCATCCCGGTCAGGGGCTGCATCATGTCGCCTACCGCCCCGACTATCGCCAGGTCAGGGGCGTGCCTGAAGACACAGAACGCGGTACCAGCCGCGCTTAATTCACCGCCGCCATCGAGTCCATGGAGCATGGGGTTCGCCTGCGGCTTGTCTATCCCCTCGCTCTGGTGGTGGTCTATCACGATGGCGTCCTTGAGCTCGTTGACCCGCTTGTTGCCCCCGCCCAAATCGACGAAAATCAGTTCCTTCTCGCCCAAATATCTCTCTATCGCGTCATCATCCAGCTTCTTGATGCACTCGCGCCTGAACGGCCTTCCTTCCTTGATGAAGGCGCCTGCCACGATGGCGCCCGAACTCACCCCGTCAGCATCGTAGTGGTGCACTATGAGCGGCTCTTTCAGCGACAGGGCTATCTTTCTTATCTCGCCGCATCGCTCCAGGAATCCGTCTTCGTCCCTCTCCATCATTCCGCCTCGCTCAACAAGCTTTATAACAGAATTCCTTTAATTGTTCGATGATGCTCCAGGAATTGCTATTGTTGGCAGTGATAATACTGCTCAGGATACTCGCCGCCCTCGCTCTTTCCGCCGGCACACTGTACTCCGGGATGCGGATGCTCGACAGCCTCACTTCAGGCATCGACGAATGGAAGGAGATCCAGAAGGGCAATGCCGCCATCGGCATATTGTTCGTCGCGGTGATGGCATCGCTCATCCTGCTGGTCGGGCCCATGATAGATGGCGTGGTATCGACGATAAACCCCGGGATGCTCGCACCCGTACCCATAATAATCTTCGTGCTCTCGGTATTCAACTTCCTGATCGGCCTGCTCGCTGGCGTGGTGGTGCTCTTCATAGCCATCAACCTCATAGACAGGATAACCCCTGACGTGGAGGAGTTCGCCGAGCTCAAGAAGGGCAACGCGGCGGTGGCGCTGATATTCGCGGCCGCGCTGCTGCTGGTCGCCGTGACGGCGAGGGCGCCCTTCGAATCGTTCTTCGCGCTGCTACAGACGGCGGAGTCTGCATTGCTATGAAACTGGACAAATCGGATTTCTCGGAATGGTACAACACCATAATCAAGGAGGCGCAGCTATGCGACCTTCGGTACGGCATCAAGGGATTCGTGGTCTTCATGCCCTGGGCGGTCATGACCATGAACCGCATGTACGGCATGTACGAGCATGCGGTGGAGAGCACCGGCCACGTGCCCGCCCTCTTCCCGGCGCTCATCCCCGAGAGCTATCTCACGAAAGAGAGCGACCATGTGCAGGGGTTCGTCCCGGAGGTCTTCTGGGTCACCGAAGCGGGCAACAACAAGATGGAAGAGCGATATGCCATGAGGCCCACCAGCGAGACCGCGATGTATTCGATGTATGCGCTCTGGATACACGGGACGCGGGACCTTCCGCTGAAACTGTACCAGCGCTGCCAGGTGTGGCGCTACGAGACCAAGGCGACAAAGCCGTTCATCAGGAGCAGGGAGTTCCACTGGATAGAGGCGCACGACTGCTTCGCCACCCGCGAGGAGGCGATGGAGCAGGTCAAGGAGGACATGCTGACGGCCGAGGAGGTCATCCACAACCAGTTCGGGGTGCCCTTCCTGTTCTTCAAGAGGCCGCAGTGGGACAAGTTCGCTGGCGCGGAGGACACCTTCGCCGCTGACACGCTCATGCCGGACGGCAGGGCATTGCAGTTGCCTTCCACGCACATGCTGGGCCAGCACTTCTCGAAGGCGTTCGACATCAAATACACCGACGACAAGGGCCAGGAGCAGTACGTCTGGCAGACCTGCTACGGCCCGTGCATCTCGCGCATCTACGCCGCGGTGATAGCGACCCACGGAGACGACAAGGGGCTCGTCTTCCCGGTGAGATTGGCCCCGGTCCAGGTGGTGATAGTCCCTATCTACAAGGACGAGACGAAAGCGGGCGTGATGGAGTTCTGCGAGAAGGTGAAAGAGTCCATCGAATGCTGCTTCTTCGTGAAGATAGACGATTCTGACAGGACGCCCGGCTTCAAGTTCAACGAGTGGGAGATGAAAGGCGTGCCCATCAGGATCGAGATCGGCCCTCGCGACCTTGAATCCAAGAGCGTGATGGTCGCCAGGCGTGATACCGGCGAGAAGGTCAAGGTGCCGGCAGAGCATCTCGATGAGAAACTGGGCGAGATCGCCCAGTCGATCGACAAGACGCTCAAGGAGCGCGCGGACAAGTGGTTCTCGGACAAGCTCTCTTTCGCTGACAAGATGGATGATCTTGGCAAGAAGATGGACAAACACGGCTTCGTGCGCGTGCCCTTCTGCAGCGACCGGAAGGAGGCCAAGGAGTGCGCCGACATAGTGAAGGACAAGCTCCAGGCCAATATCCGCGGCTCGCTCTACGGCTCTGACGCGAAACCCGAGAAGAAGAAATGCATAGCCTGCGGCAAGGAAGCGACGATCTATCTCTACGCCTCCAGGCAGTACTGACGGTGATATCTATGAAGCATGTGATCGCAGCGCTGTTGCTGGCGCTGGCATTGGCCGGATGCGCATCGCAGGGCGCACCGGAAGGGACCGCCCCTCTTCCCAGTGAAGGTGCGGACGCCACTGGCACGGAGACTCCGGGCACAGATGAGCCGGACAACGATGCGGATGGCAGCGATGTCCCTGCGGATCCTGCTCCGGACACAACCGCAGCCAAGGTCTCAGCGGCCGAGCTCGCTCTACACGACAATGAATCGGACTGCTGGGTGCTCTACGACGGAGATGTCTATGATGTGACGGCGTTCCTCCCCAACCATCCTGGAGGGGCGGAAGCGATAGCCCCTTACTGCGGGCTCGTCGATGATTCTTTCGCCACCGCTTTCGAAGGGCAGCACGGGACCGAGAAGGTGGGTGTGCTGGAAAACGAAAGCGCGCTCAAAGGGACGCTTGAAGGCTGAAGCCTTCTTTCCCTTCTTTTTCCTGTGCGTTTCCACAGCCCGGCGCACTCAACTGCTAAATACCCCCGGAACGCTTCGACATCCGGGGATGATATGAGAAAGCTGTCTATGCTGCTGTTGTTTATCGGGCTCTGCTCTGCGCAGATCGTGCCGACCGAGATTATCGAAGAGAGGGACACCGGTCCCGATACGCTTCCTGCGATGAACTCTTCGCTGTGGACGGACTGCGATACCGGGAACATCACGATAAACCTCCTTTCGGATGAGGGATCCGCCCTGGAGGGAGTCACCATATTCCTGTTCAGGACTGATTCGGCTTACAAGCTGCTGGCGCGCGTTTCGACAGACGCGAGCGGGATCGCTACTCTGAGGCCGTTGGGGAAGATATCATTCCTGAACGACATGTACATCCTGCGATTCGAGAAGGCGGGATACAAGGTCCAGGAGATGGAAATCACATACTGGAACTGCGAGGATGTGAAGCGGGAATACTCGGAGTACAACCAGCCGCCTGTTATTGATGCCGAGCCGCTCACGCCGGAAGCCAAAAACACAGTTCCAGTCTCCTTACAGGCGCCTGACACCGGCATCGCTCCAGAATCACCGACCTGGATCGAAGTAGCCCCGGCAGTCGCGAGGGATGAACCAGAAAGAGAAGGAGTCGTTCCTTGCGGCGCGGCATCCCTGCTTTCACTCCTCGGTATCGCCATGCTATCCGGGCATGGGGTCCGAGACACGAAACCCAAAACCGGAAACCATCTGAACAAAACCGTTATTTTTGAAGAAGAATAGGAGTAGCCCTTGCGGGAACTTCGTTCCCGGCGGGCCATTTTCCCTGAGGAGACCCGAGACCGGAAACTGGAAACAAATGGAAAATAGCCCCGGGCAGATCGAAGCGGAGCCTTTTGACCTCAGTTTCTATCAGGGCAAAAGGCTACGCCTCATCCAAAAGCCCTGAGGTGAACTTTTTTGAGTCCAAAACTGGAAACCCGAAACAGGAAACCACCTGAGTAAGACCGTAACTTCTGAAGAAAAAGATTCATAGCCCCGGGCAGATTCGAACTGCCGTCAATGGATATCTTCAAGGCCTTCTGATTTCCTCATGGTTTTCCCAGGGTTCCCTCGCGACCGAAGGTCGCTGGGACCCCGAGAAACGAGACATCGTTTCTCGAGGTTTGCCCTGAGAACTTCAGAGGTCAAAAGGCCTATCCAAAGTCCACTATCCTTGACCATTTACTGCCGGTTTTTGGGCGCGTTTTCCCAAAAAGCGCACTAGACGACGGGGCTGTGCTAGAAAGAGCATCGGAATAATATTAAAATCCTTTCAACAGATTTAATCTGCTCTTTCTCGGGCTCGTAGTCGAATGGTTAAGACGTCCGCCTCACACGCGGGAGATTCGCGGTTCGATCCCGCGCGGGCCCAATTTCCGTTTTCTGTTTCCTGTTTTGGGTTTTGAGTTTTGTCTAGCTACGTCTGAGTTCTTGCTGCCACAGTATCCTGAAATAGGGCCAATTCCAGGCCAGTTCGCTTTTCCGAACGTTCGGGCCTTGCGGAAAGCGAACAAGCCATCTAGGCGCGAAACCAAGCAGCTTTGGCCAGAAGCCAAGGAAACCCTTGAATGGCTGGGGCGATATCTGCCCAAGCAGAGGCTTGTCCGTGCTATAGAAATCCTCTCTACGGCCAGGAAAAGGCGTTTCCTGCGCAGGAGGATCCCCAAATACGGTACGATAAACAAGGGCTTTACCGAGCAGGAGCTGGTTCGCTTCCTGAATGCCGTAGAAGACCCAAGAATGGCCTTGCTTTTCACTTTCCAGGCAGTTCTGGGGCTCAGGATAGGGGAAGCCGTCAAGCTCCATATAAGGGACCTAAACCTCGAAACCCGAGACCTCAAGATAGACAACCAGAAAGGCAGCCGGGCCGACTGCCCGAGGAGCCGGTCCAGTTCGTGATGCGGAGCAGAAGGCTGGCCGACGGCTACCGGAAGTTCTTCCAGTTCATGTGGGATCATTGCGAAGATTGACCAACAATTAAAAATCCTCTAAAAGAAGCCATACCATGGCAGGCAAACTGGAATCAGTCAAGAAAGCCGCGAAAGAGACGCTCGGCAAGGCGGAGAGCCTCGTCACCGAGAAGACGGTATCATCAGAGGACAAGCTCTGGGGCGCATTGGCATATCTCATCGGGCTCATCGTCCCCGTATTCGTGCTCCTGACGGACAAGAAGCAGGTCCGCTTCCTGAGGTTCCATTCATACCAGTCGCTCTTCCTTTCGGTGGCGATGGTGGTGTTCTACATCGCTCTCGCGATCGTCAATCTCGTCCTGGGGTTGATCGCCGGATTGCTCGCATTGCTCCTGCTCCCGCTCTACTTCCTCCCGCCATTGGCGATACTCTTCATGGTGTGGCAGGCGTTCCAGGGAAAGCCCTACAAGCTCCCTCTGCTCGGAGACCTCGCGGCCAAGAGCGCCAAGTGATTGCCATTTATATTTTTTCCCTGTTTTCTCTTTCCGATGGCCAAGGCCAAGAAATCCAGCAGGACCGTCCCGAAGAGACCAGCGCGCAAAACCCCAAAGACAAAACCCTCGGACAGGACACACAAACGCGCCCCTGCGAAAAAAACATCACGCAAACCGCCGGCTCCGAAAAAGAAACCAATCAAAGAGCCCGGAGAGGCCCTCCCTCCTTCGCCGCCATCAGCGCTTGAGAAAGAACCCGCCTCGGGGATGATGGTCGCGCCGCCGCTCTATCCTAAAGAGCCTGCGCCCCCTCCGGCCCCGGGGATGTCATCGGAAATCACGCTCGATCTTGATGCCCTCCCCCCATGGGAGGATCGCTTGAGATTGCGCAGGACCATCTTCGAGGACGGCCTCAAGTTCTATCTCGGAGGGAAAGGCTCTCCGGATGCCGAAGCGGCATCCAAGCTCTTATCCGAGTGCGGCAAGGATAGCCAGGACAAGAAGCCAGGGCATTTCATCGTGTTCGCCAAGGACCGCGCAGGGAAAGTGGTGGCGGCCATGGACGGACATGCGCTGGATAAAAAGGTCCTCTCCATCTGCCGCTCATCCGCCAGAGACCGCAGGGTGCGGGACATGCATGTCCTTCTATATGCAGCGGCGCTCACCGGACGGGGGGCCTCATACGTGGTATTCTCCACTGCGATCTGCCCGTTCTCCTATGAGCTTGCAGGCAAGATGGTCGTCCTGGGCCGGGGCTTTGGCATGTCCGCGGTCCCGCTCAAGGCCCAAGAATCCATGCTGTTCATAAGGAAAAAAGGCAGCGAGCTGGAGCATTCGCTCTCAGGCGGGGAGCTGGCGGATGTGATCCGCAGCATGGTCATTCTCCAGCCATCGTTGGCGCAGACGGCGGGCGATTTCGCAGAAGAGGAATCCGTGCATCTCATCCCGCTGCCGCTATCGCCGGACAGCAGGGAGCACCTCCACGAATTGCGCGATGCCGTGGAATCTATGCAGCTTAGCGGCGAGACGAAGGATGTCTTCGAAACTATCCGCAACGATTACGTCATCGCCAGGAAGGACATCACTCCCGAGAAGCTCTTCTGAGCCCTTTTTATCCGGTTCGCGGCATATCCTCTGCATGAGCGAAGCCTATCGCCTCTACCGCGAGCTCTTATCCGAGTACGGTCCTCAAAGATGGTGGCCGGCGGACTCGCGATACGAGGTCGTCGTGGGCGCGCTACTGACACAGAACACCAACTGGAAGAATGTAGAGAAAGCGATAGCGAACCTCAAAGAGGCCGGCCTGCTTTCACCTGAAAAGCTGCTCGAAACCCAAAACCCGGAACTCGAGACCCTCATCCGCCCCAGCGGATTCTACAGGCAGAAAGCGGAGCGGCTCAAAGCCCTCACGGAAAGATACCTCGAGTTGCTGGAGCGCGGGACGGAGCCGACGCGGGAAGATCTCTTGGATGTGAAAGGGGTCGGGAAGGAGACCGCGGATTCGATCCTGCTCTACGCATTCGATTTGCCCTATTTCGTGATAGACGCATACACCAGAAGGTTCTGCGCCCATCACCAGCTGTTCCAGGGGAAAGAGCATGACGACTACAGGCAGTTCTTCGAATCGTCGCTGCCGAAAGACGTTTCTCTCTATAAGGAATACCACGCGCTC
This sequence comes from Microcaldota archaeon, assembly GCA_040758595.1. Taxonomy (GTDB): domain Archaea; phylum Micrarchaeota; class Micrarchaeia; order Anstonellales; family Bilamarchaeaceae; genus Bilamarchaeum. The sequence goes on along the minus strand of JBFLVJ010000009.1, from coordinate 18,423 downwards.
ATCGTGGAATGGGGCAAGCGCTTCAGAAGCCGATGAGCTCCTTGAAGTGGTGGACGATGCCCTTCTTCTTGGGCTTCTCCTTCTTCTCAGGGGCTTTCTTCGCGGCCGCCTTCTTCGCGGGCGGTTTCGCGGATTTTTTCGATGCCTTCTTCGCGTTTTCCCTCATCGTCTTGGCCATGGCTTTCTTCACCTTCTTCTTCTCTTCGGGCTTGGCCTTGACGATTTTCCTGCGCGTCGCTCTTCCCGGCGCCTTCGCTGGCGCGGCCATAGCCTTGGGCACTTTCCTCTTCAGCGAGCCTCTGGCGCTGCGCAGCAGGGTGTAATACGTGGGCAGCCTGTTGAGCATGGTGAGCGTGACGACCTCACCAAGAAGCCCGTAGCGCTCCACGAAATCCTTGTGGAGGGTCGCTATCACCGGAGTGCGAGATTCGAAGACCTTGTCGAGCAGCCTGTTGAACTTCGCGCTCTTCATCTCCATCCGGCCTATCTCGTCCATCACGAACACGTCGTATTTGTCTATGCTCTCCATCGCAGGGATGGCGATGCTCTCGAACGAGCGGATGTCCACATGGTACTTGCTCACCTTCGGCCCGTCGCCGTCCACGCTGGCCAGCACCTCCTTCCTCCCGCTCTCGACATCCATCACATGGAACGCGGTGCGCGTGCCGTGGTGCCTCTCTTCAGGAGAGATGAACCCGCCCACCTTGAGGCCGCTCTTCTTGAGTTCGGCTATCAGCTCTTTGAGCAAGGTGGTCTTGCCTGCTTTCGGCTCTCCGGTTATGAAGTAGTTCTGTGGCATGACCGGTATCGCGGAAACAACAATTATAAACCTGACTCCGTGCCAGGACAGCATCGGGCATCCGGTTCCCGGCAGCCGGCAGTGGCGGGGTCTGTGCCTTGTGTTTTGGGTTTCGGGTTTTGGGTTTCGGGTTCGGAACCGGAAACCCGGGACACGGAACTGGAAACCCGAGACCCCTGACCCGGAACCGGAGACCGTGAAGCCAAAGCCCGAGACCGCGGACCCGTGACACCTCGGCATATTTTAATTATCTTCTGGAGCACATCCTGCTTATGCTTCGAATCACGATCCTCGGGACATCCGCCAGCGCGCCGACAGTGGAGCGCGGCATGCCTTCAATCGCCCTGAAATACGAGAGCCATCTCATGCTCTGGGATTGCGGCGAAGGCACCCAGCGCCAGCTCATGAGATACAAGGTCGGCTACGGGAGCGTGGATTCGATATTCATCTCGCACCCCCATCTCGATCATTATCTCGGGATGTTCGGCTTATTGGAGACTCTCAAGCTCTCCTCCGCATCTCCGAGGCCGGTGCGGATATTCCTCCCCCGAGGCATGGATGTCGAAGGCTATCCGTTCGCCAAGGTCGAGAAGATAAAGGCCGGAGAGCTGATGCGCGGGAAGGGGTTCTCTGTCAGCGCATTCGCGGTCAAGCACTGCCGCGGCTCTCATGGATTCGTGTTCGAGGAAGAGGAGAGGATCAAGTTCCACGAGGAGAAGGCGCACTCGCTGGGTCTCAAAGGCAGGCTGTTCAAGGAGATACAGCAGAAAGGCAAGGTCAAGACACCCGGGGGCGAGGTGAAGCTGGAGGACATAACCTGGAGGAAGCCAGGGCGCAAAGTCGTCTATGCCGGCGACTGCGCGCCATCCGAAAGCACCATCGAGGCGGCCAAGGGCGCGGACCTGCTGATACACGAAGCCACATTCGATTCATACAAGAGAGCCGAGGCCGAGGAGCGGGCCCACAGCACGGCCGAAGGAGCGGCCAAGATAGCGAAGGCCGCCGGAGTGAAGCGCCTGCTGCTCACGCACATCAGCCCGAGATACGCCGACGTGGCCGAGCTGCTCGAGGAAGCCAAAGCGGTATTCAAGGACACCGAGGTGGCGAAGGACGGCCAGGCCATAGATATATAGATATGTATAGATATGTTATCGGCTGGCGGGAGCCGAGGGGCTCCGAAAGACACATCTCCCCCATTCATCGTCAATTACGACATGAATTCGCTGAATAACGTATATGTCCATCGCTTATTGTCTTAATTAAAACTTTCTTTTATAAACTCTAGTTTAGCTACAAAGCTAATCTTTTTAAAGACTATTCCATTCACCCCTTCTAGAAAAGAGATAGGGGGTTCCCTATCTGACAGAATCTGGGCCGAAAACAAGGAATCCGTCGCCATAGTATTTTTTCAACGGCCCATAAAAATAGGCGATGGAACTGAGGTGAAAGAATGAAAGTGAACCTGAAAAAGATGGGCGCGATTGTCGCAGGAGCGACTATTCTCGCCAGTACGGCAGCGTTCGCAGGCCTTATGTTTGGCTCTACGACGCTTGTGGACGACAATGGAGCACCCACCGCGAAAGTGGTTCTGGGTGGAAACGCAGCACCGAGCGATGGTGTCTCTGCGGCCTTGATCGCCGGCAAGATAGCCAGCGAGGCCTACAAGAGCGTCGAGCTCTCTGCTGAAGTCGCAGGCTCTGCGAGCTGCACCGCCAACGGTGAAGGCTCTGCCGGCACCTGTGCCATCAGCAACGAGAAGGCACGCCTTGAGATCACCGTGCCTGGTGCGCACGCAGCAGGCACCTGGACCGGAGAGAACCTGATCGGCGACTACATAAACAGGGAGTTGCTGGACAGGGAATCCAACACCGCGGGTGACTCAGATGCGGAGTACGAGATCGGAGGCTCTGACACGTCAGAGAACGCCAACCCGTTCACCGACGGCAACGGCGGCAGCATCGGTCCGACCGAGACCTTCCTCTACAATGTGGACGGCAACCAGCTCTCGAGCTTCGCCGACTTCACTGTGGTGGATGACGACTCAGGCAACACCTACGTCGAGATGCAGGACCTATGGATCAGGGGCGACAACCGCTTCGACTCCGACCCCGATGAGGTCGTGGGCAGGCTGGACTTCCTGGCATACACCCTGAAGTTCGACGGCCCTGGCGGAGACGAGATGGGCATCCCGGAGTGCACCGACTCTGAAGACAACGACTACGCTGTCTGCAAAGCCGATGTCGGGGACACCACCATCGACGACGCCACCGAGACGCACAGGGTGAAGATCTGGTTCCTCGGCGAGGAGTGGATCATCAGCGAGATGAACGCGCCCAACACCGCGACCGGTGCTGAACTCACCAGCGAGAACGTGCTGGTCAACGGCGGCTCAGTGAAGCTGGCAAAGGAGTCCGTTTCGGGCATCCTGAACCAGGGCGAATCGCTCCCGGTCGACGACCTGAAGTTCCAGCTCGACGACCTCGAAGCCCACGGTGACACGACCTCTGCCATTCTGTCCGTCCTGGACGCGAACGGCAACATCCTGAAGAAGGACAAGGTCAACCCGGGCACGACCAAGGAGTTCAACGTCGCAGGCAAGACCTACAGGTTCCACGTGTACAAGGTAGCGCCTGGTTACACCTTCGGTGCCAAGTGGGCCGATGTGGCGATCTTCGCAGAGGAGCTTGAGCTGGTCGACGGCCAGGAGCTCAACGAGGACGAGAACAACAACGAGGGCTATGAAGTCTCTCTCGGATGGAAGAACATGGACGCCGGACCGGACGACGGTGATGACGTCGACCCCGAGCCTGACGACCCCGACACCCTGAGGACGATAGTCATCTACTCGGACAGCATCGAGGACATCTCCAGTTCTGGCGATGAGGTGCTCGAAGAGGGCGACTACGTCTCGCTGGTCATGGACCCCGAGGTGTGGAAACTGTCCTACAAGGGCCTCGACCTCACTTCCGAGGACATGTCCTCGCTGAAGTTCGAGCTCAAGACCACGGACAAGAGCATCTCGGAGAGCAAGGGTCCCCTGTACAACGCAGGCCCCGCACAGAGCGCTTGTGTGATTTTCGCTCCGTACGTGTCTGTTTCGTCAGGAACCTCGGGCTCGACCTTCCAGACTGAGAGGGACGATGCGACCGGCGACCTGAGCGACGATGAGTTCTTCGTGGCTCTGAACGACGGTGCGACCACGAGCATCCTCGCTCTTGCGGACGGTGATCCGGGTGCCGGTCTGAGAGCAGCGGTCTGCGACTCTGACGGCGATGGTGTTGTCGAGGGCGCTATCTCTGATACCGCACTCGCTCCGGGCGCGATCTTCATGAAGGTCTCGCCTTCCAGCGACGACTACGGTGTCAACGAGTACGACACTGTCGGCAGCCTCGTGGAGTACGAAGATGTCGGAGACGGAGACAACGACTTCTCTCCGCCCGAAGGAGGAGCCATAGTCATAGAGGACTACCTCCCCGACATTAACTCGGTACTCCTTGGTGGTCCCAGCGACGGATACATCGGCGGTCTGCTCTACAGCGACGGCTACGGAGCATGCCTTTCGGCTACCTGCCCGACCTTCATGTTCGGTGTGGCTGAGAAAGCAGGCACGGGCTCGAGCAACGAGTTCGTCGACTACTGGGTATTCGGTGTGGCTGACACGGACACCGCGACTCCGGGAGATGCGACCTTCGACTTCGCCTCGGATGACGGCACCCTGGCCCTCACATCAGATGACCAGGAAGTCCTCTACGGGCACGCGGTCGCCAACCCGACCGACCTGGGCATTCCCGAAGGTGGATTCTACCTCGGTACGCTCGATTCAGGTCCGGTCAGCTCCGGCATGGAGATCGTCGAGGAGAACTACGTCTCCGAGAGGGGATCCATGTTCAAGAGCATCGACGATGACACGGTCGAGTTCGACATGGCTCACAAGCTGGCGAGGGCGCAGTGGTTCCTCGCTCCGGCCTCGAGCGAAACTGACGATGCCTCGAAGACCATCGTCACCCTCGGCGAGGGCGAATCCGAGACCGTTAGCGGCGTGACAGTCAAGGTGCTGGAGATAACTGAGGACGTCGGTGCCTGCGGCACCAGCGGCGGCTCAGTGGCCTGCACCGCTGACATGAGCGGCGTTTCGGCAGTCATCATGCCGAACAATGCCCCGACCGTCACCGCGGCCATGCCCTACACGGGCAGCTACGGCAACCTGGTCATCCTCGACTCCGATGCAGTCGGCGTGAACACGCTGATATCGGTCGGTGGTGACAAGGTGAACACCGTCACGGCAGACCTGCTCCAGGGTTCGGCAGTCGACTGGACCGCTGAGAGGAAGGTCGTGAGGGAAGTCGTCCAGGGCTCCAAGATCGTGGTGGCCGGCAGAGATGCGGCCGACACGCTCGAAGCGGCTCAGGACTTCGTAGCCCAGGTCCAGAAAGTCTAGACGCTAAGCGTCTATTCTTTTTTTCTTTTCCTCTTTTTCTTCTTCTAAATCCCCTGTTTTTCCCAGTGCCTTAGGTTATTCTATTTCCTCCTGCACACCCCACCCGCTCGCTGACCCGTACTGTGGCGGAGGTCTGAATCCCCGTTCTAAGGGCATCCTACGACTGATGTATCCGAATCGTCCGATTGAACGGCGGTCCGTTCAATGGACCACAGAACGCAACGGCGTTCTGTCGGTCGGATGCATCGGCAGTAAGTGCCTAAACCCTATGGACCGCTCGCGGAGCCGTCGAATCTTCTTACCATCATCCTAATCCACGAGGTCAAATCCCTTCAAAATCCACAATATTTGCCATTTAAAAACTTTTTCGATTAATTATATATCGTGGATTTTCATGACTAGGTTCAGGAACATGCTCATGACTGCCGCCATGGCGGCCGGACTTCTCATGCCTGCCCCGGGCGCTCTTGCCCGCAGGCACGCGTGCTCCGCCTCGATAGAGCGCGGAAACACCCCGTTCCTCATGAAGAGGGACAGGCGCTTCACCAGGGTCAATTCGCCGCTGCTGGAAGAGGGCAAGCACATGCGCCTGCAGATGCCTTCGAGCTACATGAAGGAGGTGGAGACCGCATCCGCGCGGCTCCCTGCGAAAGAGAAGACCCGGTTCGTGAGCGCGGCCATCCAGAGGAACATGGGCGCAGCGCTCAGCAAGCTGGGCAGGTCCAGGCGCGCCACATTCTATTGCGTGGAGCCCAAAGCTCTCCCTCCGGCACCCGCGTCAAGGCCCCTGTCGAGGCCGCAGCCCCGGCCTGCTCCGGCCCCTGCGCCAGCGCCGAGGAAGGACGACGGCCGGAGGCGCATCATATTCCTTGACGGTCCGGCGGAACCGGCCAGAAGGCCGGCACAGCCCCGCCAGCCCCCGCGCGAATCGCCCCGTGTGATACCGGCCAGGCCGGACACGAGGCCAGACACGACCAGGACTCTCCCGGTATCTTCGCTCTCATTGCCCCCGAGGTTCGTCAGGGGCACCGGAAAGATAGAGAGCCCTCATACGTATATCGTCCCGATACCCTCGGATTCGCGCAAGGGCTCGACCCTCCGCACACACCTGATGAAGATAAACATCACCGCCGGCGTGATCCGCTTCACGAACTATATCACCCTGCGCTTCGTTGCCGATAGGGGCAAGCATCCGATCGACGCGAGGGGCCTCGTCAGCGATCTTGCCGAACTCATCCGTGCCAAGACCACATCGACCGCGGCCGCCCGCTCAGGGAACGCGGTATCCCTGGATAAATCCGTATTCAGGAACCGGGTGTTCAATATGCTGAGCGGCATGTGCAGGCCCGGGAACAGCGGCAAGTACCACAAGGACATCGCGAGATACCTGGACTGGAGCAGCTACCGCTGAACCGTCTTCAGCCTCCTGCATCCGGCAGAGGCTGTCCTCATTTATAACGTTTTGCGCATAATCCCCATCATGTCAGGAGCACTTCTTGCCGCACAGGAGACGGCTGCCGCACGCGTGCAGACGCTTGGCCAGAGCGCGGCCGCCCGCCTCATGAAGAACGCGATCGATGCACGCAGGGGCACGATCAAGGGCATCACGCTGATCGCCCCTTTGATGGAGACGGACAGGTACCTCGTACTCAGCCTGCCCAGGAAGACCATAGCGCAGCTCTCCGCCTACCTCTCATCCCTTCCGGCAGAGCGCCGCGAACCTTTCGTCTCATCCTGGGTGTCGAAGAACAACCTCTCGCTAATCGTCCAGCATGCCAAAGCCGGTTCGCCATCAAGGTTCGATTTCAAGACAGAGCCCATCCCCGGATACGCCTCCCACATGCCCGCACGTCCGGCCGCTCCGATGGAGTCGGCCCTGCGACGCGCAATACCTCGCCAAACGGCGCCGGTGCGCAGAAAGACGATCGAGGTCGCCGAACCTCCTATACGGCCGAGGGAGATGGCCCCGGCGCTCAAACCGATCCCGGCCCGGCTCCGTCCTGCGTTCGATGAGAAGAAACGCATCATCACGATCCCGGTCCCATCCAACAAGCCCGACGGCTCCCGTCTGCACTGGAAAATCATGAAACCCAACATGATCTTCGGAGAGCGTGTCCTGTCGGTCCCGATAGGCCTTGAATTCGTCGCCTCCAAAGCATCCGGGCGGGTGGAGGGCCGCGACCTGGCGAAAGCGCTCGTCACGCTCATCTATCCGTATCTCGTGAGGCGTGTGCGCCTTGAGCTCCAGAGCACCACCGGGCGCTTCTCATCTGCTGCCCTGCAGCCTGGCGTGGTGCGCTCATTGCAGTCGGTGAGCCAGCCCGATGTCAAGAGGTATCTGGGCTGGTGACTGATTGACGACCTCCAATTGCTCCAGATGCGGACGCCGCGGCGAGGTGGAGTACGGGCCTGACGGTCTGGCCTACTGCTCGTCATGCGCTTTCTTCGGCCTGAACAAGCAGTGCTGGAGATGCAGGATGTACCTCCCTGCAGCCGAACTCCAGCAGTACAAGGGACAGTGGGCCTGCCCATATTGCATCCAGGACATGCGCGACGCGGATAGGAGCGCATCGGAAGGCAGCGCACCGCAGAGACCCCGTGCCGATCTATATATCCTTCCCGAGCAGTGCGAGCGATGCGGCAGGGACCTGGACCATCGCGTCTATATCTGGAACGGCCGGAAGCTGTGCAAGAGCTGCATGGACGAGGAGCAGCAGAAATGGACGCTGGTAGGAGGGGGGCCGATGGCATCCCCCTACAAGGTGACGATCAAACCGGAGAGGAGGCGGAAAGACGAATCCTTGCTGGACGGCATCATGGGTGCATTCCTCCAGCTATTGGGAATCCGCAAGAAGCGGAAGGAGATAATAATCGTCGAGGCGAAGATGCCGATTTCCCGCGCGAAGCCCATGGCCGAGAAGGCGATGAAGCCCAAGGCCAGGGAGACACAGGCCCCGCAGAGCGAAGGCATCATGGGAGCTAGCAGGATGCCATCTGAAGATAAGAAAACCTCCGCCAAGAAGCGCAAGGCGGTCCCTAAGAAAAAGAAACAATAAAAACCCTGTCTGCCTATTCCCTGCGGGAGGGTTATGCTTTCGTATTCTGATCTGAGGGACATCCAGAGAAAAGAGATGGAATCGTCGGCGATAGTGCCGCTGCCGGACGACTTCTACCGCTCGGTCTCAGAGCTTCTCACGAAGAAAGGCGGGGAGGCGATGGAGTCCAAGTCGCTCCTCGTCATCAAGGAGCACGAGAACACCAAGAAGATAGTCAAATCGGTCCAGGCCAAGAGGGAGGAGAAGATAGTCCTCATGGCGGTCCGGGGCGAGCGGGAGGGCAACGGACTGACGGTGGAGGAAAGGGAACTTTTAAAAGAGCTGTCCTCGATTATTAAGAAGGCCCGGGAGACCGTCAGGAGCGTCTGGGAGAGCGAAGATAACGCATCGCCAGGCTCCGACAGGATAAAAATCCTCAAGGACGTATCCCAATACCGCGGGCTTGACAACGCTCTATACGGTCCGTTCAAAGAGGGGGAGGAGCAGTTCCTCCCCCATGCGGAAGCTGAGTGGCTGCTCAAGGCCCGGATGGCAGAACAGGTGGATTGAACATGAAATTCCCCAAGGAAGTGAACGCATACTGTCCTTCTTGCAAGAAGCACACGAAGCAAAAGGCGAAGGCGGCGAGCAAGGGCCGCCCTAGGACGCTTGCCGCCGGCAACCGCGCGCACCAGAGGAGCCTCATGGGCCGCGGTAGCAAGAGGGCGGGCGAGAAGACCGTCAAGAAGCAGGGCAAGAGGCAGAAGATAGTTTTGCAGTGCCCTGAATGCAAGAAGAAGCAGGAGCGCGTGGTCGGCGGAAGGACCACAAGGAAGATCGAGTTCAAGTCGTGATACCATGGCAAAATACCTCAAAGTCAAGTGCAAGTGCGGCAACGAGCAGGTCATCTTCAGCCACACCACATCGGTGGTGAAATGCATGGGCTGCAATGAGCCTCTGGCCCATCCGTCCGGCGGCACCGCGGTGGTGCACGGCGACGTGGTCGAAGAGCTCGGTTAATAGCGTTTCCAGTCTAGGGTTTTGGGTCTCGTCCCGGACATCCGTCCCGCGAAACCCACAACACACGACCGGAAACCCGTATGTGGGTGAGTATGATAGTCGAACTGCCTGAAGAGGGCGAACTGGTAATCGCCGTAATCAAGAAGATAATGCCCTACGGGGCGTTCTGCGTGCTTCCCGAGTACAGCAACCTGGAGTCGTTCCTCCACATCTCCGAGGTCGCCCCCCGCTGGATAAAGAACATACACGAATTCATATCTGAAGGCCAGCGCTACGTGGTCAAGGTGCACCATGTCGATCGGCAGAAGAACCAGGTCGACATCTCCATAAAGCGTGTGAGCGAGGAGGAGAAGAAGCAGAAGCTGGAGTTCGTCCAGAACGAGAAGAGGGGCAGCAAGCTCCTCGAGATCGCGCTCGAATCCGCAAAGGCGTCCAAGGACGCCGAGGCCATAAGCAAGGAGATCGAAGCCCACTTCGAAGATGTGTACTCGTGCTTCAAGGAGGCGAGCCTCCATGGGGAGGAGGCCCTCAAGAAGGTCGATATCCCGAAGAGCGTCAAGGCGAGCATCGTCGAGCTGGCCCAGAAGAGCATCAAGAAGCCCGTGGTCGAAGTCGATGCGGTCGTATCGCTCGTCTGCTACGATTCGGCCGGAGTCGACGACATAAAGAAGGCCCTGAAGATGGAGGATGGGGTATCCGTCCATTACATGGGAGCGCCGCGCTACAAGGTCTCGCTGACAGCCCCTGATTACAAGAAGGCCGAGAAGAGGCTGGACTCGGTGCTCGAGCACATCAAGGCATATGCCGAGAAGCACAACTGCGATTTCAAGACGGATCGGGAGATATGATGAAGCGGATGCGGCGCTGCGAGGCCTGCGGAAGCTACACCCTCCTCGGATCCCATTGCTCGAGGCCGACCGTCTCCGCGCATCCGGCGCGTTTCAATCCCAATGACCCATTCGCGCGTCAGAGGCGCGAATCCAAGGGCATAGGGTTTTAATACTCAAGAGCGCATCTGGTGCTGATCAAGATGGACAAGACGCTTATCATAGAGAAGAAAAAGACCAAGAAGCTCAAGAGGGGCATCCTCTTAACCGGGCTCCCGGGGATCGGGCTCGTCGGCCAGGTGGTCGGCCGCTACCTCGTGGAGGAGCTGGGGGCGCAGAAGATAGCGAACGTCATATCGCCGCATTTCCCGCACCAGGTGTTCATGACCAAGAAGGGCGGCATGAGGATAATCAAGAACAGCTTCTACCTCTTCCATGGCAAGAAGCACGACATCCTCATACTGGTCGGAGACATACAAGCCATGAGCTCGGTGGGCCAGTACGAGGTGGCATCCGTGCTGCTCGATTACTGCTCGAAGCTCAACGTCAACGAGATACTCACTGTCGGAGGCTACAGCACCGGCAAGATAAACGAGGAGCGCAGGATATTCGGCGTGGCGACATCTGAGAAGGTGCGCAACCGCCTGAAGAAGTTCGGTGTGATATTCGGCGAGGCCAAAGGCTCAATAGTCGGGGCAGCAGGTCTGCTCCCGGCTCTGGGCAAGCTGCGCGGCATCGAGGGCGGTTGCGTGATGGGAGAGACCCACGGCAGCTACGTGGATACGGCATCCGCCAGGCAGATCGTGCTCATGCTCTCCAAGTATCTGGAGACCAAGATAGACACCAAGCGGCTCGATGAGAAGGCGAAAGAGAGCCAGAAACTGCTCAAGCAGGTCCAGGAAGAAGTGCAGAAGACCATGGAGCAGCAGTTCGAGCAGTCGACAAGGGATGTCTCATACATCAGGTAAGTCTTGTCTTCTTTCTTCTCCAGCGATATGGGATCCCGTCGCTGACCCAGGAAACCTCCAGCTCGCTCCGGGGGCAGGGGTTGCGTTTCCCGTTCCCAGTCTCGGATCTCCTGTTTCCGGTATACAGCATCCGGTTTCTGGTCTCGTGTTTCCGGTCTTCCGTCCCGCAAGACACGTAAGCGCTTAAAATTCGACCGATGAAAACAGCGACTGCTTCGCGAGCGGTCTAGGAAGGACAGTAGTCAGCGAGCGAGTGGGTAATCGCAGGGGAAGGAATAAGCTCAGAAGATGGCGGAGAAAATCTTAAGCGCTTACCAAGACACAAAACCCAAAAACGCCAAACCCGTCTCCTGTGCCTTCCCACACCCGCCAGCCAGGAATCTTTATATCCCCGCGATAGCCTAGCCGCTCGGGGATGATATGCGCGGGCAGGTCTCTGCTGAATATATGATGCTGTTCTTGGTCTCGCTCTCTCTGCTGGGGGTATCGGCCGCTTCGCTCGGGGCGATAAAGGATTCTGCCGAGCGCTCGCTCGGCATGCGCTCCTTCCACGATTCGGCGATATCGCTATCGAACGCGATGGACGAGGTGTGCGCTGTGGGGGATGGCAACCGCAGGGAGGTCATAATCGCAAAGCCCATGGGGCTCTCGCCTCAACACACCGAAGATGGTTGGGTGGTCCGTTTCACTATGGACGGCTCTGAACTCTCTCTTATCGCCCATTCCCTTTGCGAGACTGGGGGCGATTCCCTTGAAGCAGGAGCTTATATGGTCGAGAACGACGGCGGGATTATCAAAATCACAAAACGGTGAGCTTGCCGAACTTCCCGAGCGTTAGCTGGGGCGTTCCCTGCCACTCGTTCACGTAGCCGTTCTCTATCTTTATCTTGTTGCCGGCCTTGACGAGGTCGATCTGCTCGTTCCAGAGGACGAGCATGATGCTGCCGCTATCATCCTTTATGGTGACGTTGGCCACCCTGAGCTTGCGGCCGTACTTGTTTATCTCCCTCTCGCTGTCCATCGAGACGACTTCCGCCTCGATGTTCACGCTGCCTGTGCCGGGCTTCAATTCGCTTATGTCCATTCTAAACCCTCTAATCAGGTTAATGATTAACCTTTGAGAAATGCTATCCCTCTCTTGGAGCGCTAATCATTTTAAAACGTTCTGGCGCTCCGGGCTTCAGTAGTTCCGAACGTCTTCTGGCACACCGGCTATCCTTCGGCGGTTTTCGGTCTCCGCTTTCCTGTCCCGGATGGATGAAACAAGCAGAAGCGGCATTCTCGTTCGATACTGGAGACTCTGGACCGGAAACCGCAGTATGATGGCAGTCGATGGCTGAGAACGTTCGGATGTACTGGGGCTTCTATCCGTACCGTAAAATCCGGGACCAGAAACCCGAAGCACGGAATCCGAGACCGGAAACCGGGAACACGAAACCAATAATCGGAAAGCCCTTGCAGGAACTTCGTTCCTGGCGGGCCATTTTCCCTGAGCCGAAACCCAAGACCCAAAACTGGAAACTAATGGAAAATAGCCCCTGGAGGGGATTGAACCCCCGACCTGCTCCTTGTGCCTTTTGGGAAACGGTCGGAAACGGATGTTTCCGTTTCCGGCGCGCAGGGAACGGTTCGCCGTTCCCTCCGAGGCACCCCAAAACGGGGACTCCATCCCAAAAGTTTACAAGAGAGCCGCTCTACCATTGCGCGCCTTGCGTGCAAATCTTGAACGAGCACGTTCAAGGCTCTGAGCTACAGAGGCAGTAGTTTTTTATTGTTGTCGACTATCTTTTAAATAATGGCCTGGCAAAGGCCTTATCCGGCGGTGGGACATTGGGCGATGTGAGGAAAGATGTCGAAGATATGGTAAAGATGAAAGCGACAGGTGCGGACAGCTTGAGGATTATGGCCAGCCTGACCGCCACCGTCATACGTTCGTTCTATAGGAGAAAGAAAAACGAGAACCCTGCGGCAAGCATGCATCAGCATCTGAAAAAAATGGACGAGGATATTTTCCATGGGCGAAGAGATAATCGTTGACATCGAAGGATTCATTCGTAGATTGGTCGCCGCTCTCAATGAAGGCGGTTTTGAATACGTCCTGGTGGGTGGAGTGGTAGCCGTTGAATACGGGAGGCCCAGAAGCACGCAGGACTGCGACATCGTCTTATCTATCGCGGAAGACGAATTGAAAAAATTCTGCGATTGCTTGGGACGGGCCGGATTTGAGGTAAAGGAATATGATGTCCGGGAGGCGTTCAGCGACAAGACCCATTTCAATGCATATTACAAAGGGCAATACGGTTTCAGGGCCGACTTCAGCTGGAAAAAAGGATCGCTTGGAGAAAACACATTCAAAAGGGCGCAGAAAAAAGAGATTTTCGGCATTACTGCCACTGTCGAGAGCCCAGAGGATCTCATAATCGCGAAACTGGTCTATGGAAGCCCCCAGGACCATGAGGATGCGGAGGCGGTTTTATTAAGGCAAAGGAGCCTTGATATGGCGTATATCGAAAAGCGTGCCAGGGAAGAAGGCATTCAAAAGCAACTCAACGCCTTGCTGAAAAAAATCCGGGGATAGCATGGACATCAAGACAAAGATAGATTTAGTCAAGAGAAAACCCACCGAAGAGGTCGTCACAGAAGAGGACCTCCGCAAGGTTTTCGAGAACCACGCCCATCCCAAGCACTACATAGGATTCGAGATATCCGGCATGGTCCACCTGGGCACCGGCCTCTGCACGGCGCTGAAGATGAAGGATTTCCTCCAGGCTGGCATAAAGCCGACCATCTGGCTGGCGGACTACCACTCGTATGTCAACGAGAAGATGGGCGGGGATCTGGACAAGATAAGGAAGGTCGCCACCGGCTACTTCAAGCACGCGTTCGTGTCCCTCGGCCTGGAAGAGGGCAAGGTGGAATACCTCCTCGCCAGCGACCACTACGACAACGACTACTGGAAAGAGGTATTGAAGATAGCGAAAGACACCACCATCAAGAGGATGCTCCGGTGCATCACCATCATGGGGCGCAAAGAATCCGAAGGCACCTCTTCAGCCACCATCTTCTATCCGGCGATGCAGGCGGCTGACATCTTCCTCCTTGATGTGCAGATAGCGCATGCCGGCATGGACCAGAGGAAGGTGCATATGCTGGCGAGGGAGCTATCCCATTCGTACAAGAAGGAGTTCGTCGCCGTCCATGGCCACCTGCTCCCGGGCCTCCAGGGCGTCCAGAGGATGAACCCGGAGGAGCTGGTCGAGCAGAAGATGAGCAAGAGCAAACCCGGAAGCGCGATATTCATCCACGACACGCCCGAGCAGATAAAGGACAAACTGAAGAAAGCGTACTGCCCGGAGAAGGTCATAGAAGGCAATCCGCTCATCGAGTATGCTGAATACCTGCTCCTTCGCGACAAGGGCTTCAAGATAGAGCGGCCGGAGAGATTCGGCGGCGACCTGGATATCGCCGACGCCACGGAACTCAAGACGCTATACCAGCAAGGCAGGCTCCATCCGATGGACCTCAAGAGCGCGGTCGGGAACGAGCTCTCGGCCCTGCTCAAGCCATGTCGCGAATACTTCGAGAAGAACAAGGGGTATCTGGAGCAGATAAAACCGGCCGATGTGACCCGCTAGCCTTTTAAACCTCCAGCGAGCCAAGCGCTCATGGCAGAGAGCAAACCGGCCGCGAAAGAGACTCCGCCGCCGACCGTCTCGGACGTGCTCCAGAAGGCGGACATCTCGCTTGACGGGTACGACGACATCTTCTCCGACTTCGACTACTCCCCGTTCGGCAAGAGGCTGCTCTCAGAGGATTTCCTATCCGAGCTCCGCAGGCGCTATTCTTATACCTGGAAAGGCGATCCCATCGTTAACTTCACCCTCCCCAAAGCCCGGCGCTCCGAGAAGACCGAGTCGCTTATCAAGAAAAGGATAAAGGACCACTTCAAATCCCGGGTGAAAGAGATAGAGCGGAAGACTCGGGAGAAGATACGCAACGGGGCAGTGAGAGTGTCTATCGGAATCGTGCTCTCTTTCGCGCTTTTCGTGGTGCCTGAACTTGAGACGGTCCCTGCCCTGACAATATTCTCGGTGCTGATATGGTATTCCACGTGGTCTGGGCTGGAGAGCATCCTCCAGGCGTCATCCACTTTCAAGAAAAGGCGCGCTTTTGCGGAGAGATTCATGAAGGCCGAATACAATTTCGCTTCGGAAGAGGACGTGGTGAAATCGATAGAGGAGGCACAAGCCGCACAGAAAGAGGCCCAGAAGGACGCGCAAAAAGAGGCGCAGAAGGAACCCCAGAAAGAGCCCGATAAACCTACTCCCGGTGACCAGAAATCTCCAAAAAGTTCCTGAGGATGTCCTCTCCGTGCTCGGTGTGCCAGACCTCGGGATGGAACTGCACGCTGAAAATCGGCCTCTCGTTGTGTCTCATGGCTTCGATGGCGCATGTGGATGAATGAGCGAGCCTCTTGAACCCGACCGGCAATTCCTTCACTTCGTCGAAATGGGAGACCCAGGCGCGTATCTTCTTCGGCACGCCCTTGAACAGCACGTCCTCCTCGTCTATCTCCACTTCCCCGAGGCCGTACTCCGCGCTCGCGCCCTTGGCGACCTTCGCTCCGAACACGTGGGCTATCATCTGCTGGCCGTAGCATACGCCTAGCATGGGGAGCTTGATATGGCCTTCCCTTACCTGCTCGCATATCTTTGAGCTCAGGTTGGGCGGGTCGGTATAGACCGAACTCGGTCCGCCGGAGAGGATTATCTTGGCCACCCCGCTCTCGAGCAAGTCCTCGACCTGCTTGTAGCCGGCCTTGCTGTAGAGCATCTCGGCCTCGTAGCCGAGCTCCCTGCATCCGCGTTTTATCAGGTGTGTGTACTGGGAGCCGTTATCGATGATCAGGATCATGGAAAAACTAATGCTGGAAGAGAATAAAAACTATCTCTTGAGTTTTGTGCTTCTATCCGCAGTAGCCGGCGTCCTTCTCATATTGTCCGCGGGCCCGGACTGGACACCATCGCCTGCGAGCGGATTATTCATCCTACCCAATGCCTGTTCGGCTGCATCTTTCAATCTGGGGTTCTTGGTCCTGCGGCTGAAATACGCCAATTCATCTTTCGCGAAATCACTGCCCTGTTTTTCCAGCCCTTCAATCACCGTAAGCACTGCTTCCTCGTTGCCACTTTGGTTGAGGAGCCTATGGATTGCGAAAGCTGAAGCGAATAATGCCATCTCATCCATGCTCGCGATGGCCTGGATAAGCGAAGCCATCACAGATTTCCGCGCATCTTCGCTTAAATCCCTCTTAATAAGCACATGCGCGACAGGGATTGGACGGGGTTCTTCCGCGTTAGCGAGCAATTCCGCTCCTTCGACAAGGACAGCCTCGCTCAAACCTTCCCTCTCCACGAAGCTTCCCAGGTAGTTGAAGTAGCCGTCCCTCGCCAGCTTCTTCATCGCCGCTATTACTGCGGCATCCGGGATACCTGGTCTATCTAACAGGGCATCGATATCATCCAACGTGGAAATCCTGAAGTCGTAGCCACCCATAGAATCGCCATATTGTGTTATTACGTGTATGTTAATGATTATAAATCATGGCTTTTGCCTGTCCGACTGCCTCATTTATAAATATTTCGCCTGTAATTCACCCTACCGGGAAGCTAGCGATATCGCTGGCCCAGCAGAAAAAGGGTTTCCGGTCTTGGGTTCTGGGTTTTGGACAGAACCCGAAACGGGAGACAGGAAACGCAATTAGGTGGTCCTGCTTGAAGCGTAAAAAAGAAGTGCCTACAGCCGATGTTCTATCCCACTTTTTGGTGCCCGAGATGAAGGTGATCAGCGATGCCGAGAAGGCGAAGCTGCTCGAGAAATTCGGGATCAAGGACGATCAGCTGCCCAGGATGGGTTCCGACGATCCTGCCGCCGTGGCATTGAAGGCGGTGCCGGGGAACATAGTCCGCATAACGAGGAATGACGGCACGGGCAAGTATACGACCTACAGAGTGGTCGTCGGATGAAGGTGCGCCCCTTCGTTCCAGAATTCATATTCGCAAATGGTGAGCTAGATGGTTGAAGGTCTGACTGAGGCTTATTTCAGGGTCAATACATTGGTTAATCAGCAGCTCCTGTCCTACAACAAATTCCTGGACAGCGGCATCCAGCAGGTCGTCGATCGGATCGGCAAGATCCAGACGAACGTGGAAGGCTTCGAGCTCAAGCTCGGGAAAGTCCGCATCGAGCAGCCGCGCTACTACGAAGTGAAGGGCGGCTATCGGCAGATACTGCCGAACGAGGCGCGGTTGCGCAACCTCAGCTACTCGGCACCCATATTCCTTGAGATCATCCCGGTGTTCAACGGCGTCGAGAGGCCTGTCTATTCCGATGTGTTCATCGGTGAGCTGCCGGTCATGCTCAAGTCCAAGCTCTGCTATCTCTCCACAATGCGCAAGGAGGAGCTCATCGAGAACGGCGAGGACCCTGAGGATGCCGGAGGATACTTCATCATCAACGGCAGCGAGCGCGTGCTCACATCGATCGAGGACCTGGTCCCGAACAAGCTCATGGTGACCAACGAGAGGAACGGCGTGGTATCGAAGATCTTCTCCACCCACTACGGCTTCAGGGCCAGGTGCGTGGTCGAGCGAAACCACGACGGCATCTACACCGTCGAGTTCCCATCGACTCCATCGGGGCTCCCGCTGCTCCAGATGCTCCGCGTCCTTGGAGTGGAGAAGAACCAGGAAATCGCGGCGCTCTTCTCAGAAGAGAAGCACATCCGCAATGACGTCCTGCTCAACGTGGAGCATGAGCAGTCCACCAACCGCGAGGAGGCGGTGGACATGCTCAGCAGGAGGCTCTCACCCGGCCAGCCGCCCGAGTTCAGGCTGAACAGGATGGAAAACCTTCTCGACAACTACCTGCTCCCTCACATCGGCGTCACCAAAGCCGCCCGCATGGACAAGGCGAAATACCTCGCCAGGATGGCCGAGCGCGCAACCCGCATAGCCTACAAGGAACTTGCCCCTGACGACAAGGACCACTATGCCAACAAGCGCGTCAAGCTCGCCGGCGACATGATGGAGGATCTCTTCCGCTATGCGTTCCAGTTCCTCATCAAGGACCTGGTCTACCAGGCATCGAGGGCGGACGCGAGAGGCAGGAGGCTCCAGGTGCACACGCTCATCAGGCAGGATGTCATGGGCGACAGGATCAAGTACGCCATGGCGACCGGAAACTGGATAGCCGGGCAGACCGGCGTATCCCAGCTCCTGGACCGTGTCAGCTACCTCTCCACGATATCGCACCTTCGCCGTGTCATCTCCCCTCT
>JBFLVJ010000008.1:0-75028 GCA_040758595.1 Microcaldota archaeon | reverse complement strand
GAAATCAAGAAGCCCCTGTGGAACAGGTATTATCGCAATATCCATGCGGTTCAACAGTCTATCCGCAACTTTGTGAAGAAGGGTTTTGTGATGCCTAAAATGTTCGCCTATTTATGTCCCTGACTATTAACAATATCTTCTGCTGTTTCACCGCTGCCACCGGGGGTTTCCAGGTAGAAATCTAAACGTTTAGATTTTGTTTCATTTTTTAATATATCCGCGATTATGTAATAATCATCTTGTTCTAAAGATGCGTTGGGGATTGGTTTCATATTTGATGACGCATAGACAAACAGATAGGTAGAACGATAGCTATTGTACTCTTTGATAAGCCGCTGTAGTTCTGATTCTAATTCAGCGACACTTAATTTTTTATCAATATACTCGGCTAGAATACTCATCCATAGAACATTGAGATTCCTAGTTTAAATAACCGCCCATTTATGCTAAAGGGATGGAGGATGTGCATGAACATATAACTCCAACCACTATTCCGCCGCGATACCTTTATAAACCCTTATCAACTAGATATAGGAAGCCTATTTGTCAGATGGCTCCTTGAGGGCCACGAAACGACAATGCTCCGATTCCGAGATTCGGCGTCGGACATACGGCATGCGTCTCCTCGAAGCTTCGGGGAAACCGGCATGCTCTATCCGGATGTGCTTAGCATATCCCATCCCGCAAACTCTTGGGATGATTAGAGCGCGCCATCGCATTCATATAATCGGCTTCGGCTGGTTTTATGGAAAAAAGCGTGTGAAGTGACGGCAAAGGTTGTGTATTCCAGAAATGGGATGCACACAGGAGATAATCTCTGGAAGATTCTCTATCTTCTGGTTTGCGCTTCGTGCAAATCAGGCCGGATAGAGAAACTGAGAAGTTTACGCGCAAACCCGAAAGGGTTTGCAAGTGAACAAATGTCATATGTTGCTACACGCCACATAGTGGATGGCTTGGCTTGTGTCCGCAAGGCCACGCGGCAAGCGGCGAAACGCCACGGGTAGACGCACGCAGTCTGTGATCCGTGGGTATGGCTGAGCGCAGTAATGCGCAGCAACCCCTCGAAATGAAGCATCTTAGTAGAGGGTGGAAGAGAAACCAATTGGGATCCGGTCAGTAACAGCGAGTGAACGCCGGTGAGATCAAACCGAATTCCGCCATGGTAACATGGCGGCAGATGTGGTGGGGAGTATCCTTTCTATGAACCGAAGTCCGTTGGAACGCGGCGCCATAGCGAGTGACAGCCTCGTAGGTGAAGTCGGAAGGAACGAACCGTGAAGAGTAGTGTCCGTTGGATAACGGGCATGAAGGTGGGGGCATCAACCTCCAAATCTAAATATGCGACGCAAGACCGATAGCGAAGAAGTAGCGCGAGCGAAAGCTGAAAAGCACTGCGGGAGCAGTGTGAAAAGAACCTGAAATTATGTGGTTACAGAATGGCATGGCATGAAAGCGTAGGTCCTTGGAAGGCTCCCTGGGCAACATGAGCGACGGCGCCGATGTATGGCGATGGAGCTCATGCCAATTGGGAGGCGACAAGGATTAAGCAGTGTCATGTCTTTCTTCTCGAAGCAAGAGTCATGGAGTTACATGGCGTGGCGAGATGAAAATCGAAGCGAAAGCGAGTGCACGCAGCCCGCAAGGGTGAGGTGCGACGTGGTAATTCGCGTTCAGTCACTCTGTGTAGACCCGAAGCCGTAGTGATCTACGCCTGAGCAGGATGAAGTCAATCTGACGATTGATGGAGGTCCGCAACTATTGGTGGTATATTCCCCTTAGGTGACTTGGGTGTAGGGGTGATAGTCCTGTCGAACACGGCGATAGCGGGTTCCCTCTGAAATGTCTCTCAGGACAGCGTCTCCAGAGCATGATATAGCGGTAGAGCACTGATCAGGTGGAGTGGTTCCGAAAGGGATCGCCATCTCCTCAAACTCCGAATGCTATATCTGCGTAGAAGGAGGCAGTCGGGGCGCCGGAGTAAGTCTGACGTCCCTTTCGGTATAGACCGCACGTGGGGTTAAGGGCCCTAAATGCTGGCTAAGTGTAACTTGAAGGAGTCTCCATTCGAAAACAGCCGGGAGGTAGGCTTAGAAGCAGCCATCCTCTAAACAACGCGTAATAGCGGACCGGTCTAGAGTGCAGATTCTGAAAATTCACGGGGCTAAGCCAGCTTCCGATACCTCACCAGCGCCAAAAGCGCATGAGTAAGGGGGCGAACGGGTTGCCTAGAAGCACGGCAGTGATGTCGTGTGGAGCGGCCTGTTATGAATATCATGATGTCAGTAGCAGCGTACCCGGATGAGAATTCCGGGCACCTTAAACGGCAAGGATTCCTCAGCCACGTTCTTCAGCTGAGGGTTAGGCGATCCTAAGGATGATGGTAAATCCTGAAATCCGAAATTAGGGAAACCGGTTAATATTCCGGTCCCATAGAGGTAGGTGCGGCAACGCAAGCCAGTAAGCCGACGCCTGGGGATAGGTCGGGCATCTTCGGATGTCTGATGGAAGTAACTCCGCGGAGTCTCATTGTGAGGAGAAGCGGACGAAGGCCTAAGGAGCAATCCGATCAAGTCCCGGGGCCCATGAAAAGGATGCTGGAACGATCCTCTATGATCGTACCAAGAACCAGTACAGGTGCCGTAGCTTAGAAGGCTAAGGTGTGTCAGGACAACCTAGGTAAGGGAACTCGGCAAGTTAGCCCTGTAACTTAGGAAGAAGGGGTGCCATAGCATGAGCAATGTTGTGGTCTCAGTAACCAGGGGAGTGCGACTGTTTACCAAAAACACAGATCATCGCAGAGCCGAAAGGCTGAGTATGATGGTCGACGTCTGCCCACTGCCAGTACCTGAACGCGGAGTCCAATCTGAAGAAGGGCTGGTAAAGAGCGGGGGTAACTCTGACCCTCTTAAGGTAGCGTAATACCTCGCCGCTTAATTGGCGGCTTGCATGAATGACGTAACGACACTCCCACTGTCCCTACTTAGGACCTGGTGAACTCACTTGCCGGTGAAGATGCCGGCATCTCCCAGAGGGAAACGAAGACTCCATGGAGCTTTACTATAGCCTGATGTTGTGATACGAAGCATGCTACCAAGCGTAAGTGGGAGCTGCTACGCCGTGTCTTCCGGGGCACGGATAGGCGAAAGTGTTACACCACTTAGCATGTTTTGTATTGCTTACTCGAAAGGGAACAGCATCAGGTGGATAGTTTGGCTGGGGCGGTACGCCCTCGATAAGGAAACAAGGGCGCCCAATGCTTTGCTCATTCCGGTCAGAAATCGGAAGTAGAGGGTTAAACACAAATGCAAGGCTGACTGTATTCTTAAAAGCGTAGAATGCAGAGACGAAAGTCGGGGTTAACGAACCTTGAAATCCCTTTGATGAGGATTCAAGCTGTCAGACAAGCTACCCTGGAGGTAACAGGCTCGTCGCGGGTGAGAGTACACATCGACCCCGCGGTTTGGTACATCGCTGTCGGCTTGGGACATCCTGGTCGTGTAGGAGCGGCCAAGGGTTGGGTTGTTCATCCATTAAAGTCCCACATGAGCTGGGTTCAGTACGTCGCGAGACAGTACGGTAGTATCTCCTGGGAGTGTTGCTCCTTGAAAGCAAGGATCCTTGAGTACGAGAGGAACGGGGATCCGGCGCCTCTAGTGGACCGGTTGTGAATTGCATCGCCGGGCAGCCACGCGCCAGGCCGATAAGACCTGAAAGCATCTAAGGTCGAAGCGGCTCTTAAGACGAGGGAGCAAATACCGCGGATAGCAGATCCGTTTGATAGGACCGGGGTGTAATCGATAAGGGAAACCGAGTCGTTCAGCCCGCGGTTACTAAAGGTCTAACACATATGACACTCCAGGATTATCTCCGTGCCCTTTGCCGTCACTCTCATCACTGCTGATGCTCTTTTTCTCTGTTTCCATAGGCTAGCTTCAGCCATGTCCTAATATTTATAAACACAAACAGATACGTGAGAACGTGTGCCGCGGAAGTCAGACATGTACCTATCAGAGCAGAAGTTCAGGGTTTCAGAGGCTGAGGGGTTCCTGGCCAGCCGCGCCAGAGAGCAATTAGAGATGATAGACGCCTGGACCAAAGGAGGAGAGCACCAGCTCATAGCAGAGATTGTCCGGGGCGAACTCAAGCCGGATTCCAAGAAAGTCATAAAATACGCTAAAAAGAAGATCCAGGAATCCATCCTCAACGCCCTGGCGTGGATAGAGAATGAAGCAGGCAGAGCGGACCTATTGGGCGCAAGGGCCATCGAGATGAAATTCATACCCGCCCTCAGAAGCAGGCTCGCAGAGCGCGAGACGGCGATAAAGGCCATCGACCTGGCCGATAGGCTCTTGGCTTGCAGGCGGCTCGATGAAGAAGGCGAATCCCTCATCCTCGAGCATCTGCATGAGATCGCAAAAAAAAGAGGCGCACCCAGGGATATAAGGAACATGGCGTTCCGTGCGTTCATCAGTGCGATGGGGGCGTCTGCACTCTCCAGGCAGGACGCGGTAAAGATCATAGAGATGTACCGGATCGTTAGGGATGAAGGGCACCTCAAGGTCCAGAGAGAGGCCGCCAGGGATGCGATAGAACGGATAAGAGAGGCAGGAGAAGCTCGCTTCAGGCACGACGAATTCATGAAGGCGCTCAAGCCTCCGGAAAAACACCCGAATGCCAAGCTCAGGCGCTGATTTTGATTATCCGGCCGATTTATAAGCACAATTCCAGACATATGAACACATGACAGCCGGAAGAGAACCCACTTCGGGCGAGATTTTCCTCAGCGAGAGCCCTGCCGGGCAACTGGATACCATCGACCGCTGGACCGAAGAGGGCGACCACCAACGGATCGCCCTGGCCATCGACGGAGAGCTGATGCCGCAATCCGCCGAGGTCATAGAGCATGCCAAGTCCAGGATGCAGGAGGCCATCCGCAGGGGCCTCGAGAAAGGCGACCATGAGGTGAGGCACGTCAAGTATCTGAACCTGCGCAGCATGGCCATCGAGATCAAGTTCCTCCCGGCGGTGCTGAGCCGCTTCGCCGATCTCCGCAACCTGATGAGGGGGGTCATGACCGTCAAGAGCCTCCTGGACGATCTGGACCTGGACCCTGATTCGGAAAGGAAACTGCTAGAAGCCATGCACGCTTTGGCTACGCAGAAGGAAACACCGAAAGAGGTCAGGAACGCTGCGTTCAAGGTGCATCTCGGATTCCTGGAGAGGGAATCGCTAGAGAAAGAGGATGTCGGCAAAGTCATAGAGATATATGGGATGATAAAGAAACGCGGATACCTGAAGGCGCAGAGAGAAGCCGCCAGGAGTGCCATAGAGCGCATACGGGAGGCCGGAGAGATGCGCCATGGATATTACAGGTTCGTGGAAAAAACGAGGGAGGAACGCGCCCTAAAAGCCCCGGACGAGAGGCCTATCTCTTCCATAAAGCCCAAAGGCCAGGCCTCACATTGCCAGGATCAGGGGCCACCAGTATCTGGGGCTCGAAGCCGGTCCGCACGAAGAAGTCCATGAACTGGTCGGCGCTGGGCATCAATCTCACCCTGGGCGGATCCGCGCAGGTCGATAGCACCGCCCGGTCGCCCGCGCGGCAGACGTTCTTTGCCAGCTTCTCCTCGTAGAATATGCCGTCCTCCACAGCGAAATCATGCGTCAGGATGTAGGCCCAGCGCCGGTGGTGCGCATTCTCGATTGAAGCGGGAGGGCGCGGTGTGGGATCGTTGGTGAATTCCCTCAGCAGTACCACCCCGCCCGGAACGAGCATGGCGTTGAGCTTCAGCAGGAAGCATTCGTAGCGTTCCCAGCTCTCCAGATATCCGGTGACGAGATCCCCCATCACCATCCGGTAGCGGTTCTTCTCATAATCAGGAGACTCCCAGTCCGCCGCGATTATATTCTCGACGTCCGGGCAGGTCCGCATCTGGTTCACCATGATATCGGTCATGGCCGAAAGGGAGAGATCGGACTTCTCCATGACGGTCACCCGCGCGTTAGCACGCTTGAGCATCGCCCGGAATTCAGGCGTCGCCCCTACGACAATGGCCTCCTGCCCGCCCATCTTAGACAATAACGGATATGCCCTGGAGAACTCGTCCTTCCAGCGCGGCCTTCTGGGCCATCTTGCAGAGCCCCATCTAAGAGCTATGCTCTCCCATCCTTTCAGATTGCGCTCTGCATGGAGTTCTCTGGCTGGTCGCATGTTGGTGTTATGGGAGATGGAGTATTAAAGCCTATTCCAGCTTGACCGGGACCGCCTTCTTCTCCTCGTCGGTTGCCCTGAAATACTCCTTGTCCTTGAATCCCATAAGAGCGGCCATCAGGCTGTCAGGGATGGAGTGTATCCTCGTGTTGAACAACAGCACCGAGTCGTTGTAGAATTCACGGCGGTCGGCAATCTGGTTCTCCATCGCCGTCAATTGTTCGTGAAGCTTCATGAAGCTCTTGCTGGCTTCAAGTTTCGGATAGTTCTCGGCGACAGCGAACAGCGTCTTGAGCGCCGAGCTTATCCCCTCGCTGGCCTTGGCCTTTTCGGCAGGGCCGGATGCCTTGAGGAGAGAGACTCTCAGCCGGGTTATCTCTTCGAGCGTCCCTTTCTCGTGCTTCATATATCCCTGCACTGCCTCGACCAGATTCGGTATAAGATCGGACCTCTGTTTCAATAGCACGTCTATATTCGCCCATGCCTTCTCGATGTTGTTCCTGAGAGATATGAGCCCGTTGTACATGGAGAACAGGTAGAAAAGGAACAATAACCCGATTATCAGCACCGAAAACCCGCAACACACTATCAGTTCTATCATAGAGACAACCCCATCGTCATCAGCGTCAGCAGAAGGCCGATGCCGGAGAGCACGACCCCGCCGGCCAGCATGCCTGCCATGCCCCAGAACATCTTGCCTTTCACGTTCGTTTCTCCGCTATCGCTTATATACATTATCTGTTCCACGGCCCCTTTCTTCATGACCAGGTTCTCATGGGCGACCGCGCTGGAAGCGCCTTCGCGTGGCTCGGCATTCCCCAAGACATAGAGGGGATCCCCTTCGCCTATGAAGTACTCGGTCACCCGCAGCCGTCTTCCGGAATATCCTCTGAAAGCGGATTTCACGGAGGGGTCCCCGTCGACATATGCGAGCACCTGCTCGTCCATCCTCTTGTTCAGCGTGAATCCGAGTAGCTTGAACTCTTTCATGTGCCCTTCCCACCTGAAATCGCTGGGGATGTCCACTTCCGCACCCTTGGGATCGATGAACATCCGCCCAGTCCCATCCTCCAGGTAGAACGGCACGCCGGACACCCGCCTGAAGAACTCCCTCCAGCCGCTGCTGTTCTTGGACTGGTAGTAGTATTCCCCGGTGACCTTCCAGAAGACGCACTTCCCTTTGGAGATCGGGCTCTCCATATCCTTCTCCATGCGCGCTTTGCCGGATAGCTCGACCAGGCCTACCGCGGCAGACCTGACCTTCGATGTGGGTGTGTTCGATACCTTCTGGTATAGCAGATACCTCTGCACTCCCCCGGCCAGCAGCGCCAGCCCGAAAAGGAGGAATATCGGGCCTCCGCAGCAACACGCTTCTTCCGCCATGGCAATCACAGTGCAGTCTAAGATTAAAAACCGATTCGGAATCCTGCGAGGAAGAGGAAGATGACCGCCATGCAAGATAAGAAAAGGGCTGAGCCCGCGATGAGTTCGTTCTTATAGCCTGAGAGCTCGCCGAGGATTTCATTCTCAAGCTCGTCGCGTATATAGAAGAATGATCCGGCCTTCTGGACCAGGAGGTTCTCATGGGCGACCGGGCTCTGGCTCCCAGCCCTAGGCAGCGCGGTCCCCATCACATAGATGCCCCTGCCTTCCGGGATGCTGAACTCTCTTATCCTGAGATCCATGTCATCCACATCCATGAACCTCTTCCTGGCCTTTGGTTCGAGGGCGTTGACATACGCGATGGCTCGCCCATCAATCTTATGGGCTGGTTTGCCCCAAATGTCTTTCCCGGATATGTGCCCCCTGAAGACCTCGCAATTCCGTATCCTGAATCGGGCGCCGTCCGGATCCACAAGGATAGCGCCGCTCCGGTCGTCCAGAAAGAAGGGAACTGTTTTTTCTGACGAATAGAAATCCTTGAACTCCCAGCCGTCCCGTGTTTTCTCCGGATATTGGGCGACTATCCGATAAAAGATGCAAGGCCTGCGGGATATGGGAGACATCAGGGGCTCGGCCGGGCTGGCAGTTCCCGATAGCTCCACAAGGCCCACAGAGGCTGCACGGACCGTGGATGTCGGCATATCCCGCACGCTGCGGTAGGTGAGATATCGCCGCGTGGCCTCGATCATCAGCTTCATGCTGAAGACGGTGCCAGGCACTGCACAGAAAGCCAGACCGGCCAATATGTCAGACATGCTCTTCAGTGAGCTAAATTGCCCAGCCAAGTTTTATAAAAGATATATGAGATTCACCCCCAAGCGAGAGGTATACTATGAAAAACGTCATGTGGTTCAAGGAGCTCAGCAAGAAGAGCCTGGCGGAAGCGGGGGGAAAGGGCGCGAACCTGGGGGAGATGCTCGCCAACGGGTTCCCGATACCGAACGGGTTCGTGGTAACTGCCGGCTCCTACTACAAGCACCTCGACGCCAACAACCTCAGGACGCCCATCCAGGAGATACTCGACAAGCTCGACGTCAATGATTCCGACGCATTGAACGAAGCGTCGGACAGGATAAAGGACCTGATAGTCAAGGGCAAGATGCCCCAGGACATCCACGACGACATCATCAGGTCATACAAACAGCTCTGCGACATGCGGGGCGCCAAGACTTATGTAGCGGTCAGGAGCAGCGCGACGGCCGAGGACCTGCCGACCGCGAGCTTCGCAGGACAGCAATCCACCTATCTCAACATCATAGGAGAAGAGGAGGTCGTCAAGGCGGTCAAGGACTGCTGGGCATCCCTCTTCGAGCCGAGAGCGATTTTCTATCGCACGGAGAACAAGTTCGAGCACATGAAGGTCGGCCTCTCAGCGGTGGTCCAGATGATGGTCCAGAGCGAGAAGGCCGGCGTGGTATTCACAGTGGACCCGCTCTACCAGGACCCGGATGTCATGTCCATCGAGACCGCCTACGGGCTGGGAGAAGTGGTTGTCAGCGGCCAGGTCACCCCGGACACATACAGGGTGGACAAGAACGAACTCAAGATACTGGACAAGAATGTCGTCAAGCAGCCCTGGATGCTCATAAAGATGGACGGCAAGAACAAACGGGTCGAGATAAAGGACGAGGCCCAGGGCAGGCAGAAGCTCTCCGACATGGAAATAAAGGATCTCGCGAGGATCTGCAAGAAGATAGAGGAGCATTATGGTTATCCCCAGGATATCGAATACGGTTTCGAGAAGGACAACCTTTATATCGTCCAGTCCAGGCCGATAACCACCCTGGCGGACAAATCAGGACTGGAGAGAGGCACAGGAGGTGAACTCGTGAGCGGCATGGAACAGAAAGAGAGGAAGACGGAGGCGAAGAACGACGTGAGCGGAGCGAAGATACTGCTGCGCGGCCTAGGAGCCTCGCCCGGCATGGGCATGGGCAAGGTGAAACTCATCAAGAGCGCCAAGGAGATAAAGATCATGGAGAAGGGCGATGTGCTGGTAACCGAGATGACCACCCCGGACTTCGTCCCTGCCATGAAGAAGGCGTCCGCCATCGTCACCGACACCGGCGGCATGACCAGCCACGCGGCCATAGTCAGCAGGGAGCTGGGAGTACCGTGCATAGTCGGCACCGGCGAAGCCACCAAGAAGCTTGGCACCGGCATGGAAGTGAGCGTGGACGGAAGCCACGGCATCATCTACGAAGGCCTTGTCTCCGC
The DNA here is from genome assembly GCA_040758595.1 of Microcaldota archaeon. Lineage (GTDB taxonomy): Archaea > Micrarchaeota > Micrarchaeia > Anstonellales > Bilamarchaeaceae > Bilamarchaeum. The sequence goes on along the minus strand of JBFLVJ010000008.1, from coordinate 65,154 downwards.
GCCCGAAGCGGCCGCTGCCAAGCCCGGAGCGGCTGCGGCCGTCGCGGCGGAATCCGTCCCGATAACCGGCACCAAGATATACGTCAACCTGGCGGACGTGGACCAGGCGGAGAAGGTCTCGAAGCTTCCCGCGGACGGTGTGGGACTGCTGAGAGCGGAGTTCATGGTGGCCGACATGGGCAAACACCCGAGGGCCATGCTGGAAGATGGCAAGGGCCAGGAATTCATAGACAGGCTCGCTGACGATTTGAGGAAGTTCGCGGCGGCGTTCTACCCAAGGCCGGTCGTATACAGGGCCACTGACTTCAAGACCAACGAGTACCGCAACCTGGAAGGCGGGGAGAAGTATGAGCCCCACGAGGAGAACCCGATGATGGGATACAGGGGAGCGGCCAGGTACATCAAGGAGCCCGAGCTCTTCAAGCTAGAGCTGGAGGCCATCAAGAAGGTGAGGAACGAATTCCACCTGACCAACCTGATGCTCATGATACCCTTCGTGAGGAGGATCGGGGAGCTGAGGGCGATAAAGGACATCATGGATGATGTCCAGCTTTATAGGACCAGGGACTTCAAGCTCTGGATCATGGTCGAAGTGCCAAGCACAGTGGTCTTGATAGACCAGTTCTGCCAGGAGGGCATCGACGGCGTCTCCATCGGCACCAACGACCTCACCCAGCTCACCCTCGGGATCGACAGGGACAACGCTACCTTGGCCAAGGGATTCGATGAGAGGAACGAAGCGGTCCTGAGATCCCTCAAGAGGGTCATCACCACCTGCAACAGGTTCGGAGTCACCAGTTCGCTCTGCGGCCAGGCGCCGTCCGTCTATCCTGAATTCGCTGAGAGGCTCGTTGAGTTCGGCATCACAAGCATGTCGGTCAATCCGGATGCTGTCGGCCGCACCAGGAAGATAGTCGCCAGCGCAGAGCAGAAGATAATGCTGCAACGGCTATCCAAACTGATGAAGCCCGAGACCGAATCGAAAGATTCGCTCTCTTATGACGATTGAATGGCGGAAAACGGCGGGATATTGCAGGGTGGGCTGGATAGAGGGAACGGTGGGGGCCGCTCCCTCTTGACAATCCCCTCCCGACAATCAGCAGAAGCGGGTTTCTAGAAGGGGTTTGCGCGAGAGCATCCTTTGCGCATATGCGATGTCTGCGAACTGCCCCTTGGCCACATCCTGATTGAATTTGTGGATCGGGGTCTTGGTCTTGAACTGGTTCATCATACGATTCCTCTGGACGTATGCCCCGGGGTTTCTTTATAAATCTTATGCAAATTGTATATATTTCGGTATGTTTGGTATATACCACTTCTCAAAAAGACTTCTGACGACGTAAGCCGTCAGGCTGTGAAGTGGCATGCCATGCTATCTGACCGCGCGGCATGGATTGTTTTATATGCTTTTCCTAGTTCGTATATATACCAAGATTATGATATATACCAGAGGGAGCATATGGACCTGCCACGCCGTATCCAGCTGACCGGAAGGAACACATACATAGTATCCCTGCCCCATGACTGGGTATCCAGGATGAATGTCGCCAAAGGAGATGCCGCATACCTCGCCCAGAACGAGGACGGGAGCCTGACGCTCTCTCTCCGGCAGACCGACAAGGAGCTCAAGACCGTGTCTTTGGAGGTCTCGCCTTCCGGCGATGGCAACTCGATGAGCAACATCGTCTCGGCTTATGTGGGCGGAGCGGGGCGCATCGTGCTGCGGGGGAGCGGGATGCACACCCTGGCCGAAGAGGCCAGGAGGGTGCTATCAGGGGTGGAGATAGCTGATGAGGAGGGGAACGAACTCACCCTGCGGATCCTGGATTTCGATGACGTCCAGATAGACAACATAATCAAACGGCAGTACAATGTCACGCAGTCCATGTTCAACCTTGCCATATCAGCCTATGAGGACGGAGGCTGCAATCTCACCGAGATACAGCGGAAAGAGGATGAGGTCGACAGGCTCTATCTGCTCCTGCTCCGAAAGCTCGTCGTGGGACGGCATAGCAGCAGCGAGTCGATATTCAGGGTGATAACAGCCAAAAGCATGGAGAAGGTGAGCGACCACCTGCTGGATCTGTGCATCGAGGCAAAGGACAAGGCGCCGGATGCCATGGTCGCCGGACTCCTGGAGAAGGGCATGGCGATGTACACGACCGCCTATAACGCGTTCGCCGACTGCGAACTAGACGAGGCGGGTTTCGCGAAGGCGAGGCAGGCGTATAAAGAGGAGTTGGGGAAAGCTGACAAGCTCGCGCGGGGAGAGAAGACGCCTGCGAAGATGGTCCAGATGCGCTCTTTCATGGAGAGATGCAACAAGATGGCACGGTATTCCGAAGACATAATGGAGAATGCCGGCGATGTGGTGTTCGCACGGATGGAGAGCGCGCCTAGGCGCTCGGATTAATAATATGTCGCCACAGAGGTATTTGAGTGGATAATATATGCGCATACTCATCCAGTTCCCAGAAGGCCTCAAGCAGAAGGCCATGGACATCAAGAAGCGGTACGAGAGCGAAGGCCACGAGGTGTTCCTCTCGGCATCCGCCTGCTATGGCGCCTGCGACCTGGCTTTGGACGAAGCCAGGTGGATCGAGGCCGACAAGATAGTCCATTTCGGCCATAACCGTTTCCTGAAGGCCGAGATAGCGGTCCCGGTCGAATACATCGAGTACTCCATAGACATCGATATAGACGCCCTGAGGGGCGTCCTAGGCCATCTGGAGGGATACTGGCGGATAGGGCTCGCCACCACGGTCCAGCACATCCATCAGCTGGAGGGGATGAAAGCGTTCTTCGAGAGGAACGGCAAGACGGTCCTCATCGGCAAGGGCTGCATCGCAGAGAGGCCCGGGCAGATACTGGGCTGCGACGGCGGCGCGGTCAAATCAGTGGAGAAGGAGGCTGACGCAATCGTTTTTGTGGGAAGCGGACTGTTCCACGCCCTGGCCATAGACGTGCAGAAGCCGGCATTAGTCTTCAACCCGCTCGATTCCTCTGTCAAGGACATCCGAAAAGAAGCCGAGAGGCTCAGGAAGAAGCGCAATGGCGCGATAGCCAAGGCATTGACCTCCAAGAGCTTCGGGATACTCCTCAGCACCAAGCCCGGCCAGTTCAGCCTGTCCAATGCGAAGTGGGCGAAGCGGGAGCTGGAGAAGCGCGGCTTCGAGTGCGCCATCCTGGTCGCCAACGAGCTCGAGCCCATGACGGTCAAGAATTTCATGGCCTTCGACTGCCTGGTGAACACCGCCTGTCCCAGGATGTCGGACGATTCCGAGGAGTATGGCAGGGCGCTCCTGGACATCTCCATGCTGAAACGGGCCCTTGATCTGATGGACTCCTCCTGATTGTGGTATCTAGTGTTTTTTTAAATGATTGTGTGCAATATATTGCCGATGGCCAACGTTGATAGCGACGGAAGGGATAGGAGATCGGTATCAGGTACTATAACAGAGAGATGCCCGGATGTGCCCGATCACATCCGCAATGCGATGAAGAGCGATGACTGGCGGGTCCGCGGGAGCACCGTGATGGATCTTCCGGATTTGGGCCCGGCCGCCATCAGCATCCTGGTCGATGCTGCCCTGCATGACAGGAACGAGTATGTCCGGGGGATAGCCTCTGACGCGATCGGCCGCTGCAAGGACCTATCTGCGCTTCCGCTCCTGGTCATCGGGCTCATGAGCGAGGATCATCGTGTCGCGGCGGATGCCGGAGGCACCATCATCAGCATGTTCTGGCATACCGAAGGCAGGGTCCGGCTCGAAAGGTTCGGAGCCGCCCTGGAGAGCGCTTTCGAAGGCAGAAAGCTGGATCCAAAGGCATCGCGTTTCTTAGAGCGGATGATGGCTATGCTCGCCAAGAGGATGAGCGTCGTCGGCAATCTCCGCGAGCATTGCATAAGCGGGATGATGCTCACCGACAGGCCTAGACCCCCGCAGAAAACATCGGCACCCGGGAAAGCCAGGCAGCATTCCAGATGACAAGATTTATATTGATTTAGCGGGTTCTATCAGCTTCTAGCAAACCCCACAAGAGAGAGGTGCGAACCATGGAACAAGAAGAGATGCCAACGACCGAAGAGATGCCTGAGGAGACCCCCGATATGCCGCAGGGAGCTGAAGAGGTCCCGGAGATCCCGAGGGAGCGGAGAAGGGACGACAACACAGTCTATGTAGGCAAGAAAGGGACCATGGGATACGTCCTTGCCGTGGTGACCCAGTTCAACAACGGAGCGAGCAATGTGACCGTCAAGGCGAGGGGGAAACTCATCTCCAGGGCCGTCGACGTGGTCGAGATCGTCAGGCACAGGTTCATGCCTGATGCCAAGGTGGACAACATCGCAATCGCGACCGAAGAGCTGACTTCTGAGGACGGCTCCAAGAGCAAGGTCTCGTCGATCGAGATCAGGATACAGAAGTAGAGATCATGAAGGGGGTCCTCGACACCAAAGGCGTGCTCCTGGCGCTCTTTTTCGGCGCCATCCTTCTCTTTTATGGAGGCGCGTCCTATCTAGCCCTTATGCTCATATTCTTCCTGCTAGCAGTGCTGGTCACCAAATATGAGTATGAGACCAAGAAGGGCATGGGCATATATGAACACGAGAGAGGCTGGGAGAATGTCCTATCCAACGGGCTCCTTCCGGCCATACTGGCGATAGCCTCGCCGCACATCGGATACATCCCTTTCATTGCCGGCCTCGCCGCGGTGATGGCCGACAAATTCGGCTCCGAGATAGGGGTGCTGGACGCATCCGAGCCCATGTCCCTCTTCGATCTCAAGCCGGTGCGCCCAGGGACGAGCGGGGCCATGAGCAGGATGGGCACCGTGGGCTCCCTGGCAGGAGCGTGCGCGATAGGCTTCGCTGCGATGTACGTCTTCGGGATAACCCCGACACAGGCGCTGCTCGTCGGCCTTGCAGGCCTTGGGGGCTCGATAGCGGACACATTGTTCGGCGTGTTCGAGGAGAGGGGCCTGGGGACGAAAGGGACCACGAATTTCATCTGCTCGGTCGTCGGAGCGATACTGGGGTACTATCTGATTGCTTGAACACCCACGTAATATAACTAATAACTATAAAGATAGCGCTCCAATAATGGAGTCATGAAAAGGAGAAAGGTACGTCAGCCAGCGCCGAAGAAGGAGATGCCTCCCAAGCGGAGCGGCTTTCTCAGATACGCCCTCCTCACAGCGGCCATCGCATCCGGGATAGGCGCGGCATATTCTCTTTCACGCTCCCGCTGCGATCAAGACAAGGCCAAACCCGCCCCCCAAGACATGATAGGCCGTGAGAAGGGATCCACCATCCCTGCCCATGATATCACCATACGCTACCTGGCGCAGGGGAGAGGCGATCCGCGTTTCGATGCTGTCGACAGGAGGATAAGCTCCATCCTGGACAGGACAGACCAATCCATCTGCCCCTATGAGTTCGGAGGGAAAACGGACCTGGGCTCGACCATGGAGAAAATCAGGAAAACCCTGGCTGCGGATGGTCTCGGCATCCTCTCGGATTCGGCCGATCCGAAGGCCATGCTAAGAGAGCTCCATGAGTACTATCTCAAGAACGATGTCTGGTTCCTGCTCAGGACCATCAAGTCGGAGCGAGCGGACGGCGGATCGGAGATGGAGTACTGCCTTTTCAGGTACCCTGTGAAGAGAAGGGCGCTGTTGAGCTTCTCGTTTTTCGAGGGGAGGTTGTCGGCCAGGGATATCCCGGTCTTCATCCTGGGAGGAGAGATGCCCGAGAAGGCTGATGGAGTGGTGACCAGGAAGGGCGTCCTGGTGTTCCCGGATTTCCTCCGCGACCATCGGAAGATAGCTTCTAGCGCTTTGGAGGATTGCATCGTCCATGAGGGCATCCATTACAACACTATCATGCAGGAAGGGGGCGGGGATTTCCAGGGGGATATAGATTTCGATGAGATGGAGCCGGATACCCCGGCGAAGGCCAAGGCCCGGGAACGGGACGAACTGCGGGCCCATCTGATAAACATGATATTCGGCCACCACCCGAAGACCAGCCTGGCGGCTATCCACCTGAGCAGACGGGAGAGCTACAAGAAGGCGAGGGAAGCGATATCTATCGGCATCGCCGAGCACCTAAGACGATTCGACCATGAGAGGTTCAGGAGGCTGATGTCGAGGAGGCTCCCGCTCAGCGAATTGGAGGCGGATGAGATACGCCGGATAGCCCATGCGGTCTTTGTCAGGCATCGGCTCTGGGATCTCTGAAGTCTCGCTTTTTAAACCTGTTTTCGGTAACCTATGTGTGATCCCATGAAAGCGTTCATAGTGGCAGGAGGGGAAGGTACGAGGCTGAGGCCATATACTTACACCACCCCGAAACCGATGCTCAAGCTGGGCGACAAGCCCATATTGCAATATGTGATAGAGAACCTGAAGAAGCACGGCATAAAGGACCTCATATTGACCGTGGGCTACAAGCACGAGCAGATAGTGGATCATTTCGGCGACGGCAAGAAGCTGGGGGTGAAGATAGAGTACTCGATAGAGAAAGAAAGGCTCAACACCGCCGGCTCGATCCTGCCCTACAAGGGCAAGGTGAAAGAGACCTTCGCGGTCGTCATGGGCGACCACCTCACCGACATAGACATGGCCGACATGCTCAAGCACCACAAGAAGAGCGGGGCGATGGCGACCATAGCGCTCTATAAGAACAAGAGCACCCTGGAATACGGGGTGGCGGATGTGGAGGACGGCACGGTGGTCGCGTTCCGCGAGAAGCCCGGCCTCGAGCACCTATACAACACCGCCATCTACATCCTGGAGCCCGGGATTTTCGGGTATATCAAAGAGAAGGAGGACTTCGCCAAGGACGTCTTCCCCAGGCTGCTCAAAGAGGGCAAAACGATCAACGCCTATGTGTTCGAGGGCGTCTGGTTCGACATCGGCAGGGTCACCGACTACGACAGATTCGTGGAGCTCTTCGGCCTGATGAAGCTGCTCAGGGACTTCAAGGTCTGAAGAAGAGCAGGAGCGTTATCAAGGCGAATACGCATTCTATCCAGATGAAGAGCAGGACCAGATCCTTCTCGGTGATGCCGTTGAGGAACTTCATGGGCATGTGGACCAGGCCACGGATTTTCCCGTCTTTCGGATAGAGCTTCCCATCTTTGAGCTCCTGGTGGGTGTGCGGGAAGCGATTCTTCGCCTTTATGAAGAAGTCGGCTATGTAGGGGATCATCAGGATCACCCCTGCGCTCTCCAAATTCCCGATTATTATGGTGCTGGCGAGCGCGACCCCGATGCTCAAGGTGCCCACATCTCCAGGGAACACCTTGGCCGGATACCAGTTGAAGATGAGGAACCCGGCGAGCGCCCCGGCCATGGAGAGCGATAGTATCGCCATCTCTATCGAGCCGCTGCTCCAGCCAAGAAGAGCGAGGGTCGCGAACATCACAAGGCCCATGCCGGCTTCCAAACCGTTGAATCCTGCGAGCATGTTGGTAAGGTTCGAGCAGACCGCGATGGCGATCGGCACGAGCATGAACAAGTAGATGAGGCCGAAATCCACCAGGCCGATGAACGGTATGACGACCGCGGTGCTCCCGGCCACCTTCATGGCGACCAGCGGGGCCGCCGCGAGCAGGGGCGAGATCGCCTTGAGCCACTGGGGGATGTTCAGGAGGTCGTCCACCACACCGATGAAGGCTATCGTGTGTATCGTTATCACGGCGATTAGGAGGTAGGTCATGTTGAACGATAGCTGTGGATTGATGCCGAACAGCTCCATCGCGAATGTGTTGAGATAGATTATGAGCAAGATGCCCGCGGTGAATCCGGCGACTATGGCCAGACCGCCCATCTCGGGCGTCTCGGGCTTCCCTTCCTTGTTCTCGTCCCCTCCGGTTATGCCCGCTCCGCGGAGCCGGGGGAGGAGCTTCTCGGTGATGAAGTAGGACACCACGAACGCCAAAACCGCTGATGCGAGCAGGTCGAACAAATCATGCACCTTTCAACAGCTCTTTCGCCCTCTCGATGCTGAAGTTGCCCTCCTTGGAGAGGGTCTCAGCTATCCTTTCGATGTCTTCTGGAGTGGATGCGCCGGCATAGGCGGCGATGTTCCTCGCGTGGAGCTTCATGTGGCCTTTCTGGATGCCGACTGTCGCGAGGGCGGACAATGCCGCGAAGTTGTTGGCGAGCCCTATGCAGGCCATAGCCATAGCGAGCTCTTTGGATTTCGTGACGCCCATGATTTTCAGGGCTGTTTTCGCGGTCGGGCTGCTGTTCACCGCAGGGCCGACCGTGGCGACCGCCAGGGGCAGCTCGATCTCACCCACCAGATCGCCGTTCTCGTTCCTGTAGTATTTGGTGAGCGGCTTGTACTGGCCTATGGATGCGAACGCATGGGCGCCGGCCTCCACCGAGCGCCAATCGTTGCCAGTCGCCATCGCCACCGGGTCTATGCCGTTCATGATGCCCTTGTTGTGGGTGGCGCAGCGGTAGATGTCGTTTTTAGCGAACTCGTAGGCGTCCAGGACGCCTTCTATGACGTCTTCGCCGACGATATCTTTCTTCCATAGCGCCGAGGCGCGCGCTTTCCGCTCGGTGGCGAGGTTGCTCACTATCCTCAATCGGGTCCTGCCCGCGGTGAGCTTCTCTATGAAAGGAGCGACCTTCTCCAGAGTGGTGTTCACCATGTTCGCCCCTTGGGCATCGCCCACTGAGATGTGGAAGTCCACGATGAGCATCTGCCCTCTTCCGGTGTCTATGAGCTTCGGCTTGAGATCCCGCACCCCGCAGCCGTACTTCTCATGCGGCTTCATGGCCACGGACGCTTCTGCGAGCAGCTGCTTTTTGTTGGCCTGGACATCCTCCAGCGCCTTCGCCGGGTCAGGCAGGCCCACCAACTGTATCTGTCCTACCATGACCGATTCGTCGGCATCTGCCTTGAACGAGCCGGCCTGCTTGGCCGCCCGGCATGCGGCTGCGATGACAGAAGGCTCCTCCACGGCCATCGGGATGAGCGTGGGCTTGCCGTTTATCACGAAGTTGGTGGCTATGCCGAGCGGCAGGTGGGCCGCGCCTATCACGTTCTCCACCACCTTGTCGGCCTTGTCCAGCTCCAGAGCGCCGCTGTCCACGAGGGCTTTGACCTCCTCGTCGGTTAGTCTTGCCGCTTTCTTGACCTTCTCCAGCCTCTCTTCTAGGCTCAACTTGTAGAATCCTGAGAAATCTTCCATAGGATTACCTGTAGCCGCTCTCAAGCTTTTCGAGCGCCTTCTCTATGTTCGTGAAAGCGTGATCCGCCTTCTTCAGATAGAACCCTTTGACGATGTCCTTAAGGCTCTTCCCATCGCCATCCCCGAGCTGGTACCTGCCCTTCGTCCTTGTGAGCAGGCCCAGGTCCTTGAGTTTCTGGAGGTGATAATAGACCGCCTTGGGGTTCGGCTCCTCTTTCGTTAGCTCCTTGAGCCTTGCCATGATGTCCTTGGTCGTCGGGGCATCGCCCTTGACATGGCCCTCGAAGAGCACCTCCAGGATGTCCAAAAGGAGCCTCCGGCTCTCGTTCGGCAGTATCATGCCCAAAGAGAGCGCGAGCCACCGGACAAGGGATTTCCTCGCCAAAAGCACATCGTCCGGCAGGGAGAGCTCCCGGATTGTCAGCTCTGACTTTATGAGCCTGGACTCTGGGATCATAATCCGATTTCTAAGACAAAGGTTTTAAGCGTAGAGGTGGATAGCACAGACGGTGAACCAGTGGTAAAGCTATCGCTCCGTGCGCACCCGGAAGTGCTTTTCGGCTATTCCAGCAACCATGTGGAGCTGATACTCCGCGTGGAGAACGAGGGCAAGCAACCCCTCTGGGCCGAGGCGGATGTCACGGTGCCCGAGCATCTCTCTTTGCACCCGGTCAACAGCCTGCGGAAGGGCAGGGTGAGGGTCGGCATAGTCGGGAGGAGGGAGTTCCTGGAGAAATCGGTCAGGGTGTATGCCACAAGCTACACCGCACCGCAGATGTACAAGTGCGGGGTGGTGCTCTATTCCTTCGATAAAGACGGCGTCATCGAGACCAGGCTGGAGCAGTCGCTGAACCTCAGGTGCGAAGTGAAGAAAGAAGCGACTCTCTAAATCACTTTTATGTGCTGGTCGGCGAAGAGATGGGAGAAATAGGCGGACATCCCTATGAGGCCGAGCGTCAGCCCGTCGAACACATACACCAAAACCCCGAACCCTAAACACGCGACCAGCGTATGCGTTATCCCCCGGTGCTTGGGCTTGAAGAACCTGAAGAACAGGAAATAGACTCCGCAAAGGGCCAGGAACGCCAAAACCATCCCGCGCAGCTCGTCAAGACCCGGAACACACAACCACTCACCGCAACCAGAGCGGAACACGAGAAGACCTGACAGGGCCACCGCGCTGACATCAAGCCACTGCCTGCCTTTGCTGGCATCGTGATCCAGATCGGGCACAAGGGCGCAGAGCGCCCCGAAGACCGCTATGAAGATGAGCTGGAACAATCCGTCTGTGCCCAAAAGGAATCCTGCTGCCAAAGCGAAGACCGCGCCGAAGAACGCATGGGACTTCCAATCCATGGCTGGAGAAAGCAGATAACAAATAAGTACCTATATCCTGGTCTTGGTCTTGCCAGACCCCGTATCCATCGCGGTCGGCAGCAACGCAGACGCGCTTCTTGATACCTGCCGGGCATCAGAAGCCATCCTCTGGCGGATCTCGAGGAACCGGTCGGAGGCATGCCTAAGGCGCCTCAGCCTGTCTCCGGACGACTCTTCCGCCAGGATGGCATCGATATCCGGGTATTTCTCGCTCCTCAAAAGCCTCTCTAAGGAATCTGATGCGGCTTTCCTCACCCGGCCGTTCTGTTCGCCGAGCATCTCGGCGAGCGATTGCACGGCTTCGGCACCGCCTTTCTTCTCCAGCTTCCGGATGTGCCTGAGGGATTCCTTGATGCCGGCGTTCGCTTCCATCTCCGTGAGCTTGCGGTCCAATGAGAGTTTCATCTGCCTTTCGGCCGCCCGCCTATCCTTGTCTTCCGGAGTCTCCAGTAAGCCGGCGAGCTTGACATAGGCCTCCGCGGCCTCGGCGGCGGCAGACAGACGCTCGGCATCGTCGAATGACATCATGGCTATGGAAAGCTTCTCTTTCAGCGCTGTCGGGGAGACTTCCCTCATCAACGCGATGGCGCTCTCCAGGGCGGCCGCTGAGACTTGTTTCTCCGGGCCCCGGAGCAGGCCTAGAAGGACACGGAGCGCCTCTTTCTTATCCGCGCTTTTCCCGAGCGCCTTGGCAACCGCCCAGCGGACGGCCATGCTGGCATCATCCCGGGCGGTCTCCTCCAGATATGTGAACGTCCCGGGCCAGCCAATCTCTCCTATGGCCAGGGCGCAGTTGGCCCTCATGTTATAGCTGTGTCCGTTCTTGAGCGGGTAGAGGATGTCCAGTATGTGTTTTTCCATGAGATGCCTGCGCAGCTTCCCGAGCGAAAGGGCCGCGGCACTGTTGATGTTCGTGCGGTGCAGGGCGTCCACGAGCGGCTGCACGGCCGCAGGCTCATCAGCCCCTCCCAAAGCTCCGGAGACCGCGGATACGACCACGGCGACATGCTCGTCCTCCAGCGACTTGATGAGGGCGGCCAGCGCATCCGGGTCATCCATCGCGCCGAGGGCACTGCCGGCAGCGGCACGGACATATGCATTCTGCTGATTGTCTCTGTCGAGCAGCGCAGCGAGCGCTCCGACGGCGCAAGGATTAGCTAGCTTCCCGAGGGAATCGGCTGCGGCCACCTGAACGCAGAAGTTCCTGTCCCCCAGCATATCGATGAGGGGTTTCACCGCCCTCTGGTCCCCCAGCTCGCCCAAGGCCATAACCGCCGCCCACCTGATGGCATACGAATCGCTCTCGAACAGCTTCAGGAGCGGTTTCAGCGCAGCTGATTTGTCCTGGGACTTCGATACATGGCAAATAGCCTGGGTTGCCATGAAAACGAATACTGGATCGCTGGAGGCCAGGGCATCGAGAGCCATCTGCAGGTCTCCGAAACGCGCGGCCACGGCAGCGCTGGGCATGATCACAAGATTGCCCAATGGATTGCGATCCTCGTCATCCATCTGTCCCACCCCATATAGTTTCAGAATATATTAGAGTGTGGGTGTTTTTATTGGTTGCTGAAAAAAAGAGGGGAAAAAGAAGAAGATTACTGTATTGCGAAGCTCGTGCTCACCGTGGCGCTCACTTCGACCTGGCCCGGAGAGAGCGATGTCGGTGCGGCATAATCCGCCGCCTCAGCCATATACACCCCGCCGCGATAGGCCGGGTAGTACGGGTAGCTGAAGGACTCGCTCACCGTCAGCGGGCTGCCGATGGCGACTCCGAGGCCGGAGGCTATCTCCTGGGCCTTGGATCTGGTCTCTGCCGAAGCCTCCTTGAGGAGAGCCTTCTCCAAGGTCCTCCTGGTCTCGGGCTTCAATGTGAAGTCCACATAGTCCACGAAGGTCTGGTTGACGCCCGCCGTAGAAGCGGCATCTATTATCTCGCCGCCCATATCCAGCTGGGTGACCTCGACATTCAGGGAGTGCACTGTCCGGTATCCGGTGAGGACCGAATCCCAGCGGCACTTGTTGCCTCCATCGCAGACGTATTCGCTGTCATAGACAGGATATACGTTATAGGAAGTCGTCTGTATCGCTTTGTCCTCCAGGCCGAGCTTCTCGAGCTCTGTCTTCAGCTCTGCGGTCACCTGCGCATTCTCGGACTGGGATTCCGCAGCGTTCGATGAATCGGTCTGTACCCTCAGTTGGAGGTTCAGCAGATCCGGAGCCACCTTCTCGGATGCGGTTGCAGACACGGATATCGCATGGTCCGGAGGTGTGCTGGACACATAGACGGTCGGGTTGGTAGGCCCGCCTTCCACATTCACCGTCGGCGAATAATCCACCTGGGCCAGCATGTAGGCGCTGCCCAGCATGCCGACCATCATGAACAGGGCGGCTGCCACCAGCATGAAGCCCCGTTGGGGCATCGCTTCTGTGTTTTCTTTAGCCATAGATACACCTCATTGACTGACTCTTTTACAAATACCCATCGCATCAGCGGCGCCTTCAGGCAAGTAGTCTGTGCAGACATATCCGGCAGGACAGCCGAAGCCAGCTATCCCTCCGCATTCGCAGTACTGCACGCACATCAGTATGCACGGAGTCCCTTCGGGCTCGCCCCTGCATGCCGAACCGCACTCGTTCCAGTGCCCTCCGGCATCCTCGCACATGGTCTGCGTTATCGCGTTCGATGTGTCCACCCCGTCCTGTGGCGGCGGTTGCGGAGGCTGGCTCGTTATGCAGCCCATACCCAATAGCGCCACGAACAGCGCGAGCGTCAATAGTCTCATAGAGAGCACTAGGAAAGCGATATTTAAACGATTGCCCTTTTGGTTCGGGCAAAACCGAAGATACGGGCCATTTTGTTAGCCTTTTTATAACTTTCTGGGGATATATGCCCAGTATGTCCAAATCAGTGATGCTCCTTAGCCGCAGCGTCAGGAAGATGCGCCCGCAGCTCAACAGGATGCAGAAGACGCTCGATGACACCGGCCTTGCCTTGGAAGGCCCTTTCGCGGACCGGGGAGGGAGCCTCGCCGATCTCATGGATGAGATACACGACAGGATGCGTTCGATGCCCAAACCCGATCCGGTGCTTGCCACCATAGTGGCCCTGAGCCCGCAGAACCAGGATTATGCCATAAGCTCGAATCTGGAGGTGCCGTTCGTGCTCGGTGAAACCCCTGAAGGGCTCGATTGCGGCTGCGCAGGCTCCCTGGCAGACTCCAGGACGCATAGCACGGCAGGGAAGGAGGTTCGGGTTCTCGACCTGGAATCGCTCACGCTGGTCGGGATAGCCCTGCTGAGGCGGATGGGCGTCCCCACGCTGTTCACATACAACCATGTGGACCCTAAGCACCCGGATATACTGGAGGCGATGGCAGAACATGCGAAACACGGCGACATGCCCGTCATCACCCCGGTGCCGGGCATGTTCATCATGTGCGATGATGGGGCCGAGGTCCTCTCGTTCGCCAACCCAGAGTTCCACGAGTTCCCGGCTGGAAATCTCGTGAGAGGGGTGGAGGTTCTCGGCGATGACGCCCTCCGCTCGGTATTGACAATCAAGGCCGCCTACAGGCAGGCCGAATCTCTCATGTACGATGTCGCAAGACGGGGGGAGATGTACAGGGGAGAGGGGATGAAAAGGGCGATGGCCACGGGCCACCAGCTGCATGACGGGACGAGCGCCTGGACCACAGACGAGGCAGAGGCAAGCGTCGGTGAGGCGGAGGAGCTCTTCGGCAACGGAGGGAATGGGATACGCAGCGTGCGCGGCTTCATAGAGAATATGCTTGTGCGCAGCCTCACCTGCCCGCTCGAGCATGCGCTGATGGCGGCAGACATGATGCTCAGCGCCAATGAAAAGAAGATCGTGATGAACATGGTCATGGCGGCGAGCAGGAGCGACGAGGAGCTGCTGCTCAGGATAATAAGGGCGGCACCCCAGAGCGCACGTACATCGCGCATGGTCGATTACATGGAACTCGCCGAGATAATGAAGAGACACACCCATCCGAGCGAGCGGTGCGCCGAGATAGATCGGTCCTCCTCTAATTAGGAGGCCGCCTTCTCTTTCTCCAGTTTCCGCTTTATCGCCTTCAGGGACACGAAGCTGTCGCGCTCCATCTCCTCGAGGCGGAAGGCGATCATCTTCTGCTGCTCCTGGAGGCGCGGGATGAGGACGAATTCGAGGGCGTTGACGCGCCTCTTCGTCTTCTCTATCTCGATGATGAGCCTCTTCATCGCGGTCTCGGTCTCTGCCAGTTTGATGACCATGCCCAGGATGTCGTTGAAGTCCTCAACCGCCTGGTCTATCTTGGCGCTTGTCGCCGCCACGGAGTAGGTGGGCAGGCTCATGAAGTGCTTCTCCTCCATCTTCGTGGTGATATTGGGAATCTTGACGCCCATGACGTTGCGGACCTCGATGTCGATGTCTATGTCCTTCCGCAGGTCCAGGGACACTTTGGTGAGCTCCTGGAGGTTGTGGTAGGTCTCGGCCCGGGCCAGAGAGAGGTAGCCGTCTGCCACCTTCTTGGCCAGCTGGCCGCGCAGGTCCTGTGCCTTCTTGAGTATCTTGAAGAACTCCAGGATCAGCGCATCCCGCTTCTGCTTGAGGAGCTTGTGGCCCTTGCCGGCTAGCTTGATGCGGTCCTTTGTCTTTATGAGCTCCATCCGGGTCGGGTTCACGTCAGTTGCTCCAGCCATATCAGTCACCTGTCTCCGGTTTCCAGTTCCGGGTTCATTTTGAACGCCGCAGCGTTCAAGATGTGCCCGCGAACTTGTTCGCGGCATCGGGTCTAGGGTTCCAGGTCATGTGTCCAGGACCTCTCTAGACTTCGTACTTCTTCTTCATGTACTTCGGGATGTGGTCCTTCTTGACCCTCTTCAGCTCCTCCTCGGGCAGTATCGAGAGCAGTTCCCAGCCCAGATCTAGCGTGGTCTCTATGTCACGGTTCTCATACGGCCCCTGCTGGATGAACCTCTTCTCGAACTCATCCGCCAATCTCAGGAATCTCCTGTCTGTCGCGGAAAGGGCTTCCTCACCGACGACCGCGCTGAGGCTCCTCAGATCACGGCCGTTGGCATAGCCCGCATAGAGCTGGTCTGAGACCCCCTTGTGGTCCTCTCTGGTCTTCTTGTCTCCGATACCGGAGTTCATGAGCCTTGAGAGCGAGGGCAGGGGGTCCACGGGCGGATAGATGTTCTTCCTGTGGAGGTCCCTGCTGAGCAGTATCTGCCCTTCGGTGATGTATCCGGTGAGGTCTGGGATGGGGTGGGTCTTGTCGTCGCCGGGCATGGTCAGCACCGGGATCTGCGTGACCGAACCGTTGCTTCCTTTCACACGGCCGGCCCTCTCGTAAATCGTAGAGAGATCGGTGTACATGTAACCAGGGTAGCCGCGGCGGCCGGGCACCTCCTGCCTTGCAGAGGATATCTCACGGAGCGCTTCGCAGTAGTTGGTCATGTCCGTGATGAGGGTCAGCACATGCATGCCCTGCTCGTAAGCGAGGTATTCAGCCGTGGTCAGCGCGAGCCTCGGGGTGATGATACGCTCGACCGACGGGTCGTCGGCCAGGTTCAGGAACAGCACCGCGTTTTCCAGGGCTCCGGTCTTCTCGAAGTCCCTCATGAAGTAGGATGCTTCCTCGTGGGTGATACCGATGGCCGCGAACACGACGGCGAACTTCTCGCCCGTTCCGCGGACCCTCGCCTGCCTGGCTATCTGCACGGTCAGCTGGTTGTGGGGAAGGCCGGCGCCTGAAAATATGGGCAGCTTCTGTCCACGGACCAGCGTGTTCATCGCGTCCACGGTCGATATACCGGTCTGGATGAACTCGTTGGGCATCTCGCGCGAAAAGGGGTTGATAGGCAATCCGGTGATGTCGAGCTTCTCCTTGGGGATTATCCTGGGGCCCTTGTCGCGGGGCTCGCCCAGGCCCGTGAACACGCGCCCGAGCATGTCGGTGCTGAGGCCGAGCCTCATGGTCTCTCCGAGGAATCTCACCGTCGTCTGGTCGGTGGAGATGCCAGCCGTCGGGCCGAACACCTGGACAACCGCCATGTTCTTGGAGACATCGAGCACCTGCCCCTTCCTGCGCTCGCCGCTGGGGAGCATGATCTCGACTATCTCGTTGTAGCCGACGCCGCTCACGTCAGACACGAATACGAGCGGACCTGCTATCTCGGTTATCGTCTTGTATTCCTTCATCATGATCACCTCTTGAGGACCTCGTCGAAGCTGGAGTCGATCTCCTTCATCAGCTTGTCGAACTCCTTCTCATCCTTTATCTCTTTCATCCTGCCGATGGTGGCCCTCACCTTGAGCTCGGCTATCTTCTTGAGCTGGGTGCCAACGTCCAAGGCGGCATTCGTCCTCTCGTTGAACTTCATCACCGTCTTGAGCATCAGATACTGCTTGCTAAGTTCGCAGCGCGCGTCCACGTCGCTGTAGGCGTTCTGCTGGAGGTAGTCTTCCCTCAGCATCTTGGTGACCATCAGCACCGCCTGCTCTTTTTCCGGAAGGGCATCAGGGCCGACCAGCTGGACGACCTCCTGGAGCTCTGCCTCCTTCTGGAGCAGCGTCATGCACTGCTTTATCATCTTGGTGAAGTCGCTGGAGACCTTCTCCCCGTAGAACTCCTCCAGGCCGTCGGAATAGAGGCTGTAGCTCTTGAGCCAGTTGATGGCCGGAAAGTGCCTCTTGTAGGCCAGGGAAGCGTCGAGGGCCAGGAACACCTTGGTGACACGGAGGGTGTTCTGCGACACCGGCTCGGATATGTCACCACCGGGGGGCGAGACCGCTCCGATGATGGAGACCGAACCGTACCTCTCATCTGATGAAAGGCAGCGCACGCGGCCGGCACGCTCATAGAATTCGGCGAGCCTCCTGGCCAAGTAAGCAGGATAGCCTTCCTCTCCAGGCATCTCTTCGAGCCTGCCTCCTATTTCACGCATGGCCTCTGCCCACCTGGAGGTGGAGTCTGCCATCAGCGCGACGTCGTAGCCCATGTCCCTGAAATATTCGGCTATCGTGATGCCGGTGTAGATGCTCGCCTCGCGGGCGGCGACCGGCATGTTGGACGTGTTCGCGATGAGCACGGTCCTCATCATGAGCGGTTTCCCGGATTTCGGATCGATGAGGTGCGGGAACTCCTTGAGCACGTCGGTCATCTCGTTGCCGCGCTCGCCGCATCCGATGTAGACCACGATCTGCGTGTCCGAGTATTTCGCCAGGCTCTGCTGGGTGACCGTCTTTCCTGAACCGAAGGGGCCCGGGATGCAGGCCGTCCCTCCCTTTGCTATAGGGAAGAACGTGTCGATGATCCTCTGCCCGGTCACTAGGGGGATGGTGGGCGGGAACTTCTCGATGACCGGCCTCGACTTCTTCACGAACCACCTCTGCATTAGCGTGAACGGGTATCTCTTGCCCTCGTAAGATATGGAGCCGACGTTGTCTTCCACAGTGAAGCTTCCGGACTTTATGTCCTCCACCCGGCCTTCCTGGGAGGCCATTATCCTGTGCTCGATGAGGTCGGTCTCCTTGACTGTCCCGAGCACGTCCCCGACCTTGACCTTGTCGCCCTTCTTGACCTTGGCCTTGAACTCCCATTTCTTCTTGCGGTCGAGCGCGGGAGCTTCCACGCCGCGGGCGATGAACACTCCCTTGGAGTTCTTCTCGATGACCTCCAGAGGCCTCTGGATGCCGTCGTAGATGCTGGTCAATATGCCAGGGCCCAGCTCCACAGAGAGGGGCTGTCCCGTGGACTCGACCGGCTCTCCCGGCCTGAGGCCTGAGGTGTCCTCGTAGACCTGGACTACCGACGTGGTCCCGGTTATCTTGATTATCTCTCCGATGAGCTTGTCTTTGCCGACCTTGACGACGTCGTACAGCTTCGCGCCCGGCAGGTACGCGTTCACGACCGGCCCGCTTATCCTTTCGATATGACCTTCTTCTTTTGCCATCCTGAATCTCCTCCGAATATCATTTCTTGGCCCCGAGGTCGAAGCCCAATGCTCTTTTTATCAGGCTCCTTATCTCGTCGCCCTCTTCGCTCTTGCCGGAGTAGTCCGGCATCGGTATTATGACCGGGTAGGCTATGCTGTCCAGCTTTTTCTTCAGCCTCCAGTCTATCTTATTGAGCATCCTCTCATTGGTCACTATTATGCCATAGTCCTTGTTGGAAAGAGCCTTCTCCAGCTCGGCCTGTATGGTCTTCTCATCGGCCTCCACGTTGTCTTCTATGCCGGCCAGCTTGAAGCCCATCACGAGGGGCGCGTCTCCGACCACAAGGATTTTCGATTTCATACCATCACACAGTGACTATCATGTCCCTAATCTCGCTCTCGGGCAGCTCGAACGCCTTGCCCTTGGCTATCTTCCTGAGATTGTTCATCTCCTCCTCTTTGAGCAGGAGGAATCCGATGATGACCCCGACGGATAGCGCCGAGCGGTGGAACGCGGTGACCTTCTGCGCCGCTATCGACTTCTCGAGCGCGATCTCCAGGTCCGCCATGCCCGCCTTCCCCTCTTTGAGCTCTATGCCGCGGAACTTCGATCTCACCAGAGCGAGCACCGCCTGCATGTCCTTTGCGTCGAGTATCTTCTCTATCAAAGCCGGAGGCAGCGTGCCTCCTTTTATGAGGCCGTCCACGATCCTCTCTCGCGCGATGCCATGCTTCTTCATCCTCTCGATTATCAGTATGTTCTTCGCGTCTATCTCTTTCCTCAAGATGTTCCTGATAGCCTCGGCCTCCCTTCCGCCCATCTGCGAGAGCGACTCGTCCATGAAGGTATAGGTGTATGCGTCTATCACCGCCTCCATCTGGAGGAACATGTCGAGGCTCCTCATGGCATTGGTGAAACTCTCCTTCATCCTCTGGCTCAATTGCCCGGTGGCCATCGAGAGCATCTTCTGCCCCAGCTCGGTGCGCCGCAGTTCCCTCATGACCGTTCCTTCGTCCGCCTTCATGATGCGCTTGAAGTCGTCCTCGGTGAGTCCGCCCACCTCGTACACGAAGGGCTTGACGTCATCATAGGTCTTCCTTATCCTCTTCGCATGCATGAGCGTCTTGAGGTTCAGGAGATCCCACCTGATGAGCAGGGCCTGCAGTGCCTTCTTGTCGCTCTTGGGCGTTATGCGGATGAGCTTCTTCACGGTCCGCGAGAAGTTGTCCGCGGCCGCGATCTCTATCATCTCCGCGCCCGAGTAATCCATCGCCGCGGTAGCGAGATCCTGCTTGTAACCGGTCTTCTGGAGGAGCTCTGCCATCCCCTCCAGGCTCCCGACACGTATGAGGTCGTCCAGGGCGCCGATCTTCAGGAGCAGGCCTTTCATGGCCTTGACCCTGGCGTTGGAATAGCCGTACTTGAGCGCTCGGCTCTCCAATCTGGGCAACGCGAATCCTCCGCCTTCCTTCGTCTCGGCCATCATCTGCCCCCGAACAGCTTGTCAGACACCTTCTTCCTCACTTCATCCCTCTGTAGTTCGAACATCGTCTCGAGGGTGAAATCCATGCGGATCTTGCCGTCTGCGCTCTCTATGAGCGCTCCGCCGAGCCCTTCGAGGTCCTCTGCGACCTTGCAGCCCTTGGGTATCGTGACCAGCTTCTTGTCGCCCTTGGCGAGATGGATGGTCGCGTCCCCGAGTTCGGCTGCAGCCTGCGAGACCGCGCCCTTCAGGAACTTCTTGTATTCCGTGCTAGAGCGCACGTCCTTGAGACCGTCGAAGAAGGCTTCCAGCACATTCTTCAGGGCGTCTTCCCTGGCCTCGGCTATGATGCGTTTGGACTCTAGCCTTGCCCAGGCGATGCGTTCGTTGCGCTGCTCGCTAAGAAGACGCTCCACGTCCTTTTCAGCCCTCTCCTTGATGGCCGATTTCCTGGAGCGCTCCTCCCGGAGCATGCCGTCCACATGGCTCTGTGCAGCCTCGACTATCTTCCGCGCGTCCTCATTGGCTTCGGAGAGAAGAGAGCCTTTCAGCTTCTCTATTCCCATCCCAGCACCTTATTCTCCGCCGATCTGACCGAGCAGAAGGAACGCGATAGCGAAACCGAGCAGCGCGAGGATTTCCGGCAGCACGACGTAGATGAGCACCTTGCTCTCGAACTCCGGCCTCTCGGCAACAACGCCCATGGCTGAAGAACCAAGGGTACCCTGGGACCAGGCCGCGGCGAGCGCGCTGACGCCCATGGCGATGCCGGCTCCGATGGCTATCGCACCTTCAGATGTCAAAACTGCCAAATCTGTTTCTGCCATTCATTTCACCTCAATATTTTTTCGAATGCAGGGAGAACGGCGTGAATACGCCGCCTCCGCCGTGCATGAACTTCATCTTGAACTCCACTATGTTGAGCCTGCCGCCCTGTATCAGCGATTCGAACATCGCGATGAAGCAGTTCACAACGTGGAGGACCGCGAATATCGGGAAGAGCACCAGGGCCATTATGCCCTGCTCCGGCATCGGGATGAGGAACTCGTTGAGTATCTCGGCGAGTATCACGCCGACGATGCCGATGACCGCGATCCTGCTGTAGGACAGTATATTGCCCACGAGGCCCGGCAGCTCCACGATGCCGATGATGCCTTCTGTCAGGGCGAGCAGGATGACCGAGATGACGAGCAGGACGAGGCCCGCGGTCATCATGGCGGGATCTATGAGCCCTATCGAGGGCAGGATGATGAGCAGTATCGAGAGCTCGACTCCTATCCAGGCTATCTTGGCTATCGAGTGCTTCTTGTTGTGGCTCCATTCGTTGATGGCGCCCAGGATGAAACCCGCCGCCAGGTGGATCATGCCGACCAATGCGGTGATGCCTATGAGCACCAGCACGTTCTCTATCCTGTGGAAACCGGAATATAGCGGGGCCGAGAGCAGCTCGACGCCGAACCAGCCTCCGATGTAGTTGGCCAGGCCCATGTGGGTCATGCCGCCGAACTCATCGAAAAGAATGCCGAAGAGCATGGTCGGGAAGGCCGAATAGAGCCATATCTTCGACACGTTCGACATCATGTAGCTGTCCTTGAACTTGTTGAGCATGAATATGGATAGCCCGAGGGATATCAGCCCGTAGACGAAATCGCCCACGATCATCCCGTATATTATAGGCAGGGCTATGAAGTATGCGAGCGTCGGATCTATCTCGTGGTAGTTCGGAAGCGTGTAGTTCTCGGTGAGGAACTCCAAGGGCCCTGCGATCTTCGGGTTGTCGAGCACGGTGGGCGGAGTCTCGTCATGGCCGAAAGGCACGTCCTCTAGGATGACGTCCTGGTAGTTTGAGACGAGCTTCTCCAGTTCAGGCATCTTCTCCTGGATTATCCAGCCCTCTATGATATAGATGCATTTCGAGGAAGAGAATCTCTGCGCGATCTCGGCGCGGTCGGATTCCACCTCGAGCGATCGTATCAGGGATCTGACCTTCTCGATGCGGTCCTTGGATATCTTCGCTATCTCCGAATTGATCCCCGCGAGCTCGCGCTTCTTGGATTCGTTGTCCGAATTCACGCGCTCGATCGCTGCGATAGGGGTGGTCACGTCTGCGGGGAGCTCGATGTCAGCGAAGCCCGCGTCCGCGAAGACGGTATCGACGTCCTTCTCGCCGCTTTTCTGATAGACCGCCAGCACCACGCTGTATCCGGGCTCTGTTATCAGGCCGGTGTGTCCGGGGGTCTTCTCGAGAGCCTCTGAGAGGTGCGGGATCTTGGATAGCTGGACCTCGCCCACCCGATAATCGAGCGTCCTGGTCTTGAGCTTGCTGAAGTCGACGCCTTTGAAGTGCAAAATGCGGTCTATCACGACCGCCTCGCTCTCAAGGCGCTTGATCCCTTCGCCGAGTTCTGCCGCCTGGCGGCTCAATGCCTCCAGCTTCATATCGAAACCGAGGTTCTTCGATTGTTCGATGGCTTCCTGGCCGTCGATCAATTCGGGCTCTTTCTGTGCGGCGGAGCCGACCACGGATTCCATCATGGAAAGCATCCTTCGCAGCTTGAGCAGCTCTGCGGATATCTCATCGAAACCTGGGAGGGGCCTCCCCTCTTCCAGGCCGTCGAACTTGGTGTTTCGGATGTCGACCAGGCCGGCCTTGTGGAGGTCCTTGACGAGGTTCCCCACGTGGGACTTGAGCACTATCAATCTGACCTTTCTCATCTTTTTCGGTCTTAGCATATGACTCACAAGCTGCCGAGGAACTCCTTCACGAGCCCCGAGACCGACTTAGGATCGGCCTTCTTCTTCGATATCGATTCGCCCTCGCTCTTGGCTTTTGCGAGTATCTTGTCGACTTCGGAATCGATCTCTTTGCCGCCCTTGCGGAGGCGCTCGTTCTTGAATGATACGAGCTCCTCTTCGCTTTTCATCCTCTCATCGGCGATTTTCTCTTTCGCCTCGCGCATGATGCGGTCCGCCTTCTCTTTCGCCGAGTTCATGATGCGGTCGTATTCCTCCTCGGCATCATGTATCTCTTTGATCGTTTTCATGAATTCTGGGTGCTCAGGAGTTTCGTGCATGCTGCCACCAAAACAAGCTGACTAGTGTATAAAAAAGAAGGTTTAAAAGGTTGTGCCAATCAATCTCAGTCCAGAGACCTATTTCGAAGATTAATTCGAAGATTCTCGAGGTGTATTTATGGGCGCTTACAAATATATAGCTCAGACCCTGCAGAAGCAGTACAAGGAGAGGGATGCGGATTACCGCGCGAAAGTCATCTCATGGAGAGCCGGTCCGGCGATGGTCAAGGTCGAGAAGCCCTCGAACATCGCAAGAGCGAGGAGGCTCGGCTACCAGGCCAAGCAAGGCTACATAGTGGTCCGCGCGAGGGTGGACAAAGGAAGGAGAGCCCGGCGCAGGCCCATGGGCGGCAGGAAGCACAAGAACTACCACGTGTTCGAGCAGCCCCAGATATCCCACCAGGCCATCGTGGAGCAGAGAGTGAACAGGATATACAAGAACATGGAGGTGCTCAACTCCTACTGGGTGGGCGAGGACGGGAACTACAAGTTCTACGAAGTGATACTCGCGGATCCGGCAAAGCCTTCGGTCAACATCAGCTCGGTGATCAGGCAGGGCAAGGCCTTCAGGGGCTTGACCTCGGCGGGCAACTCCAGGAAGAAGGGCCGCAAGAGGAAATGGAACAAGAAGCTCCAGAGGAAGGATCTTGTGGGCAAGCCGCACCCGAGCGCCACTCCGTTCGTGAAGAAGGAGAGCGCTCCGAAGGCGGAGAGGAGGACGCCTCCGGTCAGGAAAGCCAAGCCGAAGAAGGCGGCCCCGAAACCCGAAACCTCTAAACCCGGAACCTCCAAGGCTCCGAAGGCCGAAGAGAAGAAATGATGTTCGACATCATCAGATGCGAGGCCGATGCGAAAAAGCACGGCTTCGACCGTTTCTTTTCCTTTGATTCAGTGAAGGCTAAAATCATCCAGGCCGAGGACATCCACGCCGCCGCCCAGCACAAGAACCGCAACTCGCTCATCATGCTGAAAGACTACGCTTTCGACGA
The DNA here is from genome assembly GCA_040758595.1 of Microcaldota archaeon. Taxonomy (GTDB): domain Archaea; phylum Micrarchaeota; class Micrarchaeia; order Anstonellales; family Bilamarchaeaceae; genus Bilamarchaeum. Next base: position 41,074 of record JBFLVJ010000008.1, on the reverse strand, counting down.
GGGCGCCATAAAGCTCATCGGCGAGAAGAAGAGGCTCTGCTTTTTGATCGATATAGGACGGTTGATACGCACGCGCGGGGTCCCGAGGGCCATCGCGATATCGAAGCTGCGCAATTTCCTCTCGATGTGCGCGAGATACGGGGCGTTCTACACGTTCGCCAGCTTCGCCGAGAGCGAGGAGCAGATAAGGGGTCCCGAGGAGATGGAGAACATCGTGCTGCTTCTCGGATTGAACCGCGGGCAGGCGAAATTCGCGCTCTATATGCTCAAGCACTACCTTCAATGAATCAAAGGTCTTTTCCTGTGAGCATCTTATACGCCTGCAGATACCTCTCGCTGGTCTTTTGCACCACTTCTGAAGGCAGGGGGGGCGGAGGAGGCGACTTGTTCCAACCGAGGTTCTCGAGATAATCCCTCACATACTGCTTGTCCAGGCTCTCAAGGACGCCTTTATCGTACTTGTCCTTCATCCAGTACCTGCTGGAATCGGGCGTCAACGCTTCGTCGATGAGTATCACTTTGCCTTCCACAAGACCGAACTCGAACTTGGTGTCGGCGAGCACCAGCCCGTGCTTCCATGCATGCTCTTTGCCATAGTAGTATAATTCGAGGCTCTTGGCCTTCACGGTCTCGTAGACCTCCTTGCCCACGATCCCGATGGCCTGCTCCTCGGTCACGTTCTGGTCATGGCCCTTCTCCGCCTTGGTGGACGGGGTGAAAAGCGGGCCGGGAAGCTCGCTGCCGTTCTTCAGCCCTTCAGGAAGCCCGATGCCGCATACCGTGCCGGATTGCTTGTACTCTTTCCATGCGCTCCCGGTGATGTAGCCGCGCACCACGCACTCCAGCATCACAGGCACGCACCTCTTGACGACCATGCTCCTGCTCTTGACGTAGTCCGGAAGGCCTTCGGGCGGTCTGGCGCTGATGAGATGGTTCTCTATTATGTCGCTGGTCTTGTCGAACCAGAACTCAGACAGTCTCGTCAGCACCTCGCCCTTGCGCGGTATCCCCTCGTTGAAAACGACATCGAACGCGCTGAGGCGGTCGGTGGCTATCATGAGCAGGTTGCCATCCAAGGAGTAGGTATCACGGACTTTGCCTCTTTTCACCAGCTTGAGATCCAGATCGGTGGAAGTGACGGGTTCCATGCCAGCTTATTGCTTGGAAAATTTATAAACGGTTAGTGGTTCTTCGGGCGGGGAACGATGAGGCCCGAGCGGCCGAGCCGCCTTATGCTCGGGGATGAGACGCGCCTCGAAGGGATGCGGCGGCTGTCCTCCGGAGTGGTGCGATTTATGCGCGGGGGCTTGGGCCGCCCTTCGCTGAGGATGCCTCGCAGCTCCTGATCTTTCCTCTTGATGATATCATCCGACGCATCTCTCAGTTTCGTGAGGGCGATGCGGACGAAAGAGATCCTCCGGTCATCCTGAGAGGGCCCTATCCGATCGATCTCTTCCTGCAGGCGCTTTGCCATCGCCCGCACCGGGCCAGGCCCACGGCAGCGATTCATCAGCACGGACAATCCACGTATAGATGCCCATTTGTCCTCAGGGGATCCGTGATACATGGAGCTTATCAGGACTTCTAGGACCTGAGGGCGTCCCAGACTGAGTACCGCGACCTCGGCATTATCCCGCACCTTGGGATCAGGACTGTCCAGGGATTGGATAAGCGCGAGGATAAGGGCGGTCTTCAAGCCTCCGGTAGCTGAGATGTTTTCATCCATAGATATGACAGATGGGCGGGCGTTGTTTTAATCATAGCACTTTCGAGAACCAGGAACACGCCCCATCCATCGCCTGCGACAGGTGGCCATCGTCTTTGAGTAGGTGGTCGGCGCCATCTATCTGAAGAAGGGTCTTGTCGCCACCGGCCCAGAGCATCAGCTGCTTCGCGTGCGAATGGTCGATGACCTCGTCTGCGGTGCCGTGGATTATGAATAGCGGCTTGCCCAGGCCTGATGCGCTCTTGCGGACATCATAGCGGTCGATGTCCCGCAGGAACTCGCGCTTGATTATGATATCCCTGCCGAAAGCGGATGCGTGCGCAGAACCCTCCCGCTCGGCCTTCTCGAGGACCTCTGGCGGAAAGACTTGCTTCACCCTCGCCGCCTGGGAGCTGCCTGCGATGAACGCGACGGCGCGGATGCGCGGATCCTCGTAGGCCGAGAGCAGCCCTATCATCGCCCCGAGGCTGTGGCCTGCGACGCCGATGTGTTTTATGCCGCGCTTCTCGAGGAATGATACCGCTTCCTTCACCTCCCCGATCATCCTCGTGTAGGTGGTCTCCTCGAGTTTCCCTCCGCTCTTGCCGTTGCCAGCGAAATCGAAGCGGAGAGTGGTGAAGCCGTGCTGCGTCAGAGATGATGCCAGGTTGCGCATGATGCGATGGTGCTTCGTGCAGAGGAAGCAGTGCAAAAGCACAACGCCTTTGCCGGTGGGCTCGGCCGGCTCCTCGATATATCCCGACAGGGGCTCTCCGTCCGGGCCCTCGAAAGTGATTTCCTCGCCCATGGCAGGGATACCCAGTGGGGGATTATAATGCTGTCTTCACGACGGTGGGATGCGGTAGTGGTAATTCGAGCGTATTTTATGACATTTCACCGATTTTTATCTAATGGCAGGGTAAATAAACTGAGATTAAACGATTTCAAGTAAATTTCAACAGGAGATTTGAGAAAACATATAAATAGTTCCTCATCCATATATCAGACAGGGATGGGTGGATGGTCGGTTCCGCTGCTTGCGGAAACCATTGTGGGATGGTGGATATGGAAGGAAAGGGAAGATGTCCGGTGAGCCTGGAGATAATCTCAGTGGGGCCAGTCTTCAGGGAGATCGACTACCGGGAACTGTGGGTCTATACAAAGAGACCTCCTTTCGCCATGCATGCACCGCTAGCCCATAAGATGGCAGGCTGACCACCCCATCTTTTTTCACCTTTTTCTATTCCTTCAAAAACACTTCTGGGCAGAGAGATAGCGGATGTTCAAGGATTTCCTGGCCCCGATTTACGACTATACCGACCTGCCCTTCAGGCTGCTCTGCCAGAGGCACGGAGCCGGAGCGGTCTGTGTGCCCCTCGTCAGCGCAGCTGCCATAGCGAACGATGCGTCGAAAGTGTCTCTTGTCGATGCGCACCCTGATGAGAAGGATGTTGGGGTGCAGCTGGTCGGAGCAGAGCCGGAATGGATGAGTACGGCTGCGAAGCGGATAGCTGATGCGTTCCCGCATGTCTCTTGGCTGAACATCAACTGCGGATGCCCGTCGGTGAGGACCATGGGATGCGGAGGCGGTAGCGCCCTGCTATCTTCTCCGCAGAGGATAGCTGAGATAGTCGCCAAGATGCGGAAGGCTGATTTGCCGGTGTCCGTGAAGATGCGGGTTTACGAGGAGCGGGAGAAGACGGTCGCTCTCTGCAAGAGGCTAGAGGGCGCGGGCGCGGATTTCCTGATAGTCCATGGGCGGACGGTGAGGCAGGGGTATTCGGGGAAGGCGGACTGGGAAACCATAAAGGCGATGAAAGAGGCGCTCGGGATACCGATAATCGGTAACGGCGATATCGCATCTTCGGAACAGGGACACGGGATGGTGCGTGAAGGGTATTGCGACTCATATATGATAGGGCGGGCGGCGATGTCGAATCCGATGGTGTTCTCAGGGAAAGAGGCCGGGCCGAAGGAGCGGTTCGCCATGCTGGAAGAGTACATCGCCCTTTGCGAGAAGCACGGTTGCGATGCGCTGAAGAACTCCAGGATTAAAGCGGTGAACATGCTCGCGGGGGTCAGGAACGCCTCCAAGATAAGGGACAGGGCGTTCCGGGCTGGATCCGTGGACGAAATCATCGCGCTCAAGGAGCTGTTCGTTTGAAGGATTCCGGATAACTGGTCATCGCTAGGAATCGCACGCTATAGCGCTATTAAAACGATGATTATGGCCGCAGATAGAAGAAGGCAGTAATAGCCGAAGAGATGGAACCTGCTCTCCTTCAGGAATCTGAGCAGGAGGCCGATTGACAGATAGCCGACTATAGCGGCCGTGATGAAGCCCGCAGCGAGCGGGAAGAGGCCGATATCGAGAGATAGCGCGTGCCTGCCTTCCAGGATGGCTGCTCCGAGTATGGGTGCGATGCCTGCCAGGAAAGAGAATCTCGCCGCCTCGTTCCTTTCTATGCCAAGAAGAAGCGCCGTGCCTATCGTCGCCCCGCTGCGGGAGATTCCAGGGGCGACCGCGAAACCCTGGGCAAGGCCTATCAGAAGGGCATCGCGGGTTCCGGGTCCAGGCGTTGCTGTTCCGGGTTTTGGGTTTGGTGTTCCGGAATCCGGTTTTCGGGTCCTGGCGCCGGCGAATATCAGGAAGACGCCGGTGACTGCGAGGGCGATGGCCACGCTAAGCATGTCCGAGAACATGCTCTCGAAGAAGTCCTTGAATATGAGACCGATGATGGCGGTCGGGATGGCGGTGATGATTAGGAGTGAGGCGAGGCGCAGCGACTTAGCGTCCCGTGCCAGCACCCCTTTTACGAGCGAAATCAAATATTCCCGGTAATAGGCGATGACCGCGAGGAGGGTCCCCAGATGCAGGATGATGTCGAATGACACCGGCACTTCTGTCCCGAACAGGTGCTGCGCCAGGGCCAGGTGGCCCGAACTCGATATGGGCAACCATTCTGTGATGCCCTGGATCATGCCGAGGGCTAGGGCTTCCAAGATGTCCATCAGAGAGCATTAGCAGCCGCTGTTTTTATGCTATCGCTTGGCAGGGAGCGCTATCCTGAAGGTGGTACCCTCCCCGGGCGCGCTCTTTATGGCCACTTCGCCGCCGTGGCCTTCGATGACGTCCCGGGCTATCGAGAGCCCGAGGCCGGTGCCATTCTCTCCTTTGGTGGTGAAGAAAGGCTGGAATACGCAGGATGCCGTGTGCTCGTCCATGCCGATGCCGCTATCGGTGATGCGCACAAGCACAAACTCACCGTGGTTCTTGACGCTCGCCCGCACCTCTCCGCCTTCCGGCATCGCGTGGATGGCGTTTGCGATCATGTTGGAGAAGAGGCGCTCGAGGGCTGCATGGTCGCCGTGCACCTGCGAGGGGCTGTTCTCGACCACGCAGCTGAAGCCGAAACGCTCAGAGTCCCCGGAGAGCTTGGTGCACCTAGCCGCCATGTCGATGGCGTGCTGGAGCAGGGATGATACATCCACAGGGGCTTTCTTCCGGCGCGAGGAGGTATCCTCCTGGATCTGGGCCAAGAGAGCATCGGCTTTGTCCAGGTGGCGCATTGCCAGAGCGGCCATCTGGGCCGCTGCCTGCGGAAGATCGTCCCGCAGAGCGGTGGATTGGACGAATGTGCGCGATTCGCGGAGCATGGGTCGGATGTCAGAGAGCATGCCCGACAGCATTCCCGATACATTCCCCTCCGTCGCGGATGAGACTTGCATGAAAGCTAGCAGCATGCTGCGGACCGTCTGGAGAGATTTCACGACCCCTGAGGCCGAGAGCCTTAGCGTCTCCGGCTCCCCGCGGGTCGCCAGGTAGTCAGCGAACACGAGGGGTATGCTGAGGCTGTGGTTCATGTCATGGGTTATCTTTGCTGCGTTGTGGTGGTTGTCGGATAGACGGACCTCAGGCGCGATCTTGTGGGCGCCCCATATGGCCGGGGCTGGACCCACGTGCGGCGATTGGCCTGCCTTGAGAGTTTTTTGACTGGTCATGATGGAATTGTTGTGTTGGATAGTAAATAAAAACGTATATTATTCTCCGGGAGTCCGCTCTAGGGAAAGGAAAAGTGCAGGGGAAGGAAGCTCTGGGCAGGTCTGAGGTCTGAAACGAATTGACAATGCAGGATAAGATTTGACATCGCAACGTAGACGATTCTAAACTAGTCGGAGCGTCATCGGCCCTTGTAACCGAATTTCTTGTCATACTCTTTATGATCGATCATATCCAGCACAAAAGCGATGATTTCAATCTGGCTTTCGCCTTCTGTAAGCGTATATAGCATCCGCCAGTAGTTCGGAAGTTCGACCCTGAAGAGATTGTCCACCCCGTACTTCGTTTTGTATTCAGAGGGTATGAGCTTTTTCGCGACCGAATCACCATAATGGACATTCGATTTTATCAGCTCGATTTTCTTATTCACGGCATTGAGAAATGTCTGCTCTCGCTTGGAATGCGCAGCATGCTCATTCAGATACTTGTAAACCTCTTCGGCTTCCGGGGAAAAGATCACCCTGACTGTTTTCATAATTCAAGACCCCGGGCAATAGCTTTCCTAAGATTCGGATTAGGATTGTGTATCCACGTGATGCCCTTGATCGATACGACTATCTTGTTGCTTTCCTCAAGGTATGCGAGTATTGTCATTAGGGTGTTGTGGTTGACTTGCCTTGGGAGCAGTCTTTTCAGTTCCGCAATTGTCACCACGCTGCCTTCCGCTTTTTGCAGGGCCCCCTCCACCATGATCACAGTATTGAGAGTAGGGGAGTGTTCTAGTTTGGTAATCTGGACTCCGTGCGTCATAATAATCACTTTTATTTATCAGTTGATAACAATTATGTATGAATTGATATATAAAACTATCGAAATCACTGTTGGATCCCCTGATCGGGATTCCACCAAAAGAGCTAATCCGAAATCTCGAAGGAAGAGTTACTGTCCTGCGGTTTTCCACATCATCTGGAAGAACTCGTCATAAGAGGCTGCAGCTTCCTGCTGGTGTATCAAAATCCCTATCGGTTTATCGGTCCAGATTATCAGTCCAATCATGTCATTTCTGATTATTGTTTCGGTCAGGGGCTCAAAACCCGCTTTGGTATATTTCACTTCGGATTTGGGGTATTTCATCTCTGCTTTCCAGAATTGTAAGGATTCGTTGAACAGCAATCTAGCAACTATGCCTTTTTGGGCTCTTTTCTTATGGTACGCCACCCACCAAGCATCACCCAGCATCAGCGATTTCTTGGAAGAACCAAAAGTATGGTGCTCCTTCCCCCCTGCTTCTAATAACTCGAACAACAGTTCCTTTATCCCCTTTATACCTCGGAAAACCGTGACCTCCGGTTTTTTCTTTGCGGTCTGCTGAGCTGCCAGAAGCCGAGGCAAGAGATATTCAAAGCGTTCTCTTTTTTCATTGATATATTCTATGATGTGCCTTGGATTTGTGGCCTGATAGACGTGTTTTTTGCCTTCTTTGACGAATGAGACAAGGCCTTTCTCGATTAGCTTGTTCAGAGTCATATGAACTACTGAGTTCTGCAATCCTGATTTCTCCAGAATAGGGCCGGCTGTGGATGTGCCTAATTCCAACAACGCCAGGTAGACCTTTATCTCTGCATTGGTAAGGCCAATGTCTTCCAGTATTTCCGTGTCAATCATACTTTCATACTATTCACGTGTTTATTTAATTCTTTTTATTATCCTCCAAAATTGGAGGATAATTTATTAAATAGCAGTTATGCTGTTGTTATAGTTGGTGATAAAAATGAGTGATAAAACAGAAACGCAAGCGGAGGACAATGAAAGAGAGGCAATGCTGGAACTGGCGAAGCCGATACGGGATATGTTGAGTATGGCCCGTTCCCGCCTTAGCTACATGCAGGACTTTCAGGTCCCATTTGTTTTGGGCACGCTGGTGAGATCCCTAGAAGCGTTCCCTATCGGTGAGATGGCCTGCGGCGGCATAGGGCTGAAGATAACGGCAAAGCCGATAGATAACCATTCATCCCTACAGCTAGATGAGTTGCCAGGAGAAGTGGCAGACATCATCGGATTGCAGTACATCATAAAGCACGGCATTCTCGGCGCGGGATGGAATGGTAGTGGGCCCGTGCCCATACCTAATAGATTACGCATACTGGCTGATCTTTGCAGGGATAAGTCGGTAATTGGTAACCTGCTGGTAAAGCATGCCGCCGAGGAAGCCTTTCTGATTGTCGCCAGAAAATGGCTCGAGGACGAATTTGCCAAGGGATGGGAAATATTCAATCTTTCCTGGACCAGGGCCATAAAAATAGCGGAGGATATCCCCAGGCGGGAGGGCCAGAAGCTGGAATTTGCCCATAAGGTAGCTTCGCTTGGGGAAGATGTCAGGCTGAAATGTTCGCATACAAAAGCGCCGCAGCAGGACGGCCTTAGCGTCGATGCGCCAGCCTTCGAAAAACGCCCAGTGCCAAAACAGGAAACGCCTGGTGGAAAAACCCCAAAGCCAATCAAGCGCTAGTTTTTTCTTTTCATTTGCGCCGAACCTCTCTTTATAACCTCTGGCCTTCAGAGGAGAAATCGGCGGACGGAACCCATCTGGCCAAACTTAGACCAGATCAGAAAGCGCAATGATAGGATTTGAGACCTGATCTGAATGCACCCCGAAAGGTGCACTCAGACCAGAACAGAGTGCAGGGGAAGAGATTTGAACTCTCGAAGGGACTAACCCACCAGCCCCTCAAGCTGGCGCATTTGACCGCTCTGCCACCCCTGCAGGAGTAGCGTTCCGTGTTTCGGGTTTTGCGTTTTGTCATCGGACCGGAAACACCGGCCCGGTGAGAAGATTACTCTTTCTTATCTTCTTTCTCCTCGGCCTTCTCCTCGGCCGCCTCTTTCTTTTTCTTCGTGGCGGCCTTCTTGGGCTTCGCCTCTTTCTTGGCGGCTGCCTTCTTGGGCTTCTCGGCCTTCGCCTCTTTCTTTTTCGGAGGCTCCTTGCCCAGAAGCACGGCCTCTATGAACTCGATATCGGTCTCGACCGCCTCGCAGGCGCGGTCCACCACGTCGGCGGGTTCCATCTGGAAGAAGCTCTCGACCATGAATCTCAGGCCCTTGCCCTCCTCGCCATAGCTCAGGATCCCGGCCTGGAATTTCGAGTGGCTTAGGGCGGTCCCGAGGACTGCCTTGGCCTCGAACCTCAGGTGCTGGTTGGGGCCCAGTGTTACGATAGGTATCTTGTCCTTCGCCACAGTTATCTCCTTGTCAGAGCTGGCCATGTCGGATGCGTAGGCCATCTTGGGCCCTTCGGCATCGAGCGAGAAGATTATCTCGGTGGTGTGCGGCAGGCTGTTCGGTGTCGTTATCGGCAGCAGACCCAGCCTGTGGGCGATGTATTCATCCCAGAAGGCGGTGTTGTTGTCGTAGAACGTCACGTGGTCGATCGCCAGCACAGGGATGCGGGATAGCGCGTACCTGCGCACAAGATTGGCGAAAGACGTGCCGACGCCTTCGGCGATCCACTCGATCCGGTTCCCCTGCTTCTTATCAAGAGCCAGCTTCATACCCTTCTTCCCCTTCTTCCGCCCTTCCTCTTCATGGAGTCTGTGGGCAGCGGAGTGACGTCTTCTATCCTTCCGATCCGGATGCCTGTCCTGGCGATGGTCCTCACCACCGCCTGGGCGCCCGAGCCCGGAGTCTTCATCCCGACCCCTCCCGGAGCGCGTATCCTCACGTGGACGCGGTTGATGCCCTTGTCCTTCAGGTTGTTGACCACCTTGAGCGCGGCCTGCATGGCTGCGTAGGGGCGGCCCTCTTCCCGGTGGGACTTGACCATCATGCCGCCGCTGGCCCATGCGAGGGTCTCGGCGCCGCTCACGTCGGTCGCTGTGATGATGGTATCGTTCTTTGATGAATAGACGTGTAGGACGGCGAGTTTCACCTTCCGGGGTTTCCTCAGGTCTGCAGAGACCTCAGAGGGCCTCTCTTCGGCAGGCTTCTCCTCGGTTTTGGGAGCCTCTTCGGCAGGCGCCTCGGCTGCTTCTTCGGCCTTCGGGTGCTTGTTTTCCTTGGCGGCCTTCTTCTCTTCTTTCTCAGGAGCGTTTTTGTCGGTCATCATGAACACCTTCAGCTGCTCTCGGGCTTGGCCTCGGCCTTCTCTTGAGCCTCTTTCGGCTCGGCGGGAGCGGCCGCAGGAGCTTTCTCTTCAGCGGCCTTCGACGGCGCTTCCTGCCCTTCTTCCCTCACGCTTATGTCTATCGGGCGGGCGTATGAGAGGGCGTTCTCGTCGGCTTGTAGCACCAGGTAGCCGGGCCTTGATACCTTGCGGCCGTTGACGGCGATGAAACCGTGTGTTATCAGCTGGCGTGCCTGCGAGGTGGTGCGTGCCAGGCCCTTCCGCAGGACCATGGTCTGGAGCCTGCGCTCGAGGACAGCCCTCACTTCCAGCGAGAGTACGTCATCCAGCACAGAGCCCTCCTTGAGTACCCCCATCCTGGAGAGCTTCCGGAGGATCTTCTTGTCGTCCTCGCGCCTCTCTTCCTGGGTGAGGGAGAGCAGGCGCCGGGCTTCTCTCCGGTATTTCTTGAGCTCAGCCGTCGCGCGCCACAGCTCCCGCATGTTAACGAGGCCGTATTCAGTCTTGAGGGTCTTCTCCTCCTTCAGCCTGTCCACATCCCAAAGCTTCTTGGGACGTTCATATTTGTTCCGCAGTTTTCTTGGATCGCCCATTCAATCACTTCTTCTCTGCTGCCGGTTTGGCTGGAGCTCCTGCGGCCGGCTTCGCGCCCGCCGCCGCCCCTCCCTGAGCAGCCACTATAGCCTTCCTCAACACACCGACAGCCATACCGGTCCTTCCGGTGTTCCGTGTCTTCTGGCCGCGGACCTTCTGCCCGTATGTGTGCCGGTATCCTCTCCAGCTGTACATCTTCTTCTCCCGGTCGACGTCCTGGGTGACTTCGAATATGAGGTCGTTCATGATGACATGCCTGTCTTTGCCGCTGTTGAAGTCCCCCCTCCTGTTGAGCAGGAACTTCGGTACGTCGTAGCTCTGGAGGTTGTGGAGCACCGCATCTATCTTCTCTATCTGCTCTTCGCTCAGGTCACCGACTTGCCCATCCGGGTCAATCGAGAGCTCGTTCTTTATCGCGCGTGAAGCGGCTACCGCGAGCGTCTGGCCGATGCCCCTCACACGGGAGAGGGCCCGCACCAGCCTCACTTCACCCTTCACGTCCTTTCCTGCGATGCGCACGATGCCTCTGAAATCCTCTTTCTGCTCCTTCTGCGGCTTGTGGGCCGGCTTGGCCTGCTTCTTCGGAGCGGCCGCTTCTGGTTTCTTCTTGACCTTCTTCGCCATGATCACACCCTCGTGACTGTCTCTACCTCTACCTGGCTTACGCCTTCTATCTCCATGATGGCGGCTTCGAGCCTCTCCATGCCGCCTTCAGAATCAGCGAGGAGGAGGTTCGCCTTCAGCACCTTTATGCCGAATCCGACGTCCTCTTCCCAGAACTTGTTGACTTTAGCGAGCTTCTCGATGCCTTCCTTGACGGATGGCATCGTGGCGGCATCCTCGACGTAAATCTTCAATTGGGCCGCCACATTCAGTTCTCCTTCATCTCCCATCCATTCACCTAAGGTCCGCTGAAGCCGCACTCGCTCTTGTATCCGTTGCGGTTCTCCCGGCAGTAGTGGCAGCGGACGATCTTCTCGTCGCACTCGGGGCACGGGAACTCCGCGAAGCTTTTAGTGTTCCTTCCGCAGGTTATGCATCTTTTCAATATATCACCTAGACATTTGAGAAAGCGATGGACCAGTCTGGACGACTGACGCCATCAAAACGCAGAGATTAATTTAAAAGGTATACCTATTTAAATGTGTCCATTGGTGATTGGACCTTCAGTCCAAGCGCCATATCCAGCCCCCATAGTATAGTCTGGATAGAACACGAGCTTGCGGAGCTTGGAGCCTGGGTTCGAATCCCAGTGGGGGCGAAGACTTCTTTTCTGCTTCTATAATAACGATTATTCTTACGGGGTTTCGGGTTCCCGGTATCCGGTTTCGGGTTTCCGGTCCCGGACCAGGAGTTCCCGGTCCCGGGCACATGGTTCTTGCGGGCGCTGTGTGCGAAAGCTCCGCTATCGACTATATGAAAGGATCGATTAGGGTGTGGCCTCAGGCCTTAGGTCTCTTCAGCTTCTCGCCGCCCCGTCTCCTGATATAGGTCAATACGACCAGCATCACGGCCACCAGGATCACAAGGAACAGTGCCTGGGCGGCCTCGATGAAGCTGACCGGCCTCTCGGGCTCCCCTATGATCGGCCTCGGAAGGGATTCCACCTGGGTCGTCCTCAGCACCTGGCCGTCCTTGAACAGGGTGACCGTGTAGACGCCCCTCAGGTCAAGGGGGATGATCAGGTTGCCGTCCTGATCGGTCTTGCCCATATAAGTCTTCCCGTCAGGGGCACGGATCTGGTAGTCGCAGCCGGCGCAGATGTCGCCGTCCTGGCGGGCATTGCAGGTCTTTTCATCGCCCACTATGCCCGTGGAGGGACATGTCAGGCCCGCCAAGGCGCACTTGTTGGAGACGCAGACCTCGCCCAGGCCGCAGTCAGAATCTGCGCAGCACTCGAATTCAGCGCATGCATGCTCGCCGATCACTCCGCACCCGCACTCGATCTCGGTGCATACGCCGCCCGCCTCGCCTTCGGGTATGTCGCAATACTGCGAAGCGGAGCACATATCATCGGAATAACACCCATACACGCAGCGGTTGCCGCTGCATGTCTGGCCGGGTGCGCAGTCGGCATCCTCTACGCATTGATAGCCGCAGCGGTGGTCTTTCACGACCTGGCCGGCAGGGCACTGGACAGGCACGCACCCGTTGTCCAGGCAGTAAGATGCATCATCGCAATCGTCATCCGACTGGCATTCGCCGCAGAGACCGCAGCCTATATGGAGGCTCCGGTAGCCCTTCGCCCCGGATTTCGAGACCTGGATTTCGGCGTCGATATCGCAGGGACTGAAATAGACCTTCCCTGATGAATCGGTGTACTTGGCATCGAGCTCCGACTGGTGCGTGTTATCTACGACCTCTACGAAGGCATCCTCCACGAGGGCGCCTGGATCATCCCGTACCGTCACGATGAATCCATCGCACGCCGTAGAGACCGATATCGAGAGATCCTCTTTTGGCTGGCTGCTCTTCTCGTCCCCCTGCGAGGTGGGCGGCACGCTCGTATCCTCGAGGATGGCGAAGTCGCTGAAAGATGCCAGATCGGCAAGGGCCAATGTGTTGCCCGCGGTGTCTGGCGTGTCATTGAGCATCGTCCAGCCGTCACTGGCGTTGTATTTCCAGAGCTGGAATCGGGCCTCGTCGCCCGCCACTTCCGAATCATCCCAGTGCCAGACCAGGCTGTCCAGTGACGGGCTGCCGGCGATGATGCTTATGTTCAGGAATTTCTCAGCGAATGATGCCGTATCCGCAGGAAGCGCGGATGAGTTGGTGGTCCAGCTTATAGAGTAGGTCACGCCGGCCGTCTGTGTATCAACTATGCTCAGGTTTGAATATCCCGTGAAATCGCCAGCCGGATTGTCAAAAACCATGCCGGACAGGTCGAGGGTGGCTGCATCGACCACAAACATGTCATAGGAGTTGCCGTAGAGGTGGATGCCTGCGCCGGTGGTCAGATTGGACGAGGAGACATTCAGGCCCACAGTGTTATTATAGATACGGCCGCCCGTGAAGCTCGCTGGGTCGGAACCGGATTTTATCCCGATGCCGTCATCGTTGCCATATACGATGTTGTCGGTGAGGATGCATCCCGGGCTATCCTCGATCTCGAATCCAGCGACGCTGTTGTTCGCAGCGGTGTTGCCTATGAAGATGTTGTTGTCTGCAGAGCCGAGATAGAAACCGGTGGCCGCGTTCCCGTATGCCAGGTTGGATGATAGGGTGTTGTTCTCCGAACCGGCAGAGAGAGCGAAACCAGTGGTGCAGTTGAAGACAACATTGTTGCTGATGTAGTTATTGCTCGAATTGAATATCTGGAGCCCCAGTTGATAGCCGTTTATCATGGGGCAGTCCTGGATTGTGACATTGCTGAGCGAGTCGTTGATGAGGACGCCTACCGAGCTGCCGGTCCCATTATTCGTCATATCAAATGCATTGCAGTCGAACAGTATGTCAGATGCCGCCAGGACAACGCATGCATACCCCACAGTGTGGCTGGCATCGTTCGGCGCACCGATATAGTCGCGCGCCATCTGGTAGGAGCCGCTCGCATTGACCACCGGGCAGTTGCGGTTCTCCAGTATGGCGTAGACGCTCGATGGATTGAGATCCGCTATGCTGAGGGTCCTGCCCACGGTGTCCGCGCTGTTGTTGATGAGGGTCCATGCGCCATCATACTCCCAGAGACCCAGGTAACCGGTCTCATAGCCGGATTCCTCTGAAGCGAGCCATGACCAGGAGAGGGATTCTATCGAAGGCGTCCCTGAGAACGCGGTTATATCGACGAATTTGCCTTCGAACGAGTAGAAGAGCCCGTGGCTGGCGGGGTCGGATGACCATTCCATGGCATAGTATTCCGAAAGCCCCACGGTGTCCGTGAGGCTGAGGTTCGTATAGCGCTGGAAATCCCCGGCCGGGTTGTCGATGATGATGCCGTCGAGCGTATATGAGAACTGGTAGCCGTAGATCTCCCGGACGCGGAGATCCGCCGTGTTGTCATAATAGTGTTCAGACTCTATGATGGTGCCATTGGCGTTGTCGAGCCATATCCCGCTCACGATGTTGCCATATACGGTGTTGTTGGTGAGGTTGTTGGAATTGCCCCCGAGCATATCGAAACCGTTGTTGTTCCCAAAAACCGCATTGTTCACGAAGCGGTTGCGGGCGCAGGTGTCCACGCGGAATCCGTTTTCGTATTCCGAAACTATATTGCCGTAGAAGTAATTGTCATCCGCTATTCCCATGTAGAACCCGTCGACTCCGCTCTGGTTGGCCATGTTCCCTATGAAGATGTTCTCATAGGCGTTCGAGAGGAGGAAACCGCGGCTGCTGCTGTCATATGCGAGGTTGCCGGTGAATGTGTTGTTGCTGCTTTCGTACATCTCATAGCTGTCGCCGGAGTGGTATGCGCTGTTGTTCGTGAAAAGGCTGTGGGATGTGGATTTTATCATGATCCCGCTCGAGTAGTTGTTTATACCCGGACAGTTGCGCACGGTTATATTGTATAGCCGGGCGAAGGAATAGCCGTCGAGGTTGATACCCATGCTCGTACTGGATCCCGTGTCGTCTGTGATATTATAGCCGTCGCAATCGAAGATGATGTTGGAGGAGTTCATCGATATGCAGCTCTCGCCGCCCATCGAATTGTTGACTCCGTAAAGATCAGCGGAGAGCGCGTATTCCGTGTCAGTGATGTTATCCAGGTTCCGGCAGTTCGAGACCAGCGTCGTTGCGAACGACATTCCAGCCAACAGAATGGCCGCAAGAAAGAGCTTGATGACGGGTTTCATGGGTTATGTCCGAAGGAAAAGGATAAAAAGGTTGAGAAGGGCCGGATCAGCCCCTTCTGGGTTTCTTCAGCTTCTCGCCGGATCTCCTGCGCAGATATGCTATCAGGAGGATCAAGGCGGCCAGGATCACCAAGGGGATTATGGTCCCGATGAGCTGGTCGAACAGGGCGCCCTGCTTGTCGCCCTCATCTATCGACGGCTTAGGCAGAGACTCCAGCTGCACTTCCCGCAGGGCCTTGCCCCCCTTGAAGAGCGTAACGGTATAAGTCCCTTTCACCTGCAGCGGCACCAGTATGTTGCCCGCATCATCCGTCCTGCCTGAGTACGTCCTGCCGTCAGGCGCTGTTATCTGGTAGTCGCACTGTGCGCAGGGCTCCCCATCGGTCTTCGCGATGCAGCGCTTCTCATCCCCGATGATGCCTGTCTGCGGGCAGTCCACTTCGGCCAGGATGCATTCATGGTCCTGGCAAAGCTCTCCCTCTTCGCACTGGGAATCGAGGCAGCACTCGTATTCGCTGCAGGCGTGGTCCTGTATTATCCCGCATGCGCACTCTATCGATTCGCATGAGCCGCCGCTCTCCCCGGGCGCTATGACGCACTGCTGGGCAGCCGAACATCCGGCATCAGAATCGCACTGGTAGACGCATTGGTGGTTGACGCAGCTCTGTCCCTGCGGGCACTGCGCGTTTGAGCAGCACTGGTAGGGCTGGCACTGGTGGTTCACCACGACACCGCAGTCGCACGGCACAGGTATGCACTGGTTTATAGTCGTGTTGCACTGCTGGTTCGAGGAGCAGTTGGCATCCACCGTGCACTCCGGGCAGAGGCCGCAGGCGGCATAGCCGTCCCAGTCCCCTTCCGCCCCGGATTTGACCGCTTCGACCAGCAGATCAACATCGCATGTGTCGTAGAACACCTGGCCGGACTCGTTCGTGTATAGGGGCATGAGGTTCTGGCTGTTGGTCTGGTCCCGCGGCTCCACGAAAGCGTTCTCCACAGGATCCCCGTTATCGTCCTCGACAGTTATGACCACTCCGCCGCAGACCGATTCGACTGATATGTCGAGCGGTTCGGGCGCCTGCTGGCCCCCGTTGCCTCCCCCGCCGGATGGAGACTGGGCGATGTTGACGCTGAAGAGGCCGAAGATGCTGAAGTTGTCCAGGTTGAAGACCGAGACGTAGTTGTTCGTGTCGTTGACGGTCTGGTTCGGGACCAGGTACCATGATGCGCCGTCATAGCGGTAGACGCGCAGCGCGCTCTCCGTTATCGCGCCGAGCTCGGCATCCGTGTAGTGGAAGCGCACCTCCTCCATCGGGCCTGAATCCGGAGATACGTTCTGGAGCTGGACATACTTATCGTTGAATGATGCCATACCGGCTGGTGACGAACCCGGGGAGGTGGCTGAAACAATGCTGTGGTTGTCGAAGCCGGTCGCGGATATCACCGTGGCGTTGAATGTGCAGTTGGTGAGGTTGCCGGCAGCCACGTAATCGCTGGTCAGGTCCACGAGATTGGAATGGAACGTGTTGTTGTCCATCTTCTCGAACGGACTTACCCTCACATCTGCGTTGCCGAAAGTGATCGCCACCCCGGCTGCGCTGTTGTTGTATATGCGGTTGTTCGTCATGTTGTTGCCGTCATTGTCATCGCCGAAGTAGGCATCGAACGATATGCCCACGTCATTGCCGAAGATTGTGTTGTTGTCTATGAGGTTGTCGTAGAATGCATCATTCACGGGCTCGAGAGAGATAGCCGCCTGGGAGTTGAACCTGAGGACGTTGTCCCTGATGACGTTGTTGTAGCTGTCGCCTGAATCGGAGAACCCATGCGTGTTCCCTTCTATCAGGTTACCGGACAGCACCAGGCCATTGTTGGCATCAGAAAAGACCCCGACGTTCGTGCTCTGCGATATCGTGTTCCCCGAGAGGCGGGAAGCCGCTAGGCCGCCCATGAATATGCCGCGATAGTTGGCCGTGGCGTTGTTGGCTGTCGCGGTGATGTTTGTGATTCCGCTGAGATAGAGACCTGCCGGATTCCTGAGCGCGACCCCGACCGTGTTGTTGAACGCGGTATTCCCTTCCAGAGTCACATTCTCCAGATTCTCAAGGTAAATGCCGCTGCTGTAACGGGCCGCGTAGCAGTTGCGGACAGTGATGTTATCCCAGACAACGGCGTAAGCTGAACCAGCATAGATGCCGCTGGTATAGTTCCTAGGGGTGCCGGGCATGTCATTGGTTATCGAGTATCCATCGCAGTCCAGCACGACATCCGAGGTGTTTATGTGGATGCATGCGGTCAGGTTGTAGTCGTTGAGACCGGGTGCGAGACCGGTCCTCACATATAAAGGTGCGCCCGTCAGATCCGCCACCACATCGTATTCTCCGGGATTGGTAATCATGCGGCAGTCGCTGATTTCATAGCTTGGGGCGAAGAGGGCGATGACCGTAGAACGGCTCCCGTTGGTCAGGTTGACCGAGCTGAAAAGGGAATAGCCGGAAGGGCTGTCATTGAGAAGGAATGCGCCGCTGTCGTTCATGAGCCACATCTGGATGCCGGCCGTATCCTCCAAGGCGCTCCACTTCATGGTGACATTGAAGTTATTGTCAGGAGTGTAGTTGTTGAGATATGTGTGCGTTATGTTGAACGCCTTGCCCAGAAAACCCGAGAGCTGGCCGGTGGGCGGGGCTGGCGATTGCACCCACACGATGGTCGCGTTCTCCCTATCCTGCATGACATGCTCGATGCTCACGTTCGCGTTGTATTCGCCGCCGCTGCTACCGAAGATGATGTCTGTGAATGAGAGGCGCAGGCCGCTCTCGCCGGAATAGTTGAGGTCTTTGCTATTGCCGAGGAACCGGTCGCCGACCATCTGTATCAGGTCTCCGTGGTAATCGTCGTCCTGCAGTCCGCTGGCAGTGTTGTTGGCTATCAGGTTGTTGGACATATTGAGCATGAAAAGTCCGGGACCGGGAAGATAGATGCCATGCCTGTTGCTGAGCAGGATGTTGCCCGCCAGAGTGGCGTATTCTGGATTCGGCCCCCCGTTCTCGAGCGTTATGGCAGAACCATAATCAATTATGTCGCAGTTGGATATCGTTATGTTGTCCTTAGGGTGCGGGGTCCTGTTGAGCAGGATGCCGGACGTGCCAGCTGAATCGTCGTGCGTGATGCTGAAGCCCTGGCAATCCAGGATGACATCGTCCGAGGCGATGAGTATGCAGGCAGTGCCGTTGCTCCCTGCATTGGGGGCTCCGCTGAGCGATGCGTTCACCGTGTAGGTCCCAGGAGCGGTTATCACGGCCTCCGGGGCGCTGCAACTAGATATATTGACAGCGAATGCGGCTGAGATAATTAATAGCCCGAACAGGAAAACCAACGAGAATCGCATGCCGTAAAGCACACAACCATCATTTATAAACGTTAGTCAGTCTCCAGAAACGCGGTAGACCAGGATGCCGCCCTCCCCGTAAACGAGAGGGGCGCGGAGCAGGAAGCCCGGATCCCCCGACAGGACGATGTAGTCGAATCTGCTGATGTCGGTGTCCTTCCGGAAGATGGCCGACGATGTATAGAGCGCGCTGAACGACCCGTCCCGGACAGCGTGCTGCGGAGTGTGGTAATCGAGGACGAAATCCGCGGCCTCCTCTCCCCCGAAGCCCTGCGGGCCTACGACGAGGCCGTAGTCCAGCACCCTGCCGGTCGCACCGCGCTCCAGCGCTTCTTTGTAGGCGAAGATGCCTGGCTTGAACTGTCCTATTATCAGCACGTTCTCCTTTCCCGCTATCGCAAGGCCCGCCTCCTTCTCAGGCGAATGCTGGGCATTGAGGATCTGGTAGGCGCCGGAGACCAGGTAGAGGGATGCGAGGACCGCAAGGGCGGCCACTGCCAGTCCGCCGAGATTGCCCTTCCAGCCTTTGGAAGGATTGTAGAGCGCCATAGCCGCGAAGGCGCACACCGCAGGAAGGACCGGAAGGTAATACCATGGATAGAGCGCCCCTGCCATGAACGGGATTGTGATGAGCGCATACCAGACCGTAAGCAAAGGATGGCTGCGCCAGTATCTCGCGAGGCCGAAAAGCGAGAGTGCGAAGATGGGACCCATGCTGTATGCCAGGGTGTTTAGGGAGGATATCGCCCATTCTGCGAGGCTGGCAGATGCGTCCGGGGCCAACACCCTCGGGAATATCTCCTCGAAGTAGAGCTGATCCCCTCCGCCGAATGGGGCGAGGAGGGCGTAGTTGATGAGTGCCATGGAAAGCGGCAAGGCCATGGACAGCAGGAAACTGCGCCCGAGCAGCTCTCTCCTCCTGCCGGCCAGCATGAGCGCGAATGCTGCCAGCAGAGGAGGGATGAAAGCGATCACCAGTTTGAAGGCGAACGCCGCGGCCGCCAGAAGGCCGCCGTTGATAGGCTCGTCTTTCACGACATAACAGTAGATGGAGAGCAGGATGAGCAGCATGGCCGGCGAATCGAGCAGGAGCGAGGCGCCGGGATAGATTGAAACGAATGACGAGAGGAAGAAGAGGCATGCCAGGGACGCCCTGGCATCGTCGCTGAGATGCCGGACGATACGATAGAGCGGGAATATGCATAGGAAGCCGAAGGCCAGGGAAGGAAGACGATAGGAGGCCTCCAGTCCGGCCCATCCTAGCAATGGCGTCAGGAACGAATAGAGCCAGAAGAAAGGCGCCATCTTCCAGCTCACCGGATAGCCGAAGAGGGTCGGCACCAGCGTCGGCGAGGAACCTTGCTCAGATACCATGACCGAATAGACGGCCTCATCATTCACGAATGGAAGATATCCGAGAAGAGGCAAGCGTACCAGGAGGCAAAAAAGCCCGAGAAGGATGAATGTGGCAAGCGGCATGCCGAGCACATATCGCTTTTGCGCCATGATGCTGATTGGGGGGAAACATTTTAGAGCGGGATGGCCGTCGGGGCTTGCCTTGGCCCGGGAGGGCAGGAATGCCAATACGTTTAAATATCTTCCCGGTGTTAGGGAAAGCGACCAGTAGTGCGCCGGAATCCCCCGGCGGAGTTGAGACCCATGACGAACGAATATCAGATGGGCTGCCCGCAGTGCAGCATGAGCTTCGGGATGAACTCTGTCCTCTCCAGGGCAGATGAGGGCTTCAAGTGCTTGGCCAACCCCGAGCACAGGTTCAAGCTCGACGAGAACGGATTCCTGAAGTCGATCTGAGAGGGAAAAACCAGGAGGCCGGAGCCTTCAGGCCCAGATTGTCTTTTGCATCTCATTCTGCGTATTCACATTCGAATCTGTAGACGGACAGGAAGCCTCCGGCGGTGCTTTGATAGGTGTCTTTCTTTGCGACTTGGCACCAGGAGAGGTTCCTGCCGGCGACATCCACATCGAATGGCGAGAACAAGCCATCGAGCAGGGTCTGCTCGCTGCTGAAGACGGCTGCGCCATATACCGATAACGCGCCGTTCTTGTCAGTGAATGTGAGATAGCCCAACGACTGCACGCTCTCTATGGTCTTTCCGTCGAACTTCACCTGCGACGCCGGAGAGGCCGTCAGGGTGCCGTCAGAGGGAGACGGTGAACGCGTCCAGCTGAACCTGCCTTCCGTGTACGTTCCGCTGTGGTCCAGGTAGAAATCACGCATCCACTCTGCTAGGGCGGAATCCAGCAGATCCGCTGCGCTCTCGTCCGTGGCGGCGATCGCTTCGGCCGGAGGTGCGGCATCGGCGGGCTCTTCCTGGATCGGAGGCGGCATATCCGCTTGTGGCGCGGACGCGTTATCCTGAGATCCTGCAGCAGGCGGAGGCTCGGCCGGAGCCTGGGCGGCCGGCGGAGCGGTATATGATGGGGCCGGGGATTCCGTTGTTGATGTGCAGCCGGCCAGCAGCAGCATCAAAGACAAGGCGAATATCGCGTATCTCATGGGTTAGCACCGTAAGCGATCCTGCATGCGACATCATAAACCTTGACCGGAGTGCCGGAATGGGTCGTCATGGAGGATGAATATATGATAGAGCAATCCTCTAGGGTCTGTGAACGCTCGGGGTGTGGATCGTACCTCATGTCAAAAGACTGGCCGCTCTCCTGGAAAGCGCCCAGCATGTTTGAGTCGGATATGAAAACCGCGGTCCCGAATATCAAGGGCGGGCCTGTGAGATTCGCTTTCTGGAAGGTCCGGTAGGCGAATCCGCGCAGGGAATCATCGTAACGGTCGTTGAAGCGCACCGGAGCTGCCCGCAGATCGTTCTGCCTGGGCGCCACTGAATCGGGAGATGAATCCATCGTGGGGAGCGCCCATCTGTAGGTCCGGATGTCATAGGTCCCATAGGGATCGGTGTCATAGAAGCGCGAATCCGCCCTGGCCATCCCCTGATCGAAAAGCCCGCCCAGCGTCTCCTGCGTCTCTATCACCGGAGAGACTGCCGGGGATTGTGTCCCGTATGACGATGGCGGGGGCTGCAAATCGGTTATCATGAAAACAGCCGCAGTGAGGCCGATGACCAACAAACCTGTGACCAGCAATTCACGGAGACCGGTATGACCTTCCATAGGTAACCACGTCAGAGATTAGGGCTGTCGGCTTATATAGCTTCGCCTGGCCGGAGCCGGGAACGTTTATAAAGATACGCGTCCTATGTGTTGTCCGACCAGTAAAGTAAAGGTGTTATCCCATGTCAGCATGCCCGCATTGCCATATCTATAAGGGACTTTGGTCTCCGCTTTCGCGGAACGAGAATGGACAGTATATCTGCTCTGTGAACACGACCCACAGGTTCACCAGGGACAACGACGGCAACTACCACCCTCTGGCAAACGGATGATATCCTTGCTGAGGGCGGATTGCGAACATTTAAATATAAGGATTACCACAAGATATACAGGCATCGATGTCCCCCAGTGGTAATGATGAAACAGGAAAGCCGGCAGCTCAAGACGGGTCAGAGACCCTTGCCCAACCGAGGGTTCGCAGGGAGAGGGCCCCTAGCCGCAGGCATGCTCAGATTGCCTCTCGGTAAAGAGGAGCAGCTGTTCCACAGCAACGTAATAAAGGAAGCGGTCGGGGAACTCATCCAGGCCAAGGAGGCGAAAGCCAGATTCCAGGGGATGATAATCGCCCGGGCAGAATCCATGATCCGGATAGGGAGGATCGCGCCAAGCCGCCCGGTTCTCGAGAAACCGGTGGAGCAATTGCTCGTGGAGAGCGTGCTCCGCAAATCCGGGGCGTATAAGGTCCGGATCGACAAGAAGACGCCCGCTGGAACGTCATTCACGATAATACCGCTCGATGGCAGAGAGACGAAGACCCTGCCGGTGAGCAGGGCTGTCCTAGATAGCGACGACCCGGAAGGCGCGATAGAGGGGAGGCTCGAGGCGCTCGGCGTCATAGGCCCTGAATCTACGGCTGAAGCGCAAAAGGCCAAGACCCGTAGGTTCGAATGCTTCAGTCCGCCTTCGATCGAAAAACTCGGTGTGAGCCAGGAGGAGCTCGATGCGAGGCGGCTCACATTCGACGGGGAGCTCAAGGGGATCTCCAAGGAGAACGTATATCATTCCCTTTCGTTCACATACGACGAGGAGACCACCCTACAGGTGCCTGCCGGCCTGAGCGGAGAGGATTTGATTGCGGCCCTGGAGAGAAGGATAGCAAGCAAGCAGCTCGGATATGCGCCCGAAAGGCTCAGGCAGGGTGGAGCGGGATTCGATGCCATCAAGGATCCGGCGGTCAGGAGGATCGCCCATGAGATTTACGAGAACGTGTTCGTGGAGGACGATGCCGCCATCCCTGAGCGGTATGCGGAGGTCGTCGAACTCCTGAGGGGGACAAGCGAATACCACCGGCTAGTAGACATCAGGAACGAAGGGGTTTTCACTAGCGGTGAGATAATAGCGCTGAGGAACGCATGCCGTGAGCTGGACCACCCGGCAAGGGTCATGGTCCAGGAACTGCACCGCGATCAAATGGCCAATGAAGGGACCCTGACCGCAGATGGAAGGGCTCAGATGTCGGGCCTGCTGCGCGCGTATGGGAGCGGAACGACAGTCTGTGAAGATGCCCTCAGGAACCTGGCTGACGCTTATCATGAGGTCATGGGCGGCCCGGAGAAACACATCTGGCGCAAAGAGAGCCTGATGCGGATGCACTTCCAGATGATGTACGTGCTCATGAAGGCCATCGACAGCCTCCATCGCAGCGTTTCCAGCTGATTCTTAGTTAAGACAGACCCGAAACCCAGAACCCGTAACATTTAGAGAAGCCCCCGCCGAGATTTGAACTCGGGACCTCGTCCTTACCAAGGACGCGCGCTACCATGGCGCGTCTCCCGTTCCCGGTTACGGGTCTCGGGGACACTGCGCTACAGGGGCGAAAAGCGTCTAGCGTTCCGGGTCCTGAGTCTTGTCGAAGACAGACTGAACTCGAAACACGACCGGGCGAAACGATAAACGTTTCGCTGGTCCATAGAATGCCTTGCGTTCTATTGGAAACTGAGAACTGATTAGACCGGATGGATTTTTATTGATGCCTCTCAAATCCTACTATCCCGGGAGGGGAACGATGGAAAAGGACGAGATTATATTCACCGGACAGTACAAGGACTTCAAGCTGGGCATCAGATTCGACCTGAGCGGGAAGAGCGAGAAGGATGTGGCCGCAGCGCTCGCTTACGTGAGCGAGAAGGTGGAACCCCACGCCTTCAGGTTCTCCGGAATCGATACGGATGCCGTGGATGGTTTCGCGAAGATATCCGGGAAAGGGCTCGCCGCGGTCTATGATTTCCTTGAAGCGAACAAGCCAGGAGAC
This sequence comes from Microcaldota archaeon, assembly GCA_040758595.1. Taxonomy (GTDB): domain Archaea; phylum Micrarchaeota; class Micrarchaeia; order Anstonellales; family Bilamarchaeaceae; genus Bilamarchaeum. Next base: position 17,082 of record JBFLVJ010000008.1, on the reverse strand, counting down.
ATAAAGGACGCCCTCGGGAAGGCGCTCAAGGACCCCAAACTCATGCCGGCGGCAGAGAGCTATCTTATGAACAGGCTGCTGGCCAAGGCAGGAATAGCATTCAAGGCCGGCTCAAACGATGCGAAGCCCGTGGATGAGGGAGTGGATGATTTCATCGGATTCATCGGCAAATACGGGAAATGGATCGCCATAAAGAAGCTGGGCCTGGAGAACGTGAAGGATTACGAGGTCTCCGGAATCCTCAGCGGAGTCAACCACACCGCGGTGAACAAGGGATTCGATTTCGCCGGGGTGGAGAAGGATGACGCGACGGTGGCTTCAGTGACCAAGGGCATGAGGAAATCCTTCAACAATGCCGCGGCCATGCTGAAGGCGCTAGAGCCGAAGCTTGATGGCGGGAAGGCTTATCTGGTGTGCAAATCGCTCGAGACGCTCGGCTATCCGCCCTATGCGACCCCGGGCATGCTCACTGACGCTTATCCGGACATAAAACCCCCGAAAACGAGGGGCAGGAAACCCAAAGGGTGAAACACCATGACCAAAGGAGAAGGACACGGGAAGATAATCATATTCGGAGAGCATTTCGTGGTCTACGGCGCGCCGTCGATAGCGGCTGCGATATCCAAGACATGCGATGTGGAAGTGAGGAAGGCCGAGAAGAACGCCATTGTGACGGACCACAAGGTATCGGAGGAGCTTAGCATCAGGGCGATAGAGAACGTCCTGGCCTCCATGGGCGTACATGACAAGTACGAGGTGATGCTGGGCGGCGACCTGCCGACCCAGGGGGGCCTCGGCTCGTCCTCTGCGTTCTGCGTGGCCATGGTCAGGGCGTTCGCCAAGGACAAAGGCATCGCTCTCACACCGGATGATGTGAACAAGCATGCATACGAAGGCGAGAAGGCTTTCCATGGGAATCCGAGCGGCGTGGACAACTACATCGCGACCCACCGGGGCGTGATAGAGTTCACCAGGGGAAACAGCCCGCTGGAGAGCAAGTTCGTGAAGCTCGAGCTCGTGCGGCCACTCGATTTCGTGGTGGCCATGACCGGCAAGAACAGCCCCACGCCCAAGATGATAGAGGCCGTCAGGAAGTTCAAGGAGGCCGATGAGAGCGAGTTCAGGCAGCTCATGGACGAATACTACAAGATAGCCGAGGAGGGCAGGAAGTTCGTGGAGAAGGGCAAGCTCGACGAGATAGGCGCCCTCATGAACGCCAACCAGAAGCTGCTCTCGGAACTCGGGGTCTCTGACGAACGCAACGACGCCATCGTCAAAATGGCGCTCAAGGAAGGGGCGCTGGGCGCGAAACTCACAGGCGGAGGGGGCGGAGGCTGCTGCATCGCCCTCGCGCGCGACAAGGAGCATGCGAAGAAGATAGCAGATGCCCTGGGCAAGGCGAATGTGGCCGCGTTCACGACCGTCGTCTCAAGCTGAGGCCCACCCGCTCACAGAGCCCGCGTATCGGGCAGATATCGCACTTCGGGTTCCTAGGAAGACAGACCGTCTGGCCGAACGCCACGAAATCCCGGTTGAGGCTGCGGATGTAGCGCTCGGGGACGATGCGCAAAAGGGCGCGCTCGGTCTCCTCGGGTTTCTTCGTCTTGACCATCCCTAGCCGGTTGCTTATCCTGTGGACATGGACATCCACTCCTAGCGTGTTCTTCCCGAATGCACGGGCGAGCACGATGTTCGCGGTCTTCCTCCCGACTCCCGGGAGCGACATCAACCCCTCAAGAGTGTCAGGGACCGCACCGAGCCCATCGATGGCTTTTGATATGGCGATGAGGTTCTTGGCTTTAACGCGGTAGAAACCGACCCCGTAGAGGAGCTCCTCTAGTTCGCGAGCTCCGAGCGAGGCGATTTGTCCGGGGGTCTTGGCTTTTTTGAAGAGCCGGGCGACCGCATCGGTCGTGGCGCTGTCCTTGGTGCGGGCAGAGAGCATGGTGAATACGAGGATGGTGAATGGGGTATCCTTGGTCGAATCCTCGGCGCGGAAGACCGGCGCGTCGCGCTTGCGGGCCTCTTTTTCCATCTGGTCGAGCATCCAGCCCATCCTCTCTAGCGCCCTCTTATTGGCCATATCTGATTGAGCCATGACGAGGTTTATAATCATAGCCGCAGATGGCTCGGCATGAGAAGCCCGACATTCCTTATCTGGCTGGTTTTCTCGGGAAGCGTTTTCGCCGGAGGCTGTCCGGCGGGAGCCGATGATTGTTTCCTTTGCGGAGGGATAGACGGCATCCCCTGCACCATCGACTGCTCGGGAGAGTACAGCGAATCCGCAGGGGCCTATGTATCCTGCGAATGCCCGCAGGGCGAGCCCTGCGTGTGTTACTGCCCCTACGAAGGAGGAGAAACGGTCGTCGGCGTAGGTCAAGGCGGCATGATGCAGCCCGAAGGGGCGAATCTGGCCCGATACTCCGGGGAGGTCTATGTGATGGCTCCGGGAGGGAGCTGGGTGAAGGTCGCTAGCAAGATACCGCTCGGCCAGGGGTACAGCGTCCGCACCGGCTATGGCTCAACCGCAACGATACTGCTCGATGATGACTGCAAGATATACCTGGATGGGGATACCACGCTGGACCTCACCGAGCTGCAGAAGCTTGAGGATAAGAGCACGTTCTCTGTGGTCCTCGAGCTGATAAAGGGCGCCATATATTCCGACGTCACTAAGAGAGATGGGACGAAGTTCGAGGTCCACACCCGGGTCTCCGTAGCTGGCGTCAAGGGCACCGCATTCTCTGTCTACTACGATGAGATGATGCGGGAGGCAGAGATCAAGGTCGTCGGAGGGGATGTGCAGATAACAGACCTCTCCTCCGAGACGGTCAATCTCAACGCAGGCGAGATGATGAAGGTCGGCAACGGCGGCCTGGGAGATATCGAACGTTTCGACAGCGCCGCTGAGAAAGAGCGCTGGGTGGGAAGCGGATGCGGATCCGCGTTCATAGTCGGAGCGGTCGCGCTCGGAGCCTGCCTGGCCGGAAGACTCGCCTGATCAGCCATCTATCCGGGTGCAGGGCGCCTCTTTGCCTTCGAAAAGGGAGAGTATGCGCTCGGGTTTCTTGGCGTTCACTATGTATGATGTAGTGCCCAGGCCCAGCAGCTCTTCTATCTTGCCCCGCATGCCACCGGTGACGTCGTTCTCGGTATGCTTGAGGTGTTTTGAGACCTCCTCCAGGTTGTAGCGGCTGATGGAAGGGATGACCTGGCCTTTGTCGTCCAGCACCCCATCCACGTCGCTCGCGAGGACGATCATCTCCGCGCCCTTGCCCAGATAGGAGACGATCTGGTCGCCGGAGCAAGGGTAGCCTCCTAGCACCGAATCGGGCGCCATGTCGCCGTAGAGGACAGGGAGGTAACCCGAATCCAGATAGTCGTTGACGAGCTTGGTGTCGAATGAGGATATGCGCTTGTCTTTGAGCGTCACTATCGCGGCGGGCGGTATGGAGATAGCCGGGGCCCCGTTATCTATGAGCGCTTCGACGAGCATCAGCGAGAGCTCGCTGCAGGCCGCATGGGTGTCGGCGAAGCCGAGCTTCTCCGAGGTGTTCTTCACCCCATCCTGAAGGCCGTGCTTTATCACCAGTGCATGGCCGAAGGAGCCCGCGCCGTGGACGATGACCAGGTCCCGGACGCCCTTGCGCCAAAGCTTGGCGACGGCTTCGGCCAGGGATTTGATGGCGGACGGCCTCGCCTTGCGATAGCCTTTCTTGTCGGTGATGGCGCTGCCGCCGAGCTTGAGTATCTTCATAAAAAAGGATAAACAGGAAGGTAATTTAATTGCTCACCGCAGCTTGGCCTCCTCATCTAGGCATAGGGAGGCATCCTTCTTCTTCTTCATCCTGTACGCTCTGGAGATCCGGTCGATATCCCAGTTTGTCTTCAATATCCATCCGAACATGGCAACCACTTCTTTTTACCGGCAGACACCGGTTTATGCATGGGGACCTAAATCAAGGGGGATAAGATTAATAAAAGTTTGTCCCAGACTAGCAGGGTATGCGCATCCTCGTAGCCATCACCGGAGCCTCGGGGCTGGAATACGGCCACAGGCTCGCCTCTGTCCTCAAAGGCATGGAAGGCGTGGAGGTTAGCGTCGTGGCCAGCTCAGGGGCGAGGGAAGTGGCGAGAGCCGAGGGCGCAGCACTGCCGGAAGCGGACTTTAGCGAGAGGGATTTCAGTTGCCCCTTCGCATCAGGCTCCAATCCCGCCGACGCGGTGGTCGTGATACCCTGCTCGCTCAAGACGCTCGGCGAGATCGCCAATGGCGTCGGAGACACCCTCATCACAAGGGCGGCCGAGGTCGCGCTCAAGGAGAGGAGGAAACTGATACTTGTCCTCAGGGAGACCCCATACTCATTGATAACCATAAAGAACATGGAGAGGGTGACGCTCGCCGGCGGAGTGGTGCTTCCGGCATCGCCGGGATTCTACGGCAGGCCAAAGAGCGTCGACGACCTCATCGATTTCATAGTCGCGAGGGTGCTGGACCAGCTCGGGCTGGAGCATGGCATCGGAAAACGGTGGAAGGCATGAAGACGTTCCGTGAATTCGTCGATAGGCTGAAGGATGATGGCAGGCTGAAGGTAGCGAAGAGGAAGCTCTCCAAGCACCTGGAGCTGGCCGGGCTGATGCGTGCGGTGGACGGCACGCCGGTGCTGGTCCCGGAGGTCTCGGGTTCCGCGTTCCCGGCCGTCGGCAACGTCTTCTCCACCAGGGAGCTGGTGTGCGATTATCTCGGGATAAGGAAAAGCGAGCTGATACCGAAGCTCGTCCATGCGATAAACAACCCCTCAAAACCCGAACCCGTCCCCGAATCGCAGGCGCCGGTGATGGAGAACCGGCTCGATTCGGTCGATCTGGGGTGCCTCCCGATACCGTTCCATGCAGAGAAGGACGGCGGTCCGTACCTCTCCTCCGCGATAGTCATCGCCTATGACAAGGAGCTGGGGCGCAACCTCTCGTTCCACAGGATGATGGTCATCGGCAAGGACAGGGTGGCCGTGAGGATACTGCCGAGGCACCTCAATGAGTTCATGGAGCGGGCCGGGAATGAACTGGATGTCGCTGTCGTTGTGGGTGCGCCCATCAACGTGCTCCTGTCGGCCGCCATCTCGTCCAAGCTGGGGCAGGACGAATTGGAGTTCGCCGACGCCCTCGCGCCGGTGAAGACCGTGAGGCTGTCCAACGGGATAGAGGTCCCGGCAGACTGCGAATTCGCGTTCGAGGGCAAGCTCACCAGGGAGATGCATGACGAAGGGCCGTTCGTGGACCTGACAGAGACTTATGACATCGTGCGCAAGCAGCGGGTCATGAGGCTCACGAAGATGTATCACAGGGATGATGCGATCTGGCATGTCCTGGTGCCAGGAGGCAACGAGCACAAGGTGCTCATGGGCATGCCCAGAGAGCCGACCATCTTCGACGAAGTGAACAAGGTCTGCAATTGCAAGGCCGTCAACATAACATTCGGCGGATGCTCCTGGCTGCACGCAGTGGTATCGATAAAGAAGAGACACGATGACGACGGAAAGAAGGCGATAGAAGCCGCATTCGCAGGCCACAAGTCGCTCAAGCATGTCGTGATAGTGGATGCCGACATAGACGTGGATGACATGCAGGCAGTGGAGTGGGCCATCGCCACCAGGGTGCAGGCCGACAAGGACGTCATGATCAAGAGCGGGCAGAAGGGCTCTTCGCTGGATCCGAGCGCGGACCCGGTCACGCGCGACACCGCCAAGATGGGAATAGACGCCACCAAGCCGCTGGGCAAGGAGAAGGATTTCGAGAAAGCTGTGTGGAAGAGGGTAGATCCTGGAGAGTACCTCTGATTTTTTTAATTTTCACTTTCAAAGCAGGCCATGGATCGTTCTTGCGCGGTGCGTATGCTCTGGATATCCGGCCTGATCATTCTCCTGAGTCCGCTCTCATTCGCTGAGACGACTTGTACGAAGGGAGATTGCGAGCTCGCGATAACGCTGAAGATAGCGTTCTCCGGCGCTTCCGACGATTACATCAGCCGGGCGGAGAAAGAGATCGAAGATACATGGAACGGTCCGGACGGCTTCAGGACCGTAGGGGACTGCAAGTGCCCGATGACGTTCGACGTGGTGACCATGAAGATAACCGATGCCAGCCAGGTGAACTGCAATCCAGGTCCGCCGGGATATCACTGCGTCATGGTGACGGATTATTTCAAGCCCGACGGAAGCTACGCCAATCCCCCCAGAAACCAGTCCGATCTCCAGGGCGCGTCGTTCTACATGGGATATATGTACGGAGTGGCGAACGGCAACGGCGGGAACAGCCAGAACGGCTGGTGGTCCGACCAGATGAGCAGACCCGTGGACCCGGACAATCCCGGCGGGGAGCACTACAAGGATTTCGCCCATGAGGCGGGCCATATGATGGGACTGGAAGACGGCGATGGCGGCATAATGTCCAGGACGTCCGGTGCCGGTTCCGAGCCCACGCAGGCGAACCTCGACGAGATAGCGGACGATATATGCGGCGCCGATGCCTGCCCTGACAGGTGCTGCTGCGGGAACGGGCAGATAGAGGCCGGTAAGGGGGAGGGATGCGACCCGTTCGCGGAGCCGACCGGATGCGGCTCCGGGGCCTCATGCTGTCCGGTCTGCTGCAGCTGCTTCGCACCATTGTGCATAGCGGCCGATGGCGAATACCTGGACCAGGCATCATGCCAGGATTCTTGCGGAGCGGATTCGGCCTGCTACAAGAACTACCAGACCGGCTGCTGGGACTGCGTGAAGCAGACGGTAGTCATAGAGGATACCTGCCGCGACCCGGCCAACATCCGGGGCAACCTGGAGTGCGACCACGCAATCCGCTCTTTCGTGGAACGCAGCGCGGGCTTCTATGAGGAAGATTTGGTGGACGCGCCGTTCATCGGCGGCTTTTTCAGCGATGAGAGGATAAACATCGAGACCGCAGAGGGGGATGGCGGCTACCTGGTGACCAAGGGCGGGGCCGTGACAGATTATGGAGAGGGAGCCCTCGGCGATCCTACGGTCACCGTACGCACGGACAGGATGACCATGTCATTGCTGGCCAGCGAGGACATGAGCATACAACAGGCGCTCTCCGCAGGCAGGATAGATGTGGATGGCGAAGGCCTGTTCAACGGCATAAGGTTCGGCTTCTATAACATCATGTTCGGCCTGTACGATGCTCTCAGCCCGGCCGGCGAGTTCGTGGAGCCCGTCCCTGAAGAAGGGTTGCCGCCTGAGTACCGGGACGTCGTGCAAGAGATCGTATACTCAGAGCCTGGACCTGAGGATCCTAAACCGGGCGAGATAGGGGAACTGCCCGATGGAGGCTATTTCGGAGGTTCCTATCACCCGACCATAGAGCCGTAATCCATTTTATCTCCTTTCTTCCGATATCATGCTGATGATACTCGCTGATGAAGAGCAGGCCATGTTCGATGGGGAGATGGGCGAGGCCGCCCGGCAGTCCATGGAGATACTGGTGGCGCTGGGAAAAATATACGGGGCCGAGAGGATGATACCCGTCTCCAGCGTGCAGGTCTCCGGAGTGTCCTACAAGACCATCGGGCAGGCGGGGCTGGAATACCTTGCGGATCTCGCGGCCAGAGGGGCCAGGGTCAAAGTGAACACATTCCTGAATCCGGCCGGCATGGACCGCGAGCAATGGAGAGAGATGAAGATACCCGAGGATTTCGCGATCAAGCAGATGGAGGTCCTGGACGCATATTCAAGGATGGGGATATCCAAGACCTGCACCTGCGCCCCCTATTTCGTCGGGATAAGGCCGAAAAAAGGGGAGCACGTGGCATGGGCCGAATCAAGCGCCGTGGCGTTCGCCAACTCGGTACTGGGAGCGAAAACCAACCGGGAGGGCGGGCCTTCCGCGCTCGCGGCGGCCATATGCGGGGTGACGCCGTTCTATGGGCTGCATATCGAAGAGGACCGCAAGGCAGACATGGTCGTGGATGTCCGGTGCAGGCTGGGCGGCATCGCCGATTTCGGAGCGCTCGGCTGGGCGGTCGGGAAGAAAGCGAAACGGAGGTATCCGGCATTCACCGGCATAAAGAAGGCAGACGAGGCACAGCTGAAAGTGCTAGGGGCTTCCATGGCCGCCAGCGGCTCTGTCCCGCTCTTCTTCGTGGAGGGCATCACACCGGAATGGCGGATAGCCGATGGAGCTGAGAGGATCGCATTCACCCAGGAGGATCTGGACGAGGCCAAAGCGCAGATGGACGAAGGGCAGAAGCCCGATCTTGTGACGATCGGATGCCCGCACGCCTCTCTTGATGAGATAAAGCGGGTGGCGGATATGGTGGCGCAGAGGACACCCACCTGCGAGTTCTGGGTCTGCACGGCCAGGAAGACCAAGGAGGAAGCCGAGAAGCTCGGCTATTCCGCAGCCATATCCTCTGCAGGCGGGAGGGTGGTGGCGGACACCTGCATGGTGGTGTGCCCCCTTGAGAGGATGGGGTATGTCACCACCGGGACCGACTCCGGAAAGGCTGCGGTATATCTCCCCAGCCTGTGCAAGCAGAAGGTGGCATTCGGCGATCTGGAGGACATACTGTACAGGTGATATTCATGGAGATGAAAGCGAGGGCGATATCAAAGGGAGTCGTGGAAGGCGAGGCGCTAATCAGCAGGGAACCCATCGGTTTCCTCGGAGGAGTGGATCCGGCGACCGGAGAGGTCATCGAGAAAGGCCATCCGCTGGAAGGGAAGAACGTCGCTGGGAAGGTGCTGGTGTTCCCGAACGGGAAGGGCTCCACGGTCGGCTCTTATGTCATGCTGCAACTCGCAAAGAACGGGAAGGCGCCCGCCGCCATAATCAATGTGAGCGCGGAACCGATAATCGCCGTGGGTGCCATAATATCGAACATACCGATGGTGGACAAGCCTGAAGGAGACATCTATTCCATGCTGAAAGACGGCGACATAGTCCGGGTGGACGGGACCGCAGGCAAGATAGGATCAGGCTAGCTCTGGCGGAAGCATCCACTTGACCTGCCAGCCGCTCTCTTCTTTGACCATGCATATGACGGCAGCCATCCTGAACGATATCAGCGGCGGCGAATCCCTCCCGGAGAGCAGAAGGGATGCGAGCTTCGAGAGGTGCGGCATATGGCCGACAATCATGATGCTCTCCCCCCTCCCTGATGCGGATTCTATCAGCCGCAGCGCCGCCTTCGGCTCGTCCATCGGCTTGAGTCCTTCCGCTTCGGTCGCATGCGACTTGAGGTGAGTGTTGAAGATGTCAGCCGTCTGCATCGCGCGGAGCTTCGGAGAGTGGAATATATGGTCCACCCGCATCCCTGATCCAGCGAGCCTGCTGGCGACCGCCCCGGCCTCTTCCCTGCCGCGCCTGGTGAGCGGGCGGTCGGGGTCCTCCTCTTCCGCTTTGGCTTCAGCATGCTGGACCAGATAAAGCTCCATGTCAATCCTCGATGCTGCCCTCCACGCACTTGTCATTGCTGGAGCTGCAGATGAAGCCTTCGCCGCAATGGGTTATTTTGCTATAGACCTCATCCCCGTGGCAGTAGTACTCCCGTACCTCATAGTCAGTGATGCACTCGTCCTCCTCTTCCACGCCGGAGGCGCTGGTGGTTCCCTTCTTGTAGATATCCAGGCCGCCATCCGTCTCGCTGCACTTGCTCTTCACGCACTTTCCGGAGAGGCACTTCATCCCGCTGCCGCACTCGAACTCCTGGGTGGCGGCCGTGCCGTTGAGGAGGCAATAGTGTTCCTTGATCGTGGCGATATCGACGCACTCGTCGCTCTGGTCGAACACCACGTTGAGGCCGCGGCTGACATAGGTCCTGCTACGGGTCGAGGTGTCGTTGCCGAGGTCGGCCTCATTGCAGATATAGGGCTGCTCTTCGCAGAGGCCCTGGTTGCACCCGAAGCCGGGCGGGCACTCGTTGTTGAGGGTCTCGAGTTTCCCGTCGCGGCATATATAATCCTTGACGACATCGAACTCGATGCACTCGTCAGCGTATTCGGTCCCGTTGTGGGTGGCCGAATCCCTTGAGTAGATGTCTGGATCGTAAGGCCCATGGCAGCCGGTCGTCTCCACGACCGGGGTCTCATCGACAGGCGCTTCAGGCTCGGCTTCCACGCATCTTCCGTCCATGCATTCCTGGCCATCGGCGCACTCGAACGCTATGGCGGTCATGGAGTTGTCCACGCAGTTGTATTCCTGCAGGCGGCCTTCACCATCGCAATAATCATCATGGCTCTGATCGCCCTTCGAGACCGTGCCGGCCACGGTGACGTCCATGCCCCCGTCGCTGTCAGAGCACGTCTCTATCTCCAGGCAAGCGCCCATGTGATCCACTTCCGCTCCGGCTACCTCGGCCTCGCAGTCGGTTGCGTAGGTCAGGCCATCGATGCCGCAGACCGGTCCGATGCATTCCTGTATCGGTTCGGTCGTGACTCCGTCTCCAACCCGGTTTTCGTCCGCAGTCGCCTCGGGCTGGGCGCAGCCGGCCGCGAGGATAGCCATCAGGAAAAGAGCGATATAGCCTCTCATGCGCTTTACTGATTCCGCAGATTTATTAAAACTAGTCAATCCCGGACCGTCGCACGGAGGATATCATCGAAGCCGGTCCTTCCCCGCTTCTCCTTGTAAGCCCATCCCATCAGCGCTTTCAGGTTGGAGATATCGGCCGCGTTGTAGCGCACCAGCTTGTCCAGGGCGCCTTCATCCCCGCTTTTCCGGTATCGCCTCCAGAGGAGCACGGCGTCATAGCCGTTCATGCCCTTGAGGTCGTCTTCTCGCTCAAGCCCGAACTGCTGCTCTATCCTCTTCAGCCCTCCGCGGACGTTCAGCGAAGCGAGGATGAAGCGCAGGTCGGCATGGAGCCTCGGCATCTTCAGGCCCGGGATATGGCTTTTCAGGAAAGGTATGTCGAACATGGAACCGTTGAATGTCACCACCATGTCGTAGGATGAGATGTCCTTGGCGAACTGCTCCATGTTCTTCCCGTGGATGTAGCTGTGCGTATCCTTGCCGTCGAAGATGCCGACCACCGTCAGATGGTCGTTCTGCGGGGCCAGGCCGGTGGTCTCGATATCCAGATAAGCGATGCGCTTGAAATGGGGGAACGCCCTCCACGCCTCCTCCCTGGGAAGCAGGTCGCCGAAATAGTTGCCGTCCGAATGGGCCAGTGCGTTCCGCGATGACTCCAGGGTTGCGCATTGGGCCCTGTGGAACCGCGAGTCCCTGAACCTGTCTATGAAGTCGTCCCATCCGAAAATGCCGCGGCTCCATAGCCTCCGCTCCCTGCGGTAGCTGTAACCTGGGAGATGGAGGAAGGTGCGGTCGAGCATAGGTCGATATTCCCAAAGAATGATTATAAAGCGAACATAGGATAGAGGGGATGTGATGGGGAAAAAGCTGACCGAGCCCTGGAAAAAAGTCAAGGACATGATCCACGGGGCCGACGTCATAGTGGAAGTGCTCGATGCCAGGGACATCGACGGCACCAGGATACCCCTGGCCGAGCGATGGTCGGGAGTTGCAAGGCTGTTGAAGATAGCGAACAAGAGCGATCTTTGCCCTGAAGGGAAGCTGCCCGAGGGGATACTCACAGTCAGTGCCAAGAACAGGGCTCCTGAAGAGAGGAAGGCCGTGCTGGAAGCCATCATGACGAAGGCCAAGAAGAGGCCCGTTAAGGCGCTGCTGATAGGATATCCGAACGTGGGAAAGAGCTCGCTCATCAACATGCTCGCGAACCGTAAGGCCGCGAAGGTCTCCCATGTGGCCGGGACCACCAGGAACATCCAGTGGGTGAGGATAGACGAGGGCCTGATGGTCAGCGATTACCGCGGGGTTTTCCCCCGAAGCGAACCCGAATCCGAGATGCTGAGGAAAGGCGCGCTCAACGTGACTGCGGAGCGGGAAGGATATGCCTACAAGTTCGCCCAGAAGGCCCTGAGATCGCCTGTATTGAGGGCATGGCTGGAGAAGAGCTATGATATAGACCTGGAGGGCGCTGCGGACAGCGGAGATGTGCTCACGCGGATAGCGCAGAGGAGGGGATGGCTGCTCAAAGGAGGGGAGCCTGACCTGACCAGGGTGGCCATGCACCTGCTGAAGATGATGGCAGAGGCACCGGTGATAAAATAATGATGCCGATGCAAAAAACACAGCCGGTGAAAGAAGGCAAGGGAAAGCCTTTCAGGGCCGAAAAACCAGAGCCAGACAGGGTAACATCCAAGAAAGAACCGATCATCCTCATCGTATGCAAGAACGAAAAGCTGGGAGAGCGCCTGTCCGACGCCCTTTCAGGGAATGCGTTCGCAAGCGTCGCAGGCGATTTGGACGGTGCCATGCAGGTGCTGCGCGGCATCCATATCGACCTTGTCATCAGCGACATCGACATGCGGCAGGATAGTGATGGCATGAAGCTGCTACGGTGGGTGAGAGGGAACCGCCCCGAAACGAGGTTCATGCTCCTAGACAGCCTGCCTGGCGCGCCCGTGGATGTTGACGGATTCATGAGATGGGAGGAGGGAATAGACAGCATGAAGAGAGCGGTCTCTGGGATCCTCCGGAAACCTGCATGAATTGCGGCAGAACGCAAAAGGAAGCCATTTATTTATATTGTGCCAAAAAGGAGGATTGTATGCCCCCAGTAACATTGACGCCAACGAAGCTTGCGGCATTGGGAAGGAAACCTTCACCGAAGAGGGACCCGATGCGGGAACCGCCCATCAAGCGCAGGAGCATCCTTGTCGTGGACGACGACCCGGCCGTCCGGAGGTTGTTGGAGAGGATCCTGGTTTTAGAGGGATATATCGTGAGAATGGCCCGTAACGGGAAGGAGGGCTCGGATGCCTTCATATCGTATGGGGCGGATCTTGTGATAAGCGATATGCACATGCCCGAGATGAACGGCCTTGAGATGCTCAAGGAGATAAGAGGTGCATCCCCGAATGCTAAAGTCATAATCCTCAGCGGCGGCGCGACGGACGAAGACCGGGATGCCATGGAAGCCGCCGGAGCGTTCTGCGTGATGCGGAAACCGGTGGAATTCGAAAAGCTTGTCGCGGCGCTCGGAGACGCGCTATCCGGCTGAGGCACATGTTTTTAACGCATGCTCCGGAATCATGTTCATGCTCTCATATCGCAAGGGTTCCCGGGCCGAGCGGGAGCTCATAGACCATTTCTCCGGCAAAGGTTTCTGCGTCATCAGGGCGGCAGGGAGCGGAGTGAATTCCCTCAGCCCGGACATACTTGTCTTCAGGAGGGGGAGCCAGTTCGGGATAGAAGCGAAAGCCATAGAGAAGGAGAACCTGAACATAGACCGGGAGCAGTTCGAGAACCTCAAGAGATGGGAGGACGTGAGCGGCATCACCTGCTACATCGGATGGAGGAGGAACCGGAAGTCATGGTATTTCCTGTCTCTTTCCTTGTTCAAGGAAAGCGAGAAGAGCTTCGGCATCAACTGGACCAACGCCAGTTCTTTGGGGAAGAGGCTGGATGAGTTTTAGTATAATTTTTTGAACTATAAGGTTTAAAAATATGAACCACTGTATAAAATAGTGAACTATATGGTTCAAATATTTGAACTACTTGGGAAGAAGACCGTTTTGAAGCTTTTGAGATATTTTCTCAAGAGGCCTACAGCCACGATGTATGCAGAGCAGCTCGGAAAAGAGCTGAAGATGGCGAAAAAGAGCCTCTTCGACGGCCTCCACAAGCTGCTTGAAGCAGGGGTATTGAGGATGGAAACGGTCGGGAGGACCAAACGCTACGGCCTTGACAGGAGCAATCCGGTGGTAAAGGAATTGAAGGTTCTCCTTACCTTGGACACGGTCATGCCATTGCTGAAAAAACTGGAAGGGATGGATGTGGAAGCCTACCTCTACGGGTCTGCCGCGAGGGGCGAGGATGTGGAAAAGAGCGATATCGATTTATTGCTAATTGGGCATAAAACGGCAAAAGAGGCGCTGGCCAAGGTCGGGAAACTGGAAAAGCTTAGGCCGGTGTATCTCACTTTCGTGGAATACTCGAGACTGGCAAGGTCTGATCCCGCCTATTATGAAAGAATCGAGAGGGACAAGATAAGGTTGTTGTGATGGATATCGACGGGTTGGTGGAAGAGGGCCATCTGCAAAGGATCAGGCCTTCGAAGGAGCTTGCGGAAAAGGAGTTCGCAGAGGCGGAGTATGACCTCCAGCATGCGAAGGCTTCGCTCGCTGAGAAAGACCACAAATGGGCGATAGTCAAGGCATATTTTGCGGTGTTCCATTCTGCCAAAGCGATACTGTTCCTCATGGGCCTGAAAGAGAGGTCGCATTTCGCGGTCGGAGAGGTCTTGGACTCTTTATGCAGCGAGGGGAAGCTGGAGAACCGTTTTGTGGCTGACTTCAAGGCCGCCCTGAGCGCGAGGCAGGCCGCTGATTATCATTATGATTATTCCGACAGGAGGGCAGATGAGATGGTGGAGCTCGCAGGGGAGTTCACCGCAAGGATGGAAGCGTTAGGAAAACGGTTCAAAGTGTCCAGCTGATGCTCATCTCACGCCGAACGGCTGGGGGAGGTAGTTTATCCTGGACTGCTTGGTGATGACTATCGAATCGTAGCCCTTGACCGAGTTTGGGAATGACCTTTTTATCCGGTTCATTATCTCCATCATGTCCTCCACCTTCTCGACCTCCATCTCGAGCTCCAGGTCCCAGGCGCCGAGCGTGGTGGTGAGGGCGAATATCCTGGGCTCGCGCTCGCAGAACGAGTACACCTCAGACAGCGATTTCTCGTCGATGTTGTGGAGCTCTATGAACGCCTTGCAGAAGACGATGCCGAAGCGGGAGTGATCCAGGTCTATGCCGTATTTCGTGATGACGCCTTTCCTCTCCAGCGCCCGGACGCGGTTGAGCACGTTCTGGGGGGGTATGCCGGCCTTCTCAGCTATGGCCGAGAACCGGACCCGCCCATCCAAGCACAGCTCCTTCAGTATCCTGAGGTCGGTATCGTCCAGCTTTTCGCTGCCGGGCTCGCCACCGTACCTGAACGACACCACCCGCCGCTCCTCCGGCTGGAGCCATTTGCGGTTGTAATAGAACCAGTTGATGTTGTGGATTATCTGCTTCTCGAAGATGTTCCGGCTGAACCGGTTCATTATCTTGGTCAAGGTGCTGAAGAACGAGAAAGTGGAGCTGGCCCAGGTGCAGAAAAGGGCATCCCACCTGCCGCTCGCATGCACTATCCACCCTATCTCCGGGAACGATGAGAGATAGGAGAAGAATTCCTCCTCAGTTTTCTCGTCCATGTCCTGGAAACGGAGATAGGTCTTGATATTGGAATAGCCGAACCTCGAAGTGTCCACTTCGGTGGTGAAGCCGGATATCGCCTTTTCGCTTATGAGGCGGTTTATCCTGTAATTGACGGTGTCCTTGTTGCTGCCGGTTTTGGCCGCGATGTCTTTCGCCGACTGGCGCGAATCGATATCCAGGTGGTAGAGTATCTTCCTGTCAAGCTTGTCTATCTCCATGGCTAATCATTTGATAGGTATAGCTTAAGAATATTTGTTTTTGTGGCAAAATCATATGAAAATATTAAAATATATCAATCGCCTAGTAGTAGGTGTGGTGTTATGGAAGTCCGTGAATTGCACCTGTACTCGCCGAATGTCGGGGAAGAGGACGTGAAGAATCTCTTCAATCTGGCAGTGCGGGCCAGATTCCCGCTTTTGGGCTTCCTCGATTTCTCTGGCATACTATCAGTGAACGCCATCCAGATGATCATCAAGAGGAAGGAGAACACCATCAGGATATTCGCGCGGGAGAGCAAGTCCCTCCAGAACCTCTCCGCTCTAGTGTTCCCCTACCGGCTTTGCGAGCGCAGCTCGCTAGATCTCCATGGGAAAGGTCCCCTTATCTGGCCGAAGCCTTATGCGATAGATGGCGCTAACCATGATGTCTTGAACTTCATATTGAAGGAGGACATCGAGGAGATATCGCTCTGGATCACCAAGGCGGCCGGAAGGTTCATAGCATTCGGCTCGGCGATGGACGCGAAGGGGAGGCGCGGGCTCCTCATGGTGCTCAGCCCCCAGAAGTTCTTGCGGCTGGATCTTGAGAAGAACCCGTCCATATACATGGAGCTCCTGGAACCATTGCCCAAGAAGGTGCATATGAGTTCCGAGCTCCCGATTTTCGAGGAGGATGGGGTTAGCATCGGGGCCGAGAGCTTCGACCCTCTCCAGCACAGCCTGATAGTCGGCACTTCCGGGGCGGGCAAGAGCAAGGCGCTCTTCATCCTGCTGAAAGCGATCGCCGCCAGGTTCAGGGACAGCACCCGCACGATCGTCATAGACCCCCACGGCGAGTTCGCCCGGATGATGCCCCACGCGAAGGTGATAGACTTCAGAGGCACTTACATAGAGCCTCTGGATGCCGGAGGGGAGAGGTCGCCCATGATGACGCAGCTCATCGCCCAGCTGATAACCTCCACCATAGGCCAAGACAACAAGTATTCAGAGCGCGTGCTCTTCTACGCGGTCCACCTGCTGACGTCGCTCGGGAAGCTGGAGCTGGCGAACATCAGCTCGCTCCTCACGGACAGCGCGTTCCGGGCGGAGCTGCTCGGCAGATGCGAGAATCCCGAGGTCAAGCGCTTCTTCGACGAGGAGTTCAACGAGATAAACATACACCATTTCAACGATGCGATACTGCCCATCCTGAACTTCATAGGGGAGTACCAGCTCTACCTTGGTAAGGACCGCAGGAGGATCGGCCTGATGGAAGCGCTTGAGGGCAGCCGGACGGTCATCATATCGTTCGACCCGCACTTTTTCGGGAAGAGGATGATAAGCTTCCTGGCGGGCGCGATAATCAACCAGATGTATATACTGGCGATGACCGGCAAGCTCATGGACCGCCCCACCGTGCTGGTGGTGGACGAGTTCCCAAGGGTGGAGACGCGCGTGACCAAGGATATCCTGGCCGAGACCAGGAAGTTCAACCTCTATGCATACCTCTCCTGCCAGTACCTCGGCCAGCTGAGCAAAGAGGTCCTCGACGGCATAATCACGAACGCGAGGAATATCGTCGCCTTCAAGCT